>NZ_WRPR01000023.1 GCF_010367455.1 Candidatus Laterigemmans baculatus | reverse complement strand
CCTTCGGCTTGCCGTTAAACGACTTGGTAGCCAACTGCTGGGCACTGCTGACTTTATGGCAATTCAGCGTAAGAAAGTGGCGCTGTCCAGTTAGGGAGAGCGGGCTAAAATATTGCCCGACCCTCCCGGGCGGAGGCCAGTGGTAAGTCGAACCGGTTCTCGACCAGAGCCGCGGCTCAGCGGGTTTGCTGGCGGTAGTAGAAGCGGCCGTCCTCGGCGCCGCCTAGAAAATCGGGGATTTGGTCGCCGTTGAAATCGACGGTCGCCGGGCTGGTCGTATGCCCCTGAATGCTCTGCCGCAGTAGCGGTCCGCGATCGGTGAAGTGCCAGACCGGCTGATCGGCCGCTTCGTTCGAGGCGGATTGCGAGGCTGATTCGGGCGCCGTCTGCTGCAGGAGATTCGCGTTGATCGAGTTGACCAGCAGGTCGCGGTTGCCGTCACCATCCCAGTCGACGATGTGCAGCTTCCGCCGCCCGCTCCCGCCGGCGGTCCCTGTGTTCAGTCGCAGCAGCCCGGGTGTCGCATCGACGATTTTGTGCTGGCTGTTGGTGCCCGAGAGGTTCGTGCCGTAGAAGACTCGCTGCGGTGGCAAGAGAACGATCTCCTCGCCGCGCTTCGCCCGCTCATAGAAGGCCAGGTAGCCTTCGTGATCGAGCATCACGAGGTCGACCAGCTCGTCGCGGTTCCAGTCGATCGCCACCGGGGTCGTCCGCCACTGCGTCACCAACTCTCCTCCGCTCGGCGACCACCACGTCCACCGCGGCTTGGGAGGCTCTTCAGGCCACTGGACTTCGATCGCTTGCGGCGCCGCGAGTTTCGGCTCGGTCCGGCTGCCGACATTTTTCAGCCACCGCACTTTTCCCCAGATCCCATTGACCACGATGTCGGGTAGCCCGTCGTGATCCCAATCCGCAACGCTCAGCGTGGTATAGCCCCATTTGGCTTCGGCGGGTCCTTGGATGCTGCCGTTCGGGCCGGCCATGATGCGGAAGGTTTCGCCACCGGCCTCGAGACGCACCGGCGCGGCCCATTTCGGCTCTTCGACTCGGGGCCCGCTGAGGTTTTCAAAGAATTCGATATACCCGGCCGTGTTGCCCGAGAGGATGTCGATGTCATCGTCGCCGTCCCAGTCGAAGCCCACGGGCGTGGCGAGCGCTCCGCACTTGAGTTGGTCAGCTTCCTGCTGGAAGTATCGCGGCGGTAGGAACTGCGGCACGCGATCGTCTCCCAGTCGGCCCGTGTTCTCCACCAGCGCCACGCGACCGTCCTCATCGCCCACCACCAAATCAAAGTCGCCATCACGGTCCCAGTCAAAAACGATCGGAACGATCATCTGCAGGTCCATGGTCAGCAGACTGCCGTCGGGCGATCGCAGGCGGCGGCCGGCAGCGTACTGCGGTTCGGTGCGGGTGCCGGTATTTTCGAAGTAGGTAAAGCCGTCGACAAACTCCCCGCACAACAGATCGAGGTCACCGTCGCCATCAAAGTCTTCAAAATTGGGGGAGGGGCAACCGTAGACATCGATCGGACGCCCCGCGGCGGTCAGCTTTTGCGGATCGGCGTAAACCGGTTCGGCGGTCGTGCCGGTATTGCGAAACAGGTACACGAAGCCGTGCAGCGGTCCATTGGTCCACTCGCCGCGCTCATTCCAGGCGTCATCCCAGCCGTAATCGCTCCAGTCCTCGATGCCGACCACGAGGTCGAGAGCTCCGTCGCCGTCGTAATCGGTGTACCGCCACTGGTTGTGCCGGACCTTGGGGCCTTTGGTCTGCTTGCCCTGCGGCTTGTAGAAATTCGCGGCGACGGGCAAGGAGATCGGACGCTCCAGTCCGACGCGGGTGAAGTCCTGGTGTTCGCGTCCCGGCGTCAGCACGCGGAGCCCTCCATCGACGTAGCTCGGCATGACATAATGCACCGTGCTGCTGAGCCGTCGAGCAGCTTTGAAGACAGGAAATTTGTTTTGAGCGGTGTCGCCCGCAGCGTTTTCAAAAAGCCATATCCCGTTGGAGGGCTTATCGGGGCAGGAGACGATCAGATCAAAATCCCCATCTCCGTCGGCGTCGCAAGGAACCGGCCACGCCCAAAGACCGACGCCAAGATCAACTTCTAAGCCCGGGTGGTTGTATCGCAGCGGTTTCAGGTCCTCGGCCTGGGCGCTAACCACCGCGATGTATGGCGACGCCACGAGCGATAGTAAGACGACTAAATATTTCATGGACCGTACTCCGCAACTTTCGGATCAGGGCGATTTCAAGATGACCTACACAACGTACCGTGGTTTGCCACCGCTCGCCGGGCTCGCTTCGATGGAGGAAGCCCAGCGGAGCCAGTGGAGTGTGGAGGAGAGCGTAACTCGCCTGAAGCGTCTGCACTACATGCTTCGCCGCTTGCATCAAATTTTCACCGCTCGGCTGACGGCCGAGCCGATCTACGAGCTGAAAACCGCGTTCAGCTACCACGCCTATCTGTGCTCCGAGCAGGTGGGGGCGATTCGCCAGCGGGTCAGCGAGATGCGGCAACCGCCACTCGGCCTCGAAGTCGTCCCCGACCAAGCGCTGAAGCGGTTTTTCGACGAAATTCTGGCAGCCCCCGAGACGACCGAGCTCGTCGCCGCCCTCTATGGAAAAGCCCTTCCGGCTCTACTGGCCGATTGCGACGCCCTGATCCGCGACGCGCACCCGCTGGCCGATGCGCCGACGGCGCGCATCGCCCGGCTCGCAAAGTTCGAGCTGGCGGATGTCGAAGCGTTTGGTCGCCAGGCGATCGAATGCCTGGTCGACGCCGAACAGCGTGAGGAGATGTCCGAGTGGCTTGCGACGCTCGACGACTGCCTCCGGTTCGCAAACCTTGATCCGGCAGAGCGATCCGATGCGGAGCTGCCGGCCCCTCACTATTCCGCCAAACCATACGAGTACGACCGCACTCCGCGCCGAGACGAGCGGTTTAAAGACCCTTACAACGCGGGGGTGAATCCCGAAGCGTTCTTGTACGACGAACGATTTTCGGATCGCGACAAGACGCTGATGATGTTCTACAAGCGGCTTCGTGAGTTGGACGTCCCCGAGATGATGGCCAGCATTCTCCACGAGATGCCGGACCAGCCGTGGGAGTTTCACGGCGAAATGACGCGTCAGCTGTGGGACGAAGCGCGGCACGCGATGATGGGCGAAGTCGGATTCGCCCATCTGAACATCGACTGGCGAGAGGTTCCCATCAACTTCACGTGGTCGTTGAACCTCAATACGCAGCTCACACCCCAAGAACGGCATGGTGTGCTGTTTTTTATCGAGCAGGGGCTGATGCCGAAGACGGGCAAACGCTACGAATGGGAAGTGGCGCTCGCCAGTAACGACCCGCTGTCGGGACTGTTTCAAGACTTTGACTGGGCCGATGAAGTCCTCCACTCCCAGATCGGCCGCCGCTGGTATGTCCCCCAATTCGGCTCGCTGAATGAAGCACTTGAATATGGCGATCGCTGTTGGAGCAAGGTCCTCAGCCACTGGCGGGACTACAAAGAGCAGGGGCTGACCGAGCACCGCAATTGGTGGCCCGAACTGTACCGGGCCGCCTGCCAGCGGTGGGGAGTCACGCCCGACCCCGCGGCGCTCGCTTACGACGTGACGTACGAAGATAAGCGAGCGGATCTCAAAAGCCTCAGCCCGTGATTATTCGACCGGCAGCCACTGCACGGCGTCGATGATCACGTGGCCGTTGGTCCCCTGATTGGAGATTTCGACGAACCCTTCGCTGCCGGCAGCGAAGGTGAACTCGCCGATCGGCAACAGCAGGTCTTTCTCCGGAGCGGCCTTCCGCTGGTTCACAGTGATTTCCGTCGTCCCGTCCGCATGATGGACGCGGACCGGAACGTTCGTCGCCCGGTTCGGATTGGCCGTGTAAGCAATCGAAACCCTGTATTTTCCAGCGCGCGGGATGCGCGGCTGAAAACGGGCTTTCTGCTCCCCTTTGCCGGTGTCTCGATCGTGGCGGTAGCCCGCTTGGACGAAGGGTGAGACAGTCGTGCCCATCGAATCAAAACCTTCGAGCTCCGCTTCCATATCATCCACGACGATCCCGCCAAGCTGGGCTTTGCTCAGCACCACGCGTTCGGGAATCGGCGGGCTCTCGAAGTCCAGGACCTGATTGTCCTCGAGCAATCGCTGCTTGAGTTTCTCGTAGGAGATTTCCTGAACCGCGACCCCTTCGTCGATCGCATGCGCGGCGGCCGTCGCGGCGCTTTGGCCCATCACCATAAAGACCGGCTCCATGCGAATGCTGCCGTACGAAATGTGCGAGGCACTCAGGCAGACCGGCACCAGCAAATTGCTGCACTGGTCGGCTTTGGGCCGAATCGAACGGTAGCTGACCGGATACGGGCGGGAGCGAACCTGCACGTCGCCCTCGTTGCGGACAAACCCCTCGGGGGTGATGTACCGCTGCACGTGATGCGAGTCCATGTTGTAGGCTCCCATCCCAACGCTGTCCTCGACGATTTCTTGCCGCAGGCAATTCTGTTCGGTCATCACATAGTCGCTGACCATCCGACGTGACTCGCGGATGTACAACTGGCGCGGCCAATTGTCGTTGTCGAGAAACTCGTCTTTGGCCAATCCCAGCCGATGGAAGTGCTCGCGAACTTTCTCGGGGACGCGTGGCGAGTTGGCCAGGGTCCACATCAGCCCCTTTTGCCAGTCCTCGTGCGCCTGCCAGATTTTTTCGCGGGTGGCGTAGTCCGCTTCCGGGTAATCCCAGTTCTGGCCAATGAAGTCAGTGCTGATCGCGAAATTGTTGTTCGTATCTGTCTTGCGGTTGGGCATCCATTTGGGAGCCCAAGGGATCCGCTCGTCGCCCGCTTCGAAATTCCGCAGCAGCAACTCGTACCACTGAGGATCGTAGTTATCAGGCTTGGGCCACTCGCGACGGATCTCCGGCACGTCCGTCGTGCACATCCGGAAGTTGTAGGCCTGGACTTTTTTGTCGCCCGAAAATTCCTCGCCGGGGCCTTCGGTATTGATCCCCGGCAGGACTCCGCTCGAAGGATCACCTGGAACGATGTAGGGGTCGACGTTCTTGGTGAACTGGTGATAGATCGCTCGGCCGGTTTGCACACCATTGAGCGTTTCGCCGTATTCGGAATTGGATTCTCGGCCGACGTGGTAAGTGACACCCGCCTTGGCCATCAGGTCCCCTTCGTAGGTCGCATCGATGAACATTCGACCGGGAAACTCGCGGCCGCTTTCCATCACGATCTTGACGATTCGAGTACCGTCTTTGACGACGCCTTGCTCCAGATCGAGGCGTTCGCCCAAGACGACGACGACGTCGGTTTCATCGAGCATGTCTTGGTAGATTTTGCTCGCCACGTGAGGCTCAAACGTCCACATCGAGTCGCTGTTGCTCGAATTGCCGCGGATCTCCCGAGCAAAGTACTCGTCGCGAGCCTCGTGGTCCCACACTGCCGGGTCGGTGTAGTACTGAAAGACGCGCTGATAAAACTCGCGGGAGAGTCCCCCAATCGCTCGCTTGTTCCCGATATCGGTGGCCCCGAGGCCGCCGGTCGTGAGCCCTCCGACGAATTGGGTCGGCTCGATCAGCACGACCGTCTTGCCCATCCGATCGGCTTGCACCGCCGCCGTCACGCCGCTGGACGTACCGCCGTAGATGACGATGTCAAACGTGGGCTCCTCGGCCCGCACGAGCGGAGAGCAGGCAAGGAACAGGGTGAGGCTTAAGATTAGCTTTGGGAACATAGATCGCTTGCGGATGGGAGCGTGGGAGCGGTGAGAACCGGACGCTAGCGCGTGGCGGCTGATTTATTGCACTGTTGCGCGATGAATCGGCATAACCACCTACTAACTCGCGGCGGCCGTCTCGGCTCTTCCGAAATCGGGGATCGGGAGGTTCTTGCCCCCTTGGAGCGCCGACTGGTGGGCGATGATCCCGGGGGCCGTGTAGGCGACCGATTCATAGACGTCGATCGCCGGGCGACGCCGCTGGATCAGCGACTCGATGAATTCATGAACGATAAAGGTGTGGGAGCCATGGTGTCCGCTGTCGTGACGCAGCGGCTCTGGCAACATGGGGGTGTCCCACCAGTGCGGCTGGTCGTACGGTTCGACCCGCGGTGCGGAGCGGCTGAAGCCTCCGTCGTCGAGTTCTTTTTGGTCGCCTGCATGGACAAGCACGGGGCCGCGGCCATAGGCGTCGGCCGACAAGAAGCTCATCTTGTCGCCGTACCATTCAGCGCGTTCGCATCCGCGGTGGGCGCCGCCCCACCAGAGTTCGATGTTGCACGACCGTCCCGCGGCGGTTTTGAACAGCGCGGTCTCGGTCCAGAAGGGATTGTCGTAGGCGTTGTCCTGAAGCATCGGATCGTTGTCGCCCCAGCCGATGCAGGTGACTTCGGTCAACCGATCGCCGGTCACACCGATCAGGTGCGCGGTGCAGTGGGTGGGATAATGCATCGGCGGGAAACCGTGACGCCAGGTCCGTTTCCCGTTTTCGAAGGCGAGCGTCTCGAGGCCTGCATGGCGGTATGCGGAATAGACGTTGTACAGATTGCCGTAGAGTCCCTCTTGGTAGAACTTGCGGGCCGAGATGGTCGACTGCTGCCAGTAGCTGGTCTCAGCCATCATGTAGCTCAGTCCGCTGGCATTCACCGCATCGATCAGCGTCTGGCACTCCTCGAGGTCCATTGCAGCGGGGACCGCGCACAGAACGTGCTTACCCGCGTTCAGCACTTTCAGAGTGTGAGGAACGTGATTCGGTGCTTCGGTGTAGATAGCGATCGCATCGATCGAGTCGTCGAGGATCATTTTCTCGAGCGACTCGTAAGAGCGTTCGCAGTTATAAACCTGCATCAGCCGCTTGCGGCGCTCGGGGCGGAGGTCGCTGACCGCCTGGACGATGCAGTTGGGGTGCTCGTGCCATTGGAATGTGGCCCCAAACCGTCCTCCCACGATGCCGACGCGAATTTTCTTATCGGATCCTTCTGGTGCCGCTCCGGCAGCTGGTTTCTCCGCAGCCTTCGCGGCAGCAGGCCACAGCCCAACGGCGGCCGCGGTTCCGGCAGCCGCGCCCACGCGGCGAAGCGCTTCTCGGCGGGAGAGGGAGGCTGCGTCTTGGGAATGATCCGAGGGGCGACCTGAAGGCATGGCGGAAGCTCCGGGGCTGTGGAGGTGGGGACCGGACGGACCGGGCGGGACGGGACCGGACGGACCGGGGCGGACGATTCGCTGGGTGCCAATCGTAGCTGCAAAGCGGCAGCAAGGCGAGCTTCCCCCACCTTGCTGCCGGGTCGACTTGCGGAGCGTGGCGTCGGCTAGTTGGCGTTGCTCGCCGCCAGCGCCGCCTTGCGATCGGTCTTCTCGAGCCCCAGAGCCTCATCGATCATAAAGTCGATGTGGCCGCTGGCGACGTCGTACAGCGCGCCGACGATCGCCACCCGTCCCTCGGCCACCAGGCCTTCGATCGTCGGGCTCAGCTCGATAATCCGGCGGACCGTGTGGAGGACGTTGTCTCGGGCGACGCCATCGACGAAGCGCAGTTTCTCCTCGGCCGAAAGCGTGGGCACCGAGCGCAGCTGCGAAGGATCGGTCACCATCTGAATCTCCTGGACGATCGAGTCCAGGTTATGACATCCGGTGGCCTGACAAGCGTCTTGCTTGGCGCATGCCAGGTCGATCGAAGCGGTGACCGCACCGCAGCGGGTGTGCCCCATCACGACGATCAACTTGGCTCCAGCGACCGCGGTCCCATACTCCATGCTGCCGAGCACCTTATCGCTGGTCACGTTGCCGGCGACGCGGACGCTGAAGATATCTCCCAGCCCCAAGTCGAAGACGAGTTCGGCCGGAGCTCGCGAATCGATACAGCTGAGCACGACCGCCAGCGGATGCTGTCCCTGGGCGGCGCCGCTGAGCTGTCGGTTGAAGTCACGGGAGAGGCGTTTGTTGGTGCGGAACCGCTCGTTGCCCTCTTCGAGCATCGTGATGACCTGCCTCGCGGTCACCTGCCCCTGCAGCTCCCGCGTCGTGTAGTCCGCGAAACGCGTCTCATCCTGGATTGCGGAGTACTTGTCGCGGAACCCGCGGAGGCTGACTTCGACGCCGTGAGCCGGCGCGGTCTGGTTCTTGAAGTCGTCGATCAGACTCATAATGTCCGGATCGATATAGTCGGTTTCGGTGGCATCGATCAGCACGTGCGTTCCCCGCGGCGCGTCGCGAAGGACTTTGTCGAGCGCTGCTCGGTTGAGGAAGCTAACCTGATTGGCCAACTCGATGTGCAGCACGTTGCCGCCAACGTGGGTCTCGACGACCCGGCGAATCGGCCGCCGCAGATTGCTGTTCAAAATGAAGAGCGTGCTGACGACCAGGCCGATCACGATCCCGATCAGCAAGTCGGTGAGGACGATGGCCGAGAGGGTGATAATGAAGGGCAAGAACTGGTAACGCCCGCCGGCCCACATTTGCCGGAATAGCGCGGGGCTCGCCAGTTTAAAACCAGTAACCAACAGAATCGCAGCGAGGGCCGCGAGCGGAATCATATTGAGATAGACCGGCAGGAACATCACGCAGCCGATCAAGAGCGTTCCGTGGAAGATCGTCGACAGCTTCGACTGCGCCCCGGAGTTCACGTTGACCGAGCTGCGGATGATGACCGAGGTGACCGGAATCCCGCCAAGCAAGCCGGCGGTCATGTTCCCCACGCCCTGGGCGAGCAGTTCGCGGCTGGGCGGCGAGTGCCGTTGCTTGGGATCGAGTTTGTCGACCGCTTCGAGGTTGAGCAGCGTTTCGAGCGACGCCACGATGGCCACCGTCACGCCAGCCACGTAAACCGCGGGATTGGTCAACTGCGAGAAGTCGGGCAGCTGAAAAAAGCCCAGAAATTCGCGGGGGCTCTCGGCGACCGGCACCTGAACCAGATGGCTCGCTTCGATCAGCCAGGGACCACCGAGCCGTTGGAACAGCAGGTGGATGGCAACCCCGATGAGCACCACCACGAGCGGGCCGGGAACGCCGGACCGCTTGAGCGGCTTCCACTTGTCCCAGAGCACCAGGAGTACGATCCCGAGCAGACCGATGACCGTCGCCCCAAGGTGAATCTCGCCCTGAAAGAGGGTGAAGATTTCCGAGAACGTGTTGTGCTGATCGGGCTGCTGAAAAGCCAAGTCGCCTTCGGGATCGGTGTCGTGCCCGAACACGTGCGGGATCTGCTTGAGGATCAGGATCACCCCGATCGCCGCCAAGAGACCCTTAATCACGCTCAACGGGAAGAAAGCCGAGAGGGCTCCCGCTTTGGCGATCCCCAACGCGACCTGCAGCGCGCCGCCGATGACGACGGCCAGCAAAAACGCCTCGAAGCTGCCGAGGGCGGCGATTTGAGCAGCGACGATCGCGGTCAAACCGGCTGCTGGCCCGCTCACGCTGGTGTGAGATCCGCTGAATATCCCGACGACGATTCCGCCGACAATCCCGGCGATCAGCCCGGAAAATAATGGAGCATTGGAGGCGAGCGCGACTCCCAAACAGAGCGGCAACGCGACCAAAAAGACCACCAAACCGGCGATCAAATCGCGTGGCAGGGTGGAGAGGGAGATTCCCTGAGATTCTTTCATCGAATGAAGATCCTAGCTTCGAGGGCAGGCAGTTTAATTTTGAGGGAAAGCGGAGTCGATGACGAGGGACCATCGCTGGTTTCGCAGCGTCTCCGGGGTAAGTCGCAGGTAGCTCCGCCCGAATACGGTCGGGGACTTGGCGCGGTCCTCAGCCAGGGAGGTGCTGAACCGAAGCGGCTCGCGGAGCGATCGCAACAACTCGCGGAGCGATCGCAACAACTCGCGGAGCGATCGCAACAACTCGCGGAGCGATCGCAACAACTCGCGGAGCGATCGCAACAAAGCAACTGCGGCAACACCAAGCGGAAGGCCGAGGTGAGACGATCGCGGCGCACTGGCTCCGATCCGCCCGGGAATTCAGGCGAGCGGAGTGCTTCGGTCGACCGAGCGTCCAGCTACGCGGCGACTCGCCACACCGACAGCCGCCGTGCGTCAAGCGCCCGATCGAGGGCGACCGGGAATTGCCGCAGTGTGCTGAGATGCCGAAGTCGCCGAGCCGCGTCGACTGACCCTCAAGCTCCCATCACCGCCAAAGGAGGCGACGACGCGTTTGCGATCAGCGCAGCCAGCACGCGGGCGGGCTAACACCGCAGCGGGGCGAGCAAGCCGTTGTCATAGCGATGGCCGTCGCGCCATCGCACTCGAGAATGAGAATCCGCGGCGATCCGCTGCCGCAGGATGTGGGTCTGCGGAGGAACCACGACGAGATACCGCGCGACCACGAAGGCCCGCGTCCGCGACCGCTTCTGCTCGCAAACCGAAATCCCCGTTTCGTGATGATCCTCCGAGGCCGCCTGAGCACCGGTGCTCGCGAAAACCATGGGGAGTGGCACGACGAGGCCCGCGCTGAGCACACCGATCTGCAGCATGCTCAGCACAATAGCAACGATTCCACGTCGGGGCTGCGACGCCTGACTGTGCGAATCTGCCATGGGAGGGGGGACTTCCGCGAGGGAACACCGAGCAAAAATCGCCGGAGCGATCCGTTGAGAGTTTCTCACGATATACCTACCGGCGAGGCATCGTCAAGAGATTTCCTAGCCCTTTTATGGGGGGCCGCGGGTCGCGCCGCGGCAGGCCGGGTGGCCTTGAAGTTCGGCTTTCGGACCGATATAGATTCGATCGGTAGATCCTGAAAATTCGGCCTGAGCCCATGTCCCTCCTTCGGCAGCCTCGCCTGGTGCTCGTCCTCTTGGCGCTCGCCCTCTTGGGGCTCGGCGGGCTCGTCAGCGTCGGCGGGCTCGTCAGCGTCGGCGGGCTCGTCAGCTTCGGCGGGCTCGTCAGCGTCGGATCGGCGGTCGCAGAGCTCGCGTTGCCGCGGGCGACTCCATTCACCGTAGCGACCGCGAGTTCGCTGCCGGGGCGATCATCGCTCGACATCAATTGCGACTCGGCTTTTGCGTCTCCCAAGCGCGAGGCGACGCTCGCGGCTGACCGCGCTCCCCTGCCCGCGGCTGACCGCAGCGACTGGCGGTCGCCGCACGCTGGCGAGTGGCGGTATCGCGATGGCCGGCGGCTGAGTGGCCAGCGAGTTCTGGGTTTGCTGTTCCTGGGGTGCGGCGAAGGCGTTGAGGCCATCGCCGTGCCACTCTCGGCTGTCGGTGGCCGCACGCCGCGAGGACTCTCGCGGTCTCTCTCGGGTTCTTTGGTAGCCCAACACATTCGGCTGCAGGTTTAAGCCTGCCCGGCGTTCTTCGCCCGAGCCGTCTGCGTTTACCAAGTTTAAAGAACCGCGTGCGTTCGCTCTCGCTGCCTGCCGCCACCGCGGCAAGATATCGGAGGGGAGCTGCGCGCGCATGGAGAGAATCGATCGTGCCTACGAAACCACTAACGGAATCCGCCACGGCGGTGCGTTTGAATGACTCCGCCACGGCCGCTCCGGCGAACCTCTCGCCCTCGCTCCGCCGGGCCGTGCAGCTGGCTGAGAGCGGCCAGTACCACGCGGCTCTGCAGTTGCTGCGGCCACAGGGACGTTCGCCCGAGACGTTGAATGCGATCGGCGTGTGTTTGATGCGGATGGGCAACCTGCAAGAGGCGGTGCCGCTGTACCATGCCATGGTCATGAAGCCCGGCTGCACATGGATGCGTCCGGAAGTCCCGACGCTCTACAAGATCAACTTCGCCACAGCGCTGTTGCTCAAAGGAAGTCCGGCGGGTTGTCTGGCGATCCTGAAGGAGATCAATGCTCCGCGCGACCCACGGATTCAGCAGCTCCGCGGAGCGCTCCGGAAATGGGAGGCGAGTCTCTCCTTTTGGCGCCGCTGGGACTGGTACCTCTCGCATGTCGAACCGCCGAAGTGTCGCGTCGAGCTGGACTTTGTTCCCGGACACTTTTTCCATGCACCCGAGCCGGTAGACTTGCGTTCGGTGGAAGAAAAATTGTCCTGACGGGTGCCTCTTCCGTGGGTGCCCCCCTTCCACGCGGGCGGTCCGTCGCCGACTCTGGAGACGCACCGCCCGCTCGGCTGCCCGCCCCCCCGGCTGCCGGTGTGCTGTGCGCTGTGCGCTAATGCCTCAACGCTGACCGTTCCCGCATGTTCGTCATCGACACGATCCTCCTGGTCACCGGCATTCTGCTTTTGCTGGGGATCGCCTCGAGTAAATTTTCGGCCCGTCTGGGCGTTCCGGTGCTGGTGCTATTCCTGGCGCTGGGGATGCTGGCCGGATCCGAAGGGATCGGCGGGATTGAATTTGAGAATTACAGCCTGGCCCACGGGATCGGGACGATTGCCCTGGGGCTGATTCTGTTCGACGGCGGTCTCCGCACGCCCTACCGTTCGATCCGCGCCGCTTGGAAGCCGGCGGGGATCTTGGCGACGGCCGGCGTGTTGCTGACCTCGGTCGTGACCGGCTTGGCGGCGGCAGCGATTCTGGGGCTGACGAATCTGCAGGGACTGCTGCTGGGCGGGATCGTCGGTTCCACCGATGCGGCGGCGGTTTTTTCGGTGCTCCGCAGCGGAGGCGTGCACATTCGCCGCCGCGTCGCCGACACGCTGGAGGTGGAGAGCGGCTCGAACGATCCGATGGCGATCTTCTTGACCGTCGGGTTGATCCAGGTGCTGAGCGGTGAGGTCCCGCTCGGCCCCGCCTTGATCACGCTGTTCCTCAACCAGATCGTTCTCGGGGGCGTGATCGGGTTGGTCGTCGGCCGGTTGGCGGTTTGGGTGCTTAAAAATATCCAGCTCGATGCGGCTGGGCTCTATCCGATCCTGGCCACCGCGTTTGGGTTGTTCGCTTACGGTTTCGCCGCCGCGATTGGCGGGAGTGGCTTTCTCGCGGTATACCTGGCTGGGATCGTGATCGGGAACGGCCGGCCAGTCTTCCATCGAGGCATCTTGCTGTTCCACGACGCGGCCGCGTGGCTGGGGCAGATCCTGATGTTTATCGTGCTCGGGATGCTCAGTTTTCCGAGCCGCTTGCTGGACGTCGCTGGGCCAGGGCTGATAATCGCCGCGGTGTTGATCCTGGTCGCTCGCCCGCTGTCGGTGTTTTTGACCATTTCCGCGTTGCGGTTCAGCTTTCGCGAGATGCTGTTCATCTCCTGGGTCGGGCTGAAAGGTGCGGTCCCGATCACTTTGGCGACTTTTCCCTTGATGCAGGGACTCGAGAGCGCGTCGCTGATCTTCGATGTCGTCTTCTTCGTGGTCCTCGTCTCGGCAGTGATTCAAGGCTGGACGTTGCCGGCGGTTGCCCGCTATCTGAAGCTGGAGACGCCGGCCAAAGCCGAGCCGCCGGTGACGCTCGAGATCAGCTCGTTGCGGAACGTCGAAGGCGACATCGTCGATTACTACGTCGACGAGGATTCGCGGGCGGCGGGCCGAATGCTCAAAGATCTGGCACTGCCCGACGGGGTCGTCGTGGCCCTGATCGTGCGGCAGGATCAGATCATTCCGCCGCAAGGTCGTTCGCAGATCGAGATCGGGGACCATCTGATCGTGGTCCTGCGGCCCGGGGTTCGGCCCCTGGTGGACCGCGTCTTCGCCCGTCAGGAACGCGAGGCGGAATGCCTGCCGGAGGCGCTCGAGTTTCCTCTGCGAGGCACGATCAAAGCAGGAGACGTGGAACGGTTTTACGACATCCGACTCGGCGAGAATCCCGAGGCGACGCTCGATCAGATGATCCGCAGCAAGCTCGGTAGCAAAGGCCTGAGCGTGGGGGCGAGCATCCGCTACGAGCAGATCGTGCTTCGCGTCCGAGGGCTCACCCCGACCGGCTCGATCGAGTACGTGGGCATGATGATTCTCCCCTTGCCGAAAGAGCAGCCGGTAGGGGAGGAAACCAAAAGCGCTCTCGGCGGTCCCAAACCTGAAGCGTCTTGAGTCCTGCGGGGTACTGGGACAGGCGGGGATTTCTCCGACCGCTCTCGCTACCTCGACGACGTTGTCGCTGAACTCGTCGGTCGCTCTTGTCCGTCGATCCAACACCCCTGCTCTGGCTGTTATCGTATTCAAAAAGCAAAGGTTTCGATTGTATCGGCAACACGCAACAAGGTAGAGCGATTGATGGCCATTCCACGGAACAGCGGTTTCCAAATTGTTCGGCGTCTGGTTCGCGCGGCCTTCCTCGGGGCGGCGACCCTCGGGGGAGCCAGCGCAGCGGTTGGTGTCATCTCCTTCGGTGGAGCGTCCGGCGGAGATTGCCAAGCGGCTGAAAAGAACGGGGCGGCTGAGAAGAACGGGGCGGCCGGGAAGGGACGGGAGGTCCGCTACCTCGATGCCGATCCAGCCACCGGAACTTCGGCGGCGGTGGTGGTCGCACCGACCGCGGCGCTGGCCCACACCGGGCTGATCCTTCCAGTCGATGCCACGGACACCGTGGTGGCCGCCGGCGACGCCGCGGCACAGGCCGAACGGGTCCTCGGCAATCTTGAGCGGGCGCTCGCGGCCGCCGGCAGCAGTTCCCAGCGGATGGTGCGGCTGAACGTCTACGCGGCCGATTACCCGAGTTTGCAGGCGGCCCGCAAACAAGTCGCCAAGGCGTTTTCCGGAGAGGCTCGTCCGGCAGCAACCTGGATCGTCACCGCTCAGCCCCGCCAGGACGTGCTGGTCACGATGGATGGCGTGGCCGTCGCTCCTCTGCCCAAGCCCCACCGAACCGACACCCAACAGATCGCCACCTTCAAAGCCGACGGACTGCCGTCGCCGCACTCGCTCTCGCACGTCTCGGTGATGCCACCGGGCGAAATCTACTACATCTCAGGCCAACTCGAGAAAGGGCAGTCGTTGGCCGAAGGCGTGCGCAACACGATGGCCGGTCTGCACCGCACGCTCGAGCATTTTGGCCTCGATCCCAACCAGCATGTCGTCCAGGTCAAAGCATTCATCAACCCCATGGAGGAAGCCGACGAAGCCCTCAAAGCGATCGCCGACAGCTACCAAGGTGAATCCGCTCCGCCGGTCGTTCTGACCGAGTGGCAGGCGTCGATTCCGGGGCCGACCGAGATCGAGATGATCGCCGCCAAGCCGATGGCAACGAAGCCGCGCGCTACGGACGCTGCGGCACCGCAAGCTGATGAAGCGGCCCGCTTCCTGACGCCTCCCTGGATGACTGCTTCGCCGGTCTACAGCCGCGCTGCGGTCGTCCGCTCAGCGGCCCACCGGGGCTGGGTGTTCGTCTCCGGGATCACGGGCGACCCGTCGGTTCCGGCAGAGCAGCAAGCGGAACAGGTCTTTGCAGTGCTCAAGCAACTGTGCGAACGAACGGGCTGCGATTTCAACCATCTGATCAAAGCTACCTACTACGCCTGCGATCCCTCGGTCAGTCCTGCGCTGCGAGAGGTCCGCCCGCACTACTACAATGCAGAACGCCCGCCGGCTGCATCGCTGATCCACGTTCGCGGCGTCGGTGCGGAAGAGGGAATCTATACGCTGGACATGATCGGCGTGAGCGTTGGTCCTGCGGAGAAGCGTTAAGACAAAGCCAAAGGGGACGCGATGCGAGTGAGCAGCTCGAAACGCAGGAACTCGTTTGCGCGAGGCGGAGTCGCGTTCGCCTTGGTCGCAGCCTTCGCGGCTGCGATCAGTGGCGCAGGATCGACGGCCACGGCGGCTGAGCCGAGTGAAACCCAGCGACTCGAGTTTAGCCGCGACGTGCGACCGATTCTGTCGGACCACTGCTTCGCTTGCCATGGTCCGGATCCGGAAGAGCGGGCAGCCGACCTGCGGCTCGATGTCCCCGAGAGCCTGTTTGCAGAGATTGGCGGTGTGCAATGGATCGTGCCCGGCAAGCCCGAACAGAGTGAGCTGTGGGCAAGGATCGATCACGCCGACGAAGACATGCGGATGCCGCCGGCCGATTCGGGGAAGTCGCTCGAGGCGGCCGAGCGGGCGTTGATCCGCCGTTGGATTGAGGAGGGTGCCGAGTGGCAGGAGCATTGGGCCTTTACGACGCCGACCCGTCCTGCTCTGCCGGCGATCCCTGACGGCTACCGCGTCTCGGGTCCCATCGACCGATTCGTCGCAGCTCGGCTTGACCAACAAGGGCTACCGCAGTCCTCCGAGGCCGACCCGCGAACATTGGTGCGGCGATATTCGGAGACGCTCGTCGGCCTCCCGCCGAGCGAACGCGAAGTGGCGAAATTCTCGGCAGCTTATGTCGAGAATCCGGACCGTGCCTGTGCCGAGCTTGTCGATCGGTTGCTCGCCTCGCCCCGCTACGGCGAGCGGATGGCGATCTACTGGTTCGACCTGGTGCGGTTCGCCGACACCGTTGGCTATCACGGCGATCAAGAGCATGTGATCGATCCGTACCGCGATTATGTCATCCAGGCTTTCAACAATAACCTTCCCTTTGACCGGTTCACCGCCGAGCAGTTGGCGGGTGATCTGCTTCCGGAAGCGACGCTCGAGCAGAAGATCGCATCGGGATACAACCGAATCTTGCAAACCTCGCACGAAGGGGGTGTGCAACAAAAGGAGTATCTCGCTAAGTACTCCGCCGATCGAGTGCGAAACTTTGGTTCGGTGTGGTTGGGGATGACGGTCGCCTGCGCCGAATGCCACGACCACAAGTACGATCCGCTCCCGCAGCGCGACTTCTATCGGTTGGCAGCCTTCTTTGCCGACATCGACGATCTGCAATCGTTCGATGGCCGCGATCGCTCACCCACCCGGCGGGAGCCGGAAATCGAAGTCCCCTCCCCCGCCGGTCCGCGGCGGACGATGGTGACCGAGGCGATCGCAGCGCGGCCGATTCGGGTCCTCCACCGTGGCGACTGGATGGACGAATTAGGTGAGATCGTCGAGCCGGGCGTTCCTATGATGTTCGCTCCGCTCGAGACCGAAGGGCGGGCGACGCGGCTCGACCTGGCCCGCTGGGTCACGCGGCCCGATCACCCGCTGACGGCCCGCGTGTTCGTCAACCGGCTGTGGAAGTTGTGTTTCGGACGCGGACTGGCAACCAGCCTCGAAGACTTTGGTTCGCAAGGTCAGCCACCGACACACCCGGAGTTGCTCGACTGGTTGGCCTGCGAGTTCGTCGACAGTGGCTGGGACACGAAACACGTCCTGCGGCTGATGGTTTTATCGGCAACCTTTCGTCAATCGTCGCTGGAATCCGCCGAACTCCGCGAGCGGGATCCTCATAATCAGTGGCTCGCGCGACAGGGGCGGCCGCGGCTCGACGCCGAGCTGATTCGCGACAATGCACTGGCGATCAGCGGATTGTTGACTTTGGAACTCGACGGAGTGAGCGCCCGCCCGTACCAACCCGAGGGTTATTACAGCCAACTCAACTTTCCCAAACGCAGCTACGTCGTGGACGAAGACGCGAACCAGTATCGGCGAGGCGTTTACGTTCACTGGCAACGCAGCTTCCTGCATCCGATGCTCAAAGCCTTCGATGCTCCGAGCCGCGAAGAGTGTACCGCTGAGCGAGCCGTCTCCAACACGCCTCAGGCTGCCTTGGTGCTCTTGAACGATCCGACGTTCCTCGAAGCGAGCCGCCAATACGCGGAGCGGATCGTGCGTGAAGGAGGAACCGAAACCGACCCACGGTTGCGGTGGGCATGGCGGACGGCACTCTCTCGCGAAGCCGACGAGCGGGAGTTGGAACTGTTGCGAAAGCTGTACGAACAAGATCGGGCTGAATTCCAGCTCGATCCTCGAGCGGCATTCGAGCTACTGCAAACGGGGATGGCACCGGCGGCTGAAGAGCTCGCCGCGGTGGAACTCGCCGCTTGGACGTCGGTGGCGCGTGCCATTTTCAATTTGAACGAGTTCGTTACCCGGAACTAGTCGCGATGTCTATCACCGATCCGCTCCAGATCGCGCGCCGCACGTTCCTCCGCCGCACCGGGACCGGGCTGGGCTCGATCGCCCTGGCAAACCTGCTGCACCCCGATCTCCGGGGGGCGTCGGCGGCACCGAACCAGCCGGGAATCGTCGGTTTTCCGAACCGTCCGCCGCGGGTCAAGCGAGTCATCTTTCTCTACATGTCGGGCGGTCCGTCGCATCTGGAAACCTTCGACTATAAGCCGAAGCTAGCCGAGTTGAACGATCAGCCCATGCCCGAGTCTTATACGCAGGGGCAACCGATCGCGCAGCTGCAGGGAGCGCAACTAAAGTGCCTCGGCCCACAGACCAAATTCCAGCGCTACGGCCAGAGCGGTCAGGAGATCAGCGACTTCTTGCCTTGGACCGCAAAGCTCGCCGACGACATTGCGATCGTCCGTTCGATGACGACCGATCAAATCAATCACGACCCCGCCCATACGCTGATGAACACCGGGACCTCCATCTCTGGACGGCCCAGCATCGGATCGTGGGTGACCTACGGGTTGGGCAGCGAAAGCCAGGATCTGCCCGGGTTCGTCGTGCTGACCAGCCAAGGGGGACGCAATCCGCAACCGATCTCGTCGCGGCAATGGCACAGCGGCTTTCTCCCCAGCCGTTATCAGGGAATGGAGTTCTACGCCTCCGGCGATCCCGTCCACTACGTTCGCAATCCACGGGGAATCACTTCCGAGCGGCAACGACGGTTGGTCGATACGGTCCATGCGCTTAACCGGGTTCGCGATGAAGTGGTCGACAATCCCGAGATCGCCACTCGCATCGCTTCGTACGAGATGGCTTTCCGAATGCAGACCAGCGTCCCAGGCTTGATGGACCTCTCGGATGAACCTCAACATGTGCTGGACATGTACGGTACCCAAGGGGGCGATGGCAGCTTTGCTTCGAATTGTCTCTTGGCCCGACGGCTGGCGGAGAAGGGCGTGCGGTTCATCCAGCTCTACCATCGTGGCTGGGATCACCACGGGGATCTGGTCCGCTATATGGATACGTGCTGCGGGCTGACCGATAAGCCGACCTGGGCGCTGCTGACCGATCTCAAACAGCGCGGAATGTTAGACGATACGCTCATCATCTGGGGAGGCGAATTCGGCCGCACCCCGATGTTCCAAGGCAAAGGCAGCACCGCCGGGCGCGATCACCACATCAAAGGCTTTAGCATGTGGTTGGCCGGAGGTGGAATCCGCGGCGGGACCACTTATGGAGCGACCGACGAGCTTGGCTACAATGCGGTTCAAGATGTTGCCCACGTTCGCGACTTACACGCCACCTTGCTGCACCAGTTAGGCATCGACCACGACCGGCTGACCTACAAGTTCCAAGGTCTCGATTTTCGCTTGACCGGTGTCGAGGAAGCGCGGGTGCTAAAGGCTCTTTTGAACTAACACCATGAGCACATTGAACTGGGGTTTGATCGGCTGCGGTGATGTGGCCCGCAAGCGGGTCGCTCAAGCGATTCTTGCCGAACCGTGCAGTCGCCTGCTTGCCGCCTGTCGCCGCGACCCAGGCGAACTCGCCGCTTTCTGCCGCACGTTTGCTGTCGAGAGGGCGTACGAAGACGCTTTCGAGCTGCTCGTCGACCGCGACATTGACGTGGTCTACATTGCCACGCCCGTCTGCGAGCATCTACCGCAAACGCTGGCTGCGGCGCGGGCCGGAAAGCATGTGTTGGTCGAGAAGCCGATGGCGATGACGGCTGCCGAATGCGATCAAATGATCGAGGCGTGTCAGGAGGCGGGAGTGAAGTTGAGCGTCGCCTACTATCGCCGCTTCTATCCGCTGGTGCACCGCATGCAGCAGTTGATCCGCGAAGGAGCGATCGGAAAACCGATGGCCGTCTCAGCCGTCACCTCGACCGATGCGGCCAGCGACGGGTGGCGCTGGCGCCTCGAGCAGGGCGGCGGCGGTGCCCTGATGGACGTGGGCAGCCATCGCATTAACATTTTCACGACGCTTTTTGGACCGCCACGATCGGTGAAAGCCATCTGCGATCGAGTCGTTGCCGAAGACGGTTCCGAAGATACCGCGGTGCTGCTCATGCAATTCACCAGCGGCGTGGTGGGAACGCTGCAGTCTCATTTTCGCGGCAGCAGCGATCCAGATGAGTTCGTCGTCACCGGCAGCCGTGGCCGGTTGCTCGCTCGCCCCCTGAACGGCACCGAATTGATCATCGAATCGGACGCCGAGCGAAAGGTCGAGCAGCATCCGCCGGCAGCCAATTTCAACGCCCCGCTGATCGCAGATTTCGTCTCGGCAATCACCCAGGATCGCGAGCCCACGGTGAGCGGGGAGGAGGGTCGATTGACCAATCAGATAATCGAGGCCGCTTACGCCGACGCGGAGTGCTGGGCTCAGCGACCCTGAACTTCGAACTCCGCGAACACCGGGCGGTGGTCCGAAGCCATCGGTTCATCGATCACTTCGGCGCGTACGAGCCGGAACTGCGACGCCGGACGATAAAAGATATAGTCGATCCGCGATGTCGGGTCGCGCGACGGGGCGGTCGGAGCTGCGGGTGTATCGATCGCATTGCTCCAGCGTTCGAGTAGCACTCGGATGGGTTCCGAGTCGGGGACCGCATTCATGTCGCCGGCAAGGATCGTCGGCATCACGTCACCCTCAGTCGCGAACAGTTCATTGATGGCGTGGGCTTCGGCGATCCGGTCCTCGGCCACGTTGTGCTGAAAATGCGTACTGATAAAACGCAGCTTCTGACCGTCGGCGAGCGACACCGTGACCGCAACTGCACCACGCGGATAAGTGACTCGCTCGGCGGTACTTTCGGTATACGGCAGCGGATGGATCACGACGTCGTGGATCGGCAGCCGGGTCAGCACCGCGTTGCCAAATAGTCCGCCCTCATAATGTTGCGTTGGTCCAAACCGCACCGCCATCCCGGTTAACTCCGCCAACCGCTGCGCTTCATGGACGCGTCCCGAGCGTTTCACACCGACGTCCACTTCTTGCAGCGCGACGAGATCCGGAGATTCCTTTTCAATTACCTTCGCCAGACGCTCAAGGTCGTAGACGCCATCGTTCCCTTGGCCGTAATGGATGTTGTAGCAGAGCACCCGCAATCGACTCCTCGGCTCCTGAGCGCGAGCCGTGGCCAACAGGAGCGTGGCTGTCGCGGCGAGCACTGCAGTCCACCGAAATGGACCGGTGCACGGCGAACTGAGGTCTGGTCGTCGACTCATCGTGGGGGTGTACTCTTGAAGAATGAAGTTCGGTGACAATTTTAACAGACGCCCGGCGACGGGCTCGCCGCACGTCAACGGGTTCCTTTCAATATATCCATTCGACCGAAGGCGGGAGCCGCGAAGTCGCTTTCCACCCCTCACCGCTGCTAGAATTTGCAAATCCCCATTGGAAAGATCGCCATGATGAAGGCCAGCGAGGTTTCACACGTCCGATGACCCTACGAAGATTTCATTCATACACGGGTTGGGTCGCGGCAGCACTGCTCAGCCTCGTCGTCACTCCGGCACGGGCTCAGGGTCCAACCGCGAATACGCTGGAGGCCTATCGCCCGGCGCAGCCACTTCCCGGCACGGAGCGACTCGAGTGGCCGGAGGCGGATCTATCGCAGCGGCTGATGGACGGCGCGCACCGGTTCATCGATCGCAAGTTGGCGCAGTCGGCCGACGAGCGGGCGCGGCAGTGGAGCTACGATCTCGGCTCCCGCCAAGCCTACGTCCAATCCATCGAGCCCTTGCGCGCCCCTCTGAAAACGATTCTCGGAGTGGTGGAGAGCCGCGAACCGCCTCGGATGGAGCGATATGGCGACGAGCGCAATCCGGCAATGGTCGCCGAGACGGATCACTACAAGATCTTCCAAGTGCGGTGGCCTGTCTATGAGGATCTGTTTGGCGAGGGCTTGTTGGTCCTGCAGGATGAACCGTCCGCTGGCCAAATCGTGGTCGTCCCGGATGCCGATCAGACGCCCGAACAGTTGCTCGGGTTGGCAGCTGGGCTGATTGCCCCGGAACAGATCGCACGGAGGATGGCGGCGCAGCGTTACGACCTGTTGATCCCCACGATCCTCGACCGCGGCCCTTTGCAAACCGACGACCCGCGAATCCGAAGTGCGGACTACACGCCTCGCGAATGGATCTACCGTCAAGCGTTTCACATGGGACGCCATCTCATTGGCTACGAAATCCAGCGAGTGATGGCGGGTGTGGATTGGCTGGATACCCGCCGCGAAGAGCGGGGGCCCGTCGGCATCATCGGGTATGGGGAAGGGGGATTGATTGCACTGCATGCCGCAGCCCTCGATCCTCGCATTGCTGCCACGCTGGTGAGCGGGTACTTCGATTCAAGCGACTCGATGTGGTCGGAGCCGATCTATCGAAATGTCTGGTCGCGACTCAACGGCTACGGGAACGCTGAAGTCGCAGCGCTCGTGCTTCCCCGGACGCTGGTCGTCGAGCACAGTCCCTTTCCAAATGTCAGCGGCCATAAGGGTGAGCTCCGCACGCCTCCGGTGGACCGCGTGAAAGCGGAGTTCGCCCGAATCCCCGCTGGCGATGCTCTACCACCGGTTCGGTGGATCGCTGGCGAGTCGGACCAGCCAGTGGATCGATGGTCGTCCGCCGCCCTCAACGCGTTTGTGGCATCTTTCGATAGCGAGTTTCAGCCAACGAAGGCACACGCACCGCTGGTGGACCGGCGCGCGGATGCTGCGGCACGCAGCGCCGAGCGGCAGCAGCGGGCGATGGACCAACTCGAATCGCAGGTGCAGAAACTCGTCCGCCGCTCCGCTGCCGTCCGAGAAGATGGCTTCTTGCATCGCGTCATGCCCGAACTGGCGGACGGGAAATGGAGCACCGAGCGGCGTCATCCCGTCCATCAAGCTGACAAGTTCATCGCTGGAAGCCGAGTGTTCCGGGAAAAGTTTCACGCGCAGGCGATGGGGCGTTTTGAAGATCCGCTACTGCCATTCAATGCGCGATCTCGTGTTGTTGCGGAAACCGATTCGTGGACTGCCTATGACGTGGTGCTGGACGTCTACCAGGATCTGTTCGCCTGGGGAGTGTTGGTCGTCCCCAAGGATATAAAGCCAGGAGAGCAGCGGCCTGTCGTCGTCTGCCAGCACGGCCGGAACGGAGTGCCCCGCGACACGATCGATCAGCATAAGACCGCGTACAACGACTTCGCCGCAAAACTGGCCGAACGTGGCTTCATCACTTTCGCGCCGCACAATCTCTATCGTGGTGAAGACCGGTATCGTTGGCTGGATCGAAAAGCGAACGCCGTGGGACGCACGCTGTTCAGCTTCATCCTATCGCAGCATGATCAGACGCTTCGGTGGCTCGACACGTTGCCATTCGTCGATGGGGACCGGATCGCCTTCTATGGGCTGAGCTATGGAGGTGAAACCGCGGTCCGCGTGCCTCCGATTCTAGAGAAGTACTGCCTCTCAATTTGCTCCGGCGACTTCAACCAGTGGACTCGCAAGGTGGCCTCCACGGAAGAACCATTCAGCTTCATGCACACGATCGAATGGGAGATGCCGTATTGGAATCTCGGGCATACATTCGATTACGCCGAGATGGCTTACTTGATGGTGCCGCGGCCGTTTATGGTGGAGAGGGGCCACCATGACCGCGTCGGACGCGACCACTGGGTGGCTCATGAATTTGCCAAAGTCCGTTGGCTGTATGCTCAGCTTGGCATAAGCGATCGGGTGGAGATTGAATATTTTCAAGGCGGACACAGTATCAACGGAGAGGGCAGCTTCGATTTTCTCCACAAGCATCTCCAATGGCCGAAACCCGCGAGCCCGCAGGCGGGTTCAATGGATCACTGACAGCAATGCTCCTGTTTCCCCTTCCGCTACCTCTCGAGGACCATTGATGATGTTCGACATACGCCGCGGCGCCGTGCTCGCAATCCTGCTCTGTTTCCCGCTTCCGAGTTTTGCTGATGAAGGCCCCACGCGACCGCGGTCACCGAATCGGGACCAGAACCAGGCCCGCTCCCGTCAGCCTGCAAATCGATCCGCTGCCGCCAACGCCCTGGAGCCAACGCACGCCGATGTGGCTTACGGTCCGCATGAGCGGAACCGTTTGGATTTCTACCAAGCGGAGTCCGAGCAGCCGACTCCGCTGATCGTCTATATCCATGGCGGTGGATTTGTGGGCGGGGACAAACGCTCGCTCAGCCCTGCGATGGTCCGCGAAGCCAACCGAGCGGGAATCAGCGTCGCCGCTCTCAACTACCGCTTCGTCGACGGCGAAACAGTCATCTTTCCGACGCCGCAGATGGACTCCGCGAGGGCCCTCCAGTTCCTGCGGAGCAAGGCCGAGGAGTGGAAGATTGATCCCGGGCGGGTCGCTTGCTACGGCGGATCGGCCGGAGCAGGCATCAGCATGTGGCTGGGCTTCCACGAAGATTTGGCCGATCCCGACAGCGAGGATCCGATCGCTCGCCAGTCGACCCGAATCACGGCCATCGGCACGATGGGCGGTCAGGGAACTTACGATCCGATCAAGATCAAGGAACTGGTCGGTGGGCGGGCCTGGGAGCATCCTTCCATCTTCAAAGTTCACGGGGTGAAAACGGCCGAAGAAGCGCTCAACCCGAGCGAGGAAACGCAGAAACTCTACGACGAAGGCTCCGCAATCACCCACCTCACCGAGGACGATCCGCCGCTGTTCATGATCTACAGCGAACCCGATGTCGTGCCTCCGGCCGACTCGCGTCCCGGCCAATTCATCCACCATCCGAACTTTGGAAAGCAGCTCAAGAAGGAAATGGATGCGCTCGGAATCGAAAACCACTACGCCCACACCGCGGAGGCAAAGGGGCGGAATTTGCAGAAAGAGATGCTGGAGTTTTTCAAGAAGCAATTCGCCGAAGCCGAGTAGCTGTCGCTGCTCCTCGGTCAGAAAAATCGGGACTAATCTCTTGAGCCGTAGGCGCTAGCTTCATTTCACCATTGCCCTCCCCCCGGGAGGGTGTCGTTCCAGATTCTCTGACAGTGCCTGTCCTCGGGCCTTGCAGCCCCTGGCTTTCCGCTGCAGAACCCGCGGCTAGCGCCGTCGGCTCAGGGGCTGCTTACAGAGCTTAGATGATTGTTCCGGATCTCGTTCTCGGGCGCCTGATCGATCACTAGCAGGCGATCAGGGTGCCCGATGATGGTGTTGTCGCGAATCGTGTTGTTCGCCGGCGCGATCGTCGCAGCCATGCGTGGCGAGGCTTCGTAAGGTTTGCGTGCCCAGCGCTCCGAATACCAACGCTGGTTGCGGTTTGCGCCGATCATCAGCCCTGCCTCACGTGCGTTGACGATCATGTTGTTTTCGATCAAGCAGTCCGAGACCGGCAGATAGGCCGCTGGGTGCTGCGAATCTTCGACGCCATAAAGCAATTGGATTCCCGTTCCCCCGCTGTTGACGATCGTGTTTCCCGTGACGGTATGCCCCCCGCCGGACAAGCGAATCCCGCCACTGCAATCGATGAAGCGGTTGTCGATGATCGCGCTTCGATTGCCGTGACGGATCACCAATTCGCCGCGGCACTTCAAAAAGAGATTCTTGCGAAAGGTGTTTTGAGAGGTTTTGTCGCTGATAATCTCTGCTTCGCCGTTACAGGCGACGAAGAGGTTTTCTTCCACCACGGCGAACGTTTCGAGGTCGCAGTAGGGAGCCGCGCGGCTGCCAATCTGAATGGTTTCAGCGCCGTTGCCGCCTAGGCGAGGCACGTCGCGGAATTCGTTGTGGTCGATCCTCGTCCGAAGCGGCGGGGCGGTGCGGAGAGAGGCTGAGTCAACGACGATTCGGATGCTGCGGTACCGAGTGCCGAGGAACCGGCAATGGTCCACCCGGCAGTCTTGGGATGTTCCGGCGACTGCGACAACCGCATCGCCCGACGTCATCCGGCAACCGCGAAACTCGCTCTCGGTGAGGCGAGCTCCGACGGCGCCGTCGAACACGATCAGGCTGCGGGCTGAAGGCGAATCGGCTCCGTCGAAAATGAGCCCGCTGACGACGACGTGGGCTCCCGTGATGGTAAAGCTGCTGCGGCCGTCGAGAACAACTCCGCCCGGGACTTCCGAGCGGATGGTGATTGGTGCTTCCGCGGTCCCCGCACAGTCGACCGTCAACTTCCACTGATCGTATCGGCCGCGAGCCAAGACGATCTCGTCCCCAGGTTTGGCGGAAGAAATCGCAGCTTGGGCGGCCGCTTGCGAATCGATTCCTTCACCCTGCGCGGGGATTGCGGGCAAAACCCACGCGAGAAAGAAGACACCGAGGGCGTAACGCCAAAGTGAATCGAGCATGAAACAAACCGGACACATCGCGGGGGACGAACTCATTCACTGACTCGAAAGGCGGTGCGAGCTGAAAGTCCGCTGGCTAACTCTTGCACCCGAACTTCCCACACCCCTTGCCGGTCATTGGGAGCGAGATCGAGCGTCAATTCGAGTCGCCCATCGGCGGCGCCGTAGTAGCCGGAAAACTCCGCGGGGCGACCAGCGGGATCGAAGATGTCGACACGGACTGGCACGACCGCGTCGATCCGCTGCCCTTCGAGATTCGCCACCGCCACCTGCAGCTTGAGCGAGCTCCCCGGCTTTGCGGTCGAAGCGGTGCGCACCGCGACCTGTTCGATCGCTTTGTCGGTCACCATGAAAAGTCCGCCGCCGCACGGAGCGAGCGATACGGGAATTTCCATGGTGCCCTGCTCGCCCCGCCCCGTCGCGACCTCACGCCGCTCGAGCAAGTCGTAGACGTGGCCCCTCTCGCGACGAATTGAGAGCGTCGCCTCCGCCGGAAGCCCATTCTCCATGACCATCCCATGGTGCCCCACGTAGTCACCGAACTCACGGCGGTCGTTGACCAGGAACACATAGTCCGTCGAGCCGTACCGACGGTCGTGGCTGATGACCTCCGGGTTCGACGTATCACTGAAGCGCGCGTACTTGGCGTCGATCGCTTTCCGCAGTTCCGCCGCCATGGCGAGCAATGCCTGCTTGTCCTCGTCGGCCCGCTTCGTACGGTTGTAGGACTTCATGGTGATATCCGCACGAATGGCTGGTGCGAGGCGTTCATCGCCGACGACAATTCCGCCTCGCTGCTGGAACTCCTTGACACGCTCGACGACGCTCGCCGGAAGCACGTCACAGCTGGGCATGACCAAGATTTTAAAGCGATCCAAGCCATCGCGGCTGATCGTTTCCTCATACACGATTTCTGGTTGGAGGTGGGCATACTGGAGCACGTGCCAGGCGTCTCCCGTCCAGCGGTTGCCCCACCCCCACGTGCCTCGACTGGCGAAGATCTGCGACGCAAAACTCTCCAGCATCGCCACGTCCTTGGGAGCCGCGGGAATCTGCTTCAAGGTGGGGCCAAGGGGCTCGACGACCTCATGCACCAAGCGCGCCAGCTCATTCTGCGTCTCGGGATGCGTGTATCGGTAGGAGCTGGTCCCATCGCTCGGGACGAGCGATCCCCAGCCGTGATACATGATTCCTTGGATCGGGCGCGCGAGCTTGGTCCAAAACGCCTCGCGGAGGTGCATCGGGGAGATTGTGATGTACTGGGCCGAGGGATCGAAATCTTCCCACGGAGCTTGCTCGGGATCTTGGCTGGCACTTTCGGCGGACGCTGCAGCTTGCTGCGACGGCTTCTCTGGCGGCGCGGTTTGGGAGCGATACCAGATCACTTGCGTCATCTTCATGACGTCTTGATCGTGCTCGGCACCGGCGGCCATCGCGAACAACTCGTCGGCGGCGAGTCCGATGCGGATGGGATCGGGATAGGAGTAGGTCCAGTGGGAGATGACGTCGATCTCACCGCCGCTGCCCCAGACGCTCGGAACACGGACTGCGGGATCATAGAAAGTCCACAGATCGTCTCGACCCGAACCTGTTAGTCCCTGGTGAACGGCTGAATGGAATGGATTCCATCCGTCGCCCTGCTTCCAGAACCAGCGGTAGAACACGTACAGGGGGTGATCGTCCGGGACCACGCGATCCTTACCAATCTCGCTCACCTGGGCGTAGGGAACGCCCCGCTTCTGCACCGCCGCTTCGGGGATCTCATAGCCGGCGAATTCGCGAAACGCTTGGCGATCGTGCGGATGGAAAGAGAGCTGGGTACCATCGCGAATCTCGGTTCCGATCAGCGCACCGTCCCACGCGGGGTGTTCGCCCCAGGTCTTCGCCGCCGAAGCGCCGACGTTGAAAGCGAAGGCGTTGAGTTTCGGCAGCGAGGCGGCGATATTCTCCCGTTCATAATGCTGACCTTCGCGATCGACGCGCAGCAGTTCCTCCTGGCTCTCCAGCCAGCGACCGGGACTGAGCGAAGCCATCACCCGCACGCCCCGAGCCAAGGCTTCGTCGAGAAACGCTCGGTCGCGTGCCAGCCGCTCGTCATTGACGGCTTGCACAGCCGCACCAGCCTCCCAGATCCGTCCATCGTCGGCGGTTAGACCGAGACAGTGGGTGAACCCAAGTCGTTGCATCTCAGCCAATCCGTCGCGACCCGGGCTGCCCCACATCACCACGGGCATCCGCTGCTTGGAAACGCGAGGCGCGATCACGACTCGATAGACCTCGGTGTTCTGATACGTCGTCTCCCCCGTTGGGACTTCGATGGAGACCCGCAGCTCGTACTGGTCCGGGCGCAGCCGCGTGTCGAGCTTGTAAGCCAACGTCAGCGACTTGCCTGGCGGAAGCGAATCGACCTTGAACTCTTGGTCCGGTACGCCCGCTAGAGAGAAACGCAGCGCTGCGTCATCGAAGGCGTTTTCCGAAAGGTTCTTGACCTCAAACTGGATCGACGGCGCGGACTCCATGCGGAGAAACGTCGTGCGGGAGCTCAGCGGCAGGACCGCGACCGGCCGATATTCACGCACGCCGCGACTGATTCGCACCTGATCGATCAGCCCCGGAAATCCGTGATAATGGCTTCCCAATCGGTCGCCAATCGAAAGTTCCCGGTTTCCTGGATGAATACTGCCGCGTCCTGGATGCGTGTCGGAGCCGTAATTGTCACCATCAACCCAGAAGGTTGCCGTTCCGGCCGCATCGTAAGTCACCGCTAAATGATGCCAGCGGTCAGGCTCAAGATTCAATCGCCGCTGGGACCAGAAGGATTCGGAATCGTCCCCGAACCCGAGCACCAAGTGCAACTGCCGCGTCCCCCGACCATCGGCGCGGCCGAGAATCAGCTGATAGTCGTCGTTGGATACATACTTCTTGTCGATGAGAAAAGCTTCGGGATAACCTTCCAGTTCCGCGTGGGGTTGAATCCACATTTCCAACGTGAAGGGGCCGCGCGGGGACAAGTCGGGGTGGTGTTTGGCGACAGCCGCATGCCGGACGTCCTCCACCGGCCAGCCCCGGCCACTCTGGAGTCCGCCGCCAAATTTGCCCTCGGCGACGACGGTGGCGCCCCGGAGCGTCAGGGCGTGGTCATTCCCCGAAGAGTCCTCGAGTTCCTGGCCTGGCAAGAACTGCCACAACGCAATGACATGCTTGCCCGTCGCATCGTCCCCTTGGTACTGCGACCTCCAGGGATCGGCGAGCTGGGCCGATATGGTCGACGTGACGCAGAGTAAACAGCTAACGAGAAGCGTGGTTCTGAGAAGCATTAGAGCGCCGGTGGCAACGTGAAAGATGAACCGCCGGACGCCGCAGTGATGCAGCGCCGGCGGTTGGTGCGGGGAAGAATGATCGCGGTGAAACAGACTCAGCGCTCGATGTCGCTGGAAACACCGCTTACTTCGCTGGGGAATCCTTCTTCAGGGGCAGCAACTCCCAGCGGCGGACGATCATCTCGGCCTGTTCGGTTTGGACGAGCAGTTTGCCGTGATCGGGCTTCGCGTCGAAACCTTCGTTGACGACAACGCCGTTGACCTTATAGAGCAGATGTCCGCCATCGCAGATCACGTCCATGCGGGTCCATTCCCCGAGCGGACTTTCGACGTCCTGTTTGCCGCGGAATCCGATCTCGTCGACCCAGTCCGGGTCGCGCCCCCACCAGTTGATACGTCCGCTGGATAGGGTGACGCGCTCACCACCCTTCTTCCAAACCCGCTCGCCGTCGCGGTCCTTGGTGATTTCGGCGGTCATCGTGGTGGGAACGATTTCGCCCGTCTTTGGATCCTTGCCGCTGAGGACCAGGATGTCACCCACGCCCCCTTCGATAATCTGGGCTTCGATCGAGGCCATCCATTTGCCACCCAAACCACCGTCGGGCCCGTGGCAATGGATCAGGACGCCGCTGTCACGGGTGCGGTCTTCGCGGTTCCCCCAGGTTTTTCCGCCCCACTTGAACTCAATGACCATGTGGTAGTCGCGGTACTCTTTCTCGGTGATCAGTCCGCCATAGCCTTCGCCCGAGATGTGCAGCATGCCGTCCTTGACGGTGAACACGTTGTTCGGGTCTTCGTAACCGTGGCCTTCGATGTAGGTATAGAAACCCTCGAGGTTTTTTCCGTTGAACAACTTGATCGGTTCGTCCTTGGGACTGATGACTTCGCTCTCAGCTGAATTGGCCGCAGTCGCGGAGGCGGACTCGCCGTCAAGCTCGCGAAGATAGACGTTGCGAAACCAGAGTTTGTTACCGTGGTTCTGCAGCTCGATCTGGCCCGTGGGATAGATCGGCTTCTCGCGGTTCCAAACGTTCTCCATCACCACATTATCGGTGACGAGTTTCCCGTTCAGCTTCACGGTCACTCGGTCTCCCACCATTTTGATGTAGAACGTGTTCCATTCGCCAACGGGATTGTCGGCTTTGACCAAGGGGAAGCGGGGATTGTCTTTGTTGTTCCAAAGCGCACCGGAGCCCTTGTCCGCACCGTGCCGGAAATAGTTTTCGAACTGGGTGTCCCAGATCTGGACCTGCGGGCTGCCGCGAAGATAAATGCCGCTGTCTCCCCCTTCGAGGATCTTCCAGTCGACATACATTTCGAAGTCGCCGTAATCCTTGGCCGTGCAGAGGCTATCACCCTTCCCGTCGAAGACCAGTTCCCCATCGACAACCTGCCAGTGGTCTCGCATCCGCTGGTCGGCTTCCTTTTGAGCCTTGGCGAGTTCTTCAGCGGACATCTCGGCACGCTTTTCGGGATTGGCGACCAATCCCTTCCAGCCCGTGAGGTCTTTGCCGTTGAAGAGCGCGACAAAACCTTCCGGCGGCTCTGGATTGGCAGCGGATGCCGTCGAGCTGAGGTTCAGGATCGCCAACGTGGCGAACGTTAGAAGGGAAATACGCCAGTCTCGTTTGCTTCGCATCGGGTATCGTTCCTGTTGACAGGTGGTCTTAATCCGGTCTCCGCATTCGCCAGCCGGTGGCGCCTACTATAACTCAGTCCGCAGCGTGTGGGGCCGCCGAAGCCGTTCTCGGTGCGGCGGGGTTTAGGGCTCAGGGAATGGGGGCTCAGGGAATGGGGGCCGCGGCGGTCCGCTTCGCCAGCTCGTGAACCTTGGCGATGATCCGCTCCTCCAGCGTCGGTCGCCATGGCCGGCTTTGCGCTTCGTAGCCCCCCTCGAGCAACACTCGGCGGCTTGGAATGTAGCCGGAGTAGCTGTTCGTATAGCCGGCTACCCAGACCGCTGGCCCTCCGTCGCTCGCCAGTTCCCGCTGAAGCCGCAGCGCATAGTCCACGACGACTTCGTTCCCGAGAGCGACCATCAGCAGATCGTCTCCGAAGCGGACAATTTGCACCGGGTAGGCGAAATCGGGGCGGTCGGGCGTTGCGAACTCGAGGTCGACCGTCTCAAAGGCCATGCGCAGCGTTCCCGTCACCGGTGTCTGGTGCAGCGGAGTTCGCTGGCCGACCTCCAGCGCGGCTTCGACCGCGGTGGCGAGATTCCGCCCATGTTTCTTCGCATAGTGCAGTTCACCGCGCGGGTACGGGTTTTGATCGCCGCCGCAGCCCATCATAAATAGACATGTGACGCCCGGATGCTCCTGTTCCAGGTATTCCTGTGCATAGCCGGCGTAATCGCCCAACCATTTTTGAAAGCCCATGGTCGTGTTGTGGCAAGCATAGCCAAACAGGACCGCGCGGAGTTCACCGTCCGCGTCGTTCACGCGAAGCACTGGCACCGTGTGATCGACTGGGCCGTGGGGGTTCGGATGATTGCGAAAGCCGTCGTCGGTGGGAGTGCGGCGATTCATTGCCACGCTGCAACGCGCAAAGTTGTAATGCAGCGAGGCAGGCTCGAGCCGCTCGAGCGATTGGCCGACCAAGCCCACGAGAGTCTCGCTCAGCGAAGCCATATAATCCTGGGCATCGTCCCGTTCGTAGGCCGGGCCACAGTGCGTATGCGAGGCGTTCATCAGCAGCGCCTCGGGCGGAAGCTGGAACTGCTCTTCGACTTGGCTCGCAACGCTACTCCGGAGCGACTCCGAGACACCGATCAGGTCGAGTGTGATGAAGACGACCCGGTTTCCTTCGCGGTCTTCCATTGCCAATGCCTTGGCGAAGAGGTCCTGCTCGGTTCCCTCCGCGGGCTCCTTGCGGGACGCATAGCCCGCCATATACAGGCGGCGGTCGGGAGTGATTTTGGCCGAGGCCGCCCCGGCCTTCCACTGCAGCGTGGAAGACTCCTCCGCCGCATCCGCAGTTCCGGCCCCAACGGCCAAGAGAAAAACGCAGGTCAATGCAATCACTATGGTGTTGCGGACATAAATCATTGCTGAACCTTGCAATAAGTGGAATGAAAACCCTGAGCCGACGGCGCTAGCCGCGGGTGCTGCAGCGGGAATTGGGGGGCGAGAAAGCCCGAGGCTAGCGATCTGTCAGAAAACTCCCTTTTGGCATTACCCTCCCGGGGGGAGGATGTCGTTATGGGTCTTCTGACAGAGGTTACGGCTGAGCCGCTTCCTGAGGCTCATGGATCATAACCGGCCGAGGTGCCACCATGCGTGTCAACTGGGGCAGATCGAACTCGGGTAGCAGTCCAAAACAAAACAGTTCGGGAGCGAAGGTCACCGGTTGATTCTCTTCGATCAGACGGTCGAGCGAGTCCCATGCACCGTGCAATTCAACCGACGAAATCTCCTCGGGGGCGAGTGCAGCGGCTGCCAAAGCAATCGTGCTGGTGCGGGGACCGACGGCGACCAGTTGCACCGGTTGGCCGGCTTGCTCCCGCAGCCACTTCGCCACGGCCCGCGTTTGGCTCGACTGGATTCCTAGCGGCCGCCCACCCACGGCGGCGACGAGAAGTGCGTATAAAAAATCGCGTTGCGGGATCTTGGATTCGCCAAAGTAAAACGGGTCGACGGCCAGAACCCGATGCCCCTGCTCGAACAGTTGCGTTGCCGTCGCACCGCTCGCGGCGCGTCCCGCATCCGCGATCAGGAGCGAACTCTGTTTCGAATTGCTGGGAATCAGCTCGACGGCTGGAACGGTCCACGTCTGTTCGATTGTCAGACGCCAGCAGATCGCGGTGCCTCCTTCCAGTTCCGTCTCCTCCGCCTTTTCCGCTTCCACCGCGGAGTAGGCCGGCGCGCGGAGTATTTCGGTGAGCCGTTGCCGCCGCTCTTCCTGCCAGTCGGCAAGCTGGGAATCATCCTGCGGAACGTCCAGGTTGCGGCGAGCGGCGGCTAATACGCCGGTGGCCAGCGAATTGAAGGTGGCATTCTCCTCGGGCAACTCGACGTGGAGCTGCTCCGAAGTCTTGAGTTCGGCGCTACAGTCAATTTCTTCCGCGGAGAAATTCTCCGCGTCGCCATAGAAGTGACGGCCAATCATTCGGTACAAGGCCTGACGATTATCGATTTCGAAGTTATGGGTTCCTGGATCCTCGTTGACGTGGAACTCAAGATTCGTCGCCTTGCCATAAAGCGAGTAAATCGGTCGCGCCGCTTCGAGCAGCGGCGGCATCGCATGACCGGCCGCAAAACAGCAGTTGTCTTTTGCATTGAAAGTCAACAACGTCGGTCGGGGAGCCCGCATCGCTGTCAGCTGGGCATAGTCGGTAACCGTCGCCAGGTCGGTCGGCGTTTGCTCGGAGTCGCCGAGGTCGGAGAGGTTGCGAGCGCGGGTTCGAAAGCTGGAGTAGCCGGCGACAGGATTCGAGAGTGTGACGCGTTCGTCGAGGGAGCTGATGAAGATGGTCTGCCAGCCACCGCCAGAAAGGCCCGCGACCAGGACACGTTCGGGATCGGCGTGCGGATGCTCCAGGAGCAGGTCGAGCGACCGCACCATCGATAGATAGAAGGGAGCCAGACCGCTGGTACCACACAGATCGAGCTGGTTCATGCGGTAGTGTTGCAACCCATCTCCGCTCAGTTGTCCCATCCCGAGCCACTCGACGTTGAGGGCCAGCATTCCCCGCTTGGCTTGATTGATACACCGGATCTGCTTGTAATCGGCCGCTTTACCACTGGAGTCGTGCCCGTTCACATTCAGCGCGACCGGGACTTTGCCTTGCAATTCGAGTGGCTCATAAAGCAGTGCGGGAATCCAGAGTCCGGGAAGGGCTTCGAAACGCAGTTTGCGGATCTTATAACCTGCTCCTCCTTCGATCTCTTCCAACCATTCGACGTGCGTTTTGGCGTCGCGCCACGCTTGTGCTTCGCCGCGATAAACGACCCGCTCGAGCGTTTGCCGCCGCATCCGCTCCGCGTGACGCTGCCACTCCTCGACCGAATCCACCTGCGGCATCTCCGGGACGCGAGCTTCGGTGAAGGATTGAACCTGCTCGAGCACCATTCCTTCGGGCAAAATCGAACGGGAGAGAACCGCTGCGATCGACTCAAGCGGCTGGTCTGCTTGGCCCTTATGCGGTTCCTCGGACCTGGGGGCTTCTGGAGCCTCGAGGGTGCCTTGGGCCGCGGCGGAGGGGCCGATGAGGAACAGGAGCGTCGCGGTACAGAGGCCGATACCGCGGGGGCTTGCGCCCGCGTCGCCAAGCAGAGAGAGCAATCGGAGAGCGAGTTTCATGAGCGCACCTGATCTCGGAACGTAGGCGGAGTCTTCGGAACGTAGGCGGGTCGCAACGGAGACGAAGCGGGGCTCGTGACGTCGTGGGCAGCAGGAGAGGGACGCGCTGCGGACTGGTGGGAACGGGGAAGGCTGCAGCGAACCAAGGGGAGCCGCGGGGGATGCAGCTCCGATCGCCGAGCGGATAGTTTATCAGCTGCGTAGTCTAACCGCTGGCGACGCGGGGCGTGTTGCGGCAACGCGTCCCGGGAAAGGGAACGAGCGAGCTGTGCGACCACTCCCCGCCACCACCCGACAGCTCACCGCAGCTGCGTCACGCCAATGGAGGCTTGCTATGCCGCTCGAAGGAAAGTCGCTCGCACCGGGGACGGTGTGGGTGATTACTCTCGACCTGGATCAGCCTGGCGAGCCGCTCGACGCGTTTGCTCAGGTGCTCTCGGCAGAGGAGCGGAAGCGGGCCGAACGGTTGATTCGCGACCGCGACCGGCGGCGGTTTATTGTAGGCCGAGGAATGCTTCGCCGCACTTTAGGCGTCGCCTTGGAGAAGGATCCGGGCCGGATTGCGTTTACCTACGCGGCCCAGGGGAAACCGACGGTTGAGGACCGCATGGGAACGGGGCGGTCGCTGCAATTCAATCTGGCCCATTCCGATCGACTGGCGATGTTGGCTCTGACGGTGGATGATCCCGTCGGTATCGATATTGAGCGAGTGCGGCCGGTGAAGTTGCGGGATGGGATCGTCCGAAAACACTTTTCGCCCGTCGAGCGGGAGACTTTCCAGAGGCTGCCGGAAGATGTGCGCCAGGAAGCCTTCTTCCGCGTCTGGACCCGTAAGGAAGCGATCGTCAAAGCGATCGGCACCGGGCTGACGCTCTCGCTGACCAGCTTTGACGTGTCGCTCGAGGCGAGGCCCGCTTCAGCCCTGGTGGCGATGCGGCATCCGGACTACGCGGGGGAGCCTTGGTCGCTGCGGGCGCTCGACGCTCCGGAAGGTTTTTGCGCGGCCCTGGCCGTCGCCCGCAGCGAACCGCTCGACGTTCGCTATCTGTAGCGGGTTCGGCGCTCGCTCCTCAAAGTCAAAGTCAAAGTCAAAGTCAAAGTCAAAGTCAAAGCAGTCGTTGTCTAGGGCATCGAGGAGTTCTTCGGCGTAGGCGATTTCCTCTTGCAGCGGCAAAAATTCCTGCCCGAGGTCACACCACTCGGGCTCCGCCGACCGCCGCTCGGACTCGTAATTTAGCGTCTGCATGAACAGCATCCATCGAGTGGTCGAATATTGACCAGTGGCCCCGCCACCTAGCCCCCTTTTTGGCTGCCCTGCCCACCGCTGCAAGCGATGTAAACCGGGTGCCGCAAGGGATGCAAACCGGGTGCCGCAAACGCGTTGTCCGGTGGCCACCCTGAGGAGTGCAGAGGTATGTACACCACCGCCGGGGCCGAACCCGGACCACGCGCCAGCTCCTCCCGCTGCTGGCACCCGCCTTGCAGGCACCCGCAGCACGAACAGTCCATCAGGCTGAGCCGCTACGCACGGCTCGATTTCGCAAGCCCTCCCCGGGCCTGACATCCCGACTCTCCCGGGGGGAGGGTGATTGGGAAATTGACGGTTGCCGGGCACTCCCTCCTCCCCAAGGCGCACCACGATGAACGGAAGAAGCGACCGCAGCAGAACGGTGGTGATTACGGGCGCCTCGGCGGGGATTGGACGAGCCGCGGCGCGGCGTTTTGCGAAGGAAGGCTACAGCGTCGGGCTGATTGCTCGAGGTCGTGGTGGGCTCGAAGCGGCAGCGGCAGAGATCGAACGGCTCGGCGGACAGGCCCTGATCCTCCCCTGCGACGTCTCCGATGCCGAAGCGGTCGAGCAAGCGGCGGCCGAGGCCGAACGCAGGCTCGGGCCGATCGACGTCTGGGTGAACAATGCGATGCTCTCGGTCTTCTCCCCGGTGAAGGAGATGGAGGCGAAAGAATTCGAAAGGGTGACACAGGTAACGTATCTGGGCTACGTCTATGGCACGCTCGCCGCGCTCCGCCGGATGCTGCCTAGGAATCGAGGGACAATCGTCCAAGTCGGCTCGGCGCTGGCTTATCGAAGCATCCCGCTGCAGTCCGCGTACTGTGCCGCCAAACATGCGATCGTCGGATTCACCGACTCGCTCCGCTGCGAATTGCTCCATGACGGCAGCGACGTGCACCTGACGGCCGTTCATATGCCGGCCGTCAATACGCCGCAGTTCGGTTGGGTGAAATCGCGGTTGCCTCGCAAAGCTCAGCCAGTGCCTCCGATCTTTCAGCCCGAAGTAGCCGCCGATGCGATCTACTGGGCATCTCACCACCGCCGTCGCGAACTGTGGGTGGGCGGTCCGACGGTCAAAGCGATGATCGGGCAGAAACTGATCCCCGGACTGCTGGACCGGATGCTGGCCCACACTGGCTACGAGTCGCAGCAGACCGACGAGCAGGTTGCGGCGGACCGGGATCACAACCTCTGGGAGCCACTGGACCGAACTCCGGCGGAGGACCGCGGAGCTCACGGCAGCTTCGATGCTCGGGCGACCGACAATTCCGTCGAACTGGAACTAGCCAAGCATCGCCCCTGGATCCTCGCCGGCCTGGCCGGAGTCGCCGTCGGAATCGGCGCGAGTTTGCTCAGACGCCGCTAAAGTCCCGGAGGGCGGGGACAAACGTACGTCAGGCTTTCCAGTCTGAGGGATTGTCCTCCCGCATCTCATCAGCCGCAGGGCGCTAGCCCCCGGTCGCTTCAAATCCCGGCAAAACCGGACGCTAGCGCGTTGCGGCTGATACTGCGACAACGGAGTCACGACGCCTGCAAACGGTCTACTATTCTTCGGTGACGCCTTGGACCGGTTCGATGCGGCGGTCCGAGGGAGGAGCATCGGGGGCTCGCAGGCGGATCGCTTCGGCTTGAGCTTGGCGACTATAGTCGATGGACTCGCCGAGAATCCTGACGGCTTCTTGGTCCGCATGAAAACCTTTCGAGTTCTCGCTGCTGATGAAGTCGAGCCGCCACATCGCTTTCTTTTGCAGTTCAAAGATTTCGGCCAGTTCCTCGTCGCTGGTGCCGGCGGCTTGAGCATCACGGATCGCATCGAGCATGTCGGTCATCGCTTCCGCGGCGCGATCCAACTGCTTTTTCGTTCGCGATTGAATGGTAGCGACACGTTGGCGAAGTTCTTCCTCGGGAACGTTATGACAGTGCTGGCACGCATTGTTGATGTTCAGCATCGGGCTGCGGACCCAGTGGCTGCTGACTTTCATCGCCCCTTGCCGTTCGTAGGGCATGTGGCAATCGGCACAGCTCACTCCGGCGCGAGCATGGATGCCTTGACTCCAGAGTTCAAATTCCGGGTGCTGCGCCTTATAAACCTCCGCGCCCGTTTCTCCATGTTTAAAATCGTAGAAGTCTTGGCCGTCGGGAAACTGGTGTTGGTCGTAAGTCTCCTCGATCTGCTCGATTTTTAATCCACGGTCCCAAGGATAGAAAAGCGTCTCTTTGTCGGCGCAGTAGTATTCGACGTGACATTGGCCGCAGACAAAGCTCCGCATCTCCTGGCGGCTGGCATGGAGATTAGGGTTGTAAGGCTCCTCGCGGTTTCCCTCTCGCCACCGCTGAATGCTCGGCAAATGCGGAAGCGGATCGTCGCTGTTGGCCAGCGCCGCGACTCCAATTAAAAATCCGGGTCGCGTCACCCGCAGCTGCATCCGATCCGGCTCGTGGCAGTCAATGCAGCTGACCGGATGCCCCTCCCCGACATGGACGAGATCGTTGGGCACGTTCCCCGCGGGGGCTCCCGATGCGGAATCGTCGTCGGGCTTTGGCGGTTCGCTCGGAACATTGGCCGGCGTGGGAAGTTCGGTCGACGTTCCCCCGGGGAACAGTGGAAGGTTTTCGCCGGGCGTGCCGTCGGGCGTTTTGAGCAGCTCCGCATGGGCGACGGCGTAATCGAGCGTGCTGGCGATCCGGAAACCTTCCATCACGGCGGGCCAGTTGAAGTCCTCAGCCAAAGCGTCGGCGTCGGCCGGTTCGCCGCGGGCTTCGAGCCCCATTCGCCGGTACGTGGGGATGATTGACGCGTGGCAATGCAGACAAGCGCCGCTCTGCGACCGCTTAGTGACCCGCTCGGTGACTTCCTGGTCATACAACATAAAAGCATGGCCACGGGCTTCGCGGTAATCGAGGCTGAAGGCGTAGCCAGCGTACAACCGTCGCAACCACGGATCCTGCTCGAGTTTGCTGGCGGAGATCGCGCTTGAGCCGCCGAATTCGGTCTCTTCCTGGTCGACCGCGCGGCGGTAGCTGTCGAACTGATGCGGCCAGTTCACACCCCAGGGAACCGGATCGGTGCTGATCTCATTGACTTCGACCAGTCGCACAAAAGGGGTGCGCGCTTCCTGGCGGTGCTGGAAGATCGTCACGAGCACCGCGGTCACACCGAACGTGATCAGCGCCACCACGACGAGCAGTCCGCCGAGCCACAGCATCCGCCGCCCCTTCCGGTCGGTTTCTGTGTGGTCGGTTTCTGTGGCGTCGGCCGGCGGCTGGTTCACAGAATCACTCATGGCGAAAACGGCTCCGTCGCTTCAAGGCGTAGCTTCAATGGTCGAGGGTCATCGCAAGGCATGCCCGACATCGCTGTGGCAGTGCACGCACGAGAGCAGCTCGCCTCCCGCCTCAGCGGGAAACATTTCGTGCACGAAGTCGCCGTGGCAATGCAGGCAGGAGCTTTGCGCGACCCGCTTGTTGCGCGGTTTGATCTGGATCGGCTCGTGAAAATTATCCAGCGTGAAGGCCAACGAGTGGAAGAATCCGTTGTCGGCTTTGGTGACCCACTTGCCGATCGGATCGTGCGGCAAGTGGCAGTCGTTGCAAACGGCGACGTGGCGATGGCTGGACTTTTGCCAGGAATCCAAATGCCCTTGCATCACATGGCAATTGGCGCAGGCCGCGGGATCGTTGCTCAGATAACTCCAGCCCTGCCCGTATCCAAAGGTGAACGTTCCCAAGCCAGCCAGGTTCCCCACCATCACCGCGAGCAGCGTCGGGATCATCCCCAGCCAGAAGAGCCGCCGACGGCGGTTCCTGGTCGGTCGCGAATCGGTGGGGGCGGCTGGCTCATGCTCGTTCAACGCGACGTGCTCCTACTGCGGGGGCTCCTGATGTCGGCGGCAACCGACGTACCAGACTAGTGCTGGCCAGTTCTGGTTCAGGCCAGATCAGTGCAGGCGGCTGCCGAGCGGCACATCCTGGTCGGGGGCGATGAGCACGACGTTGCCGGAGCTGTCGGAGACGCCGAGGGTGAGGACCTCCGAGCGGTGCTTTCCGATCTGCCGCGGTGGAAAGTTGACGACCGCCAGGACTTGCCGCCCAACGAGTTCCGGGTGACCGTAGTTCGGTGCCAAGCGGGCCAAGGACTTTTTCGTGCCCAGCTCGCCGCCGAAGTCGATCTGCAGGATGTGAGTCGAGTACTTGCCTTCGGGGAACGGCTCCGCCGTGGCAACCCGCCCCACGCGGATCTCCAGTTTTTGAAAATCATCCAGGCTGACTCGATCAGTCGTTTCGGGCATCATGTCCTCGCGAGGGGCTTCGGGTCTGGCAGAATTCCCTGAGCCGACGGCGTTCGTCGCATGTTCTGCAGCAGCAAGTTCGCGGAAAGATCGTTTAACGGCAAGCCGCAGGCGACTGTACTTTAAAACACCGACGCCTGCGGCTTGCCGTTAAACGACTGTGCCGCCCCGCGATGCTCCAGTGTGGACGCCCACTCGCGATGCAACCTCCGCTCCGCTCAACCATCGGGAGTTCTCCATTGAAGATCGCCGTCTTCAGCAGCAAACCATACGATCGCGATTTTTTGCAAGCCGCGAACGAGGCTTATCAGTACGAGCTGAGCTTTTTCGAGCCAAGATTGACCGCCGAGACGGTTGAATTGGCCCATGGGTTCGATGCGGTCTGCGTGTTTGTCAATGATCGTCTCGACGCCTCGGTGTTGCCGCGTTTGGCCGAAGGGGGAACGCGGCGGATTGCCCTTCGCTGTGCGGGATTCAACAACGTCGACCTCGCGGCCGCGGAACGGCTCTCGATGCAAGTCGTCCGCGTTCCGGCCTACTCTCCGTACGCGGTCGCCGAACATACCACGGGGCTGATCTTGGCGCTCAACCGCAAGATCCACCGGGCTTATGCGAGGGTCCGCGAGGGGAACTTTGCGCTGAGCGGTCTGCTGGGTTTCGATCTCCACGGGCGGACGGTGGGGATCGTTGGAACCGGCCAAATTGGAACGGTGTTCACGCGGATCATGGCCGGTTTCGGTTGCCGTTTGCTCGGGCACGACCCCTATCCGAACGCCGAGTGCCAGGGGCTGGGGATGAGCTACGTTCCCTTGTCGACGTTGTTGGCCGAGTCGGACGTCATCAGCCTGAATTGCCCACTGACGCCCGCGACGCATCACTTAATCGATGCCGAAGCGATCGCTCAAATGAAGCGTGGAGTAATGCTGATCAACACCAGCCGCGGAGCGGTGATCGACACCAAGGCGGTGGTCGACGGATTGAAATCGGGGCAGATCGGCTCGCTGGGACTGGACGTCTACGAGGAGGAAGGGGATTACTTTTTCGAGAATCTCTCGGAACAAGTGATCGCCGATGACGTGCTGGCCCGGCTTATCAGCTTTCCCAACGTTCTTATCACCGGCCACCAAGCCTTCTTCACCGCCGACGCCCTGCGGAGCATCGCGGAGACGACGCTCGGAAATCTCCGAGATCTCGAGCAGTCTGGGCACTCGAAGAACCAAGTCCGCCCGCCCCAGGGCTGACGCGTTCCGCCCTGCACCGCTCCGCGGCTCACGCCAAGCCGCCGAGCAAGCGGCCGATCGCGTAGGCGAGCGCGGCTGCTCCACCGCCGACGAACAACGTCTCCAGCCCCGACCAGTACCATTTCTGTTCCACGAACCGGGCCTTGGCGGCGCCGACACCGAAAAAGGCGGCGGCCGTCATCAGCATGCTCGCAAGGAACGGCTGAGTCACTGCGGGAGGCACGAGAAACTGGAGGATAAAGGGGAGCAGTGGAATGCAGCCGACGATCACGAAAGCTCCAAACGTCGAGGCGGCGGCTTGCAGCGGTGAGGGTCCTTCGAGCGAGAGCCCGAGTTCTTCGGTCAGCATCATGTCGACCCACCGCCGGCGGTCTGACGTAATGATCTCCACCGCCCGGTCGAGATCGTCCCCTTCGAACCCTTTGCCGCGGATGATCTGTCGGATCTCTTCTTGCTCACCTTCGGGATAACGCTCGATCTCCTCCTCTTCGATTCGCCGCGCCCGCTCCCGGACCTGCTCCTCGGCTCGCGTTCCCAAGTAATTGCTCGCTGCCATACTGAACCCATCGGCGATCAAGTTGGCCACGCCGAGCACGATCACCACGCCGACCGAAAGCTCTGCACCCGCGACTCCCGAAACGACCGCCAGCGTCGTCACCGCCCCGTCGATCGCGCCATAGACGAAGTCGCGCAAATAACTGTGCGTGGGCCCCTTCTGCAGCCGTTCCCGAACCGCCTGCGGCGTGTGGGCGGCTTTCAGTCGCGAGAGCGGAGTGAGCGGCTCATGACTCATGGCCAGTTTCCTCCCACCACTGAGGCGAGGGCACCGCAAGTTTCCCTCGACTCTTCGGCTTGCTGGACCTCGCCCCCGGTGGAGCATTAAGCTTGCGTTTCAATCCTACCGCTACGTCACTCCCATACCACGGGCAGACCCCAATGAAATTTGGCTTGTTCTGCATTCCGTTTTTGCTCGCCCTTCTCCCTTCGCCACTCACCGCTCAGCAGCCCGCGGGGTTTAGCTTCTCCGAGGACGAGCAGGGGGTGCTGGTCCGGGAGGGGGATCAGCAGGTCTTGTTTTATCAGCGCGCGGTGAAGTCGGAGGATGAAAAATACCCCCGCTCGCATTACGTCCACCCGTTGTACGATTTGGACGGCAATGTTCTTAGCGAGGATTTTCCCGCCGATCATCTCCACCATCGAGGAATCTATTGGGCCTGGCATCAGGTATGGGTGGGAGAGAAGCGGGCGGGAGACCCTTGGGTCTGCGAAGATTTCGTGTGGGACGTCCAAACGGTCGACACGCAGGTATGCGACGACGGAACGGCGGAACTCCGACTCCGCGTGCATTGGAAGTCGCCGAGGATCGTCGACAATCGCGGGGAGATGACACCGCTAGTCGACGAGACTGCGGTCATTCGAATCCATCCTGCGAAGCCGGATCAGCGGGCGATCGATTTTTCTTTCCGCCTTGTGCCACTCGTCGAACAGTTGAAGATCGGTGGCTCCGAAGATGAGAAAGGCTACGGAGGGTTTTGCACGCGGATCACGCTTCCCCACGACCTGCGGTTCGTCTCCAGCGGAGGCGAGGTCCAGCCTCAGACACTGCAGGTCGAAGCTGGCCCCTGGATGGATATGGTCGGCAGCTATGCGATCGGCTCCCAAAACCCTGGCAGCACCACCAAGGCTGAAGAAGTCAGCGGCGTCGCGATTCTCACCCATCCGTCGCTGCCTGGTTACGTGCAACCTTGGATCTTGCGAGAGCGTCGCAGCATGCAGAATGCGGCTTGGCCAGGACGCCAGCCGGTGCTCCTCCCGCGGGACCAGCCGCTCGCGTTCAACTATCGCTTGATCCTCCACCGCGGGGATAGCGAGGCAGCGAAGATTGCGGAGCGGCACCGCGAGTTCGCAGCGGAAGCGCCTCGACTGGCCTCCGGAACCGACTGATACCACGGTCCTCGGCCCACCGCCCCGACTCGGGGATTTAGAATGTGTGCCAGACATTTACATCCGCCCCGGACCCTGGGGGCAACGCCGACAGTGGAGCTTGCAGCCGTGAATCGTCCCGAGAAGTTCGTCTCGACTCGTCGCGGTTTTCTGCACGTCACCGCTGGAGGGTTGTTGGGCTCCGGAGCACTGGCTGCTGCGGCAGGCGAAGGTGAAACGGCACCTGGGACGACTTCGCAGTTTCCCTCGTATCCCAATCTCCAGTCCGGCGAAGTGATCCGCACCGGCGGCCAAGTCTCGGCCGACCAGCGACAGTTGATCGAGCAGCCGCGAGCGATCCCGATCGTCGGAACCAGCGACGTGCTGGTCTGTGGCGGTGGCCCGGCGGGGATTGGTGCTGCACTGGCGGCAGCTCGAGCGGGCGCTTCGGTGCAGCTAATCGATGTGGCGGGCTGTCTCGGAGGCGTGTGGACGGCTGGATTGCTGACCAAAATTCTCGATTCCGAGAATAAGTCGGGCGTCATGGCGGAACTGCTGGCGGAATTTGCCACCCGTGGCAGCGCGGCTGCAAAACATTCGAGCGGCACCGTCTACGACCCGGAGATCGCGAAGCTGGTGCTCGAGGAGCTCTGTGTCGAAGCGGGGGTCAAGATCCGCTTGCATACGCGGTTGGTCGGCGCCGTCACCGATGACTCGGGCCGCTTGATTGCCGCGCTGACCGAATCCAAGTCAGGCCGAGAAGCCTGGCTGGCCGAACGATTCATTGACTGCAGCGGTGATGGAGATTTGGCAGCTCACGCCGGGTGCGGCTTTGATGTCGGCGTGGGAACCGACTGCCAGTGCCAACCGATGTCGATGCTTGCGCTGCTCAGCGGCGTCGATCCCGAAGCGGTCCGCCCCTATCTTCGCGGCACCGGTTCCGAAGCCAAGCGTCGGTTGCTTGAACTGATGGAAGCCAACGGGGTGAAACCCTCGTATCGCGCTCCCACGCTGAGGCACTTGCACAGCGGCATCTATTCGCTGATGACGAATCACGAGTATGGCGTTTCGGCTTTCGACGCCGGTGCGATCACCGAGGCGACGATCCGCGCGCGGCGAGAAATCCACGAGATCGTCACGGGGCTGCGAAAGCTCGGAGGCGCTTGGCAGGATCTCGCCGTCGTCGCCACCGCCGAGCAGATCGGCGTCCGCGAAGGCCGCCGAATCCGTGGTCGCTATCACATCACCGCTTCCGATTTGGCAACCGGCCTGCGGCACGACCAGGCGGTCTGCCGCGCGAAATTTGGAATCGACGTCCACGCTCTGAACGATTTGGGACATAAGCAGATCGATCAGGAATTTAAAAAGGGTGGTGCGCGGCCCTACGATATTCCCTACCCCGCATTGGTGGCAGCCGATGTCGATGGGCTGCTGATGGCCGGGCGTTGCATTAGCGGTGATTTCATCGCCCACTCGAGTTATCGCGTCACCGGCAACTCGGTGCCGATGGGGGAAGCGGCCGGCTTGGCGGCTGCGGTTTCGGTCCAAAAGGGTGTGATGCCGCATGACCTGAACTGGCGGGAAATTCAGAACGCCTAACCCCACCTCTCTGTCGGGGTATGGTCCTTGCGAGCATTTCGAGGCAGCGATAGTATCCCGAACTTTTGCCGGCTCCCGCGGCAGGAGTGAGGAATGCCCGTCGACAATCTCACCATCGAACAGCTCGCCAAAGAGATCTGCGAGTTGAATGACAAACCGGGCGGCAATCCCGAGGGTACCGAGGAGTTTGAAGTCCTCGAAGAAGTGATCGCCGAAGCCCCCGATGTGCAGCAGGCGGTGAACGCTGCCTGGCGGGGAGTCCGCAGTCATCGCTGGCAGTCACAGCAGTTGCGGCAAACGATGCTCAGCTGCATGTCCGGCTTGCAGCGGCGGGTTGAGCGAGGCAAGCGGAAGTAGGGCCCGAGGCTAGCGCCTACGGCTCAGCAGAATCCTCGCCGCGTGCGCTCCTGGCAAGTTGCTCGACGAGCATCCGCTCGGCACCTTGAGAGCGTGCGACCGTCTGGAGCGGAGCGAGCCACCGCTCCCGCAGCTCCTGGTACTGTGAGACGAGCGACTCCAACTCCACGTCCTGGCGCTGCTGGACCGCCTGCCAGCGTTGCAAATAGTCGCGAAGCGTTGCGATCTCGACATCCCACCGCGGTCCGTCGCTTCGGCGGCGCGAGAAATTCGACGCCGCTTCGGTCAGCAGCTGATTCGACGCCGGCCACAAGCGGCTCGACGCGGTGAAGCGACGGCCGCTCGCTTCGCCCTCGGTCGCGCGAATGACTTCGGCGACGGTGGCGACTTCGAGAGAAAAGTAGAGCATCCGCGGCAACAAGTAGGCGGGCTCGGGAAACCGAAAGTAGTGCAGCACGGGATAGAACTGGTGCGATTCATAGATCGCGATCAGCGCGTCGGCGAGCTCATCCTCGGTGCGGAGCTTTGTCTCGTGGGGAAGCCACAGCGATTCTCGTAGATACTCGTAGGGATCTCCGCTGCCGCCGGTGGCAGTATCAATCAGCAGCGCAATCCGATTCCGTTCGGCGATCGCTCCGTAGACTGACATGAGGTAGGTCATCACCAGCGTCAATACGCTGAACCCGACGGCCGCTTCGGCGATGAACAGGATCCGCATCCCGCTGCTCTTGGGCACCAGGTCGCCGACGCCGAGGGTGGTCAGACCATAGCCCATCACGTACATCGCCGAGAAAAAGTCGGTGGGCGTCTCGGATTGTCCGGAGGCCACGATCGTGTCGCCCATTCTGGGCCACGCGATTAGGGCGAAGCCGAGCCACAGCAGGAGTCCCCAGCTGAGGATCTGGGTGATGACCAACAGGGGGCCGACGAGGGAGGTTAGCTTTCGCTGCCAACCGGCTCCGCCCCGCCACAGCCCCGCCGCGATCCGCTGAGCGACCCGGCAGAGGAGACTTCCCAGCGGCGGGCTGAGGGCACGCGGAAAGAGGACCTCGATGAAGACTTCCGCCAGCGCCCAAAGAATCAGCAGCCAGCCCGCGATTGTTGCGATCGAGTCCATCACCTTCGCCTTGCCGATGCAGAAACGAAAAAACCTCGGCTTCCGCTGGGGAAACCGAGGTTTTTCAAAGCACGTCAAAGAGGCGACGCCGGGATTCGAACCCGGGATGTCGGATTTGCAATCCGATGCCTTAGCCGCTTGGCCACGTCGCCGTCGTTGAATCGTCTGCGCAGGTTAGGAAACCGTTGGCGATCAGTCAAGCTGAGTCACGCGAGGCATCTCGCGGTTGTGCCTTCGCTGCGAGTTATGGCGATTGCACTGGTAGATACTATCGGCCCAAGTCGCCCGCGGCTTTAGGGTCTGTCGGAAAACCTATTCGATACCCTCCCCCCGGGAGGGTCGCGAGGAACGAGCGGGGAGGGCGAACCGCGAACTTAGGCGCTGGTGAACGACGGATTTCGCCAACCCTCCCCGGGCCTGAGAGCCCGACCCTCCCGGGGGTAGGGTGATGTTATAAGAGGCATGCGCGCAGATCCAAAATAGCGCTTGCTTACAGTTTGACCGTGCGGTTTTCGCGGGCGCTTTGGTAGATGGCGTTGATCAGCTCGACGCTGCGGCGGCCTTCGCGACCATCGGTCACGGGGACCGTATCGGCTTCGATCGCGCGGACGAAATCTTCAAAGACCATCGTGTGGCCGTGGTGTCCGATCGCCGCCGGATCGGCTGCCCCGCCACCGGTCTTGGTCTTGCCTTGCATTTCTTCGCGGACTTTGGCGTCTTCCTCGGTCGCGTCGGCAAAGTCCCACTGCTTGAGGTCTTCTTCCTCGAGGATCGCGCTGCCGCGGTTCCCTGAGATCTCGATCCGCTTGAGCGCTCCCGGGTAGGCGGTCGTGGTCGCTTCGATGACGCCCAGGGCTCCGTTGCGGAATTTGACCGTCGCCACCGCCACGTCTTCGACTTCGATCCGCTCGTGCGTGGCGGTATCGACCATCGCGGAGACTTCGGCGACCGGCCCCATCACCCACAGCAGCAGGTCGACCGTGTGGATCGCCTGGTTCATCAGCGCTCCGCCGCCATCGAGCTTCCACGTCCCACGCCAAGCTCCGCTGTCGTAATACTCTTGGCTGCGGAACCATTTGACGTAGGCGTCCCCGAGCGTGATCCGGCCAAAGCGGTTGGCCTCGACCGCTCCTTTGAGCAGTTGGCTCGAGCGATGGAAGCGGCTTTGGAACGTGACTCCGAGCTTCACCTTGGCGGCGTCGCAGGCTTCGATGATCGCGTCGCACCGCTCGGGAGTGATCTCCAGCGGCTTTTCGACCATCACGTGCTTGCCGGCGGCAGCTGCGGCGACGGCCGGATCGAGGTGCGCACCGCTCGGCGTGCAGATCGCGACGGCGTCGATTTCCGGGTCGGCCAGCATCGCTTCGAGCGAGTCGAAAGTCCGGCAACCGTGCTCGGCGGCGAACTTCGCGGCGCTCTCTTGGCTACGGCTGTAGCAGCCCACCAATTCCGCACCGGCGGCGTCGTGGAGCGCGCGAGCGTGGAAGTTTGCGATCATACCGCAGCCGACAATGCCAAAGCGAAGTGTCATGGAGCAATCGGTTTTGCATGAGTTTCGGGGGTGGGGAATTGGTTTGCCGGGCAATATAAATGCGGATAAGGGGGAGTGACCAGCGGGTGCGGCGAAGAGTGGGTGGGGGCGGTAAACCAGGGGAGAGGCCGGTTGAGCGACGTGATCGAAGGTGCGATAGCGACGACTCCGCTGGGAGCGGCGGAGATCGCTGCGCTTCCCCAGTGGGTCGGCGAATCGATGGGGCTCCCGCAGCAGCTTGCCGGCTGGTCGGGGGAAGAGGAAATTTGGCTCGGAGGCGTCCGCGACACGGTTCGAGCTCTGGCCGCCGCGATGCTGATCCACGCGGCGCGGCTCGACACGCTGCTGATCCTGCTCCCGGAGCCAGCCGACGCCGACATCGTGGCGACCGATCTCGCCGCGATGGGCGTTCCCGACGCGGTGACGCTGCCGCTGTCGGCCAGCTCGGGCGATCCGGAAAGCCTTCGCGATCACGATTACGCGGCTCGGCTCCGCGTGCTGCAAACGCTGCGACGGCGAGCCAGCGGTGACGAGCGACAAGTCGCGCCCACGGTCGTCTGCGCCCATGTCCCGGCGGCGATGCAAGCGGTCCCCAGCCTGCAAAGCGTTGCCGCCGCCTCGCGGATGCTCAGCGTCGGCGCTCGCATCGACCTAGAAGGCCTTCAGCGGTGGCTGGCCGAAGCCGGGTTCCACGCCACGACGGCGGTTCAGATGCCGGGCGAGTTCTGCCAGCGCGGCGGGATTCTCGACGTCTATCCTCCCGACCAGACCGAGCCGGTGCGGGTCGAGTTGTTCGATGACGAGATCGAGTCGATCCGCCATTTCGACCCGGCGAGCCAGCGGAGCACCGAGTCGCTCACGGCGTTCGAGGTGACGGCATTCGGGACGGCTCAACGCGAGAACGGCTCGATCGCCGAATACCTCGACGAAGCGACCGCGGTCCTTGTCATCGATCCCGAGCGGTGCCGCAAGGCGGCCGAAACGCTCCGCAGCCGCGTCGCGGACCCTGAGCGGTTCGCGACTTGGGAGCAGCTGTTGCAAGACCTCCGCGGAAGGCGAATCGCGCTTGCCGCCGATCTGCCTCCGGTGATCGCGTCGGCGGGGCGCGCGTCGGCGGGGGGCGCAGAGGAGGCCGGCGGACGCGTGATCCAGTTACCGACCGCGTCGGTCGAGAGCTTTACCGGCGAGCTCGACCAAATTCGCGCTCGTGTCGATACGGTCGCGGCCGGCCATCGCGTGATCGTGGTCGCCGACACGCCGGCCGACTCCGAGCGGATGGGCGAGCTGCTGCGGGAGACCGATGCGGCCACTGGCGGACGGCTGCGGATCGCGGTGGCCGATTTGAGCGGCGGGTTTCGGATCACCGACGACATCGATCGCCAGCGCGGCGGCGTGCTGGTCCTGACCGGTGCGGAGCTGTTTCACCGCAGTCCGGTGCGGCGCCGCAAAGTGCGGGCGAAGAGCAAGCCGATCGACAGTTTTTTGCAGCTCGAGCCAGGCGATCTCGTCGTCCACCTCTCGCACGGCATTGGACTCTATCGCGGCATCAAACGGATCGAAAAACAAGGCCAGCAGCAGGAGCACCTGGTCGTCGAGTTCGATGGGGGGACGAAGATTTTCGTGCCCGCCCACCGGATCGGCTTGATCCAGCGGTACGTCGGTGGCGGGAGCAGCCGACCGAAGCTGGCCAAGATCGGCGGCCAATCGTGGGCCAAACACCGCCAGTCGGCCGAGCAAGCGGTAACCGACATGGCTTCGGAGCTGCTTGAGATCCAAGCCGAGCGGCGGACCCGATCGGGGTTGGCGTTCGATGCTGACAGCGATTGGCAGCGGCAGTTCGATGCCAGTTTTCCATACACCGAAACCGACGACCAGTTGGCCGCGATCCACGCCCTCAAGGGTGACATGGAAACGCCGCGGCCGATGGATCGGCTGATCTGCGGCGACGTGGGCTACGGCAAGACCGAAGTCGCCATGCGGGCGGCCTTCAAGGCGGTCGACAGCGGGTTTCAGGTCGCCGTGCTCGTGCCGACCACCGTCTTGGCCGAGCAGCATTACCACACGTTCTGCAGCCGGATGGCCGAGTTTCCCTTCGACATCGGCCGCCTCAACCGGTTTGCCGACTCGGCCGAAGAGCGGGAAACCATGGCGAAGATCAAGAAGGGACAGGTCGACATCGTGATTGGAACGCACCGCTTGGCGTCGAAGGCGGTCGAGTTCTTCAATCTGGGGCTGGTGATCATCGACGAGGAGCATCGCTTCGGGGTGGCGATCAAGGAGCGGCTCAAGGCCAAACACTCCAACGTTGACGTGCTGACTCTCTCGGCGACTCCGATTCCCCGCACGCTCCACATGGCGCTGGTGGGCGTTCGCGACATCAGCAATTTGGAGACGGCTCCGGCGGAGCGATTGAGCGTCGAGACGCGAGTCACGCGGTGGGACGAGAGGCTGATTCGCCGAGCAGTGGTCCGCGAGCTGAACCGGGGCGGACAGATCTACTTCGTCCATAACCGGATCGCCGACATCGGGACGCTGGCAGACAAGCTGCAGCGAATCGTGCCGGAAGCGAGGATCGGGATCGGTCACGGCCAAATGGGCGAAGGTGAGCTCGAGCAGGTGATGATCGACTTTATCGATCGCAAGTACGACATCCTGCTGGCGACGACAATCATCGAAAGCGGGCTCGATATCCCCAATGCCAATACGATCTTTGTCGACGAAGCGAACCGCTATGGGTTGGCCGACTTGCACCAGCTCCGCGGTCGCGTGGGGCGGTACAAGCATCAGGCGTACTGCTACATGCTGGTTGACAAACACAAGCATTTGACTCCCGAAGCGAGCAAGCGGCTGCGGGCGATCGAAGAGTTCAGCCAGATGGGAGCCGGGTTTGCGATCTCGATGCGCGACCTGGAAATTCGCGGAGCGGGCAATCTGCTCGGCACCCAGCAGAGCGGCCATATCGCGGCGATCGGGTACGAGCTGTATTGCCAGCTGCTCGAGGACGCGGTCCGCCGCGCCCAGAACCTGCCGCCGCGGCTTTCGGCCGATGTCGACATCGATCTGCCGGTCGCCGCCTTCCTGCCGGCGGAGTACGTCCCCGACCTGCGGCACAAGATCGACCTCTATCGCCGCATCGCGAGGCTCGACGATTACCGCGCGATCGAAGAGATTCGCAGCGAGATGCTCGACCGCTTTGGTGTGCCGCCGCGGCCCGTGGAGCGATTGCTGGAGGTTGCCGAGATGCGGCTCGACGCGGCCATCTGGCAAATCGCGGCGATCGCCATCGAGCGGGACTTTCTCGTTCTGCGGTACAGCAGCCGCGAGCGGATCGAGGCGCTCAAGCGGTCCGCGCCCCACCCGGTGCGGATCGTCGACGAGTCGCGGGCCTACATCCCGGCCGAGGAAGCGAGCGGGGATCCCCGCGGGGGCGACGCTTGGTTGGAACTGGCGCGATCGGTCTTGCGGTCGGTTTGAGGGGGCTTCTATAAGCGGCCGGCTCGTTCGTCCGGTCCCGCCGATCCCCGCGCAGCGTCAACGATTCATGAAGCCGGTCCGCAGACCCTGCCCACGCTCCGTTGCCTTGTCCGTCGCGTTTGGAGTGGCTGCCCTGACCGTGGCCGCTCCGAGCCTCGGCGATGTGCTGCTCGCGGAAGCCACCGGGCGGGCGGTCGCCCAGGAACTTTCGCCAGCTCAGCTCGCCCAGCTGCAAGCGATGGAGCTGCCGACCGAGCCGTCGACGCTACTGGCGATCGTCGGCGACAATCCGATCTTGCTCGGCGACTTGATGCCCAAGATCGAAAGCCGGATCATGCAGCTCGCCAAGGGGGACATCTCGCAGATCCCGCCGGAACAGCTGAAGATTCTTCGCCTCCGATTACTCCGGGCGCTGCTCGCCCAAACCATCCAAACCAAGATGCTCGGCCACGCCTTTATGATGAGCCAAGTTGGCGCGTCATCGGCCGAGCAGCGCCGCGAGGCTCAGACAAAGATCGCCGCTCAGGCCCGCCGGGCGTTTTACGAGAGTGAGATTCCTCGGATGCTCGAAGAATCGAAGCTGAACTCGATTCAGGAGCTCGACGCAAAGCTCCGCGAGAGCGGCAGCTCGCTGAAGACGCTCGAGCACGAATACCAGGACAAGATGCTCGGCGCGGTCTACATCCAAAAACTGGTTCCCCGCGATCCCGCGGTGACCCTCAACGAGCTGCGGGCGTACTACGAAAAACACCGCGAGGAGTTCAGCCATCCGGCTCGAGCGCGATGGGAACAACTGACGGTGCTATTCTCCCGGTTTCCCAACAAGCAGGAGGCCGATCGCGCCATTTCGGACATGGGCCGCGAAGCCTACTTTGGCGGGAACATGCAGAAGGTCGCCAAGGAACGCTCCCAAGAGCCGCTCGCCGCCAGCGGGGGGCTGCACGACTGGACGCGGCAGGGAAGCCTGGCCTCGAAGGTCCTCGACGAACAAATTTTCTCGTTGCCGCTGAACCGGATGAGCCCGCGGATCGAAGACGCCGACGGCTACCACATCATCCGAGTCCTCGACCGCGAGGAAGCGGGAGTCACGCCGCTCGGCGAGCTTCAGGACGAGCTCCGCAAGAAGATCCAGGCTCAAAAGGTCGCCGAAGCGGAAGCCAAGTTGATGCAGGAGATTCGCCGCGACGTCCCCGTCTGGTCGCTCTACCCCGATGACGTCGACGGGGCAATGCCGCTCGGTTCGGTCGAGCGCAGCCGCACCGCCGCGGCCGTGGATGCCAGCCCCGCCCGCTAGGCTGACGCATGGGCCTGCACATTTCATCAGCCGCCGGGCGCGTGTTCTGTTGAGCCGACGGCGCTAGCCGCGGGTTCCGTCGTGTCGCGGAATGGGTTGCCCTGGGTGGTTGCGCATCGCTAGGGACAAAGTTTTCACCCGGGACGAACCGGATCGGGCCCGAGGCTAGCGCCTTCGGCTCAGGAGAGCGCAAACGCAACTCGACCCGCCGCTCGTACAGGCCTAGACTGGTTTGTCGAGCGGTTCGGAGCGTCCGGGCCGCGGCTGGCCGTTTCGCACGCGGGTCGCACGGGCTGTCGATGATCTTGAACCGGATGGTGGCGATATTTCTGCTGGCGATTCCCACGCTCGCAGGCTCGGCGATGGCCGCCGGTCTGGCGGTCCGCGTCACGCCCGTCGCCGGCGAACCCTACGCAGCGGAGCTCGAGGCGATTACTGCCGAGACGCTGACGCTGCTCGTCGCCGGTGAATCCAAAAGTGTTCCTCGGGCGGAGATCACCCGCATCGAAGCGACCGAGCCGGCGGCGATCCAGGGCCCGACCGTGAGCGTGGGGCTGGCCGACGGCAGCCGACTGAAGGCGGAGGGTTTTCGAATCGAAGGCTCCGAAGCCACGCTCGAGCTCCGCCGTCAAGAGCCGCTCGAGGTTCCCGTCCGCGGGCTTCGCTGGGTTCGCTTCCGCCCTCCATCGCCCACGATCGACAACGCCTGGCTGGGGCTGCTCGGCGATGACCGGGCCGAGGACATGCTGGTCATCCGCCGCTCGGCCGAGACGATCGACCAAGTCAATGGCGTCGTAATCGGGGCCGATGCGACGACCGTCCGCTTCAGCGTTGGGGATCAAGAAGTGCCGGCTCCGGTGGCGCGACTCGAGGGGATCGTCTTTGGCGGCTCCGCGGCCGCTGGTGAGGCGGAGTCCTCGGGAATCACCGTTGTCGACACGCTGGGGTCGCAGTGGGCGGTTCGATCGCTCACGCTTGCGAGCGTCGCGAACCTATCGGCGGCCGAACGAGCCGAGGGGGTGCTGGAGATGGAGATTCTCGACGGCCAGCAGCGATCGTTGCGACTGGATCAACTCGACTCGATCCGGTTCGAGGGCAACACGCAACTGCTGGCAGCCGAGTCGCCGGTGGAGAGCCAGTACACGCCGCTCGTCCAGCTGCCGATCGACCAGCCGCGTCTGCTGCGTTGGCTCGGGCCTCGCGTCGAGGGGGATCGCGATCTGATTCTCCGCAGCCGCTCGAGCGTGACCTATCGGGTCGATCCGAAATTCGGCGCCTTCGCGACCCGGATCGCTCCCGACGCAAGCGTCGCGGCGGGCGGTGGATGCGACGTGCGGATTTTGGTCGATGGGGAAGTCGTCTGGAATGAGACGGTCTTGCCCTCCGATGCCCCGCGGGGCGTCGAGCTCGATCTGGGCAGCGCGCGGCGGGTAACGCTCGAAGTCGACTACGGCGACGGCGAAGGGCGGAGCGACGCGGGAGATGTGATCCGATTCATCGAACCCCGGTTACTGCAGTAACTGGCGCAACCATCGAAGGAAAGCGAATGTTCCGCTGCTGGCTCCCCACTCTTTTACTAGCGTCCGCGGCGACGATTCTGGGCCTCTCGGGTTCCGCCCGGGCCGCGGATCAGGCCGCCGACGCGGCGGTTCCAAGTCAAGTCCTAGCGGCCGAGCAGGAGCGGATCCAGGCGATCGAACGGGCGGTGCCGACGGCGGTCAGCGTGTTTGTCCCTGGCGGGGCGGGCGGCGGGAGCGGCGTGTTGATTTCGCCCGACGGATACGCGCTGACCAACTTCCACGTCAGCAGTCCTGCGGGCAGCTACATGCGGTGTGGTCTCTCCGATGGAAACGTGTACGACGCAGTGATCGTGGGCATCGATCCGGTCGGCGACTTGGCCCTCATTCGACTCCTCGGACGCGACGACTTTCCGGCGGCCGAGCTGGCCGATAGCGATCAGCTGCAGGCGGGTGACTGGTGCTTCGTCGTCGGCAATCCGTTTCTGCTCTCCACGAACCTCCAGCCCTCGGTGACCTGGGGAATGCTCAGCGGCGTGCATCGCTATCAGTATCCCTCAGGGACGCTGCTCGAATACGCCGACTGCCTCCAGACCGACGCGGCGATCAACCCCGGCAACTCGGGTGGGCCGCTGTACGATGCCAGCGGCAGGCTGATCGGCATCGTGGGGCGGGCTTCGTTCGAAAAGCGGGGGCGGGTGAACGTCGGCGTCGGCTACGCGATCTCGATCAACCAAGCAAAGAACTTTCTCGGCTACTTGAAGAGCGGCCGGATCGTCGACCATGCGACGCTCGGAGCGACCGTCGCCACCGACCCCGACGGTGGCGTGCGGGTCAGCAACATCCTCGAGTCTTCCGACGCCTACCGCCGTGGACTGCGGTACAACGATGAGATCGTCGAAGTTCACGGGCGGGCGGTCCAGACGGCGAACGACGTCCAAAACATCCTCGGCACCCTGCCCAAAGGCTGGCGGATCCGGCTGGCCTATCTGCGGGGCAGCGAGCGCCGCGAGATTCTCGTGCGGTTGGCGGGGGTGCACGGCGAAGACGAATTGATCGAGAAGATGGCCGGCGCCCTGCCGCCACCTCCCCCTGCGCCGCCGGCCCCGCGGGAGGGTGAGGACGAAGCTCCCGGAGAGCCAGCGCCGCCTGAAGCGGAGGAGCCGCAGGAGGATGGCAAAGAGGCGGACGCCCCCAAGGGAGCCGACGGCAAACCGATCCCCGAAGCCGCGCTCGCCCAACTCGAAGAGCGAGCCGGTTTTGCCAACTACCATTTCAACGACCAGCACCAACAGCGGCTGATCGAGCAGCTGCGCCGAACCGTACCGGAAGTCAGCCAGCGACCAACCGCGTGGACGATCCGCGGCACGACCACCGGGGCGACTCCCGCACCGGTGGTCATCCAAGTCTCGGATAATCAACTCCGCATGACGGTTGGCGACCAGGAAGTGGTTCAGGATTCGGTCGCGGCCCGCTTCGAAGCAGTCGATCAGCGATCCGCCGCGGCGCTGCTGCCGGCGTTAGAGGCTTGGCGGCGCTTGCTCGACGTCGGTCCCCGAAGGTTTGGCGACGTGTTCTATCTCGGCACCGCACCGCTGCTCGGCGAGCTTCCACTGCGAGACGTCCTGGTCGGCACGGCCGGCGAATTGGAAGCGCGGTGGATGGTGCATCCCGAGTCGGGGGCTGCCGAAGCGGTCGAGCTCACAGCCGACCGAGCCCGCGACCCGGCGGAACTGCTGATCCACTATGCTTCGGCCGAAGGCGAGGCGCCCGGCACACCAGCCCGCCTGGAGCTCCGCTACGGAAGCGACGTGGTGCTCGACCTGAAGATCGACAGCTGGACAACTGACAGCGAAGCGGGGCAAAGCTGATGGCGAACCGGAAATGGAATCGACGCGTGCTGCCCCACCCTTCCCTGCTGACGCTTGCGGCGTGGCTGTTGGTTTTGAGCGGCGGATTCTTGCTGGACTCGCCGACAGCCGCGGCCCAACCTCCCTCGCGAGCCACGGTCGTCCGCGAAGTTCAGGCACGCGTGGTCAAAATTTACGGGGCCGGCGGGATGGCTGGCCTGGAAGCCTACCAGAGCGGTTGCATCGTCTCGCCCCAGGGGCACATCGCGACCGTCTGGAGTTACGTGCTCGACGTCGATCCGATCGTGGTGCTCGACGACGGCCGCCGTTTCGAAGCAGAAATCGTCGGCTTCGAGCCCAGCCTGGAGCTGGCCGTGCTGAAGATCGACGCCGACTCGCTCCCCTACTTTCCCGTGGGCGAGCGGAGCGGAGCGGCGGGCGGATCAGGCGATGCGGGCTCCGGCGCCGTTCCCGGGGCGCAAGTGCTGGCGGTCAGCAACCTGTTCTCGATCGCTGCCGGGAATGAACCAGCCAGCGTGATGCATGGGTACATTGCCAGCGAAGCGAATCTCGAAGCCCGCCGCGGCACGTTCCGCACGGCCTACAGCGGGCCGGTGTATGTGCTGGACTTGGTCGCGAACAATCCGGGGGCTGCCGGAGGCGCGCTGGTTGGGCTCGACGGGAATCTGCTCGGCATGCTCGGCAAAGAGTTGAGAGACGAGCGGACCGGCGTCTGGCTCAATTATGCGATTCCGGCGGGGACGCTTCGCGGAGTGATCGGCGATATCGTCGCCGGACGAACCCCTTCGGTGGCGGAGAGCACCGCCGAGCCGCTGCCGGCTAATCAGGCGCATTCGGCTTCCGGGCTGGGGATCGTGATGATCCCGAACGTGCTGGAGAAGACGCCGCCATTCATCGACGCCGTCGAGGAGAATTCGCCCGCGGCGGCCGCTGGGCTTCAGCCCGACGATTTGATCCTGCTGGCGGCCGGGCAGCGGATCGAGGGACAGTCGGCGTTGAACGAGCTGCTCCGCACCAAGGATCGCCGAGATCCGGTGAGCGTTACCGTGCAGCGCGGTTCGCAGGTCGTGACGGTGACGCTGCGGCCTCGCTGATTTCGCCCAGAGCAACGTCTCCGCCAGGTGGAGGGCTCCTCCGCCGTGTCGAGAACGCCAGCTAAAAAATCCTTTGCCTCTATGGGTTTCCCCTGCATGTTTCGATTCTCCTGCAACGTCCGCCGCCACTCATCACGGAGATCCAGCGGCGCAATCGTCTGCCTGCTGGCTTTCGCTCAAGTGGCTCTCTTCGGCAGAGCGTGCCGGGGTAACGATGCCGCCGACTTCTACTCTGCCGAGGCCGCGGCGATCGCGGCGGCGGTTGAGCGAGTCGCCGAATCGGTGGTTCAAATCGAGCTGGTGGGCGTGGCGGAAGTCGAAGCGGGAGAGGTCGCCGCGGATGCTCCCTCGGCTGGCACGATCATCGACTCCGAAGGGCTGATCCTCGCTTCGTCCATGGTTACCGCTCGCCCCGCCGCGTCGATTCTGGTGGTGCTCAGCGACGGCAGCCGGCTGCCGGCCGAGGTCGTGGCGAAGGACGAGGGACGCGAGCTGGTGCTGCTGCGGGTCGAGCCTTCGGAGCCGCTTTCGGCGGTGACGCTTGCTCCGGTCGAAGACGTCCGGGTGGGGCAGTATGCGATTGCGGTGGGTCGAGTTCGGGCCGAAGGGCCTCCGGCTCGCTCGGTTGGGATCGTCAGCGCGCTGGGGCGTCTGCATGGCCGCGCCCTGCAGACCGACGCTCGCGTCTCCCCTCCTTTCTATGGCGGTCCGCTGCTGAACATCCGCGGAGAAATTCTGGGGATCGTGGTCCCGGCGATGCCCGAGATGGGAGAGGGTGGCGACAAAGCGGGTTGGTACGACGCGGGGATCGGCTTTGTCGCTCCGGCCGATCAGATCGCGGAGCGGCTGGAGAAGATGAAACAAGGCGCATCGATCCGCCCTGGGCAGCTGGGCATCGTAGCGGGGAGTGGCGACCCGTTCGCCCCGGGCACTCGGGTGGCCGCCGTTCGCGCCGGTTCGCCAGCGGCGGAGGTCGACATTCGGCCCGGAGACGAAATCATTGAGATCGCGGGACTGCCCGTACGCCGGCACGCGGAGATTCGCCAGCGGCTGGGACCGCTCGACGCGGAGACGCCCGTCTCGATCGTGCTTCGCCGCGACGGCGAACGACTGAGGGTGACGCCAACGTTGGTCGGCGAGATTCCACGGTTCGATCCGCAGACGATTGGGCTTCTGGCCGCTGACCGAGAAGGGGTTCGCGTGACCGCGGTTTTCCCGGGCTCGCCGGCCGAGAAGAGCGGCTTTGAAGTGGGCGACCAGATCGTCTCGATTGCGGAAATCGAGGTGGAGTCGGTCGAGCAACTCCGCAAGCGGGTGCTCACGCTTCGCCGCGACCAACCAATCACGGTGACCGTCTCTCGCGACGGAGCCGCTCAGGCCATCGAGGTCACTCCGCAGCGGATCACCGGTTCGCTCCCCGATCAACTTCCCCCGTTGCCGGGTGCGCCGATCGAGGGCGAGTGGAAGGTTACGGAGTTGACGCTTCCGGACGTGCCAAACAAAGTGGCGATGTTGGCGCCGGCGGACGTTCCAGAGGAGACCCCGCTGGGATTGCTGATCGTGTTCGCTGAGCCGGGAGTCGACAACGCAATGCAGCTCTCGGATCAGCTGACCGACAAATGGATGGCCGCAGCGCGAGAGCATCGCGTCGTCGTCGGAATCATTGGTTCGGCCGATCCGGCCCGCTGGACTCCCGAGGAGGGTGAACTCGGGGGGCGGCTGGCGGCGTCGATCCGGCAGCGGCATCCCGGAATCCTCACCGAAGCAATCGCCGCGACCGGTGAAGGCGCGGGGGCAGCGATGGCGATCATCGCCGCCTGGACCGAGGCCACACCCTTCGTGGGGGCGGCAGTTCCCACGGACGTCCGGCCGCCAGCGATTCGGATCACCGAGAACGACCCCTCGGCACCGATCCAGGTTTTGATCCGAGGGGGCGAATTGCCCGGCTGGTCCGAGGTGCTCGAGCGGGCGGGATACGCGATGGTCCGCGGCGGCGAGGACGCCGAGGCAGTCACCCGTTGGGTCTGGACGCTGGCACGCATCTAAGTCACTCGAATCGAACGAAAGCGGAGCGGATGACCGACGGTTCTAAGGCGAAGGCTTCGAAGGCGAAGGTCGATGTGCGCCGCGTCATCCTGCTCGTCCTCGCCCTGCTCGCGATCGGGGCGGGGCTGCTCTTTAGCCTAGTCGAGGGGCTCGAGAGTGGCCGAGCGTTTGCTGCCGCCTCGATGCTTCGCGTCGGGGTGGTGCTGTTTGCCCTCTGGCTCGCCCTCCCCTCGCTCCGGACCCCGATGGCCTGGCTTCCGCCGGGGCTCGCCGCGCTCTGCCTAGTCGCGATCATGGCGCTCGCCGCACAGCCGAAATTGATCCTCGTCCTGGCGCCCGCGGCGGGGATGCTGCTGACGCTCGGCTGGCTGGTGCGGTCGTTCCGCGCCGCGCGGCGTCGTTAGCCGGGCCACGCGGCGTCGTTAGCCGATCCGCGCGGCGTCGTTAGCCGCTCCGACCGGCTAAACCGCGAACAACGATAAAATCGAAAAAAACCTACCTTTGGGACCTGCTTCGATCCGAAGTTAGTGTTGACAACCGGCCCCGCGCCAGGGCACCGCGCCCGGCCTGGGGCGTCGACGAGGGGATCGCGAGCAAGGCTTCGCGATCAGCCTGGTCGGCGCCCGGGGTTTTCAAGGAGGGGAATCGACCGGGGCGGGATCCCCGGGCCGACCGTCGTTCCCGCAATGTGGCGACGGCAGGAACCGGGTGGACCGACGCAGAAGACCGTAGGAGGGTTACCATGCGACGCTTTTTTGTCGGCGTGGCGCTCTTCACGCTCGCCGCCGTCACGCCGCTGGCCGCGTGGGGCGGAGATCGTGAGATCGCCGAACATATTATTTCTGAGCTGAAGGAGCAGCAGAATGCAGGCGTCCTCCAGGGCTTCACCCTGGATCTGGATGTCAGCAACGGTCGCGTTCTGCTCAAAGGCCAAGTTTCCACGAAAGCCCAACGCGACGCGGTTCTCGCTGCCGCCGAGGGAATCGAGGGGGTCAGCGACGTGGTCGACCAGATCACCGTCGGCGCCCCGTCGGCCGATTCCACCGCTCCGGCGAAGCCCGAGCCGGTTCGGGTCGACCCGGTGAGCGGCGTGGCGGAAGTCGCCACGGACAAGAAGGTCGCGAGCGAGTTTTCGCTCAGCAAGGCCCTTTCGCAGCGACCGGCCGCTCCTCGCGACACGCTCGTTCAGCCCGCCGCAGCGACCGAAGAGGCTGCCGCGGTCAGCGACGCGGAAATCAAGGCCGCCGTAGTCCGCACCCTCGGCGCTGCTCAGCAGTCGGGCGAGCTGCGTGGGTTCGGTCTGGAAGTCAGCAGCATCGACGGCGACGTGATGCTCAAGGGACGGGCCCGGACGAGCGAACAAAAGCAGATCATCATGGAGATGGTCCGCCGCGTTCCCGGCGTCCGCAACGTGATCGACGACATCCGCACCGAGTCGAGCGTCGCTCCGGCGGCGAACCTGGCCAGCGCTCCGCAGTCCAAGAAGCAGGTCCGCCACCTGCAGCCGGTCGAAGTCCAGACCGTCTCGGGCCGCCTGCCCGGCACCGGAAACGGTCCGGTCGCTCCGGCCGCTCCATTGCCGTTCGGTAGCGTCAGGCCGGCGAGCACCACCGACGTCGGCGTGGGCGTCGCCCCCGTGGCTCCGGTTCCGGCGCCTCCCGTCGCTCCGGTTCCCGACCCTTACGCTCAAGCCGGTTATGCGGCCGGCGTTCCGGTTTCGGCGGCACCGATTCCGATGGCCTACGGAGCTCCACGGTACGATAACCCGTACCTGCCCAACTACGCTTGGCCCGGTTACGCCGCCTACCCGAACTACGCCGCGCTGACCTACCCGCAGCAGTACAGCCCCACGGCGTGGCCTTACATCGGTCCCTTCTATCCCTATCCGCAGGTCCCGCTGGGATGGCGGAAGGTCTCGCTCGAATGGGATGACGGTTGGTGGTTCCTCGATTTCACCGACAAGTAGGCTCCACCGACAAGTAAGCGTCGGTTGAGCACGACCCTCGCGAAGGTCCACTGACCCTGCGGCGATCAAAAACTGATCGCCGCAGGGTTTTTTCGTTGGCATTCCACTCAGCGAAGCGGTACTCGTACTCAGCGAAGCGGTACTCGTACTCAGCGAAGCGGTACTCGTACTCAGCGAAGCGGTACTCGTACTCAGCGCAGCGGTACTCGATCGGCCCGTTTGGTGGGCAGGGGGGCGGCAGCGAGTACGAGTACCGCTGCGCTGAGTACGAGTACGAGAGGAGCGGGAGCGGGAGCGGGAGCGGATCACCTCGAGCCAACGCTTCCCGCGACCGCCGTTTCCAAAACTCGCTCGTGGGCTTCGACGAAAGCTTCCCAGCCGTAGTGTGCGGCCGCTTTCTGGGCTTCCGCTCCGAGCCGCCGGCGGAGCGACTCGTCCTGCATTACGCGGAGCATCGCTTGCCGCAGCCGATCGGGATCGTTCTGCGGTACGAGCAGTCCGTTCTCGCCGTCACGGATCACTTCCGCCGGACCGCTCTCGCAATCGACGGCGACGCAGGCTAGTCCCGCCGACATCGCTTCGAGCAGACTCACCGGAAACCCTTCGTAGAGGCTCGTCAACACGAAGGCATCACTCTGGCTGCGCAAGGCCGCCACGTCGTCGACCCAGCCGAGCAGCGCGATCCGCTCGCCGGCGGCCGACGCGTCGATCATCCGCTGCAATCGCTCCCGCTCCGGTCCCTCGCCCGCGATCGCGAGCGACCACGCGGGAAAATCGTCGGCCACGGCGGCGAAGGCGGCGATCGCTCGCTCAAACGCCTTCTCCGGAGAAAGTCGCCCGACGGCGAGCCAGCGAAAGCCGGCGTGGCTCGGTGGGGCTGCGTCGCGAGGGACTGTGGCCCCAACGGCTGGCGCGGTCGCAGGCTGAGCGGACTGCGGCGGATCGACCGCGGGAGGGATGACTGCGGGACGTCGGTCCGCCCCGGGTCCCGTCCAACGCGTGATGTACTCGGCCGTTTCCTCGGTCAACGCGATCGCGGCGGCCGCGCGGCGATAGCTGCGGCGTCGGAGCAGCGACCAGACGGGGCCGATGTCCTGATGCCGCGGATCGGTGTGCTCGGAGACGACGACCGGCACTCCCAACGGCTGGCAGGCAACGAGCGCCAGAACGTTGTTCTTATCGCAGAAGCTGAGCACGACATCGGGATGGCTGTCGCGGACCGCCCGGCGGACCGCCGTCACGCGGCGGCGATTGCTGAGGATGGCTGCCCACAGATGGCGACTGTGGCTCATCACGGACAGCGGGATTCGCTGGACCCGCCCGTCTAGCGAGTAGCGATCGCCCGTCGCATCGTCGAGCGTGAGGAGCGTGACAGCGTGCCGCTCGACGAGGCGGCTCACCAGCCCAGCCATCAATCGCTCCGCACCTCCCCCGGCGAGCGAATGGATCAGACACGTGATACGCACGGCACTGCGATTCCGAGGGAACAGGGGAGAAAACCGGCCCCCGGATCTGGCGGTCGGCGGGATCCTGACACCTTTGTGGGTCGGGGCGAAGAATCCAGTGGTGGAGATTGATGCAGACGGTGCCGGTAATTACGGTCAGAGGGATCGGGGGAACATTTGCATCCTGTTCCGACTCTCCATTCCCCAGCCCCGCAAGACCTCATGATTCGCCACTCTTTGCTTTCACTGGTCGCCATCTCGGCCACATTCGTTTCGCTGCCGTCGGCGGAAGCCGCCAATGGATTTGCTCACGGGTTCGAGCACCTGCCCTACTTCTCCGGCTTCTATCAGCCCTACGGCATTCGCTACAGCACTTCGGTGCGGACGCCACCGTACTTTGCGGTGAACCCGCCAGTCTACTACGGGGCTCGGCACGCGCGACCCTATGGGATCAGTCCCTTTGCTTCCCTTCCGCAGGTCGAAGCCGGGAGCGGCTATCACTCCCGCCACCTCGCCGACTTTGTGGTCCCGCCGGCCCCGATCTGCGGCAACCCGTTCTGCGCACCGGTCGAGGAACTCCCGGGACCGCGTGGAGTCGAGCCGCTCGACAGCGAGCCCCTGAAGATCGAGCCGACCGAAGCGGTTGAGACTGGAGATGAACCGCTCGCTTCGCAATCCGGGCCGGTGCGAACCAATCCCTTGGCCATCGCCAAACTCGCAGTAGGCCGGTCGCCCCTGCAGTAGGCGGTCGCCCCTGCAGTCGTTGGCGGGGAGCGGAAGTCGTGGAGCGAGCGGGATTATTTGCGCGACGAACCGAAGCAGTGGCGATAGCCGTTGCGAAGAGCGCGGAGCGGATCGCGACGCAATCCGCCATTGAGGTTCGTTTGCCAGATCTCTCGCGATTCAAGGTCGACCGCCGTCAGCCATTGCCCTCCGCAGCAGTAGGTATCGATACAGAGCAAATGCCCGAGGTCGAGCGGCACGCCATTTCGCTGCGGCGAATGCCCCACGATTGCCGTCTTACCGCTCTGGTGAGGCGGCGGTGGATTGGAGCTGCGAATGTGGTCCCAGTAGAGCGTCTCGTTGGTTTGCTCGTGCATCTCCCGATCGGGCAGGTATCCCGCGTGGACCAGGATCGCCGCGTCGGTTTCGTGATGACTGCGGAGCGAGCATAGAAAGGCAAAGTGGTCGTCCGGGACTTTTGCCAACGTTCCGCCGTAGCTCTCGAGCGTCGCCAGCCCACCGGCTTTGAGCCAATGCAGCGTGGGCGTTCCGATCGTCCGCGAGCCGAGCATCATCCACTCGTGGTTTCCGCTGAGCGCGACCAGCTGGCAGCTCTTGCGGACTTCGAGCAGTTCCTCGATGACGCCCCGGCTGTCGGGTCCTCGGTCGACATAATCGCCGAGTGTGACGAGGGTATCGTCGCGCTCCAAGCGGAGCGTTTCCAGGAGTTTTGCAAGCGCCTTGCGGCAGCCGTGGATGTCCCCGATTGCGATCGTCCTACCCACGGTTGCTCAATTCACTCCAGGTGTTCAATTGACTCCGGGGTCGACCTTGCCGGAATCGGGGATGACGCTGCGGAGCACCTCCTGCCCCTGGCGTTTGACCGCGACTTCCCAAATCCGCTCCGCATCGCCGTAGAGCTGCTCGGGAAGGAACTGGCCGACCATCCACCCGCCGGCATCCAGTTCGGCTTCAAGCTGACCGGGCCCCCAGCCGCTGTAACCGCTGAAAAACCGGGCAGAGACGTCGGGGCGATCGGCCAGCATCATCAGATGGTCGTCGTCGCTAGTCAGCCACACGCCGCCGGGGTACACATCCCCCAAGTTTTCGAGCTGGTGTAGCGCCAGCAGCGGCCCTTCGACTGGACCCCCGACGTAGATCGCGTCCCGGCGCCGCGGGCGGTGCCCCCGAGCCTGCTCCATGATGTCCTCTAACCGCAGGTTGCTCGGACGATTTAACAGGATCCCGAACGCTCCCTCGGAGGAATGCCGGGCGATGTAGATCACCGAGCGAAAGAAATTGGGATCGCAGAGCACCGGGGCCGCGATCAGGAGGCGGCCTTCGATCGAGCTATTCATGGCTGCTGTGATTAAGGCTGCCGTGATTAAGGCTGCCGTGAGCAGGACTGCGGTAGGTGTCTCGCCAGAGGCAGCCGGCCCAGGACCATCCGACGCCAAAGCCGACCATCATGTTCAGCTCGTCGGGGCGGAGCACGCCCGTCCCGCGCAGGGTGTGGATCAGGATTGGAATCGTCGCCGAGACGGTGTTCCCGCAGTTCTCCAGCACGATCGGCATCCGCTGCTCGTCGACTTCCATCCGGGACTGCAGTTGCTCGAGCATCTTGCGGGTCGCTTGATGCATCAGGAACAGTTCGATCTGGTCTTTGGAGTAGCCTTCCCGCTGCAGGATCTGATCGACCAGCCGCGGGACGGCGTCGACGGTGAAATTGATCAAGCTCGGGCCGTCCATGTAGAGCCGGCTGTCCCATCGCTTACGGTGTCGCGGCTTGATCCGATCGGCCGTCGCGCGAGCCCCGCCATCGCTGACCAGCAGCGTGTCGGCCCCGCTCCCGTCGGTCCCGAAGCGAAAGCCGAACAGCGAACACTCTGGATCGGCTTCGACCAGCGTCGCCGCCGCACCGTCGCCAAAGATCGTGCGGAGGCTGCGGTCGGCCGGGTCGATGTACTTGCTGTACGTTTCGGCCGTCAGCAGGAGCACTCGGCGGACCGCCCCCGAGCGAATCAGCCCGTCGGCCAGCGCCAAACCGTAGACGAAGCCGCTACAGCCAAGGTTGTAGTCGAGCGCCCCGCAGTGCACCGGCAGCCCCAGCCGATCCTGGATCAGGCAGCTGGTCGTCGGCAGCGGGTAATCGGGGGTTTGCGTGCAATACAGGAGAAAGTCGATCGACGCGGGGTCGATCTGCTCCTGGGCGAAGAGCTTCTCCGCCGCGGCAACGGCCAGATCCGAAGCGGTTTCCTCGGGAGCGGCGATGTGCCGCCGATAGATGCCCGTCTTGGAGGCGATCAGCTCGAGATCCCAGTTGGGATACTCCGCCTGCAATTGGTCGTTCGTCTCGACCCGGCTCGGCAGATGAACGGCGATCGGACCGATTTTCGCGTGCGGCACGGGCAGTCGTCGGGCAGTCGTTTCGGGGGCGAGGAGAGGCGTTCCGGAGAGGCTCCCGAAAAGGACCGCGGAGCCGTGGCTGGAAAATATCACGAACCGCCAATGCGAAACAAGCGAGGCCTGGCAAATCGTGGCGGGCGGCTGAAATCTACGTGGGCCCTTGAAACGGTGGACAAAGTTGGTTCAAGTAAAGCCCGTGGCCGCGACGATAGTACGGTCATCTTGGGAATTTTGACGCTCCCGCGGGGAGGCCTTGCAAGGGTTGGCCGCGGATCTATAATCTGGCTCCTTCGCTGCTGAGCGAGAACGTTCCGGTCCCTACCCGGGCTCGATCTCAGCGGACGAAACGAGTAACTTGAACCAGCGTCAAGTTTGAAAGAAAAGATTGGGAGCTGAAGTTCGCGAGGGATTCCCGCCAGCGGCGGCGAGTCGATCGCGAGCATCGTTCAGTTGACCTTGAGAAGAGCATTTGCGGCTGTAGCTCAGTTGGTAGAGCACAACGTTGCCAACGTTGTTGTCGTGGGTTCGAATCCCATCAGCCGCTCTTGCTCCCAATCGTTCGTTTCAATTCTGTCCCCACGCCGCCGGCAGGTCCCTGAGGACACTCGTGGCAGGCGGAGTATGGGTAGGCGACGGATTGCCACCGACGACTCATCCAGATCTCGGCCAGCTTGAGTTCTCGGCCCGTTCGGTCGCGAATCACCCCCGCACGCTACCCTACCGCGAAGGCACGCTACGTCTATGTCCACGTCCGATCTGCAGTCCGATTCGCCTGTCGCCAGCGAAGGCGAGAAAACCCCGCTGAAGTTGGACATCAAGGTCGACAGCCCGCAGGCATGCCTGCGTCACGTGGTGGTCACGATCCCCCACGCGGAAGTCGAACGGTACATGCGGGACGCTTACGACGAGCTGGTTCCCGAAGCTCAGGTTCCCGGCTTCCGCGCCGGCCGCGCCCCGCGGAAGCTGGTCGAGAAACAATTTCGCGACCGCGTCTCGGATCAGGTCAAGAGCTCGCTCTTGATGGACAGCCTCTCGCAAGTCACCGACTCGGCCGAGTTCTCCGCGATCAGCGAGCCCGACTTCGACTACGAGTCGATCGAGCTCCCCGAAGGAGGCGACTTCCGCTACGAGTTCAAGGTCGAGGTGCGGCCCGAGTTCGAAACGCCGAACTGGAAAGAGCTGAAACTCACGCGGCCCAGCGAAGAAATCACCGACGAAGCGGTCGAGAAAGCGGTCAAGGGCTTGCTCGGTCGTAACGCTCAGGCCGAAGCGACCGATGAACCGGCCGCCGAGGGCGATTCGCTGCTCCTGACCGCCCGCTTCCTGAGCGACGGCCGGGTGATCTCGGAAATGGACGAAGAACGCGTCCAGCTGACCGATCGCCTGAGCTTCTCCGACGGCGTCTGCGACAATTTTGGGGAAGCGCTTCAGGGAGCCCGCGAAGGGGACACCCGCAAAGCTAAGGTCAAGATCAGCGCCGAAGCTCCCCGCGAAGACATGCGGGGCAAGGAGCTCGACGCCGAATTCACGGTCGTCGAAGTCTCCCGCAAGCAACTTCCCGAGCTGACCGAGTCGTACCTCCGCGAGATCGGCGACTTCGACAGCAAGGAGGAGTTCTACGAGTTCGTTCGCAGCAGCCTCCAGCGTCAGGTGGTCTACCGCCAGGAACAGGCGCTGCGGAAACAGATCGTCGAGAACCTGATCGGCGACGCCGAGTGGGAACTGCCCCCGGACCTGGTCCGTCGCCAGACGCGTCGTGAGCTCGATCGCAAGATCCTCGAACTGCGTCGCAGCGGTTTTGACGACGACACCGTCCGTCGTCTGGTCAACACCATGCGGCAGAACGCCCAAACCCAGACCGAAGCCTCGCTCCGCGAGCACTTCGTCCTCGAGCAGATCGCCGAAGACGAGAAAGTCGACGCGACGGCGGAAGATTACCAGCAGGAAATCGAGCTGATCGCCGAGCAGAGCGACATGCCGGTCCGCCGCGTTCGCGCTCGGCTGGAAAAGAGCGGCCAGATGGACGCCCTGCGGAATCAGATCGTCGAACGCAAAGTTATCGAGATGATCACCGCCGCGGCCGAAGTCAGCGACGAGCCGCAAGCCGAAGGCCAAGACGACAAGGAGTTCGCCGTCTACCACAACGTCTTGGGAACGAAGGAAACCGATTCGATCCCCGAGGCGAAGCACGAAGACAAAAGCCCGAAAGAGAAGGAAGAGGACAAGAAGAAGCCGTAATTCGCCACGGCTCTTCACTCGCTCCCCCACGCTTCACCCAAACGCCCGCTGACCCCAGCGGGCGTTTTTCGTTGCCGCCCTCAGTACGCCAGGCTTTCCAGTCTGACCAATCCGGAAATTGTCAGGTTGGAAAGCCTGACGTAGTAGCTCGTACTCAGCGAAGCGGTACTCGTGTCGAGTTTGGCGGACTGCCGGGCCGGATACGAGTACGAGTACGAGTACCGCTTCGCTGAGTGCGAGGACCACAGCTACCTGCTACCTGCTACCTGCTACCTGCTACCTGCTACCGGCTACCGGCTACCGGCTACCGGCTACCGGCTACCTGCTACCTGCTACCGGCTACCGGCTACCTGCTACCGGCTACCGGCTACCGGCTACCGGCTACCAGCTACCGGCTACCGGCTACCGGCTACCGGCTTCCTGCTACCGGCTACCGGCTACCGGCTACCGGCTACCGGCTACCGGCTACCTCCCCTACAAACGACCAACCCCCGGGGAAACCTATGTTTCACCGGGGATCGGGAGGTTTTCAGCTAGGAATCGATGCGAACTGATCGCCTCGCGTTGGCTTCGACGTCAACCAGGGTGGGGGCGATGCCGAGTTGGCATTCTGGGCTCGCCGGACCACGCGTGTGGGAAGGGGGCGTCGAATACGAGACGGAGTTCGATCATGCGATTCGCTTACAGTCCGCAGCCGCAGCTCGGCGCGACTTCGTAGCCGCAGCTCGGCTCGACGTCGCAGCAGGCATCGCAGCCGCGGTGCTTCTTGTGGTGGAACAGCTTGTGGAAGAGGCCGCCCCGCTTGTGGTGCGAGCCACAGCAAGGAGCAACGACTTCGCTGCCGCAAGCCGGCTCCACCGCACAACCACAGTCGACCGGAGCGACTTCGAAGCCGCAGGACGGCTCGACCGCACAGCCGCAACCGGCGTCGCAAGCATTGTGCTTCTTGTGGTGGAACAGCTTGTGGAGCAGTCCGCCGCAGCGGTGTCCGCTGTCGCAGCAGGGCTCAGCGACTTCGTAGCCACACGAGGGCTCGACGATTTCGCAGCCGCAGGTGGGCTCGACGGCGCAGCTGTCGCAGCCGTTCGAGTGGTGGAACAGACCGAAACCGGCGCTGGCCGAGCTGCCGGCAAACAGGAACATGGCCAAGAAGGCGGGGGCGATCACACGACGCATCGGTGAAATCTCCAGAGATCCAGGGATACTTTGTTGTCTTCGGCGTCGTATTCTCATCCGACCAACGGCACAGCCGCCTTAAGGGTCAGTCGAATGCAACGCAACGCACCACATGGTGTGCTGGAGATCCCTATCGACTTCGCTAGCCCCCGCTTCTTTCCTAATCCGCAAGAATTCCGCCGCCGCCTGGCAAAAGCGTTCGGATTGAGCGGACGCTGAGGGCTGAGCCGATTGTCCGCGGTGGAAGGCCCAATGAAATCAGCCGCCACGCGCGAGGCTCTGTCAGAAAACCCGCAACGACACCCTCCCCCCGGGAGGGTCGCGAGGAACGAGCGGGGAGGGTGATGCGCGACGTAGAGCCCTAAACGCGTGCAGATTCAGCGAGCCCTCCCCGGGCCTGAGAGCCCGACCCTCCCGGGGGGAGGGTAATGCCAAAAGGGAGTTTTCTAACAGAGTCTAGCGTCCGGTTCCCACAGCGTGTGCGGGAACCGGACGCTAGCGCGTGGCGGCTGATCAAAGGATTTCCGATCCCCGATCCCGAATCCTTCGGTCCCGGCTCAGGCTTCGGCGGCCAAGGCGCGGAGGACCGTATTGAGGATGCCACCGTTGCGGTAGTAGCCTACTTCGACTGGCGTATCGATCCGGACGACGCAGGGGAAGGTTTTGACCGATCCGTCGGGCGAGGTCGCGCGGACTTCGAGCGTACTCCGCGGCTCGAGATCGTTCGTCAGCCCTTGGATGTCGTACGTCTCTTCACCGGTCAGCCCCAGCGACTCCCAGGTCTCCCCTTCGGCGAACTGCAGCGGCAGGACGCCCATCCCGACCAGATTGCTGCGGTGGATCCGCTCGTAACTGGCGGCGATGACCGCCTTGACGCCGAGCAACTGCGTTCCCTTGGCGGCCCAGTCGCGGCTGCTGCCAGTGCCGTACTCGGCCCCGGCCAGCACGATCAGCGGCACCTCGTCGGCGATATACTTCATCGCCGCGTCGTAGATGCTCATCACTTCGCCGTCGGGCAGGTGCGTGGTCCAGCCCCCTTCGGTGCCGGGAGCCAGCTGGTTGCGAATCCGGATGTTGGCGAATGTCCCGCGAACCATCACGCGGTCGTTGCCGCGGCGGCTCCCGAAGCTGTTGAAGTCCGCCGGCTTGATGCCGTGCTCCTGCAGATACCGACCCGCCGGCCCATCCTTGGCGATCGCTCCGGCCGGCGAGATATGGTCGGTCGTGACCGAGTCGCCGAGCAGCGCCAGCACGCGGGCACCTTGGATCGGCTGCACGTCGGGAACTTCCGCGGTGACCGAAGCGAGGAAGGGCGGTTCCTGGATGTAGGTGCTCGACTCGTCCCAGTCGTAGATATTACCGCCGGACGACTCGAGGGCGTTCCAGTGCTCGCCTCCCTTGACCGCCTCGCTGTATTCTTCGACGAAGGCTTTGGGGTCGACGACGCGAGCGATCGTATCGTTGACTTCTTGAGTCGACGGCCAGATGTCCTTGAGGTACACGTCCTGGCCGCTCGAGTCCTGGCCGATCGGATCGGTCGCCAAGTCGATGTCGGTCGTCCCGGCCAAGGCGTAGGCGACGACCAGCGGCGGGCTGGCCAGGTAGTTGGCCCGCGTTAGCGGATTGACGCGGCCTTCGAAGTTGCGGTTGCCGCTGAGGACCGCCGAAGCGACCAAGTCCCCTTCGAGGATCGCTTTGGCGACCGGTTCCGGCAGCGGGCCGCTATTGCCGATGCAGGTCGTGCATCCGTAGCCGACGGTGTTGAAGCCGAGGGCGCGGAGGCTGTCGGTCAGGCCGGCTTTCTCGAGGTAGTCGGTCACGACGCGGGAACCCGGCGCGAGGCTCGTCTTTACGAACGGCTTGACCTTCAAGCCCCGCTCGACCGCCCGCTTGGCGACCAAACCCGCGCCGATCATCACCGACGGGTTGCTGGTGTTGGTGCAGGAAGTGATCGCGGCGATGACCACCGCGCCGTGGCCGATCTCGTAATCCTCGGCCGTCTCGACTTGAGCGCCGGAGGCGTGGCCGTTGGAGGCGTCGAGGTGCACGTGGCCCGTGTTCTTCAGCTTGCTCGCTTCGAGCCCAAACCCGCGATTCGCCACCGGAGCGGTCAACGATTCGCGGAACGACGACTTCATGTCGGAAAGGGCGACACGGTCCTGCGGACGCTTGGGCCCGGCCAGCGCCGGCACGATCGACGACAGGTCCAGGTGCAATTGCTTGGTGTAGCTCAGTGCGGGACCATCGTCGGTGCGGAACAGCCCCTGCTCCTTGCTGTAGCGTTCGACGCGCTGGACCAGCTTCTCATCGCGGCCGGTCCGCCGGAGGTAATTCAACGTCTCGCCGTCGACCGGGAAGAAGCCCATCGTCGCCCCGTACTCGGGGGCCATGTTGGCGATCGTCGCCCGGTCCGCCAGGCTCATCCGCGACACGCCGCTGCCGAAGAACTCGACGAATTTGCCGACGACACCTTCGCGGCGGAGGACTTCGGTGACCCGCAGCACCAAGTCGGTGGCCGTGACCCCTTCGGGCAGCGCCCCGGTCAGCTCAAAGCCGACCACCTCAGGCATCAGCATGTAGAGCGGCTGGCCGAGCATGTTCGCTTCCGCTTCGATCCCGCCGACGCCCCAGCCGAGCACGCCGAGCCCATTGATCATCGTCGTGTGGCTGTCGGTTCCGACCAGCGTGTCGGGCATCGCCACCGGTCCGTGCTCGGTATTTCGCACGCAAACCACGTCCGCCAGATACTCCAGGTTCACCTGGTGCACGATCCCCACATTCGGCGGGACGACGCGGAAGTTGTCGAACGCCTGCTGGCCCCAGCGAAGGAATTCGTACCGCTCGCGGTTGCGAACGAACTCGATGTCGACGTTCCGCCCCAGCGCCTCGTCGGTGCCAAAGAAGTCGACTTGCACCGAGTGGTCGATCACCAGGTCGACCGGAATCAGCGGATTGATCTTGGTCGGGTCGCCGCCGAGCCGTTGCATCGCCGAACGCATGGCTGCCAAGTCGACCACCGCTGGAACGCCGGTGAAATCCTGCAGGACCACGCGGGCCGGCTTGAAGGGAACCTCCTGCTTGGCCGGGTCGGCCGCCTTCCAGCCAGCCAGATTGCGAACGTCCTCTTCGGTGACTTGGAAACCATCGCAGTTGCGGAGCACGGATTCGAGCAAGACGCGAATCGAGAACGGCATCTTGCTGATAGCGCCCAAGCCGGCATCTTCCAACCGGCTGAGCCGGTAGATGGTCATCGGACCATCGCCGGAGTCGAACGTATCGCGTGCCTGGAAGGGGTCGAATGCTGCCTTCGAGTTGCTCATCGGTGCGTATTCCCGGCGGGGTTGCAGCCGGGGCTCTGGTAAGAGGAGGGAGTTGCCGGTGGGATGCGCGGCTATTCTAGCGGTCCGCGGGCGGATTGTCTGCCGCTCTACCACCCCTCGGTTCGGAGTCAACGGGGAAAAGTTCGAGTCGGCAGCGAGAGGGCAAGCTGTGCGGGCTGGGGAAACCCTGCCGACGGTAACGCTTCTTCTGTGAAAATCGGTCGTCGGATTCCGATCGATTGTAGTGAGTTAGAATCACTCCCCGCCGAACGAACGGATGGAAGGACGCGGCCAGATGAAACTGTCGATCGAGATGGACCCGATTGTTGCTCGTGGCCGCACGTCGGGCACGTTCGCCCCGCGTCGGCTGGCAATGGCCGGCATGGCGGTTTGCGCCATCGCCACGGCCTTCGAGCCGGCCGCCGCGGCCCCTCCGGCGCATCACCGCCACGCGTCGCATACTTCGCACGCTCCACACGCGTTCGAGGCGACGCTGCCCACGCCGCATGCGAGCGGATGCACCACCTGCGGAAAGAAACGCCGCAATCTTTTCGGCCGCTTCCTCGATGGCGTGACCGCGGGAACCGACTGGCTGATCTTCGGCTCGTCGAAACAAGGGCTCTGCGACTGCGATTCCGGTTGCGACGCTCTCCCGGATTCCGCCTGCGACGCGATCGGGCTGGCGCCCTACGCTCCGGGCTTCTATCCCACGGAGACCGGTTCCAGCTCCACGGGAAGCGGGATCCCGTCTGTTCCGCAGCCGGTTTCGCCAGGATTCGAACTGCTCCCCGCTCCGCTCCACCAGCCACCGAAGCCGCCCCGCAGCGTGCAGGGTGATCACAGCTCCGGCAACACCCGTGGAGCGACTCCGGAGCGAATGAGCCCCAAGCAGCCGACCTCCCGCATGCAGCGCGACCAGTACGTCGATCCGTTTGGCGACGATCCGGTTTCCTCGGGAAGCAACCCCACAATCTCCCGCTCGGCGTACTACGAACAGTGACCCCGAGCGGCGATCACCCTTGATCGTCGTGGCTCGAGTCGGTTAAATCCCGATCAGCCAGTTTCCCCCATATTCGGCAAGCAAAGGATGGCTTGTGGATTCCCGTTCTACCCTACTGGGCGAACTTGCCTCGCTCGTCGGCGGACAGCTGATTGGTGACGCCAACGCAGTCTGTCGTGGAGCCGCGCCGCTGTACGAGGTCTCGGCCGGCGAAGTTACGTTCCTCGACTCCTCCCGCGGAGTGGAGTCGGTCGTGGAAGCGGGAGCGGTGGCCGTCGTGGTCAACCAGCCGCTTCCCGACGTCGAGATCCACCAGATCGTCGTCGAGCATCCGCACGACGCTTTTGCGACGATCGTCAGTCATTTTCAGCCCGCCGCCCCTCCGGCCGCTGCCGCCATCCATCCTTCGGCGACGATCGATCCCACCGCGGTACTGGGCTGCGACGTGGCCATCGAGGCCAACGTGACGATCGGCCGCGGCGTGGTGATCGGTGATCGCTGCCGGCTGATGCCCGGCGTCGTCGTAATGGACCAGGTGCGGATCGGCGACGACTGCGTCCTCTATCCCGGCGTCACCCTCTACGATCGCACGGTGCTCGAAGAGCGGGTCACGGTTCACGCCGGGTCGGTGCTGGGGGCTTTTGGTTTCGGCTACAAAACCCGCGAAGGACGACACCACCGCGCCCCGCAACTGGGCTACGTGCACATTGAAGCGGACGTCGAAATCGGAGCGAGCGTGACGATCGACCGCGGGACGTTCGGTTCGACGCGGATCGGCACCGGCACGAAAATCGACAACCAAGTCATGATCGCCCATAACTGCCAAATCGGGCGGCACAACCTGATCTGCTCCCAGGTCGGGATCGCCGGTTCCTGTCGCACCGGTGACCACGTGATCCTGGCGGGCCAAGTGGGGCTGAAGGACCACATCACCCTCGGCGAGGGGGCGATCGTCGGTGCCCAGGCCGGAGTGATGGAGGACTTGGCTGGCGGCCAAGTGTATCTCGGCAGCCCGGCAACGACGCAGCGTGAACAGATGCAGATTATGGCGATCCAGCGGCGCTTGCCGGAGATGCGCCGCGCGATCAAAACGCTCGAACGGGCCGTCGAGACGCCAGTGGCCGACTCCCGGACGCGGGAGCAAACGGACGGGGCCGGCTCATCGCGGTGCGTGGCCTGATGCTCGCCCGGTACCAGCCTCGGTTCTTTTCCGCCTCCAAACCCGCGAGTTTAGCCGGGGGTGATCGTCGCCCGGTCGGACTGGTCGCCGGGTGGGGACGGTTTCCCGTGCTGGTCGCCGAAGCCCTCGTCCGGAATCAACAACCGGTCGTGTGCGTCGCCCTCTCGGGACTGGCCGACCGCTCGCTCGAATCGATCTGCGACGACGTCCGCTGGCTCGGCGTCGGCAAACTCGGCGGACACATGCGGTTTTTCCGCCGCCACGGTGTTCATGGCGTCACCATGGCGGGCAAGCTTTTTAAGGCCGAGTTGCTGTTCCAGCGGTCGGTCGTGTGGAGCCAGTGGCCCGATCTGGAATGCATCCGCACCTTTGCTCCGCACTTCATTTTTCGCCACAGTGACACCCGCGACGACAGCCTGCTGACGGCCGTCACCGATGCGTTCGAGCGAAATGGTATGGAAGTGCGACCGGCAACCGATTTCGCACCGGAGTTGCTCGTGGAAAAAGGCTCGCTTACCCAACTCAAGCCGTCGGCCGGACAGCGCCGCGATATTCGCTTCGGCTGGACGATCGCCAAACAGATGGGCGGATTGGACATCGGGCAAGCGATCACCGTTCGCGACGGAACGGTGATCGCGGTCGAGGCGGTCGAGGGCACCGATGCCTGTATCGATCGCTCGGGCACCCTCTGCCGCCGCGGCGGATGGACTCTAATCAAAGTCGCTAAGCCGGCCCAGGACATGCGATTCGACGTCCCGACGATCGGCCCCCAGACAGTCGAGCGCGTGCATGCCGCGGGAGGGCGAGCGATCGCAATCGAAGCCGAGCGAACCATCGTCGTCGACGCTGCAGAGACTGCCGCGTTGGCCGACCGACTCGGGGTTGCGATCGTGGCCATCGATGCCGCCGACGCAGACGCCGAAGTTGCCTGACCCAGAGTCGCCCAGAGTCGCCTTTCGCTCCGCGAAAGTAGCGCAGAAACACTTCTTTCGCGGAGCGAAAGGCGACTATGGCGGAGCGAAAGGCGACTCTGGCGGAGCGAAAGGCGACTCTGGCGGAGCGAAAGGCGACTCGGGGGCCGGGGGATCTGGTTGACCACCAACTAGGGTCTCCTAGAATGCCGGCGGTTCCAGCGCGGGCCGCCGACGATTCTCCGAGCCGTTCCTCTGCTTGCGAGCCTCCACCCTGAACCCGAGGGCTGGAGCGTCGCAGGTACTGTCCGCGTGGGGCAAGCTGCTGTGAAGTGCACCGTCGTCGAAACGCACCCCCCGGCGAAGCTGAATCTCTATCTCGAGCTGCTCGGCAAGCGAGCGGATGGTTATCACGACCTCGAGACGGTGATGATCGCTATCGGTCACCGTGACCGGCTGCGCGTCACGCGAACTGAACACTCGTCAATTTCTCTCGAGTGCCGTTGGAGCCCCTCGGTAGCGGTGTGGCGGCAACGGCTGCCTTCCGCAGCCCCCGACACGTTTTCCTTGCCGCCGGCGGCGCAAAACCTCGTCACGCGGGCCCTCGAGCGATTCCGCAGCGCTTTCGGCGTCGGCGGCGGGTTTCGGGTAGAGCTCGACAAGCGGATTCCGGCGGGTGCGGGAATGGGAGGGGCGAGTAGCGATGCAGCCTCGGCACTGCTAGCCGCGGCCGCACTTTGCGGAGTTGAGCCGAACGACCCGCGGCTGCTGGAGATCGCAGCGGACCTCGGGAGCGACGTTCCATTCTTTTTGCGGCCGCGGGCCGAGGCGGTTGCGGACCGAGCCACCGCGGCGGATGAAGGGGCGGCTGCGGGGGAGTGCGGCCGGAGCACGTCCATGGCGCTCGCCGCAGGGCGGGGCGAACGGCTGACAGCGTTGATAGCGGCACCAAAACTGCACTTTGTCGTCATCTATCCACCTGAACCATTGTCGACGCCTCGCGTATTCAGCCACTGCCAGGTTCCCGCGGATCCGCAGTCGGCCGCAGGGTGGACACTGCCACTGGGGGGAAAGGATCGCAGGGAAATTCCGCCGCTATTCAATCGGTTGAGCGAGCCGGCGAGGGAGATATCGGGTTGGATCGAGAAAGCGCTGCGGGCTTTGGAAGGTGTCGGTTTGCGAGGCGCTACTATGACTGGGAGCGGCTCGGCCTGCTTCGCCCTCGCCGATTCCGCGCGGGCGGCTCGGCGGGCTGCGGCGCTGCTGTCGGCGCGTCGGACCGGGCTATGTTTTGCCGCCGTTCCGGCCAGCCTGCCGGCAACCATACGAACGATGACTTGAGCTACAGACGCAGCCGGCTAGGAGTGGGGCGGGAAACGATTGCCTGCCCCTGTGGCCGGGAACCCGCCCTCCGGGAGCCCGCTTGCAGCGGGCGCCTCACGCCGCCAACGGGGGGCGGGTACATGTATCGGTCCACCGGATAGGGAGAGTGGAAACGTGGAGATCACTGAAGTCCGCATCAAGCTGATGGAAGCGTCCGAGGATCGTCTGCGTGCGTTCTGCTCGATCACCTTCGATCACTGCTTCGTCGTTCGCGATCTGAAGATCATCGACGGCGTGCACGGTCCATTCGTGGCGATGCCGAGCCGCAAATTGACTGGCCATTGTCCACGGTGCGGGCACAAGAACCACCTCCGCTCGCTGTACTGCAACCAGTGCGGTGTGAAGCTGCGCGCGTCGGCCGACGCCGACGCCGAGTCGCCTCAGAAGCTGTACGCCGACGTGGCCCACCCGATCAACAGCTCGTGTCGCGAGATGATTCAAAAAGCGGTGATCGAGGAGCTCGATCGCGAGCTGGCCCGGGCCGGCGAACCGGGCTATCGCTCTCGCTACGACGACGAATTCTCAGGCTCCGATGCTGGGCCGGAGTCCGAAGGGGACGAAAGCCTCGAACAGCCCCCCACCGCGGCGCCTCCCCGGCCGCACTTCGACCGCGGTGCCGCTGCCGATGCGAAGCGGGACTCGTCGTCCGGAGCGGCTGGCCGAAGCGATTCAGCAAATCGTGACGAAGACGACAGCTTCGGAGCGGGAATTTTCTAGCGCCGCGGAGCCATAGTCGCCTTTCGCTCCGCGAAAGTAGCGTCTGCAAGCTGCTTTTGCGGAGTGAAAGGCGACTACCCGCAACTTGTGCGGAGCGAAGAGCGACTTTGCGATTCTTTCGCGGAGCGAAAGGCGACTATGGCGGAGTGAAGGGCCGACTATGCGTTACTTTCGCGGAGCGAAAGGGGACGATCCGCTTCCTCCGCATCGCCGTCGGCTTCTTCGGCGCTGTCATCCCAACCGTCGCCGCGAGTGATCGTCCGTCGATTCACCGGTGCCGCCGGTTCCGGTTGGCTCGCTTCGGGCTCGATGCCTTGCCGCGATTCCCATTCAGCGACCGAGATGATGACCTCTCGCGCCTGCGAGCCGTTGTACTCGCCGACAATCCCGTCTTCGGCCATGAAGTCGATCAGGCGAGCGGCCCGGCCATAGCCGATCCCCAGGGCGCGTTGCAGGAGCGAGCAACTGCCGCGACCTTCGCGGACGACGACATCGATCGCACTTTCGTACAGGTCGTCGCGTTTTTTCAGCGCCAGTGGTCCGCTGGCTTCCTCTTCCTCGCCCTGAGCGACCTTCAGGTTCATCAGCTCGCCGACGAAGTTTTGCTCGCCCATACTGCAGTGGTTGCAGACGCGATCGATTTCGTCGTCCGACAAGTACGTCCCTTGCCCCCGCAACAGCGTGCTGGTGCCCGGCCAGAGGAACAGCATGTCGCCGTTTCCCAGCAGTTTGTCGGCTCCGTTTTCATCGAGCACGACCCGGCTGTCGGTGCGGCTGGCGACCTGGAACGAAATCCGGGCCGGCAGGTTGCTCTTGATCAACCCGGTGATCACGTCGACGGTCGGTTTTTGGGTGGCCAGGATCAAGTGGATACCGACGGCTCGGCTCTTTTGCGCCAAGCGAATGATGTGCTGCTCGACCTCTTTGCCCGCCGTCATCATCAAGTCGGCCATCTCGTCGGCGACGATCACGATGAACGGCAGGTGATCGGCGACGCCCTGAGCCTGTTCGGGGTCCTCGATGCCCAAGCGGCGAATGAGCTCCTCCCGCCCCAGCTCGTTGTAGCTGGCGATATGTCGAACGCCGACCTGGGCCAGCAGGCTGTACCGCTCCTCCATCTTGTCGACGGCCCAGGCGAGGATCGCTTCGGCCTTCTTCATGTCGGTGACGACCGGATGCATTAGGTGCGGCAACCGACCGTAGCCCGACAGTTCGACCATTTTGGGGTCGATCATCAGCATCCGAACTTCGTCGGGCCGACGCGTCATCAGGATCGACGAGATGATGGCGTTGAGACAGACACTCTTACCGGTACCGGTCCGGCCCGCGATCAGGAGGTGCGGCATCGAGGCGAGGTCGACGGTGAGCGAGTTGCCCGAGACGTCTTTGCCGAGGAAGATCGGGATCTTCATTTTTCGCGCCGCCGCGCCGCACTCTTCGATCACTTCGCGCAAGCGGACGACCTGCCGAGTCTCGTTCGGAACTTCGATCCCGACAGTGTTTTTGCCCGGAATCGGGGCTACGATCCGGACGCTGGGGACGCGGAGCGCGATCGCCAAATCGTCGGCCAACCCAGTGATCTTGCTGAGCCGCAGCCCGGCTTCGAGTTCGACCTCGTACTGGGCGATCACCGGACCGGTCTCGATTTCGACGACGCGGATATTGAAGCCAAAATTCTTGAACGTCTGCTCCAGGATCGTCGCCTTGCGGCGGACTTCTTTGGCTTGATCCTCGTAGCAGATCTCGTCCGACTCGATCAGCATGTCGATTGGCGGGAGGACGTAATCGTCGGCATCGGCAGGCAGCTCGTCTTGCAACGAATCGTACAACTGCTGCCGCTCGTCCTTGCGTTTCGCCGGGTTGCGAATCTTCAGCTCCGTGCTCGAGTGCTCCTCGTCCTGGCGGATTTTCTTCGTCTCGTCGGCCATCTCGACATCGCGGTAGTCGGTTGCCTCGACATCGTCCTCCTCCGCCCCCGGATCATCGGCGACACTCGACACCGGTGAGGTCGCTTCGGCCGAGGCAGCCGCTTCATCTTCGTCGCGGCCGTTGCCACCGAGCCCCAGTGCCCCGGCGACCTTGCTCGTGACGCTGGCGACGAACGAGGGAGTTTCCGCGGGCGATTCGTCCTCGGGGAGCGCGGCGACGACCATCGGTGGGCCATCGTCCAAATGCTTGCCGCGGATGCGGATTGCCGGATGCTCGAGCGGAGCGGCGTCGCTTGCCGGTTCGCCAGGCAGCTGAACTCCTTCCTCGACATCGGTGATCCGCCGACGCGGAAGAGCAGCAGCAGCTCCCCGCGCTCGCTTGAGCCCGCCGATCGAGGCCGCCGCCCCTCGAGCGAGCACCTTGTGGCCCAGGTGGATCAAGAGGTAGTCGGTCGACAACAACAACCCAAACGCCAGCAGCGTGAGGGTCAGAATCCAACTCCCAGCGCTGGCAAAATGATCCCCCAACCAAATGCTGGTCATTGCCCCGAGCCAACCGCCGGCACCGACGACCGGGAGCCCCGACGCCGTGGCTCCGCTGAGCGACGCGGCGGTCACCATCGCGATCAGGACCAGCGTCCAGCCGAGCGAGCGGAGCAGCGGAGCTTCCACCGATCCCTTGGTGAGGATGATTCCGGCGGTCATCGCCAGGAGGCCGACGACCAATACCGCCCCAACGCCCAGCCCCGAGAGCAGGGCGCTGCTGACCAGTGCGCCCCAGTACCCGCAGGCGTTGGCGATCGCGGCGGAACTCGGGTGGACGAGCGCATCGGGCAGGTACAGCAGGTCGAGCGGCCAGACCGGCGCATCGACCGGGTCTGCCGGATCTTGGGTGACGAGGGAGACGGCGAGGAACAACGCGAGCGCCCCCAGGGCAATCCCCCCCAGGTCGCGTCGCCGCCCCCGTTGCGGATCGGCCAATGGAAACTCCGTCGCACTGGTGGCTGGACGTGCCGGGACCACTTCCTCCCGAAGCGATCGCAGTCGGGTAAACTCGACCCCTCCGTGGTCTTCGTCTCTCTTGTTTCGACGCTTGCGGTCCCCCAGGGGCAAGAAATTCAGCAGCCCCCCCCACGAACGATTCGACCGCACTAACCCACAATTCCGTTGGAAAGGGCGCCTCGGTACGATGGCGTTGCAAGTCCTATCAGCCGCCGGGCGCTAGCCCCCGGTTCTCGAATATGCCGTGAGAACCGAATGCTAGCGCGTGGCGGCTGATGCGGTGTCTCAGTTAGTCCACCCTTCCCGAATACGGCGCCACAACCGGACGCGAGTTAGCGACCCAATCGTGAATTCACTCCCTTCGCACAGTGCACCCAGCGACGTCGTCTATTTGAGCGTTGCCGATGAGCGGGCCAACACGGCGACCCATGCGCTGGGCTTCGTTCTGAGTCTCGTCGCCGCGGTTTATCTGGCCCAGCAGACAGCGGCCGAATCGCTGGGGTTCACCGTCTCCTGCACGGTGTTCGCGATTTCGATGGCCGCGGTGTATCTCTTTTCGACGCTTTCCCACGCCGTCTACGAGCCGCTGTGGAGACACCGAATGCGAGCCTGGGATCAGGGGGTCATTTACACCCTGATCGCCGGCACCTACACCCCATTTATTTGGGTCTGCAGCCCCGCCGGCTGGCGCTCGGCGATTCTCCTGGCGGTCTGGCTGGCGGCGGCGATCGGCTTTTACTCCAAAGTGCTGGCCGCCCACCGGGTCAACGGAATCTCGACCGTCACTTACGTCCTGCTCGGCTGGCTTCCGGCGATTCCGCTGGTCCCGCGGACGCCCACGATCTGTTTGCTGTGGATGCTCGCCGGCGGAGTCGCCTACACGGCAGGGATCTTGTTTCTCCGGCTCGACGGCCGCTATCGCTACTTTCATGCGATGTGGCATCTGATGGTGATCGCCGGCTCGGCCTGCCACTTCATCGCGATCCAGTATCTGGTTGAGTATGCCAGTACGTCAGGCATGCCAGGCTGACTCTCCCCGTACGTCCCACCTCACCCTCCCCCCGGGAGGGTGAGGTTGAAGTCGAGCACCGCTTCGCTGAGCACGAGCACGGGCACGATGGGGAATTTGTCAGGCCTGGAAAGGCTTGCGTACGCGTTCTACCTCACCAGCCCGGCTTCGATGTCGAGTTCGAGATCGGCGTAGTCGCCGCGGCGGAGTTTCTCGAGCGCGATCGCCCCCATGACGGCGTTGTCGGTGCAGAGTTCCGGCGGGGCGACGAGCAGCTCGAACCCGTCGCTGTCGGCGGCCTGCTGCATCGCTTCGCGAAAGCGGCGGTTCGCGGCGACGCCACCACCGACGCACAGCCGTCCGTGCCCGGTATGGCGAACGGCCTTTCGCGATTTTGCGACCAAGCAGTCGACGACCGCTTGCTCGAACGAAGCGCACAGGTCGGCGAGCTCGGTGGGAGTCAGCTCGAGCTGCGAAAAATCTTGCTTTCCCGGACCGACCAAAGCGTAGCGGACGGCCGTCTTCAGGCCGCTGAAGCTGAAATTAAAGTGGTCTTCGTGAATCATCGAGCGGGGGAAGGCGTACCGCGCAGGATCGCCTCCGGCCGCCGCGCGGGAGACTTCCGGCCCCCCCGGGTAAGGCAAGCCGACCATCGCAGCGACTTTGTCGAACGCTTCGCCGGCGGCATCGTCGATCGTCCCGCCGAGCGTGGTCAACTCGAGCGGCCCAGCGCAATCGTACAGCGTCGTATGCCCGCCGCTGACGACGAGTCCGACGCAGGGATAGATGTCGCGACCGGCCGCCATTCGGCAAGCGTAGATGTGGGCATGCAGGTGGTTGACCGCCAGCAGCGGTTTACCCCACGCGACAGAGAGCATTTTCGCTGCCGTGAGCCCCACGAGCAGCGAGCCGGCCAACCCCGGCGCGTTGGCGACGGCGATCGCGTCGATCGCCGCGCTGTCCAATCCGGCTTGGCGGAGCGCCTGGTCGATGACCGGCAGAATCCGCTCGACGTGAGCTCGTGCGGCGAGCTCCGGCACGACTCCACGGAATTGGCGATGGAGTTCCTCCTGGCTGGCCAAGGCCGCGCCAAGCACGTCTCCCTCGCCGCTAATCACGGCGGCGGCGGTTTCGTCGCAGGTCGATTCGATGGTGAGCAGATGCATCAGTCGTTGAATTATGCCGGGAGCGATAGAGTGTAGCGGGGGAGACCTACGCCAAAAATGCGGCTTCGGCTATAACCTGTCCTGAGACCTTTGCCCATGCCCGATCCCCCCCAGCTGCCGTGCTCGATCCTGATTTTTCCAAAGCGCTGGCCGACGCCGGCTTCGAAATCCCCACCGAACAAGCTGAGAAGCTCGAGTTGTACGCTCGCGTGCTCTGGCGGTGGAACGAACAATTGAACCTGACGCGGCACACCGATTGGAATCTGTTCGTCAACCGCGACCTGCGGGATTGCCTGCAGTTGGCTCCGTTGATCGATGCCGGCGAGGAGGTTCTCGACTTGGGCAGCGGGGGCGGGGTCCCCGGAATCCCGCTCGCCATTCTTCGCCCGGATGTCGATGTCTCGCTGGCCGAGTCGGTGGGCAAGCGGGCCAACGTGCTGAACTCGATCGTCCAGGAGTTGAACCTGCCGGTGCCGGTCTACGCGGCCCGCGGCGAGGAGCTGCTGGAGGACTTTCGCTTCTCGACGATCGTCTCGCGGGCCGTCGGTTCGATCGAGAAATTCTGCGGCTGGATCAAACCGCATTGGCCGGCGGTAGGCCGGCTGCTATTGATCAAAGGTCCGCGGTGGGTCGAAGAGCGGGGAACCGCCCGCCATACGGGTGCCCTGGCCGGATTGCAGATGCGGCGCGCGGCGACCTACCCGCTGGGGGACGGCGAGCACGAAGGAGTTATTCTGCAAATCTGGCCCGAGTCGTCGACGTAGCGTCGCTTTCTATTCCACTCCAATTCTCGCCCTCACCGGCTATGTCTGATTATAACCTCACGCACCTGAAACAGCTTGAATCGGAAAGCATCCACATCATTCGTGAGGTGGTCGCCGAGTTTCAAAACCCGGTCATGCTTTATTCGGTCGGCAAGGATTCGTCGGTCATGGTTCAGCTGGCGCTCAAAGCGTTCGCTCCGGCCAAGCCGCCGTTCCCGCTGTTGCATGTCGACACGACCTACAAATTCCGCGAGATGATCCAGTTCCGCGACACGTATGTCCGCGAGGAGCTGGGGCTGGAGTTGCTGACGCACACCAACCACGAGGGGCTCGCGCTCAACATCTACCCCTGGGTGGACAGCGACCGGCACACGGCGCTGATGAAGACCGACGCGCTCAAGCAAGCCCTGAACAAGTACGGCTTCGATGCCGCCTTTGGAGGTGCCCGGCGGGACGAGGAGAAGAGCCGAGCCAAGGAACGCATCTTCAGCTTCCGCGACCGCAGCCACCGCTGGGATCCGAAGAACCAGCGACCCGAGCTGTGGAACTTGTACAACACGCGGGTCAATAAAGGCGAATCGATCCGCGTCTTTCCGCTCTCCAACTGGACCGAACTCGATGTGTGGCAGTACATCCACTTGGAGAAAATCCCGATCGTGCCGCTCTATTTCGCGGACGAGCGAAAGGTGATCGAGCGGGAGGGGACGTTGATCCTCCGCGACGACGATCGCATGCCGCTGCTGCCGGGAGAGCGGGAAGAGGTTCGGCGAGTGCGGTTTCGGACCCTGGGCTGCTATCCGCTGACCGGGGCGGTCGAATCCAACGCTACGACGCTGCCAGAGATCATCCAAGAGATGCTGTTGACCAAGACCAGCGAACGGCAGGGGCGGGTCATCGATAAGGACGCCGGCGGGGCTGGCATGGAACAGAAAAAACGGGAAGGCTACTTCTGATATGTCGCATCAATCGGAACTCATCGCGACCGACATCGACGCCTACTTGGCCCAGCACGAGCGCAAGCAGCTGCTGCGTTTCATCACCTGCGGCAGCGTCGACGATGGCAAAAGCACCCTGATCGGGCGGCTGCTCTACGACAGCAAAATGCTGTACGAGGACCAGTTGGCTCAGATCGAGGCCGAATCGAAAACCCAAGGGACGACCGGCGGGCGGTTTGACCCGGCGCTGGTCACCGACGGGCTGCGGGCCGAGCGCGAGCAAGGGATCACGATCGACGTCGCCTATCGCTATTTCAGCACCGCGCGGCGGAAATTCATCATCGCCGACACCCCGGGGCATGAGCAGTACACGCGGAATATGGTCACCGGGGCCAGCACGGCGGACCTGGCCGTGATCCTGATCGACGCCCGTCACGGCGTGCTGACGCAAACCCGCCGACACAGCTTCATCGTCTCGCTGCTGGGAATCCGGCACGTGGTGATCGCGGTCAATAAGATGGATCTGGTCGATTTCAGCGAGGAGCGGTTCGAGGAGATCTGCGCCGACTACCGCGCCTTCGCCACGCGGCTCGATCTGCCCGACCTGCACTTCATCCCGATCAGCGCCCTCGACGGGGACAACGTCGTCGACCCGAGCGCCAAATCCCCCTGGTACAAAGGGGGAACGCTGATGAACCTGCTCGAGACGGTCTACATCGGTTCGGACCGCAACCTCCGCGACTTCCGGCTGCCGGTCCAGTACGTCAATCGCCCGAACCTCGATTTCCGCGGGTTCTGCGGCACGATCGCTTCGGGGATCGTTCGCCCCGGTGACGAGGTGATGGTCCTGCCGAGCCGGCAGAAGACGAAGGTCAAACGGATCGTCACCTTCGACGGCGATCTAGAAGAAGCCTTTGCCCCGCTCTCGGTGACGCTGACGCTCGCCGATGAAGTCGACGCCAGCCGCGGCGACATGATCGTCCGCTCGGGAAACCTGCCCAAAACGACCGACACGCTCGAAGCGATCGTCGTCTGGATGGACCAGCAAGCGATGGTTCCCGGAAAGAACTATCTGTTCAAGCAGACGACGCAGACGGTCCCCGGCACGATCGACACGCTGCGGTACCGGATCGACGTCAACACGCTGCACCGCGGCCCCGCCCCGACGCTCGAGCTGAACGAGATCGGCCGCTGCCGGTTGTCGCTCGGCGCGCCGCTGCACGTCGACGCCTACCGGGCCAATCCGGGCACCGGCTCGTTCATCATCATCGACCGGATCACGAATGTGACGGTCGGTGCGGGCATGGTTCTCGAGCGGGGCGAAGAATCGAAATCGACCGCGCTCTGGGAAGAGGACCTGGCCGCCGGCAGCGAGACGTCGGAGCTGGCCAGCGACGTGACCGGCGAAGAGCGGCAAGCTCGCTTCGGCCAACGCCCGTTGACCGTGCTGTTCACCGGGCTGACCGGAAGCGGCAAGACGACGTTGGCCCGAGCGGTCGAGCGGCGGTTGTTCGACGAAGGCCGCGCGGTGGCGGTTCTCGATGGCTCGTGGGTCCGCCGCGGCTTGAGCCGCGATCTGGGCTACACGGCCGAGGATCGCAGCGAAAACCTTCGCCGCTCAGCCCACCTGGCGCATCTCCTGAACGACGCCGGGTTGATCTGCTTGGCGGCCTTCGTGGCGCCCGATGAGTCGGTGCGTCAGAAAGTGGCCGCCGTGATCGGTGAAGAGCGATTTCTGGTGGTCCACGTTTCGACTCCGGTCGAGGTCTGCCGCACTCGCGACGAATCGGGACAATACGCCAAAGCCGACGCCGGTGAATTGCCGAATTTCCCCGGAGTCACCGCTTCGTACGATTCCCCGGAATCGCCCGCCCTGACCTTGGACCTCGCGGAGCTCTCCTTGGCCAAGGCGGTCGATCGCGTCGTGGAAATGATCGACGAGCGGTCGGTTTCCTGACAACTCTTCCCCTTCCTCAAATCCCGGTTTGCTTCTATATTCCGGGATTCCTGAACGTCCACTGCTACCCCCGGAGACCGGGAAAGAACCATGGCAAAAGCCAAAGCGAAGACCAAGATCAAGACCCACAAGGGGACCAAGAAACGGTTCCGGCTGTCGGCCACTGGCAAAGCCATGCACCGTCAGAGCGGCACCAGCCACTTGGCCCAGGGGCTGTCGAAGAAGCGGCGGCGGAATCTCCGCGGTACCACGTCGGTCGACTCCGTCATGGAACCGATGATCCACGCCGCCCTGAACGGCTACAGCAACTGATCGGACTGCGTCGGCCGCTCCACGGGCGCGGCGGACACCTGTGTAACGAGTATTGGTATTTCCCTCCCAGACGCCTGGGCAAGAACGGCGAATCCGAGCTGCACGCCGAGTGCGGTCGATTCGTGGCCTGAGTCGTCACAGCATCTGCCGGAGAAGCAAAGATGCGTACTACTACCGGTGCCGCACGGCGGCAATCGAAGAAGCGTTTATTCAAGCGAGCCAAGGGTTACGTCGGCGGACGCCGCAAGCTGCTGCGAAGCGTCAAGGAAACGACGCTCCGCGCCGGCGTGTTTGCCTATCGCGACCGCCGCGTCAAGAAACGCGAATTCCGCAAGCTGTGGATCACCCGCTTGAGCGCCGCCTGCCGGATGCGCGGCCTCCGCTACAGCCAGTTCATCGACGGGCTGAATCGGGCGGGTCTCGAACTCGACCGCAAGACGCTCTCGGAAATGGCGATCCACAACCCGGCTGACTTCGACGTCGTCTTCGCCAAGGTCCAAGAAGCGCTGGCCGCCAAGGCGTAATTCGCCCGCGGCGCAACCGAAATCAGATAACGAATCATGCCCTCGCCAATCCGCGAGGGCATTTTTTATGGTCGCCTTTCGCTCCGCGAAAGCCGCGCCGACGCGCTACTTTCGCGGAGCGAAAGGCGACTATGTTTCGGACGTATTACACCGCTGCGGCTTCGAGCTGCTGCTGGAATTGCTCGAACAGGTAGTGGCTGTCGTGCGGTCCCGAAGCCGATTCCGGGTGGTACTGGACGCCAAACATCGCCGCTTCACGGTGCCGCAGGCCAGCGATGGTGTCATCGTTCAGATTGCGGTGAGTGACTTCGAGCACCTCGGGAAGCGATTTTTCATCGACCGCAAAGCCGTGGTTCTGCGTGGTGATCTCGACCTTGCCAGTCTCGAGGTTCATCACCGGCTGGTTCACACCGCGGTGGCCGAACTTGAGCTTGAACGTCTCGCCGCCGCAGGCCAGGGCCAACAGCTGGTGGCCGAGGCAGATCCCGAAGATCGGAGTCTTGCCGAGCAGTTCGCGGATCGTCTCGTGCGCGTAGGTCAGCGGCTCGGGGTCCCCGGGGCCGTTGGAGAGGAACACGCCATCGGGTTCCGCGGCCAGGATCTCTTCAGCCGAGGACGAACCGGGCATGACCGTCACGCGGTTGCCGCGAGAGCGGAAATGCCGGGGAATATTCCACTTCATCCCAAAGTCGAGGCAGACGACGTGGGGACCTCGGCCCTCGGGCGTTTTTCCGGCCGGAACCGTCGTCCACTCGTCGAGCCGATGGTCCCAGATGATCGGCGCCTCGGGCATCACTTCCCGGACCAGATCGCGGCCGACGAGCCCGGGGCTCTGCTTGGCTTTGGCGACCAGGCTCTCGTCATCCAGATCGACCGTCGAAATCACTCCTCGCATCGCTCCTTCGCTGCGGATCCGGCGGACCAAGGCGCGGGTGTCGATGTCGGCAAGCCCGACGATGTTGTGCGAGCGAAGGAAGTCGGCCAGCGAGCCTTCCGCCCGGTGGTTGCTGAACCGCCGGCTGTCGTGCCGAACAATGAAGCCCGAGAGCGACGGGGCGGCATGCTCGATGTCAGCAGCGTTGACACCGTAGTTGCCGATTTCGGGATAGGTCATCGTGACGATCTGACCGCGATAGCTCGGGTCGGTCAGGATCTCCTGATAACCGGTCATGGCGGTATTGAAGACGACCTCACCGAAAACTTCGCCCTCGGCACCAAACGAGGTACCGGTGAACACAGAACCATCTTCGAGGGCTAGCTTGGCGGGTCGAGGCGTTGCAGTCGGCATAGGTCCGTCGTACGGGGGGGACCCGGTGGCTACGAACCGCGGCCCCTCCGCTGCTCGCTTCCGGCGTCACATCAAGGCTAAACAGCAGGCCCCAGACGGACAAGGGACCCACCGCCGCAGAGGCGGAGGATTACTTGGCCCGATCGCCCTCGAAATCGCCCAGATCGACTCCCTCCTGCTGCGAAAAGTCGCCGAAGTCGTCGCCGAAACCTTCACCGCCGGCCGCCTCACCGCTGGGAAACCCGGCGTCGTCTCCGAAGCCCGCCCCGGCATCCTCGGCAAAAACTTCTTCCCCTTCGGCTTCGGCGATTTCTCCTTCCTCGGCCGGCGGCTCAGCGGCGGCCAATGCCTTCTTCTGGCGGCTCGTCTCGACGAACGAAACGATCGGGATCGCCAGCACGATCCCCAACAGCAAGAGTAACCATGGCAGGAAGCTGATCGATAACACAGGCCGATGCCTCGAGACGCGAATTCAGAGCCAGAGAAGAGAGGAAGCCGAGCGAACCACTGTAGTTTCGGCGGTGGCTGAAAACAAATCCTCGCCCCATCGGCTGATCCGTTTTCGCCCTCTATAGTCAAGCCCGCTGATCCCAACCGCGTCGTTCCTTCTTGCTCCCTGCCGCGCATGTCCGCTCCCGACCTGGCCGCAGCCCTGGCGAACCGCAAGGCCGAAATCCGTCGCGCGGCTCACGCCGCCCGCCAACGGTTGCCCGGCAAGGACGAGCTGAGTCGCAAAATTATCGATCGCTTGCTGGCCAGCGACGTCTACCAGGCCGCTGCGACCGTGCTGTTTTACGTCGACGTCCGCGACGAAGTCCGCACGCAGGCGGTCCTGGCCTCGGCCGTTAACTCCGGGAAACAAATTGCGATCCCTTACTGCGTCGACGACCAGCTGCGGCTGTTCCCCCTTGCCTCGATGGACGAGCTCGAGCCGCTGACCTACGGCATTCTCGAACCGCGAGAGGAGCTGCGTGGGCTGGCTGAGAAGCGGCTCGACGCCGAGCAGCTCGACCTGATCCTCGTCCCGGGGTTGGCGTTCGATCGCGACGGAGGGCGAATCGGATACGGCAAAGGGTACTACGACCGCTTGCTGGCCACGGCCCGCCGCGACGCGGTGCTGGTCGCGCTCGCCTACGACTGCCAGATCTTCGACGCGATTCCGATGCAGCCGCACGACGTCTACATGGACTTGGTGATCACCGAGTCTGCCGTTCACTCGGGGCGCGGCCGCCGCAGCTGAGGCCCGCCGCTCCACCGACTTCCGCCACCCGCTCCCCAGGGGCTCGCCCGATGCCATCGCCGTCCACTTCGTCGTCCCGCGGGTCGAAACGCCAAGCCGCCACCGGGCACTGCCTGGGAGCTCACATGTCGGTCGCCGGAGGGCTTCACAAAGCCATCGAAGCCGCCGCCAAACTCGACATGGGAACGGTGCAGATATTCACGAAAAACAACAACCAGTGGGTCTGCAAGCCGCTCGCGGCCGAGCAGATCGAGGTTTGGCGGAGCACGCTCGAGGAGCACGGTTTGGTTTCGCCGATCGCCCATGCTTCGTACCTGATCAACCTGGCTGCCCCGGCCGAGGAGCTTTGGGAGAAGTCGGTCGAGGCGTTGGTCGTCGAGTGGCAGCGGGCCGAGGCGCTGCAGTTGGAAGGCTTGGTCGTGCATCCCGGCGCTTTCACCACCAGCAGCGAACCGGAAGGGCTGGAACGGATCGCCGTGGGAGTCCGTCGCGCGATCGAAGCGGTCGAACCCAAGTACTGCCGGCTGCTGCTCGAGAACACCGCGGGCCAGGGTTCGTGCCTGGGGCACACCTTTGCCCAGCTCGGCTGGCTGCTCGAGCGGATCGACGGGGCGAAATCCCTCGGCATCTGCCTGGACACCTGCCACGCTTACGCGGCCGGCTACGCGATCAACGAGGCGGACCAGTTTGCCGCCATGCTTCGAGAGATCGACAGCGAATTGCCGCCGGGCTCGATTCGAGCGTTGCACCTGAACGACAGCAAGAAACCGCTCGGTTCTCGCGTCGACCGCCACGAGCACATCGGCCGCGGCGAGATTGGTCCCGAAGGGTTCCGCCTGGTGCTGGCCGATCCCCGGCTCGCAGCGCTCCCGGGCTACCTGGAGACGCCCAAGGGAACCGATCCAGAAACCGGCGAGGACTGGGACAAGGTCAACCTCGAACGGTTGCGGGAGATCGCCGCGGGGCAGTGAACGCCGGTGTCGGGAACGGGGGCGAGCCCAGATTATTCATCAGCCGCCGGGCGCTAGCCCCCGGTTCTCACAAACGCCCTTGAAACCGGACGCTAGGATCTGTCAGAAAACCCGGCGATTTCACTCTTTTGAGCCGTAGGCGCTAGCCTCGGGTGAGTCGTAGGCGCTAGCCTCGGGCCTCGCAGCCCCGAAATTTTCGCTGCAGCACCCGCGGCTAGCGCCGTCGGCTCAGGGTTTTCTGACAGAGCCTAGCCCGGTGGCGGATGATACCCCCCTCCTCTACGGCTGCATGTCGCCGGGGGCTCGTTTGCGGAGCTTGCGTTGCAGCGAGCGACGATGGATGCCGAGCCGCCGGGCGGCTTCGGAGATGTTGCCGCCACAATCGCTCAGCACGCGGTGAATGTGTTCCCATTCGGCTCGAGCGAGCGACGGGGCTCGGAAATCCGAACCGGAGGCATGGGGCAGGTTCGAGGCTTCGCCGCGGGCGAATGCCGTCAGGATCTCGTCGGCGTCGGCCGGCTTGCTGAGGAAGTTGACCGCTCCGGCACGGACCGCGTCGATCCCCGCGGCGATGCTCCCGAAACCGCTCAGCATCACGACTTGCGTCTCCGGTCGGCGGGCCTTGATCCGCTGCAACAGCTCCAGCCCCGAGGGGCCCGGCATCCGCATGTCGAGCACCGCGAGCTCGGTCGGCCGCTGCGAAAAGACGACCAGCGCTTCGTCGTAGGAGCCGGCGGTCTCGACGCGAAAGCCGCGTTGGCGGAACGCTTCGGCCAGACGGTCCCGCAGAACGACGGTGTCGTCGACGAGCAGAATGCTGTCGTAGCCTAAAGAGGCCGCGTCGTAGATCGGGCTCTCGCCCGTTTGGGCCTGGACCGGGTCGTCGGTGTTGAGGCGTTCGGTTTCGCTGACCATTCCACTCATTCCCTAATTCGATGACTCGTGACGTCGATGACTCGTGACGTCGATGACTGATGACGTCGATGACGGGGCAGGCTTACTCTATTATCGCTCACCGCCCCCTCGATGAGGAACCGCGACCGATCGTCACAGCTTCACCGCCATCGCCGCGTTGCTGCGGGTGAGGATACTGCAGGAGGATTTTGCTCGACGGGCGGGTCACGCTTCGGCGGCGACACTCTCGGCGGCTTCGCTCGTCGTGCCTCGCGGGAGCGTCACCGTCGCCTCGGTGCCGCGCCCGGGAAGACTGTCGAAGACCAGGCTTCCGCCGAGCCGTTTGATGACGTTGCGGGTGAGAAACAGTCCCAGCCCCATCCCTCGCCCCGGCTCCTTGGTCGTGAAGAAGGGTTCGCCGATGCGGTTGAGCACTTTTTCCGACATCCCTCCCCCGGAATCGCGGATCCGCAGCCGGACTACGTCGCCCGGAACTTCGGCGTCGAGCGTCACAATCGTGTCGTCCGGGCTGGCATCGAGCCCATTGTGGACGAGGTTCCGGATCGCCTGGGCGACCGCCTCGCGGGGCAACCAGAGAGGAACTTCCTCAGCCGCATCGATCGAGTCCGAGATTTCGACGCGATGCGGCTCGCGAATTCCCTCCAGCACCGAATCGATCAGCTCGCCCACGGTCATCCGGTCCCAGCGCTCGGCCGTGTAGTCCCCCGCGGCGGACCGCATCCGCGAGAGGATCGCCCGGCAGTGATGCAGCTGCGAGTTGACCAGTTGGAGATCCTCGCGGACCGACGACGGGACGTCGATCGCCTCGAGCTGTCGCCCCAGTTCGCGGGAGATCACCGCGATCGTCGACATCGGTGTGGCCAGTTCATGAGCAGCGCCGGCGGCCAGGGTCGAGAGTCCCTCGAGCTGCTGGCTGCGAGCCTGCTCCTCCTGAGCTGCACGCAACTCGCGCTCCCGTCGCGTCAGCTCCTCGGCCGTCCGAGTCACGAAATAGGTGACCACGAGCGCACAGGCTGAGAACGCCACGAACGCTCCGAACCGCCGGGTTTCGTCGCCGATGCTCGGCGACGAAACCTCGAGCACGTCGATCGGAGTGTAGCTGATCAACAGCCAGGCAAACCCCACGATCGCCAATCCGGCCAGAGTCCAGGCCCACCGCGGCTGCAGGATCACTCCGCCCACCGCCAAGTTGACGAAGTAAAAATAGGCGAACGGATTGTCGGCCCCTCCGGAGAAGTGGAGCATGCCGGTCAGCGTGAACAGATCGATGATCATCAGCGCCGCGGCCACCCGCGAGCTGGCTCCGTCGGCAAACCCCCGCTCAAACCCCCGCTCACTCGGTGCCTCGTCCCGCGGCTCCGCGGCTGCCAGTGCGGCCACGGGCGCTGCTTCCGCCTGCTCGGCCGAGACCGCCCGTTGCCCTCCGGTGGAGCCGCGAAGCCAGAGCCAGTAGGCGAGGTTCGTCCCGGCAGTCAACGCGACCAGGGCCAGCAGCTGGCGGATGGGCAACTGTTCGCCGAAGTAGTAGCTGACAACACCGATCGTCAGCAGCTGTCCGACGACGGCGAACCACCGCAACTGGAGCAACCAGTTCGAGGTTCCCAGCTCGGGACGAAACATCAGGAGCGGTGCGAACAGCCGCTGACCCCAGAGAGCGACGCTTCGAGGCGGCTCGGAAGCGGGCATTATCCAGCCTGGCGGCGGGCCAGTTGATCTCGCAGTTCCGCGGCCAGCTCGTACTGTTCGCTCTCGACCGCGTCGTCCAACTGTTCCTGGAGCGTGCGGCCGACGTCGTACTCTTTGCGGAGCGATTCGCGGAGCTCGACCAACCGAATCACCAGCTCATCGGTCTCGAATTGATCCTCGACTTCGTGTTCGACGAAGATCGTCCGGATCGCATCGAGTCCGTGGCTGACCGCTTGGATCGCTTCTTCCGGTCCGTTCTCTTCCAGTTCCGCCAGGGCCTCCGCTTGCGTGCGGTGGAACCACACGAAGGGTCGGTACTGTTCGTGCGAAGCGCTCCACTCCTCATCGGGCGAGTGCTGATGAGCCACCGCCATCAACTTCAGCGTATGGTCGGCGTCGATCACTGCTCGGCGGTAGTACTGCAGCCGCAACCAACAGATACGGCGGTGGTAATACTGCATGAATTCGCGGTCGACCTCGCTGCATTCCTCCTCGGTCAATTTGAACGAACCCTGCGCCTCGAGTTCGCGGTGGAGGAGATGATCGAGGTAGGTCGCAGCACCTTCGGGAGTGGTCCCGTCGGGACGGCCGCGCGTCTCGAGCTGGAGGATGCCCATGTCGACCCGCATTTGGATCACATCGCGACCATCGGTACCTTTGACAATCCGGACACTCAAGGTCTGGGGGTCAAATTTCCAATGTTTCAGTAATCGATCCAGGTGCAGATCGCGCTTCATGAGCTCACAGAGTTCGAGGAGCATGGGGAGAGCCAACCCCAAGTATATCTGCCGGCCGCGGATCGGAGAAGGATCGGAGGCGACCGCGAGCGGTCAATCGGAAAACGGCCGCCCGCGCAATCGTTTCTTCTCGCTTTGCTGACGCTTCGCATCCAGTCGCCGCAGCTTGCTTCCCTTCGTCGGGCGAGTGGCGATCCGCTTTCGTGGCGCAGTTTGACATTCGAGCAGCAAGTCGCGAAGTTTCTCTCGACAGTCTTCGAGGTTGCGAGGCTGACTGCGATACCGCTCGCTGTGCAGCACCAGCTCGCCCTCGTTGTTGATCCGCCCGGCAAAGCGACCTTCGACGCGCTGCCGCCAAGGTTCGGGCATCAACGAGTTGTCGCGAATCCGCCAGCGAAGCGTTACCTTCGAATTCACTTTGTTGACGTTCTGCCCGCCAGGGCCACCGCTCCGCGCAAAAGTTGTTTGCAGCTCCGCAGCCGGAATCGTCAATCGTCTGCTCACGTACAGGTCTTCCACTATGTTCCGTTCTGAGCGTTTGAGTTCTGCGTTCGCCGTCGTCGCGGTCGTCCTGTTACCGCTCGCCATCGTAACGCGCTCCCCGGCCGCCGATCAGCCGCCTGCCGTTAGGAGCGCTGCGGCGCCTGCCGATAGGAGCGCTGCGGCGGCAAAAGGTTCGCATTCCAATCGCGGTGGAGACGACTGGCCTTGCTTTCTGGGCCCCAACCACGACGGCACTTCCTCGGAAATCGGGATTCGCACCGATTGGTCTGGCGATCGGCTGCCGGTCCTGTGGACGCGCGAACTCGGCACCAGTTACGGAATCGGTTCGGTCGCCGACGGACGCTACTTTCAATTCGACCGCATCGAGGACGAGGAGCGATTGACGTGCCTGGATGCACGCACCGGCGAGGAAATCTGGAGCCACGGCCAGAGCGTCCAGTACGAGGACATGTATGGCTACAACAACGGCCCCCGCTCGAGTCCGGCGATCGACGGCGACGCGGTTTACACGATGGGAGTGGCTGGCCGGTTGACGTGCCGCAGCGTCTCCGATGGTGCACTTCGCTGGAGCGTCGACACCCACGACCGATACGGCGTCGTGCAAAACTTCTTCGGCGTTGGTTGCTCACCGCTGATCCACGGGAATGCCGTGATCGTGATGGTCGGCGGGAGCCCTCCCGAAGACCAGAACCTGCCGCCGGGAAGACTCGACCGGGTGATCCCCAACGGCTCGGCGCTCGTCGCTTTCGACAAGCAGACCGGGCAGGAGCTGTACCGAGTCGGCGAGTATTTGGCGAGCTACTCCACGCCGCGGCCCTTCCGCGTGGGCGACACGACATTGATCCTGGCGTTTGTCCGCGAGGGACTTTTGGCGATCGATCCCCAAACCGGTAAGGAAGCGTGGTTCGTCCCCTGGCGATCGCGGAAACTCGAAAGCGTCAACGGGGCGGTTCCGCTCGTCCGCGGCGACGAGATTTTGATCTCCGAATGTTATGAAATCGGTTCGCTTTTGCTCCGAGCCGGTCGCGATGGCTACGAGATCCTTCGCCAGGATCCGCGGAATCCTCGCCAGCAATCGTTCCGCGCCCACTGGGCCACGCCCATTCAAGTCGGCGGCGCGGTCTACGGGACCAGCGGCCGGAACGCTCCGGATAGCGACTTGCGGTGCATCGATTGGGAGACCGGTGAGCTGCGGTGGTCCGATCCCCGCCGCCAGCGGTCGTCGTTGCTCGGCGTCGATGGACATCTGGTCGTCCTCGACGAGCGAGGCACCCTGGAGCTGATCCGCGCCACGCCCGAAGCCTACGCGAGCGTCACCTCGATCGACCTCAGCCAGCCCCACCCGGCAGCCGGCGGCGAGCCGCTGCTGAGCTATCCCTGCTGGGCAGCGCCGATCCTCGCCCAAGGGCTGATGTACGTGCGGGGACCCGACCGAGTCGTCTGTTTTGAACTGATTCCCGGTGCCGCTGGAGAGTGAAAGAAGCAGCCCTTCGGTTCTCCTTGGGGAGCGGGGTCGGTTATTATCGGCGGATCTGTTGACTCGATCGGCGATCCCTCGAATGTCAGTTGATCCGCCCCATGAAGCCGTCCTGCACGCCCTCGTTGAACCACCAATTTCGCTCCGCCTTGCTGCTGCTCTGCGGATGGCTCGTCGCAGCTCCGGTCGGTGGGGCTGAACCGATTCGCGGAGCGGAGCCGCTCGTTCCCGAACCCGGCGACACGATCGTCATCATCGGCAACACTTTGGCTGAGCGGATGGGGATGTTCGGCTACTGGGAGCCGAAGCTGCACAGCCGCTTTCCTGAGCATCGGCTGACGGTTCGCAATCTCGGCTGGTCGGCCGACGAAGTCGCGCTGCGACCGCGCTCGAAAGATTTCGACCAGCACGGTCACGAGCTGAGCGACCACAAACCGGAGATCGTGATCGCGATGTACGGGCTGAACGAGTCGTTCGCCGGTCGCGAAGGTCTCGACGCGTTCCGCCGCGACTTGCAGCAGTTCATCAAGACCACAACTTCCACGGCCTACAACGGCAAGACGCCTCCCTTGCTGGTGCTCTGCTCGCCGATTCCCCACGAGGATCTCGGCCGCCGCGAGCTGCCCGACGGCGAACAGACCAACGCCAATATTGAACTCTACTCGGCGGCGATGCGCGAAGCGGCCGCTGCTTCGCCGCGGACGCTCTTCGTCGATCTGTACACGCCGATGCGTCCCCGCATGGCTGATCCGGCGACCGATCTGACGATCAACGGCATCCACTTGAACGACGCCGGCTACGAGCAGCTGGCCGAAGTGCTCGACCGAGGCTTGTTCGGAGAACCGCCGACATGGGAGGAAGCGAAACTCGCAAAGCTTCGCGAGGCGGTTCTCGAGCGGAACGAGCAGTTCTACTACGACTACCGCGCGGTCAACGGTTACTACATCTACGGTGGCCGCAAGAATCCGTACGGCGTCGTCAATTTTCCAGCCGAGTTCGCCAAGCTGCGAGCCATGATTGCTGTTCGCGACCAGCGGATCTGGGACCTCGCCGCCGGACGCCCGGTCAGCGCCGAGATCGACGACTCCGGCACGGGCGAACTGCCTGCGGTCGAGAGCAACGTCGCCGAAGCGGTCACGCACTCGACGCCGGAAGAGTCGCTGAAGAAATTCAAAGTTCCCGAAGGTTTTGAAGTCGAGCTGGTCGCTTCGGAAGTCGAGTTTCCCGACCTGCAGAATCCGGTGGCTTTCAAGTTCGACGAGCGCGGCCGGATCTGGGTCAGCACGATGCCGAGCTACCCGATGTATCTGCCGGGGACGCCGCCGGACGACAAGATCTTGATCCTAGAGGATTCCGACGGCGACGGCCGGATGGACAAGCAAACTGTCTTTGCCGATGGACTGCACCTGCCGATCGGCTTCGTGCTCGGCGACGGCGGCGTCTACGTCTCGCAGCAGCCCAATCTGGTGTTTCTCCAAGACACCGACGGCGACGACGTGGCGGATGTGCGGAAGACGATCCTGCACGGTTTTGACTCAGCCGATTCCCACCATTCGATCAGCGCCTTCACGTGGGGACCGGGCGGCGCGATGTACTTCCAGGAAGGGACGTTTCACCACACGCAGGTCGAGACGCCTCGCGGTCCCCGGCGAGTCAAGGACGCCGCGGTCTTTCGCTACGCGCCGCGGACCGAGGACTTCGAGATTTTCGTCTCCTATCCCTTCGCGAATCCTTGGGGACACTGCTTCGATCGCTGGGGTCAGAACTTCGTCGCCGATGCTTCGGGTGGAGCCAACTACTACGGCACCGCGTTCTCCGGCCAAGTCGTCTATCCCGACAAGCACCGCCGGATGGAAGCGTTCTTGGTCAAACAGTGGCGGCCGACCTGCGGCTGCTTGATGGTCAGCAGCCGAAACTTTCCCGACGAGATGCAGGGCAATTATCTGCTCAACAATACGATCGGCTTCCTCGGCACGCTGCAGTATCGCGTGCGGGACGACGGCAGCGGATTCAGCGCCGAGCCGGTCGAACCGCTGCTGAGCAGCACCGACACGAACTTCCGCCCAGTTGACCTCAGCTTTGGTCCCAACGGCGCGCTGTACTTGGTCGACTGGTTCAATCCCCTGATCGGTCACATGCAGCACAATCTCCGCGATCCGAAGCGAGACAAACATCACGGCCGGATCTGGCGGGTGCGATACACCCAGAAGCCGTTGCTCGAGCCGCCGCAGTTCGAAGGCGCGTCGCTCGATCAATTGGTCGAACTGCTCGGGGCCTACGAAGATGCGACGCGGCTGACCGCGCGAACGGTGCTGCGGACGCATCCCACCGAGGACGTGCTGGCGGCGCTCGAGCGTTGGCTGGACAAAGTCGAGCGTGAAGCAGCGGACCCGACCGCCGTCGAACACGCCCACCTCGAAGCGCTCTGGGTCCGCCAGCATCACGACGCGGTCGACCGCAAAGCGCTCGAGCGGGTGCTTCAGTCCCCCGATCCGCGTGCCCGCGCCGCGGCGACCCGCGTGCTCTGCTACTGGCGGGGGCAGGTCGACGATGCCGCGGATCTGTTGGTCCGTTCGGCCAGCGACGAACATCCGCGAGTTCGGCTCGAAGCGGTCCGCGCGGCCAGCTTCCTCGACGCCCCGGAAGGCCGCCGGGTCGTCGCCGCAGCGATGCAGAAACCACTCGATTACTACTTGAACTACACGATCGGCGAGACGACGACGACACTCGACCGCCGCGGGGGTTCGGAGTCTTCAGGGGCCGCGGACTTGAGCGAGCAGCTGGCGGAGAGCCAAGTGCCACAGCCGCAGCTCGTCTCGGTGATCCGTCTGGCCGCCCGCACGGCGACTCCCGTGCAACTCGGCAAGATCTTCGGCGGTGTCCTCGCCGGACCCTACGAGTCTCAGGTCAAAGCCGACGCGCTCGCCGAGCTGGCCGCCGCCGCGGCGACGCGGAAAGTGACGCCCGTGGTGGATGCCAATGCTCTGCTCGCTGCGTTCCGCTCGGCGGTTGCTGAGGGTCGTCCGGGACTGGCCGCGGAGCTCGCTCGAGTGGCCGGCGACTGGCAGGTCAGCGGCACCGAAGGGGCTCTGCAATCGGCCGCCTTCGACCCCGACACCGCGGGTGAAGTCATCCAAGCCTCGCTGACCGCCCTGACGCAGTTCAGCACTCCCACGGCGAGCGACAGCCTCAGCTCGCTCACCCGCCAGCCGATTCCGGTCCCGCTCCGGTTGCGTGCAGCCGCCGCGTTGGCCGCCAAGCGTTCGGGCCAAGCCAAACAGCTCTTCGTTTCGGCATTCAACGAAGGGACCGACGACTACGAGCTTGTTCGGCTGGTCGTCGCCGCTTACCTGGGCAAGCAGAACGGGGCCGCTGAGCTCGCCTCGGTGGTCAAGAACAGCCAGATCGATACCGACTCCGCCAAGCTGATCCTCCGCGCGATGTACGCTGCCGGAAACAGCGATGCGGAGCTGCTCGCCACGCTGCAAAAAGCGGCGGGAATCGACGGCCAGTCGAAAATGTCGGCCGAGGAAAAGCAGCAGCTGATTGCCCGGATCGAACGCGAAGGAGACCCGCACGCCGGCCAGTGGATCTACCGCCGCGAAGAACTCAACTGCATCAAATGCCACGCCCTCAGCGGAGCCGGGGGCCAAATCGGTCCCGACCTCAGCGGCGTCGGCGTGACCAGCCCGGTCGAATACCTGCTCGACAGCATCCTGCTCCCCTCCCAGCAGATCAAGGAAGCGTACGCGACGCTAAATGTGCTGACGGTCGATGGGTCGATCGTCCGCGGCGTCAAAGTCGACTCGGACGAAGAACGCTTGGTCCTCCGGGACGTGGAAGGCCGCGAGATCGTGATCGCGGCCGACGACATCGAAGCGGAAACGGAGGGCCCCTCGCTGATGCCCGAGGGACTGCATCACCTCATGACCGAGCGGGAGCTGATCGACGTCGTCGCCTTCCTTTCCGCCCTCGGCAAACCGGGGGACTTTGTCGTCAACTCCCGCCCCACGGTCCAGCGATTCGAGGTGCTCGCCGACCCGGCGGTCAAAAAACGACTCGCCGCGCTCGGTGAAGGGGAGCTCGAAGCTCAGCTCGACGCGATCGACGCGGCCGCGTGGCAACCCGCCTACGCGCTGGTCGATGGTCGACTGCCGACCACGGAACTCACAAAGGTCTCAAGCGATGCACCGGTGATCCTGCGAGGAACAATCGACGTCGTCGTCGGTGGACCCGTCGCTGTTCGCGTCGCTCCGGCCGAGAACCTGCAAGTCGTCCTCGCCGGCCAATCGCTCGCGCCCAACGGTTCGCAGACCACGAGCCTCAGCGAAGGCCGGCACCACGTGTACGTCGTCAGCGAGCAAGGCGAATTGCCGAAAGAGCTGACGGTCGAAGTCGTCCGCGGCAAAGACTCTGCCACGCAACTGACGATCGTCGGAGGAAACTGAAGAGAGGCGAGCGGCGAGGGCCCTGTGCCGGCGGCGCTCGCCCAACGCCATCTACTTTCGCGGATTTTTGTTATCAGCCGCAACGCGCTAGCGTCCGGTTCCTTGGGAACTGCAAAGAACCGGACGCTAGCGCGTGGCGGCTGATGGTCCAAAGTAGATGGCATTGGGCGCTCGCCGCGGGTGCTGCAGCGGAAACCCGGGCGTCACGACGCTAGGCTCTGTCAGAAAACTCCCTTTTGCCATTACCCTCCCCCCGGGAGGGTCGGGCTCTCAGGCCCGGGGAGGGCCCGCTGAATTTCGCCATGTGGAGGCTGTACGTCGCGCAACCCCCTCCCCGCTCGTTCCTCGCGACCCTCCCGGGGGGAGGGTGTCGTTACGGGTTTTCGGACAGAGGCTCGCGCCTACGGCTCAAAAATTTTCGTGGTTGCACCATCCCCCGCCGCTGGAGTATCCGAGTCCCGGGACTATTGGATCTGGACGGTTCCTCCCCTTTCCGTGCTTTTCCGTGTCCTTCCGTGGCCACCCTCAGTGCTCTTCGTGTCCTTCGTGGTTGCACTTCCGGCTAAATCCGGACATAGATCCGCCCCCTTTCCTTGTGGAGCAGCATGAGATTCACGGCGCGAATTCAGAGGTTGCTTCCGGCGCTGGCGGACGCGGAGCTCGACGGTTTGCTAGTCAGCGACCCGGTCAACGTCCGCTACTTGTCGGGATTTACCGGTGACAGCAGTTCGCTGCTGATCACCGGGCATGGGACGTCGATCCTCAGCGACCGGCGGTTCGAGACGCAGATCGCCAGCGAGTGCCCTGAATTGACGCCGCAGATCCGCGGCCCCGAGACGCGGATGACCGAGTGGATCGGGAGCGTCGTTCGCGAGGCGGGCATCAAGCGGCTGGGGCTGGAGGATCATGCGGTCCCGTGGAGCCTGCTGCGAGGAATTGAAAAGACGCTTGCCGGCGTTGCGCTGACGCCGACCAGCGGCTGGGTCAGCGAGCTGCGGGCGGTCAAGGACGAACAGGAGCTCGAGACGATCCGCCGCGCGGTCCGCTGCGGCGAGCGAGCGTTCGGGGTCCTGCGGGCTTCGCTTCGCGAGGGGATGAGCGAGCTCGAAGCGGCGTATTTGCTCGAAGCGGCGATCCGCCAGTTCGGCGGCAGCGGGTGTGGATTTCCCTCGATCGTCGCTGTCGGCCCGTCGGGCGCCCTGCCCCACTATCAGCCCGGGCGGGCGATGATCACCGCTGGCCAAGGCTTGTTGGTCGACTGGGGGGCGAGGTTCGAGGGCTACACGAGCGATCTGACGCGGACGCTGTCGATGGGCCGGGCGACGCCGCGAATGCGAGAGCTGTACCCGATCGTGCTCGAGGCCCAGTTGGCAGCGATTGAAGCGATTCGGCCGGGGGTCTTGCTCCGCGACGTGGACGCGGCGGCCCGCCAGGTGATCGCTGCGGCGGGCTACGGCGAAGCGTTCAGCCACAGCCTCGGGCATGGGATTGGGCTGGAGGTGCACGAGCCGCCGCGATTGGCCAGCCCCGAATCGGGCAAGCTCGCTGCGGGCATGGTGGTCACGGTCGAACCGGGGATTTATTTGCCTGGAGAGATCGGAATTCGCTTGGAAGATGACGTGTTGGTCACTCCCGGGGGCCACGAGGTCCTTTCTTCGCTGCCCAAGGGCCTCGAAGAAACCGAAGTGATTCTGTAAGTTCTGGACTTTTCCGGCCCGGCCTGCGACATCATGCGTCAGGCAGGTGCCGACAGCTTCGAAGAAATTGCTGGGGCCGATGGAAATGAGCGAAGGCGGAAAATCAAAATCGGACGACGTCTTTGACGTGGAACGCATCCGGCGGCTTGTCCGTTTGATGGAAGAACATGACCTCTCGGAAATCGACCTGCGTCAGCGGGAAGAGCGAATCAATCTGAAACGGGGCCCCGAGGCGCCGCCGATGGTGTACCCGCAGGCCCCTGCGGCGCCGGTGGTCCACCAGGCCCCGGCAGCGGCTGCCCCGGCGGCGGCCGCTCCAGCCCAGCCCTCCGCACCGGCCGAGGATGGTCCGAACATCGTGACGATCAAAGCACCGATGGTCGGCACGTTCTACAGCCGCCCGAATCCCGAGACGGACGCGTTCGTCAAAGTCGGCTCGATGGTCCAGTCCGACACGGTGATTTGCATCATCGAAGCGATGAAGGTCTTCAACGAGATCCCGGCCGAAGTCAGCGGCAAGGTCGTGGCGGTGCTGGTGGACAACGAACAGTCGGTCGAGTTCGGCAAGCCGCTGTTCAAGATCGACACCTCGGCGTAAAGGGCGCGGCGAGTTACTCGCCGCTGCCACCACGCCGTCGGTTCCTCTTCCCTCCACTGCCCCACCCTCCACGGAAAGTCTGCTCGCAGTGTTCAATCGCATCCTGATCGCCAACCGTGGCGAAATCGCGTTGCGGATCATCCGCGCTTGCCGCGAAATGGGGATCGAATCGGTCGCCGTCTTCAGCGAGGCCGATCGCGAATCCGCCCACGCGCGGCTCGCCGACCAAGCGATCTGCATCGGTCCGGCTCGCAGCGCCCAAAGCTATTTGGCTATCGACCAAGTGATCAGCGCCGCCGAGATCGGCAACGTCGACGCGATCCATCCGGGCTACGGTTTTCTCTCGGAAAACGCCCACTTCAACGAAGTTTGTCGCTCCTGCCAGATCGATTTCATCGGGCCCTCGCCCGAAGCGATGGCGATGCTCGGCGACAAGAACTCCGCGCGGGCTCTGGCCAAGCGAGCCGAAGTGCCAGTCGTGCCCGGTAGCGATGGATTGCTCGAAGACGACGCCGAAGCGGTCCGCGTGGCCAGCGAAATCGGTTTCCCGGTGCTGATCAAAGCGACCGCCGGCGGTGGTGGCAAAGGGATGCGAGTGGCCGCCAACGAGCTGGTCCTCAAAAGCGCCCTGCAGCAAGCCAAGAACGAAGCCCAAGCGGCGTTCGGCAACGCCGGCGTCTACTTGGAAAAGTACATCGAGCGTCCGCGGCACGTCGAAGTCCAAGTCATCGCCGACTCGGCGGGCAACGTCGTCCACCTCCACGAACGCGACTGCAGCGTCCAGCGACGACACCAGAAGCTGATCGAGGAAGCCCCCTCGCCGCGGCTCCCCGAAGACCGTCGGCAGGCGATGTGCGATGCGGCGGTGCGGCTGATCCGCGAAGCCAAATACACCAACGCCGGAACGGTCGAATTTATCGTCGCCCCGGACGACAGTTTCTACTTCATCGAAGTCAACGCGCGGATCCAGGTCGAACATCCGGTGACCGAAATGATCACGGGCGTCGATTTGATTCGCGAGCAGATTCGCGTTGCGGCTGGCCAAAACCTGTCCTTCGCGCAGGACGATATCCGCTGCCAAGGCGCAGCGATCGAGTGCCGCATCAATGCCGAAGATCCGAGCCGCAATTTCCAGCCACAGCCGGGCAAGATCGAACACCTGTTCGTCCCCGGCGGGCTCGGCGTTCGCTTCGATTCCCACATCTACGGCGGATACACCGTCCCGCCCCACTACGACTCGATGATCGGCAAGCTGATCGTCCACCGCCCGACGCGCGAGGAAGCGATCGCCACGATGCGCCGCGCCCTGGCGGAGCTCGAGGTTCGCGGGATCGCCACCACCGCCCCGTTCCACGATCGCGTCCTGCAGCATCCCGAATTTGTCGAAGGTCGCTGCGACACCACGTTTGTCGATCGCGTCTTTCTTAAACCGTAAAGTCCATTCCGGCTGATCCAACACCTATGGCTGCTTCGAAAAAAGATACCCAAGCTCCCCTGCGACGCGTCGCGATCCTGTTTGCCGGCGGTCCCGCCCCCGGTGCCAATGCGGTGATCTCGACGGCTGCCTTTTCGTTCCTCAACGAAGGGGTCGAAGTGATCGGCCTCAAGCACGGCTACAGCCGCTTGGCCGAGTACACGGCGTCCGGTCCGCTGCAGGAAGGCACCGACTACATCCGCTTCACCCACGAGATGCTGACTCACAGCCGAACCAGCCGTGGGATCATGATCGGGACCGCCCGGACCAACCCCGGCAAACACGTCAGCTCGCCCGAGCACCTCAAGGACGCGGAGCTTTCGGCACCGCTCCGCCGAGTCTACGAGGGGCTGCTGTCGCTCGGCGTCGATGCCCTGATCTCGATCGGTGGCGACGACACGCTGAAGACGGCCAACAAGCTCAAGATGTTCCAGGACAATCTGCCGTCCGATGCCAAGCGGCTGCCGGTCGTGCACCTGCCGAAGACGATCGACAACGACTACATGGGGATCGACTTCACCTTCGGTTACTTCACCGCCGTCGAGACGCTGGCCGAAGAGATCCGCAACCTGAACTACGATGCGGCGGCCGGCAAAGCCTACTTCCTCTGCGAATGCATGGGCCGCAGCGCCGGCTGGTTGGCCTATGGGGCGACGATCGCCGGCGAAGGGAGCATGGTGCTCAGCGTCGAGGACATCACCGGCGCGCTGGCCGGGGAAGAAGTCACTAACTCCGAGACTGGCCAGACCCGCAAGATCATGATCGTCGACCGGGTCATCGACCGGATCGTCGACATGATGCTCGCTCGCGAACGAGAGAAGCGCGAGTACGGCGTGATTGTGATCGCCGAAGGTTTGGCCGAGTACCTGCCGATGGAACGCCTCGAGGGAATCGAGCGCGATGACCACGGCCACATCAGCATCAGCAGCATCAACCTCAGCTCGATGTTCGCCCGCCTGATCGCCAGCCGCTATCAGGAGCGGACCGGCCGGGCCCGCAAAGTCAACGGATTGCAGCTCGGCTACGAAGCCCGCTGTGCCGCCCCGCATGCCTTCGACGTGATGCTCGGCTCCCAGCTCGGCGTCGGTGCCTACCGGGCCCTGATGGAAGAGCGACTCAATGGGGTGATGGTCAGCGTCACCGGCCAGCTCGACCTGCACTTCGTGCCGTTCGATGAACTCGTCGACCCGAAAACGCTCGTCACCAAAGTCCGCTTCATCGAACCCGGCAGCGACTTCCATCGCTTGGCCCGATTCCTCGAAACGGTCACCGACGACTGACGCGTCGCAAATCCGCTGCACGGGTGAAGGCTCAGTGAAATCAGCCGCCACGCGCTAGCGTCCGGTTACTGCGGAGTTTGCGGAAACCGGGGGCTAGCGCCCGGCGGCTGATGATTGACCTGGACAAGCCGCTCCCATTCCTGCCGGCCGTTCCGATTATGCGGGCTCTTTAGCCGCATCCGCCGCAAAAATTTTCCCCCGATGCCGGCTTTGGCCTCGGGGTGAACTATTTTGGTGCGGATGAGAACCGTGCTCGCCCTGCTCGTCCTGCTCGCAGCCAACGCCGCCGGGAATGCCCGCGGCGGGGAGTGGCTGACCGCGCCGAGCTTCTACACGCACGATCCTCATACGGGCCTGCGGACCAGCCAGTACGCCGCCCCGCCGCCGGCGGCGGTCCCACAACCGGCTAGCTTTCGCTCGAGCGGCTACACCCACCTCCGCAGCTCGATTCAAGTCGGACAATCGGCCGACAACTACCACCGCGTTGAACAGTGGGGCCCGCCGGTCCGACCCTACGGCGAATGGCGGTTTCCCTATCGCCCCTACTCGGTGCCTTATCCCGAGTGGGGTGCGCCGCTCGCCGGCCTGAATCTCGGCGGTTTCCCCTACGGCTACCCCGGCTACCACCCTGGCCCCGGCGGCCATCCGGGCCATGACCATCCGGGCGATGACGATTGGGGTGGGGGCCATCGGGGTGGGGGCCCCCAACCTCCGATGCCCTATCAGCCCTACCCTTCGGGGCCGCGTTCGCCCTATCCGGTTCCGCCCTACGCCGATGGCTACTATCCCTCGGTCCCGTTCCGCCCGCGGCTGCCCGACCGCCAGTTCTACTGGAAGCCCAACCAAGCCCCGCCTCAGTCCGCCAACCCGTAGCGGCTCCAACGACCTGCATTCTCCCTCCCCCTCTTCATCCGCGTTCTCCGTGCTATCCGCGGTCCCACTCCCTTCCGTGCCGTTCCGTGTCCTTCCGTGGCCACCATTCGCGTCATTCGTGGTTGTCCCCCCTTCGCTCCTCTTCGATTACGAGCACGAGCACCGCTTCACTGAGCACGAGCACGATACCTGACGTCCCCTCTCCCTTCCGTGCCGTTCCGTGTCCTTCCGTGGCCCCCCTGAAACCTAAACCCTGAAACCTGCTCCCTGCTCCCGGCTCCCGGAAACCCGCTCGAGGCGATACTTTGGGCATGGCAGATGCTTCGGCTGTAGTTCCGAGCACCGCCTCGCCCCTTCCCTCGACTGGTTGCACCGGAAAAGCGTTTCAGAGCATGTCTGAGAACCAGAATCCGCAAACGCCCGCGCTGCTCTCGCCCAATGATCCCGCAGCGGGCGTATTGCTGCACGTCACTTCACTCCCTTCGCCGTATGGGATTGGCGACCTCGGTCCCGCAGCGATTGCCTGGGTGGACCGGTTGGCGGATGCCGGTCAGCGGTGGTGGCAGATCCTTCCGCTCGGCCCTACCGGGCTCGGAAACTCACCCTACGATCCGCTTTCCACATTCGCGGGAAACCTGCACCTGCTCAGCCCCGACTGGTTGATCGAAGATGGGCTGCTCGAGCCGTCTGATTGCGAGCGAGTGGATCACCCGACGCATTATGTGGACTTCGATCGGATCCGCGTGATTAAGCCGCGGCTGGCGGAACTTGCCTGGAAGAATTTCCAAAGCCACGGGAGCACGGCGCTCCGCGAGGCGTTCGCTGCCTTCTGCGGAGCTCAGGCGCACTGGCTGAATGACTACGCCCTTTTTATCGCCCTCAAGGAGCGCTTTAGCGGCGCATCCTTCTACAGCTGGCCGCATGAGTTCGTCCGCCGCGATCCCGACGTGATCGCTCAAGCTCGCCAGGAGCTGGCACCGCGGATCGAGCAGGCCCGGTTTGGCCAATTCCTCTTCTTCCGCCAGTGGCACCGGCTGCGTGAGCATGCTGCGCGGCGGAACGTGCGGATCCTTGGCGACCTACCTTTTTTCGTCTCACACGACTCGTCCGAAGTTTGGGCGCATCCGGAATTGTTCCTCCTGGACGCGAATCGTCAGCCGCTGGTGGCGGCCGGCGTCCCACCGGACTACTTCAGCGCGACCGGCCAACTCTGGGGCAATCCGATCTACGACTGGAACGCCATGCAGCGGAACGAATACCGGTGGTGGATGAACCGGCTCCGCGCCCTGCTGACGCTGGTCGATGCGGTCCGCCTAGACCACTTCCGCGCCTTTGCCGCGGCCTGGCACGTACCGGCCGGAGCTCCCACGGCGGAAACGGGCAAATGGGTTCCCGGTCCCGGTGCCGACTTTTTCGTCCAAGCCCAATACACTTTCGGGCGGCTCCCCTTCATCGCCGAAGATTTGGGGCTGATCACCGACGATGTGCGGGCTCTCCGCGACGCGTTTCATCTGCCCGGGATGCGCGTCCTGCAATTCGCTTTCGACGGCGATCCCGACAACCTCTTCCTGCCCCACATGTACGACGAGAACACGGCCGTCTTCACGGGCACGCATGACAACGACACCACGCGAGGTTGGTACGCCGAGCTTCCTGAAAAGTCGCGGAAACTGGTCCGCGAGACGCTCGACCGCCCCGATCTCGATGCGGACGAAGTCGCCTGGGCGTTGATCGAGACGGCCTGGAGTTCCAAAGCCGGGCTGGCCATCGCCCCGCTCCAAGATCTGCTGAACCTCGGCAGCGACGCGCGGATGAACATCCCCGGCCTCGCCGCCGGCAATTGGTCGTGGCGAGTCACCGAAGAGATGCTCGACGATCAGGTCTTCGAGCGGCTTCATGAGCTCACCCGCCGCACCGGCCGAGAAGCGTCGGCCGTCCCCGCCCGCTGACGGCCTTTCACCATCACCCTCCCTCCGGGAAGGTCGGGCTCTCAGGCCCGGGGAGGGCTCACGGAATCGAGCCGCGGTCTGCGATCTACGACCCGCAGCGCCCTCCCCGCTCGTTCCTCGCGACCCTCCCGGGGGGAAGGTATCGTTCCGAATTTCGACAGAGCTCGGTGTCTGGCGGCTGATCCTCGGTCGGCGATTCTCTCTCACGCTCCTTCTCCCTTCGCGCGATTGGTTACCATAGGCTCCGTCTAACCCGCGGCCCCAGTGGAGCATCGCCCGATGAGTGAGTGTCCGACACCCGTCGCCCAGCGGCCGGCTTGGCTGCAGATCCACCCGGCTGACAATGTCATCGTTGCCATCGACGCAATTCCCGCAGGAGTCGAAGTCAACGGAGTCACGACGCGGCAGCCGATTCCCGCTGGACATAAAATCGCGCTCCGTCCCATAGAAACTGGCGAGCACGTCTTTAAATACGGATTCTCAATCGGCGCTGCGACGCGCCCGATCTCCAGCGGCGACCACGTTCACTCGCATAATCTCCACAGCGCGCTCGACACAAACCTCGAGTACGAATGGCGCGGCCCAGCACCGGCGGGGGCAGCCGCTGCGAAACCCAAGGTCCGCCAGTTCCAAGGCTTTCGCCGCAGCGATGGACGCGTGGCGACCCGAAATGAGATCTGGATCATCACCACGGTCGGCTGCGTCAATATGACAGCCGCTCGGATCGCTGAACGAGCGAGAATGGAGTTTGCTGGTCGCGGCATCGATGGCGTCTATAGCTTTCCCCATCCTTTCGGCTGCTCGCAGATGGGCGACGATCTAGCGTCGACGCAGGCGCTGCTCGGCGCGCTGATCCGCCATCCCAACGCCGCCGGAGTGCTCGTGATTGGGCTCGGTTGCGAACACAATCAGATCCGCATGCAGCTGCGGCAGGCCGGACTCGAGAATGGAGAAAGAGTTCGGTTTTATAACGCCCAGCAGGTGGAGGATGAGATCGAGCATGGCATGGCGTTAATCGGCGAGCTCGTCGAATCGGCCTCAAACGCCCAGCGCGAGCCGATCGATGCGAATGAACTTGTACTGGGAATGAAATGCGGAGGGAGCGATGGGTTTAGCGGCATCACCGCCAATCCATTGGTGGGCCGAATCAGCGATCGACACTGCGCCGGCGGTGGTACGAGTTTGCTCAGCGAAGTTCCCGAAATGTTTGGCGCCGAGCAACTGCTGATGGACCGAGCGGTCAATCGAGATGTATTTGAAAGAGTCGTCCACCTGATCAACGATTTTAAGGACTACTTCCGCCGTCACGGTCAGACGATCTATGAAAACCCATCTCCCGGGAACAAAGACGGTGGCTTGACGACGCTCGAAGACAAATCGCTCGGCTGCGTCCAAAAAGGAGGCAGAGCTCCGGTCGCCGAAGTCCTCGCTTACGGTCAATCCGCAACGCCGCGGCTCGGAGGTTTGGGATTGGTCAACGCGCCCGGCAACGACGCGGTCAGTTGCACCGCGATGACTGCCGCCGGCGCGCATCTGATCCTGTTTACCACCGGCCGCGGCACCCCATTCGGCGTTCCCGCTCCGACGGTGAAGATCTCCACCAACTCGGATCTAGCCAACCGCAAACCGTCCTGGATCGATTTTGACGCAGGGCCGCTGGCCGCCGCGGGCGCCGATCCCGAAGCGCTCGCCGATGCCCTCTTTGAGCGTCTGCTCGCCTTCGCCAGCGGCGAACCGACCCGCAATGAGATTAACGGCTACCGAGAAATCGCCGTCTGGAAATCGGGCGTCACGTTGTAGTCCCCTCTCCCCCTCCCACCAAAACCCGACCATGCCTCGCTCCCGCCTGGAAACCCTCTCTTTGATCGAATCGACCGGTGTTGTGGCGGTGATCCGCGCCGACAATGCGACTCAAGCCGTCGACGTCTGTCGCGCGCTCCGCGACGGAGGCGTCCTGGCTTGGGAGATCGCCATGACGACGCCTGGAGCGCTGCGGGCGATTGAGCAGGTGACGGAAACACTTGGCGACGAGGGAATCGCGGGGGTGGGCACGGTCTTAGATTCCGAAACGGCCGTAGCCAGCATCCATGCCGGTGCGGAGTTCGTCTTCTCGCCGATCGTCAAACCGCAAGTCATCGAAGCGGCTCATCGCTATGACCGGGTCGTGGTCCCCGGTGCACTCACCCCGACGGAAATCGCGACGGCTTGGGAAGCCGGAGCGGATATCGTCAAAGTCTTTCCGGCGAATCACTTTGGACCGAGCTACTTCAAGGACATCCACGGGCCGCTGCCTCACGTTCGCCTCACGCCGACTGGCGGCGTGGATCTGGAAACCGCGCCCGCTTGGATCAAGGCTGGAGCGGTCGCACTCGGCGTCGGGTCGTCGCTGGTCCGCAAGGACCTCATTCGCAGCGGCAACTGGTCGGAACTGAGCCGCCTTGCCGCCGACTACATCCGAGTCGTCGGCGAAGCGCGGCAAGCGACGCCATAGTCGCCTTTCGCTCCGCGAAAGTAGCGCCCCGCCAACGAAGGTCACTTCTCTCACCGAGCCTATCCAACATGCGCGAGCTCAAAGTCGCTCGAACTGACGCTGGTGAACTCCTCGACCAATTGCTGGTGCGTCAGCTCGGCGATCGACTCCACGATCCGGTCGGGCCGATAGGTGTACCGGGCGACGTCCTCACGACGCGTGCCCCCACTTAGAACCAGCACGGTTTTGAATCCGAGCTGCACACCTCCCAGAATGTCAGTTTCCATCGTATCGCCGATCACAATCGTCTGATCGGTAGTGAGACCCAGGGCTTTGCGTGCGTCGCGTAGCATCACCGGACTCGGTTTGCCCACGCTAAACGCCTTCACTCCGGCGGCAGCTTCGAGCAACGCGACCATGGCTCCGCATCCCGGTCGCATGCCAGACTGCGTCGGGCAGTTGGGATCAAGGTTGGTAGCGATCAGCTTCGCACCTCCCAAAATCATTCCCAGCGCCGCTTCCATCATCTCAAAGTTCAGCGTCCGCCCCTCGCCGACGACGACATAATCCGGGTCTTTGTCGACGATCGAGTAACCATTGTTGTGCAGCGCATTGAGCAGCCCTCCTTCACCAATCACATACGCCGTGCCGCCCGGCTTTTGACGGGCCAGAAAGCGAGCCGTGGCCATCGCGCAAGTGAAGACATGCTCTTCGCCCGCATCGATCCCCAGCCGCTGAAGCTTCGTCGCCACGTCGCGGCGTGTCCGCTGGCTGTTGTTGGTCAAAAACAGAAACGGGATCTCGGCTGCTCGCAGACTCGCGATGAACCGATCCGCCCCGGGAATCAACTGCCCGCCGCGGTAGATGACGCCGTCCATGTCGATCAAGTAACCGTACATTCGAAACTCTCCTGCAACACGTAACTCGCTGCGGTATCCACAACCGCATGGTCAGCATGCCGCGAAGAGAATCGGGCAAAAAGCCCCCCGGCGGGGGACGAAGGGTGTTACGGGCAGCAACTCGCCAGAGCGTCAGCGGAGCGGAAGTCGGCGAACGCGGAGCAAAATTGCCTTGGCCGATCTGCTACGGAAACGAAGCGCCCTTCCGTCCGCCGCCGACTGCCGTGGCTCAACCGTGAAAAATACGGAAAATTTTTTTCCTCGCCTCGGACAACTGACTTGCCTCGACCGCAACTCGGCCGTCACGGGCAAACGAGGTACCACCCACGCCACGAAAAAACCCCGCCGAGTGCAAAGTGCACCGGGCGGGGTGGGTGTTGATCTTCGGTGGAAAGGAATCCACGCAAAACGTAGGGGCTACAGCCGCACGGGAACTCGCAGTCCCGGTGGCGGCAGGAGACTTTCGCCTTCCTCGACTCCCGGCATGATGTTCGGGTCGTTGTAGGCTTCCTCGTCAAAGTCCGGATTTGCCCGCGGGTCGGGGCGGCTCTCCCCACAGCCGACGCTGATCATCAGTGGTAGGCAGGCGAGGAACATTCCCATCAGTATCCGCATCGTGGTACTCCGGTTACTTAGTTGCGAGGATCGATGAAGTTGTGAGCATCGGCCATGGCGTTGAGCTTCAGCCACGTCCCATAGTCAATCGTCTCCGAGATGAAGCTCACGCTACCGTCTCCCATCGTCACCTGAATGCCTCCGGGGTGGTAGCTCGACGGACCGTGCCACGAAGCGTTTGGGCCCCAAGCCGCGATGAACGTGGGAGTAAACGAGTGGTTGCGGAACCAGGTGCCGCTCGACTTCGCACTTCCGTCGACGTTGACGCAATTGGCACCGCTTTCATTCGCACCCCATCCAGCGTGCGCCGTGCCAACAAACGCGCTGTGGAACACGGGGGCTCCAGTGCGACGCAGCCCCGTTCCGCAGGTGCGAATCGGTCCGCCGCCGAAGCCCATCGAGTCGCCTTAGGCGATCACCAACGTGTTGGAAAGGCCGTCAGTCACGTCCGACATCCGCCGAGTCTTGGTCTGCGCGAAAATCCCCTGGATATCACACGTTTTGGTGAAAGGGTCTGCGTAGGAGTTCCACGGTGCACCGCCATTGGCAGAACCGGTTGGGTGCCAGTGGTAGCCTTCGGTGCCTGGGTAGTTGGTGACGGCAATGTCGCTCGTCTCGCTGATTTCCCAACGTCCGCCGTCCGACGGGCAGCGAAGCGCTGCGAGTGGAGTGCTGACAATCGGCTGACCCCAAATCGGCAGATCGAGGTTGACGCTGTCGTACAACGGCTGCTGTTCCATGAACGGCAGGATCATCACGTTCCACGTGTGATGATAGGGCTGGGTGTACGGTGCCTTGCCAGGTCCCCAGATCACACCCGGCGGGAACTTGCCGTGCGTGTCATGGTAGTTGTGTAGCGCCAGCCCCAATTGCTTCATGTTGTTGCTGCAGGACATGCGGCGAGCCGCTTCCCGAGCTGCTTGCACGGCCGGCAATAATAGACCGACCAAAACTCCAATGATTGCGATTACGACGAGCAACTCCACCAAGGTGAAGCCCCTACGCCCCAAGCGAGAGCGCGCCATGCTTTAATCCCCTTGAATCCGGGAATGAGGAAAAGAACGGAGCCAGATTTGGCTCATCTCGGCACGATAGGGGATCGATGAGCAGTAGTCAAGAAAATTTCCGTATGGGTATTTTAGAGGCAGATTATCTTCCATTACGAGAATTCCGGTCCTTCTAACCCGGACGCAACTCGCCTCTCGTTGGCTTTATGGCAAAGAGTCTGCCGCAAGACTCTGCCGATCTTTCTCTTAGGGAATCCTTCCTGGCACGGCACCTGCCCAGCTCTGCCTCATCCACTTGTGTCCACTACTGCACGCCCAAGCAGATGTCGTAGTGCAGGTTCGAGTGCGGGATAACGAAATCGATAGTTGGTCTGCTCCAACCGCGCGGGCTGCACTCGAGCGCTTGCCAACAAAAGTGCATCGGCCATTTCACCGAGCATCAGCCGCAGCGCCGTCTTAGGCGCAGGCAACACCGCCGGTCGCGAGAGGACGCGGGCAAGCGTCTGGGCAAACTCTCGATTGCGAACCGGCGTGGGAGCCACGACGTTGACAGGGCCCTGCACCGACTCGCGGGCCAGCGCGTGGTAGATCGCTCCCAAACAATCATCGAGCGCAATCCAACTCCACCACTGATCGCCACGGCCGAGTTTTCCCCCAAGTCCCAACCGGGTCGGAGTCAGCATCTTCGGCAGCGCTCCATCACGAGGCGAAAGGATGACGCCAAAGCGGAGATGCACCACGCGAATTCCTGCCTCGACGGCCGGCTGACAGGCTTGCTCCCACTCCCGAGCCACTTCCGCCAAAAAGCCCTCGCCAGCCGCCGACTCTTCCGTCAGAAGTTCATCGCCCCGGTCCCCGTAATATCCAGTCGCCGAAGCGCAGAGCAGCGTGCGAGGACCCTCGCCGTCCAATTTGGCCAACCGTTCACATAACTGCCGAGTCTTCCGCACACGGCTCTCGCGGATCTCCCGCTTCACCGATTCGCTCCAGCGTTCCGCGGCAATCGGTTTACCGGCCAAATGGATCACCGCATCGATCTCTCGCAGTTTCTCCAGAGGAGCATCGTCCGCCCAAACCGCGATCTCCTCCTCGTCGCCTCCAGATGCTTTGCGAACAATCGGCCGCACTTGATGACCGAGCACCGTCAACAGATTTTGGAGGTGGGACCCGACCAGACCACGGCTTCCCGAGAGCGCAATCCGCTGGCTCGGCAATGGATGGGCCGCGGCCAACTGCAGATCGCCGAGGATCGTCGCCTGCCGAAAGGCGAACATCTGATCTAACTGGTCGCGAATCCGACGCTCGCCTATCCGCTCTCCAATCGATCCACCGGGGATCTTGTAGGTCAGCGAATCGATCAACTCGCAGCGATCCTCCCCCAAAGCCGTAAACTCGTGGCGGTGATGCCAGTGCTCAAACGGACCTTCGAGTTGGACATCCTCAAAGGCGTTCGGCGGATCGTAGGCGGTGTGCTGGGCTACCCAGCGAACCGGCAGCCCCCCGACACGCATCCGTAGAACGACGCGGCTGCCTTCTGTCAGACTGTTGTCGGACGATTCGATCTCCACGTTCTGCCACGGCGGAAGCAACCGCTGGAGCGCTCCTGGACGCGCGTGATAGTCGAATGCCGCCTGCTGCGACACCGGAAGCGTGATCGAATAGCGTGCAGTAGCGGAAGCGTTCACAAAAAGGTCCGGATTTCGAGTTCGAGGCGCGATCGTTTGACGGCAAGCCGAAGGCGACTGTTTTGCAAGAAGTCACATCAGCCGCGGGGCGCTAGCCCACGGCTCCCCTGATGCAGCGGAAACCGGACGCTAGCGCGTTGCGGCTGATAGCCGTGAAACGGAAACTTCAGTTCTACCGCTCGTTGTCGGACGACTGCGCCGCGGCGATGTACCGCGCCAGCACCAGCAAATTCTCCGCAAACGTTCGGGAATCGATCACCTCCCGCGTGGGGTCCTCGTCCCCGTGATACCGCAGCCGCCCTTGCTCGACCCAAGCCCCTCGCTCGTCGAGCGCGGCGATGGTCTTCTCGGCGTCCTTCGCGAGCGAATCGGTGAGTCGAGGTGTTTCAACGCGCTCCTTGCGAGGACCGTCGGCAACCTTTGGCGGCGGTTGCCGGACCAACCGTTGGTACTCTCGCTCGATCGTGTCGAGCTTTGAGCCGACTTTGAATCCGTAATGCGTCGGCATGTCGGCATCGCTGTAGGTCAGCTGGTAATCTTTCGTGAAAAACAAAGGGCGATCAGTACCGAGCTCATAGAATCGAGCGAGTTGTCCGTCCTCCAACAGCAGGCTGCGGTAATACTCGACAGCCCGAGGGATCGGTTCCAGGTACTTTGGCTCTCCCGTCTCGCGGTACAGCCGCATCAGCGTCGACATCACGCCCTGCGACTCGCCGCCGGTGATCGCCGGCGGTTCGAACTTCCGCGCCCACGCCGGTTGCATCTGTTCGTTGTACTGCTGCGCCCAACCTGGCTGCGGCTCCGGCAATTGAGCCCGCAGTAAAAAGTCCCCGCCGCGACGCGCTGCATCAAGATACCGCTGGTCGCCATAGATACGGTGCGCCGCCAGCATCGTCTCGATCATGTCGCGGATCGTATTATCGTTGAGCGTATAGAATCCGCCGTAGTCTCGTTTGGGAAACTTCCTCGGCCAATTTTCAGGGAAACTCGCCTTGCGAGGTGGCGACGATTCCGCCTCGGGAAACTCGCTGTACCGCTGCGGCCATGCGCCATTGGGGTATTGAGCGCGGACGAAGGAGTCGAGCGCGTAGAGCGACGATTCGTGAATCTCTGGATGCTGGAAGTCCAGTGCCTGGTCGAGACGCATCAGGAACATCGCGGCGGACTGCGATTTATTGTCGTCCAGCGTCGTGACGTTGCGGTCCCCTTTGTGCTTCTCCACTCGGTAGGCGTACCGACGTCGCTCCTTGGGAGCGAACTCGATGCGGTTGTCCCAGCCACCCGATTCAAGTTGCCCATTGATCAAGGCCTCGGCTGTCTCAATCGCCGCCTCGCGAAGCACTGAGTCACCGGTCAGCTGATAAGCCTGCAGATAAGCCATTCCGATCGCCGGAGTTCCGGGCGGCTGGACCCATGCGGTCGCAGCGTCGACAGCCCCTTCCCCCTCTCGCTTCATCAGATCTCCGCTGAGTCGATAGACGTAACCGCCTCCTTTCGAAGCCGCGTGCTGTCGGAAGAAATCGACGGCCCGATGCATCGCCTGCCGAGCCTCCGCGGGATCGACTTCGCGGGCCCCGCACGGGGCTGCAAGCGCCGCAGCAAGCAAGCACAGGAGCGGACACCAAAGCCGATTGCCGGAACGCCATTCGCTGAGGGTCATTCGGTCACCGGGGCGCAAGAGCCTGGAATTCGGATCCATTTCACAGCCAACCACTGTAACGCCGTGAGAACTCCCATGCATGAGACGAATGCCGCTCGTTATTATCGCGAACATGCCGCCGCCATGGAGCCGACTCGCGAAGCACTACCGGGATTTCTCAAGGGTTTCGGTGGGATGTATGTCGCAGCCATGGGAGAGGGTAAGCTCGACATCGCACAGAAGGAGCTGATCGCGCTCGCGATTGGCATGGCGTTACGCTGCGAGGACTGTATCTACACTCATGTCCGCGGAGCCGTGAAAGCCGGGGCAACTCGCGATCAAGTGCTCGAAGCTGCGACGGTTGCCGTGATGATGTCCGGAGGCCCGGGCTACACCTATTTGCCCCGCGTGACCGAAGCCCTCGATGCCCTCGAGACATAGTCGCCAATCATAGTCGCCTTTCGCTCCACGAAAGTTGCGCATAGTCGCCTTTCGCTCCGCGAAAGTTGCGCATAGTCGCCTTTCGCTCCGCGAAAGTTGCGCATAGTCGCCTTTCGCTCCGCGAAAGTTGCGGAATGCGCGCGCTACTTTCGCGGAGCGAAAGGCGACTATGCGCGGAGCGAAAGGCGACTATGGGCGGAGCGAAAGGCGACTGTGCTTTTCTACTCGACGGGTCCGGCTGATCCGGCGACGACGCGGGTCAAGTCTTCGCTCTCGAACGACGGACACCAGTACTTCTCGATGTGCTCCACGACCAACTCGGTGCCTCGGGTGTGACTCACGTACGGCGGTTGACGCGGATCGTACATCGCGTCGGTCAGATCGCGACAGAGAGCCACGTTCATCCCCAGCCGCACTTGTTGCCGAATCCCAAACGGCCGCCCGAGCACACACATGTTGGTGTGCACGCCCATCAAGACAATGTTCTTAATCCCTTCCTGCCGGCAAAAGTTATAAATCTCGGTGCCACTGTCGCTGATCCCGTCAAAGCCAATGATGTCGAGCGCTGCGTGCTGTCGAGTGAATTGCCGCACCGCCGGGCCGACGACCGGATCGTCACAGGGGGAGACCGAGTCGTCGATCGGTAGCGGCGCTTCGGTCTCCGGGTCCAGGTAACACCAGCCGCCGATCGGAACCGGCGGCTCGGCGGCAGCGGCCTGCTGCATGCGAGCTCGGTAAGGCGTGTCGGCGTACTGATCCATGCACCCGCTTGGAGCATGGATGATCATCACACCGTGGCTGCGAGCGGCCGAGAGGACCTGATTCATCCGCGGCGCCATGACGCCGACGCGCTGCGCGGCCAGTTGGCAGTAATGACCGTCCCACATGTCGCAAATAATGATCGCCGTTTCCGCCGCTTGCCACTGCACGGTCTCCTGCCGATCTTTCCCACTCTCGGGGTCGCGAGAGCGCATCTCGATCTCCAGAATACCCGGCGTCTTGACTCGGTTCGCCACCCGCTCGGCAGACTCATCGCCGGGCGGTTTCGATGCCGCCGCATCCTGAGCCAGGATGGAGCGGTTTGAAGAGACCGCGACGATAGCGACCGCAAGGGCGAGTAACTGCAGAGTCTTACGCCACGTCATGTTCAGCCGCATGGGAGTCTCCTTTTGCCTGGGATATAGCGCTCGAAGCAGATGAAAATCGTTTAACGGCAAGCCGCAGGCGACTGCTTTTTAAAACACAGTCGCCTTCGGCTTGCCGTTAAACGACTTGGTAGCCAACTGCTGGGCGCTGCTGACTTTATCGCAATTCAGCGTAAGAAAGTGGCGCTGTCCAGCTAGGCTCTGTCAGAAGAATCCCTTTTGGCACTACCCTCCCGGGGGGATGGTGTCGTTATGGGTTTTCTGACAGAGCCCAGTGTGTGGTGGCTGAGGGGATGCTGCTACTGCGGCAGAGCCAACAGCCGGTTTGCTTCTTTGAGCAGGAACGCTGCATCGGTGAAGGGCTCGTGGCTGATATCTTGCCAGCGAATTTTCCCCGCGCTATCGATCAAAAACGTGCCGTGCAGCGGCTGCTGCTCAAAGTCGTCCCAGCACGCATACTGCTTAAACACCTTCTGCTCAGGGTCGGCTAGCAGCGGCAGCGGCAACTCTTGGTCGAAATTTTCGAGTCCCAATTGGAGCTGCTTCACGGTTTCACTGCTAATCCCGACCAGTTCGATTCCGGCTTGTTCGTATTGCTCGGCCATCGGCGAGAAGGCTTTCAATTGTTCGACGCAGTGCAGACAACCAAAGCCGAGGTAAAAGATCAGAATCCGCGGCTTACCAGCGAAACGATCGTCGCTGACTGCCGCTTGTTCCGCATCTACCGCCTGCCATGCGGGCGCGGTGGGGGGCTCCCAGCGGAACGGTCCGAGCTGATCAAGCGGCGGCCGCTTGCCGAGATCTTTGGCGGGTGGGGTGTCGATTCCCCAATCCTCTCCGGCTTTGAGTGCAGCGGCGACCGGTGCGAGCCTTGCCAGCAGCGGAGTTGTCAGATCAGCGTCGCAGGCCAGCTTTTGCAGCTCCGCAAAGCGTTTTTGGGCTTCCTCCTGTTTTCCTTGCTGCCACAGCACATCGACCAGTACCGCCAGCGGTGGCACTTCTCCTTCGCCAGCCTTGACCGCCTCCGCCGCGACCTCCGCCGCGGATTTGAGGTCGCCCGCCTGGGCCAACCAGCAAGCCTGCAAGATTTTATCGAGCTTCGCCGCTTTGGCGTGCCGCTCGACAGCCTCTGAGTCCTTGCGAAGAGCGGCCGCCGCCGCGGCCACGCGGGCCAAGACGATGTTCAGTTCCTTAAGCTCCGCCTTCAGCTTCGCAACGCTCCGAGTCTCGGCCGGTGGGGTCGACTCGCCCGTCTCTTCCGCGTTGGCTTTCTCCTGCTCTGGCGTGGCGGATGCGTCTTTGGCGGGCGAATCCTCGGCGGCCTGGGCCTGGAGCAGCGACTCCTGGAGCTTCAATCGCTGGGTTTGAAGTTCCCGCTGCAACCTCCGCCCCTCGCGGCGATTGTCCGACAGGAGATGGGCGACGGCGAGCCAAGCCGTCCGCTCGCGGTCCGCTTTCGCATCTCCGATGACCGCCAGATAAGGCCCGGCGGCTTCCTCGGTCAACTCTTTCCACAGTCCATACGTGGTAAGAACCTGAAGCAGCCGCTGATGACCGTACTTGAAACTCCCACCCTTCTTCATTGAGTTGTATTTCGGATGTTGCGGCAGCGAAACCAGATTCCGGGCCTGCTCAAGCGCGTCTTCCACCCGGCCAGTATGGATAAGATTTCGCGTCAGCCATTCATTGTTATGAGCGAAGTTATGAATCTGATCGGGGAGCAACCGGGCTCGGGAGATATGGGCATGGTCCACCCGCGCCGAAGCTTCCTGTTGCCACGCGGCGTCGGCGTAGCGATGCAGCCGCGAATAAATGTGCCCGGGCATGTGCCACATGTGGGCGACCGCCGGCATCGAAGGCCCGCAGAGCGCCGCGGACTCGAGCGCGTTTTGCGGTCGCTGTCGGTCCCACAAGTGAATGCGGTAGTGATGCGCTGGGTGCATCGGGTTCGCGGCAAAGACATCACCGAGCAGCGCGTCGACGGCGTACCGGCTCGGCATCGTCACTCCCTCGCGTTCGAACATCCAGAGCTGGACGGCGAGCAAGGCCTTGGCTTCGATATCCTCGGGGAACTCATGGAGAATCTGCTCGAGGTCCGACAGATACCGCTCAGCTCGCTTCCGCTTCGCATCCTTCTCGGCCTGAGCTTTCTCCTCTTTGGATTGCGGCTTGGCCTTCCTCTTCGGCTCATCCGATTCCTCTTCCTTCGACTCGGTAGCTTGCTCCGAATCTTCGGCCGGACCGAGGTAGCGATCGAGGGCCTCGATGTACCGCTTCTCTCGAGGTGAGGCGCCGGCTTCGCGAAGCTCCATTGCTTGGTCGATCAGCCCGCGGGCCCGCGACTGGTTATTGGTGTTGGCCATCGCCATCCCCCAGTAGGCGATTGCCAATTCCGGCTCCGCGGCCGCCGCTTGGCGGAACGACCGCTCCGCCTCGAGGTACCAGAAGCCGTGGAGCTGGGCGACACCTTGTTCGATGAAGGCCTGCGTTCGCTCCTCCTTGGCGGAGGTCGGAAAGTCAAGGTTCGCGATCCCGTCGAGCAACTCTGCCGCTTGCCGTGGCCCTTCGTTGAACGCTTCGCCGTGGTAGCTATGGCCGGCGGCAACCGCTTCGGCCGAACGCTCGACCGAGTCAGCAGCAGCCAGTCGCGAGGTGCTCAGCAAGCACACCCCGAAGAGGCTCGCGGCGAGTGGCAGCATGCCGATGGATCGACTCATTTTCATTTCTGGTGGACCCTAGGTTCGGCAGGAGGGGAGATTCGGCTGCACGGAATTCAGCCAAGCGGAATCGGTGCCAACAGGAAGGATCGGGGCGGGACTCGCTGTCACAGCGAACAGCTCGCCTGCGATTGTAATGCATCCCCGCGGGCGAAGTGGCAAAACAGCGCCTCCGGTGCAACGGGCACGTCGGGAGCTCGATCTGGAGCGGACGGAGGAGTAGGCTGGGAACGAGAACCGGAGCGCACCAGCCTTCACTCCACGGCCGGCTTTGCGTCTCCGCTCCCGTACCCGCTCTCTCGCGAAATATTCCTCGAGGCAAACTGCATGTGGATCCGGCTCTCTCATCGTGTCTGTGCGACGCTGACGCTTCTTCTGTTTGCGACTCAGGGGCTGCAAGCTGCGGACGAACGAGCGGCTCGCAGTGCCAATACCCGGGACGCCGACGTCTACGATGTCGTGATCTACGGGGGGACGAGCGCGGCGGTCACGGCGGCCGTGCAGGCCCAGGAGATGGGCAAGACCGCGATCGTCGTCAGCCCCGACAAGCACCTTGGGGGACTATCGAGCGGCGGTCTGGGATGGACCGACAGCGGAAATAAAGCTGTCATTGGCGGCCTGGCCCGGCAGTTCTATCACCGGATTTGGAGAGAGTATCAGCAGCCGGAAACCTGGAAATGGCAAGCGGCTGAGGAGTACGGCAACAAAGGGCAGGGCACGCCCGCGATCGACAAAGCCGAACGGACAATGTGGATCTTCGAGCCGCACGTGGCCGAACAGGTCTTCGATGCCTGGGTCGAGGAACTGCGGATTCCCGTCGTTCGCAACGCGTGGCTCGACCGCAAGCAGGGTGTCGAACTCCAGGACAATCGGATCGCCTCGATCACGACGCTCGACGGCGAGACCTATCGCGGCCGGATGTTCATCGACGCCACGTACGAAGGCGATCTAATGGCCGCTGCCGGTGTTTCCTACCACGTCGGCCGCGAGTCGAGCAGCCAGTACGGGGAAACCTGGAACGGGGTGCAAGTCGGCGTGCTGCACCACCGCCATCACTTCGGCGCGGTTCCCAAACCCATTAGCCCCTACGTGGTGCCCGATGATCCTTCGAGCGGTCTGCTGCCGCGAATCAGCGGCGAGGACCCGGGGCAGCGTGGCGAGGCCGACAAGCGAATCCAAGCCTACTGCTTCCGGATGTGCCTCACGAACGCTCCCGAAAACCGAATCCCCTTTCCGAAGCCCGAGGGATACGATCCCGGACAGTACGAATTACTGGTGCGGATCTTCGATGCTGGTTGGCGGGAAACGTTCGACAAGTTTGACCCGATCCCCAATCACAAAACCGATACGAATAATCACGGTCCCTTCAGCACCGATAACATCGGATACAACTATGACTACCCCGAAGGCTCTTATGATCAGCGGCGAGCGATCATTCGCGAGCACGAGACGTATCAGAAGGGCCTGATGTATTTTCTAGCCAACGATCCTCGCGTTCCCGAAGAGGTTCGCACGCGGATGCAACAGTGGGGGCTGCCGCGCGACGAATTCACCGACAACGGCCACTGGCCCCATCAGATCTATGTGCGCGAAGCGCGGCGGATGGTGGGGAAGTACGTGATGACGGAAAACGAGCTGCTGAAAAAACGTCCCACACCCGAGTCGGTGGGGATGGGGTCCTACACGATGGATTCTCATAACGTGCAGCGCTACGTTACTCCGGAAGGTTACGTCCAGAACGAGGGGGACATCGGAGTCAGCACGCGCGGTCCCTATGAAATCGCCTACGGCTCGCTGGTGCCCAAACGCGAGGAGTGCGAAAACTTGCTCGTCCCGGTCTGTGTTAGCAGCTCGCACATCGCCTTCGGCTCGATTCGAATGGAGCCCGTGTTCATGATTCTCGGGCAAAGCGCAGCGACTGCCGCGGCGCTGGCGATCGACGGAGAATTAAGCGTTCAAGAAGTGCCCTACGACCGGCTCCGCGAGCGGCTCGTCGCCGACGGCCAAGTGCTCGAGTGGACCGATCCTCGGCCTACCAAACAGGGCGTCGCCCCCAAGTCGCTCGGCGGCGTGGTCGTCGACGACGAGCAGGCGAAGCTGGTCGGCAACTGGGGCCACAGCACCACGCTTGGCAAATGGGTCGCCAGCGGGTACCTCCACGACGGCAGCACCACCAAAGGGGAAGCCTCGGCGACCTTCTCCGCCGAACTCCCCTCGGCCGGACGTTACGAAGTCCGCCTGGCTTATTCGGCCGGGGGTAACCGCTCGAGCAACGTGCCAGTGCGAATCCAGCACGCAGCGGGCACCGCCACCGTGTCGGTTGACCAGAAGAAAACCCCGCCGATCGATGGGCTGCTGATTTCGCTCGGCAGCTACGACTTCTCCGAGCTGACGGCCGAAGTCACCGTCTCCAACGCGGGGACCGAGGGGCACGTGATCGTCGATGCCGTCCAGTGGCTGCCGCTCGACCAGTAAGTCCCCCATACGTCGGGCTTTCCAGCCTGGACTTGCGAGCCTCGGGTGAGCCGTAGGCGCTAGCCTCGGGCCTCGCAGCCCCGGGATTTCCGCTGCAGCACCCGCGGCTAGCGCCGTCGGCTCAGGGTTTTCTGACAGAGCCTGGCGTGACAGTCCGCCTGCACGTGCGTCAGGCTTTCCAGCCTGGCCTTTCGAGCGTAAGAGTCCGCCTGGAAAGGCTGACGTACGCACCGCTGGGTTACGAAAATCGGAGCGTCGGTCATTGAAGGGGCGATGGGCGAGCCGTAGAATCAAGCCCACTTGACGGTGCAGATGACGGCACCGATTCCACCACTCGTCTGCACCTGTCCGCGAAGAACTGTGGCAGGGGACGATGGGCAGCCACACCCACGGCTTGTGGCGTCGAAATCTTCGCATGAAGCGACTTGTCGGCTCGGCGGAGATGCAGGAGGCAATTGGATGTTAGTCGTATCTCGACGAGCCGGGCAGGATCTCATTTTTCCCAATCTGGGAATTGTCGTACGGGTGCTGAAGGTCAGCGGTCGGCTGGTCAAAGTCGGCGTCGCCGCCCCCGAATCGGTCAAGGTGCTCCGGGCCGAGGTCGGTATGGACGCGGACTTGCTGCCGAGCGATCCGTCGGTCCCGCACACGGCTACGACCCACGCGCTGCGGAACCAGCTGAACTCGCTGCTGTTGAAGTTGCAGATTCTGCAGGTGCATTTAGAGCGTGGGAACACCGAGGAAGCGGAAAAGCTGCTCGAGCAGATCATTGGCGAAGCGGCTTCGAGCGAAAGTGACGAAGAGCCCATCGCGGCTTGGCCACCGGCCGTCGCCGATGCCTCCCATCGGCCACGCGTGCTGGCGGTGGAGGATTCGGATAATGAGCGGATGCTGCTCTCCTACTTGTTAGTCGCCCGCGGCTTTGATGTGAGCGTTGCCCGCGATGGTCAAGAGGCGCTCGAGATCCTGTTGCAGTCCTCCGTGCTACCGGACTTCGTGCTAATGGATCTCAACATGCCGATGTGCAATGGGCTGGAGGCCTTAGCGCAAATCCGCGGCAACGGGCGGCTCCGCAACCTCCGCGTCTATGCCGTGACCGGCGAGGACGCGGGGCCGGAGACGCGTCCCGACGTCGATGGCTGGGACGGATGGTTCTCCAAGCCGCTCAACGTGCCCGCCCTACTGTCGTCGTTGGACTCGCCGCGCGAGGCGGGCCGTTCATTGCGGACGTCGGTGCACTGAGCTCCGGTCCTGAAACCGCTCGATTGAGATGCCCCGCCATCGGACGCGGGGCCCCGTGGGAGTTCGAGGACCGCTCATGGCACCGCACGTTTGGAACAATGTACTTTCACGCTACACCGTGGCGTTTATCAGCACGGCGACGGCCGTCTGGGTACGGTCGTTGCTCCAGCCGAGTCTCGGCTCGGAGTGCCCCTTCAGCTTGTTCTACCTGTCGGTCCTGTTGACGGCGTGGATCGCGGGGGCGGGACCGGCGCTACTGTCCCTGCTGCTGGGCACGTTGGCCGCAATTTTTTTCTTCGTCTCATCCACGTGGAGTCTGATCGTAGACTCGCCGGATGACCTCGTCAGCCTCGCGATCTATGTCCTCGTCAACTGCGTGGCGATCGGGCTCTTTGTCACCAGCGATCACCAGCGGAAGTTGGCCGAAATGCGATTGCAGGACAATGAGCGTCTGACCGCTTCGCTGCGAGAGGCGGATCACCGCAAGGATGAGTTTCTCGCGCTGCTCGCGCACGAGCTTCGCAATCCACTTGCGCCAATCAAAACCAGCTTGGCGATTTGGGAGAAGTCGGGCACGGTTCGCGAAGAAAACCGCCGCGTGATGGCCCGCCAAATGGCCCACCTGGTCCGGTTGGTGGATGACCTGATGGATGTCTCTCGGTTACTGCGAGGCAACGTCCAATTGAAACTGGCGGTTGTCGACCTTCGCGAATCTGTCCGCGATGCAATCGAGCAAACCGATGAATGGATGCAGCAGAAATTTCATAACTTCTGCTACATCCTTCCGAAGGCCCCGGTCTACGTCCACGGCGATTCCGTCCGTTTGACGCAACTGACGGCAAACCTGCTCTCCAATGCGGCCAAGTACACTCCGAAGAACGGCCGGATCACCTTGAGCCTCGAAATGCTCGATGGCCAGGCCGTGATCCAAGTGATCGACAACGGGATGGGATTTCCACCGTCCGAAGCGGAGCGGATCCTCGAGCCCTTCACGCAGATCGATACCTCCCGAACCCGCGAGTATGGAGGCCTCGGAGTGGGACTATCGATCGTCCGCAATCTGGTCGAAATGCACAGCGGTACGCTCGAAGCGGTCAGCCGCGGCCCCGGGACCGGAAGCCGATTCTCGGTCACTCTGCCACTCTCGAAGCCAGCCGCCGCTGCCGAACCGCGGCGCGACGAGCCTCTTGAGGCCCAGCACCCTGAAGGACGGCACCCTGAAGGCAGGCACAGTGCAGTCGAGCAGCGTGAAATCCCAACCGCGGACATGGCGAATCGCGTCGCCCCTTGCGACGCGTCCGCTGTCAGCGAAATGGACTTTGCTTCGCAGGGTTCGGCCTCTGCGGTGGGCGAAGCGGTGCTGATCGTCGAAGACAACGTTGATGCCGGAACGAGTCTCCGCGAACTGATGCGATTGCACGGCATGGAGGCGGACGTCGTCAACGATGGCCCGATGGCCCTCCGCACGATTGACCGCAAGCAATATCGCACGATCGTCCTCGATATCGGGCTGCCCGGGATGGACGGCTTTGAAGTCGCCAAGCAGATCCGTCGCCGCTGCGGAAATGACCAGCCCCAGATCATTGCACTGACCGGTTGGGGCGGCGATGAGCATCGCCGCTTAACCGAGGAAGCCGGATTCGACGCCCACGTCGTCAAACCGGTCTGCCTGCAGGAGCTGCTCGCGCAAATTCGCGGCGACGGCATGAGCGGCACCGTCCGCGAAGTATCCGCCGCCACGCGGTAGGCTCTGTCAGAAAACCCATAACGTCACCCACCCCCCGGGAGGGTCGCGAGGAACGAGCGGGGAGGGTGATCCGCGACGTAAAGCCTCCATGCGGCGGAATTCACTAAGCCCTCCCCGGGTCTGAGAGCCCGACCCTCCCGGGGGGAGGGTAATGCTGAGAGGGAGTTTTCTGACAGAACGCTAGCGCCTACGGCTCACGGAATGGCCGTTCCGGTCCGCCGCGGCGACCGCGTCCAAGGCTTCGGGCAAGCCCGGGATCTCCAGGACCGGACGGATTTCCACCGTCCCGACGCGAGCCCCTGGAATGCGTTCTGCGATTCGGATCGCTTCGTCCAAATCGGTCGCATCGATCAGAAAGTATCCGCCGAGCTGTTCTCGGGTTTCGGCGAATGGTCCATCGGTCACCAGCCGTTTGCCGTCGCGAACGCGCACGCTCGTAGCCGTCGAGACCGGATGCAACGGTGCGGCCGCCAAGCACTGACCGCTGCTGCGGAGCTGGCCGACGAGCTGGGTCGATTCCTCATAACAGTGCTCCCGCTCCGACTCTGTCCAAGCGTTCTCGTCACTGTAGATCAATAACATGTATTTCATGGCACCTGGTCCTCAGGAGGTTGCGGCGCGTTGCGAATCGGCCGGGGCGTGGGCTGACGGTTCCGGTGAGACGAGAACCATCCATGAGACGCCAAACCGATCGGCGACCATTCCGAACCGAGGTGAAAAAAAGGTTGGGCCCAGAGGCATCTGGACTTGTCCCCCCTCGGCCAATCCCGCGAACCAGCGATCGGCCTCGGCGGTGTCGGCGGCGTTGAGCGTCAAAGAAAAGCCATGGAAGTTGGGATTTCCGGAGCAGTTGCCATCGGAAGCCATGACCTCGGTGTCGCCGATCCGCAGGCTCATGTGCATCACCTTGTCAGGGTCGCCCGGCTGGCAACCCTCTGCATCGCCAGCCGGTTCGGGGCTTTCGCTGAACCGCATCATCATCACAACTTCAGCGCCGAGTGTCTTGCGGTAGAACTCGGCCGCTTCTTCGCAGCGGCCGTCAAAAAACAAATAGGGTTGCAGTTGCATGGGAATGCTCTTGGGGGGAAGTAAGGTTAGAAAACTGTCGTGTCGGGTCAGATTCTTCATCAGCTGCAACGCGATAGGCTCTTTCACAAAACGGTGAATGCCCCCCTCCGGGCGAGTCGCGAGGGACGAGCGGGGAGGGCGATCCGCGCGGCGTAGAGCCCTCAATGCAGCTGGATTCTGCTGGCCCTCCCCGGGCCTGAGAGCCCGACCCTCCCGGGGGAAGGGTGACGGTGAAAATCGGTTCTCTGACAGAGCCAAACGCACGGCTGCAAACGAGACTACGCGCGCTGCTGGGCGGCGATCTGGTCGCGGAGCCGGTCCTCTTGCTCCCTCAACTCGGGCGTAAACTCGTGCCCGAAATCCTCCGCTTCGAAGACTTGGCGGATTTCGATTTCCGCCTCCCCTTCGAGCGGGCAGGGGCAGCGTTTCACCCACGCGATGGCCTCTTCCTTCGACGCGACCTCCCACAGCCAGAAGCCGGCGATCAGCTCCTTCGTTTCCGCAAACGGGCCATCGGTCACGATCCGCTGATTGCCGGAGAACTTGACGCGTGCTCCTTTGGAACTCGGCTGCAGCCCCTCGCCAGCGAGCATCACACCGGCTTTCACCAGTTCCTCATTGAACTTGCCCATTTCGCTCAGCAGGTGCTCGCTGGGCATTTTTCCCGCTTCGGTGTTCTGGTCGGCTTTGATCAAGATCATGAAACGCATCGGAAGAGTCTCCAAGGGAATTGGCTTGAACATGATGTAGTCGACCGGAGCGAAGGAGAATCGACCGCGGCGAAAATTTTTTTTCCGCGGCGGTCAGTGGCCGAGTTCACGGAGCCTTTTATCCAGAAACTGCCGCTCCGGTTCTTGGCGGGCGAGTCCGATTGCGCGGCGGTAGGCAGCCGCGGCGTCCTCGTTCCGCTCCAGCCGTCGGCACATCTCCGCTCGCGCCGCGTAGGCCAAGTGGAAATCGGCTAACGCTCCTCGGTCAAGAATCGCGTCGATGGCCGCCAGGCCCGCCTCAGGACCGTCTCGCATGGCTACAGCCACGGCCCGATTGAGTTCGACCACCGGCGACGGCTCGACTCGCAACAGCAGACTGTAGAGGGCGACGATCTGTTCCCAGTCGGTTGCCGCGGCCGTGGGGGCCTCCGCGTGCACCGCCGCGATGGCTGCTTGCAGCGTGTAGGAGCCGACGCGACCAGACGTCAACGCCCGCTGGACCCGCTCAACCCCCTCCTCGATTTGAGCCCGATCCCAGAGCGCCCGGTCCTGGTCCTCCAGAAGAATCAATTCGCCGCTGGGCGAGGCCCGCGCCAGCCGCCGCGATTCCTGCAGCAACATCAACGCGAGCAAACTCTCCACCTCGGGCTCCGGCAGCAAGTCGACGAGCAGCCGGCCGAGCCGAATCGCTTCGGCCGAAAGATCGGCGCGGGTCAGCGTCGTTCCGGATGAGGCTGCGTAGCCCTCGTTGAACACCAGGTAGACGACCTGCAGCACCGCATCCAAGCGGCTCGCCAGTTCGGAGCGGGGCGGGATTTCGTAGGGAATTGCGGCGCGGCGAATCTTGGCCTTGGCCCGAACGATCCGCTGAGCCAACGTCGACGGTGCAATTAAAAAGGAGCGGGCGATCTCCTCGGTCGTCAGCCCGCAAACCTCGCGGAGCGTCAGCGCCACCTGGGCTTCGGCCGCCAACGCCGGGTGACAGCAAGTGAAGATCAGTCGCAGTCGGTCGTCCTCGAGTCCCTCGCGATCCTCCTCCAGTTCCCGCGCGGAGCCCGCAGCCATCTTCTGTTCAGCCCGCTGGGCCAGTTCGGCTAGCGAAGCATCGAAGCGCACCCCCCTGCGAATCGCGTCGACTCCTTTGAACCGCCCGGTAGAAATGAGCCAGCCGCGAGGATTCTCCGGAACGCCTTCGCCAGGCCACTTCTGCATCGCCGAGGCAAAGGCGTCGTGCAGCGCTTCCTCGGCCAGGTCCAAATCGCCCAGCAAGCGGACGAGTGTGGCGAACACGCGTCGCGATTCAGACCGATAAAGCTCCTCGATCCGCTCCCGGATCGAAGCTGCCGTCTCGTCGCACATACCTCTCCTCTCCTGCTCTCGCTCACCTGCATTCCCGCTCCGGCCGTACAGCTTAAGCGTCACGGCACCTGGTGTTTCCAGAGCAGATTTCGAGAACGCGAGGGGCGACTTCCCCCCGGATGAGCTAAGCTAACGGGCTGATGACACGGCACTATTTCTTCCCGGTGGCCTTCGAACCGAGAACCCCCATGCCCGCCCAACTTCTGCCCGCTCCCTTTTCTCGCCCGCTCGGCCTGGCCCTGATCCTTGCAGTCGGCTGTCCTGGGGCGCCTGCGCCGTTACAAGCACAGAACGAAGCACCACCCGCCACGGCCACTCAATCCACCGCCCCACGGGTATGGAAGGACTCGACCGGCAAGTTTCAGGTCGAAGCGAGGCTCGTCGAGCAAACCCCGACCACCGTCCGCCTGCGGGCCGCCAATGGCCGGGAAGTCACCGTACCTCGCGATCGGTTAAGCGCGGCCGACCAGGAGTTTCTCGCGTCGCTCGCGGTTCCGAGTGACAACCCGTTCGCCGCGGCGATGCCCGAGAGCGACGCTCCAAGTCCCGCCTCGGCATCCGCGCCGGGGACGCTCCGTAGCTTACCCGAATCACCGAGCGCTGCAGCCTCGCTCGCACTCCCCGATGCGGGCAAGACGCTCGACCTGACGCAGGTCGATGCCGAGAAAGCCTTCGTCCCCGACGCCGCTTCCCCTACCGAGCCGCCCCCATCGGCGACGATCGCTCTGGGCAGCGTCGATCCCTACGATCACGTGGCGCCGCCGGTGGAATATGGAACCACCGGAAGTAAGTTCCTCGTCTCCATCGGTCGCAACAAACTGGAAAAGAAGGAGGAGATCCGCGGACGCATATATCTCGCGGATCTCAGTGCCAAAGCCTCGTCGCTCATCTGGAACCAGCCTGAATCGGTACGGATTCTCGACCATGATCCGCCCACCGGCCGGACCCTGCTGATCCAAGGGTTGGACCAGTTCGATCGCGGCGGAATATTGGCGATGTATGAGGATCTCGAGGGAACGTCCGCTTCGCCACTTTACAAGCGGATATTGCCGGGTGCCGGCAAACCGGGCTTTCGCCCCCGAATCGAGTGGGCACAGATGCTTTCAGGATCGCATGTCGCGGTCATTCTCGACGGGGCATTTCTGCTCTGGGACCTCTCCTCGGCCCAGCTGGTCTATAAGATCCAACAAGTGCGATCGAATGATCCTCCGGTGTTTAGCGCAAACCAAAGGTACATGGCGGTCCCGCAGCCCAGTTATGTGGCGATCGTCGAAACCGCGACGGGCGAGGTGCTGGCTCGCGTCCCGACCCAGCCAGGCCATATGTCTGGAGCCGCATTCGACGCTTCGGGCCGGCTGCTCGCCATCTGCTTTTCCAACCAGTATCTGGTCTGGGACTGTGTGGAAGAGCGCATTGTGCATCAAGCGACAACGACCGCTCATCTTGGTTCCCACCCAGTCCACTGGCTCAGCCCAAAAATGCTCCTATGCTCCTCCGGCGACGTCATCGACTTGGAACTTGGGATGTCGGTCTGGAAGTACTCGCGTCCGGCGAGCACCGCCATCCTGCTCCGCGGCGGACAATTGCTGACCGCGACCACGTCTTCCGAGTGTGTGCTGGTCAGCATCGCCGTGCCGCATGAGGCGGCGCAAAAGTCCGCGGAAATGCTGAAGCGTGCCGGCGACGAAGCGATGCTCGTTCGCCCCGGCTCGGATGTCGCGATCGCAGTCGAGGCGCTTCCGGGAACCGATGCCGCGGAGATCGAAAAGGCACTCGCCAAGGCGGCGCAAGAAGCGGGCTGGAAGGTCAGCCCGCAGGCCCCGATTACGCTAGTGGCCAAAATCGGTCGCGGAAAACCGCAAGAACTGAAGTTCCGTGGCATGGGAGTGAGCAGGTTCGATGGCTCGCGGCCGCCGAGCACGGCGACGCTCACTCCGTTTACCGCGGAACTGGAGATTCGACGCGGGACCGACGTGCTCTGGACCCGCTCCAGCGAAAACCGCATCCCTCCCATCCTGAGGCTCGAGGAGGGGGAAACGGTGCAGGATGCCGTCAAGCGGTATGAGAAACCGGATGCTGCGTTTTTCGGTCGCCTGGATCTGCCGCCTCGAATCCCCAAGCCAGAGATCGCCGCCTCGGTCGGTCGCAGCGTGCTCCGGGATGGGCAGTGGTATGATGTGACCGGAGAGCCGGCCCCTCCCGCCCGGGCGCGGTCGCGCCGCTGACCCTGACTTACCTCCTGTGCTCGCAAAGGACTCCGCCCGTGTATTGTCGTCTGATCGCTACCACGTTTTGCCTGTTCGCAATGGCTTCGACATCGCTCGCCGCCGAAGACGAGGCGTGGATCCAGCTATTCAATGGCAAGAATCTGGACGGCTGGACCGTCAAAATTCGGAATCATCCAGTCGGTGAGAACTTTGGCAATACCTTCCGCGTCGAGGACGGGCTGCTGACGGTCCGCTACGACCAATACGACACGTTCGATGAGCAGTTTGGTCACCTCTTCTACCGCGATGCGTTCTCACATTACCGCCTCCGCGTGGAATATCGCTTCATTGGCGAGCAATGCCCCGGCGGCCCTGGGTGGGCCTTTCGCAACAGCGGTGTGATGCTACACGGCCAAAAGCCGGAAACGATGACCGTCGATCAGCGGTTCCCCGTCTCGGTCGAAGCACAATTGCTCGGTGGCGATGGCGTCGCCGAACGCACGACATCCAACGTCTGTACCCCCGGCACCCACATCGTGATCGATGGCGAACGGATCACCCGACACTGCAACAGTTCGCGGAGCAAAACTTATCACGGCGACCAATGGGTGACTGCCGAGTTCGAAGTCCGCGGCGGGGATGTGATCAAACACATCCTCGATGGACAGGTCGTGCTGAAGTACGAAAAGCCCCAGTACGATCCGAGCGACTCCGACGCACAGCGGTTGATCGCAAGTGACGATTTGCTGATCCGCCAAGGTACGATCAGCCTCCAGTCGGAAAGTCACCCCGTGCAATTCCGCAAAGTCGAACTGCTGCCGCTCAAGCCGTAGCCTCTTCCCGCGTGGATCGCTCGGGCTCGTCCTTCGTCCGCGAAGCCGAATTTCGCGTCATCCACAGTAGCGCCAGGGGAATGGCGAAATGCGTCGTGCGAAGGAGAACGTCGGTGTACGCTCCCCAGCCGTAGCTGGTCATCCGTGAGCAAGCGGTGACCAGCCCCCAAAAGAGCATCCAAAACAGGATTGGACGCCATGGCCGGACGAGCAGCAGCAGAGCCACGGCAAAGTCGACCACGGCGATGATCCGCAGCACCGCCCCTGCTTGGCTTTCCTCAATCCGGATGCCTAGCAAGTTTTGGCTGCTGGTGATGATCAGATCGATGAACGCTGGATGCCGCTCGAACGCTTCGTAACCATGCGCCAGGAAGACGCTGGTCAGGCCCAGCCGTAGCAGCCAAGTCCCACTGACCCGCGCCCAGCTCGAGGCTCGCGGTCGGCGCGTTGCCGCTGCGAGCAGGATCAGGGCCACGGGGGTGAGATACCGCAACGCGTGTGCGGCCAAAGTCCACTCGCTGAAGGCATAACCGCGGACGATCGACCCGGCGAGCGACTCCAGCAGCAAGTAAAGCGCAGCCGGCGCTAGAAGAAACCATCGCGGCCATGCCAGGGCCACCCACGCGAGTACGCTCACCGCCACCAGCGTGATTCGCTCCAGTTGAGCCGCGGCGGCGTGGCTCAATCCCAGGTCGAGGAACAGCCAAGCGTTGATTGAAATGCCGTCGCCGCGAAATACCGCGAACGTCTGCCCCAGCATGGTCGCGGCCACAGCGATCCCGAGGAGGAGTAAAGTAAAGCGCTCTTTCGCATCCCGATTTTCACGGTCCCAATCTCCCCCAGTTGCCATGCTTGCTCACTCCCCGCTCGCCGCGCTGCGACTCATGAATCTTCGGCTCCTCGGCTCGCTGCTCGTGCTCGGCGGGTCGTTATTCTCCGCCACCACGCCGGGGCACGGCCAAGCCCCCGAGCAGCCCGAAATCCCCAATCAGGCTGAAACGATCGGTTCGCCCGCCGAACGCGCCGCCCGGCCGATCATGCACTTCCGCGTTCTTTGGATGCATGATCCATCGACGAAAGCTGTGATCAGTTGGACCACCGGCCAGCCCGGCAAGGAGCACCGCGTCTATTTCGACACTCAACCGCGGCAGGGCGAGCTTTCGGCGTACGCCAACCGACACCCCGTCACTCGCTCCGGCCGGTTCACCACCGTCGGAGATGACCAGGGCACACCGGCCGGATTCTACCATCATTTGCTGCTCGAGAATCTCGAACCGGCGACGACTTACTATTTCGTCGTGGCCAGCGACGATTTGGTCTCGCGCGAATTCCATTTCGTCACCGCTCCAGCGGATGATCGTCCGATCAAGTTGCTATTCGGCGGCGACTCGCGGCGGCCTCCATCCCTCCCCGCCGCTCACACGGCGCGTCGAGAGATCAACCGCATGATCGCCGAAATGGTCGAGGAGGATCCCGAGATCCTGGCGCTGTTTCATGGCGGCGACTACTGCACCCGTGCCCACTGGCGGTTCATGACCGATTGGCTGTCGGATCACGAGCTGACGATCACCGACTCCGACCGAATTTTGCCGATCATTCCGGCTCGCGGCAATCACGATCGCGACATCGTGTTCGAAGAGATGTTCTTTTGGCCCGGACGCGACCACGATTACTACTTCGCCACCGAACTCAGTGACCGCGCTGTTCTGCTCACGCTGAACACGGAAATCAGCAAGGCGGGGGATCAACGAAACTGGCTCGAAGACGAATTGCGGCGGCAACGCGCGGACGAAGGCAAATGGATTATCGCCCAGTACCATGTGCCGTCGTATGGGAGCGTGAAGTCTTATCGGCAGGGGGAGGCCCAACGCCTCCACTGGGTGCCCCTGTTCGAGGAGTATGATGTCGACCTGGTTTGCGAAGCCGACCACCATAGCCTGAAGCGGACGCTCCCAATCCGCAACGACCAACATGACCCGAAGCGGGGGATCGTCTATATCGGCGATGGTGGGCTGGGAGTCCCCCAGCGGACTCCCGATCCATCACGCTGGTATTTACAAGCTCCCGGCATGACCACCGCCGCCCACCATGTCCATCGACTGGAGATCCGCGACGACGGGCTGCATGTCCAAGCGATCGGCCTCGACCGCAAACCGATCGACTCGTTCAGCCTTGCACCTAAAGCTCCGCTCGCTCCGGCGCGCAGTGAATGACCGCAGGGAGAGGTCCAACGTTTGCAGCGATTTATCTGCTGGCGGCCGCACAACCCGGGGCCGTCTTCGGTTCGTGCCATGCGCGCCTGCCCTCGGGGCGTGCCCCTCTGGAGGGTGCAAACAATGGTTTATCTCTTGCTCGGTTTCCTGATCGTCATGGTGGCCGCCTTGATCAGTTTCCTGGTGATCTCGGTCAGCCTGCAGGAAGCCAACGACCCGGTGGAATGCCCGCCGGAGGATTTGTCGGAGTTTGAAAAGCGGCACGTGCACCGCGCCGACATTCTCCGCCGTCCGCGGGTCTAACTACCTGTTCGAATCGGTCGCGGTGCGGACGACTTCGAACTGCCGGTGCGGCTGCGAGGATTTCCGGATCTCATATTCCGGCCGCGTTGCAAAGTCTTCGTGTAATTGCTCCGCAGTGGTTGGTTCGCAGCTGCCGCGATGAGCGTGCAGCAGGTAGCGGAGCACAAGCGGCTGCTCCGCCGTCACCTCGTAGCTCCCGTTTAGACAGAACGCCGCTCCCATCCATCCGTCAGACCGGACGTGCCAAGTCGTCGGATAACGAGGATTGTCGGGGTGATCGAAAAAGGTGATGCCCTCCACTTCGGCTCTGCGGTCACTTCCCTCGCCAACGACCACCGGCCCGCTGTAGTCCACCCACCGGGCTGGACGCCCATAAATCGCCGGTTCTCCCTCTCCGCCTTCGCTGCTGCTTAACTTTCCTCCACCAAAATGCACCGACACGCTCTTCGCGACGCGGACAGCAAAAAGTCCAAAGTTCGTTTTGCCCAGCACCACCTTCGACCGCCCCTCGCCCGGCCGCAACGTGATCTGGATTTCCAGAGCATGCTCCTCCTCCGGTAACGGCTGCAGGGCGACGACCAGGTCCTGCTCCATCACCTCTCGGCCCTCGCCGTCGTACCAGCCGAGCGAAGTCGCCATGACGCACTCGTCTGGACCATCGCCGTATCCATACCACCCTTTCTGCCGGATCCGCGTCTTCTGATCCATCGACCAGAAGTCCAGTCCATCGACGTCCTTATGCGCGAACCAGATCGAGCGGTGGTGATCGTGGTTCGGCGCACCTGGATGCCCCATCCGAGTCAGCACTCCGCCGCGCGGACTTCGCAACGGGTAGAAAAACGGTCCTGGATGCTGGGAGTCAAAATGCCAGCGAGTTTTCTCGATCCCGTCGATCGTGAATGAAGTTGCAAAGTCCGCGAGTGGAACGATCTCGCACCGAACCGGCACCGACGAAGTTGGCTCCAGAGGATCCGCCGCGACAGCCGCGCAGCCGACGAATAACAGGGCGACAATAGTGAGGCTTGCTCGGTTCATCTTTCATTCATTCCTAATACCAATTCCGATCGTGTTCGCTCAGTTACGGTTCTTCTCGGGTTGGTCTGGGTCCATGGATCAGCTTCCAAAGGCCCTGGCAAACCGCCCACTGCTTTGCCTGCTTCCATTGCAACATGCCGTGGGGCGACTCCGCGTCGGCATCGTTATCGGCGAGTTCATCGAGATGCTCCTCCGGCCCTCCTCCTGCATGGGTGCTGTGAGCTCAGGGGGTCGAGACTGATTGGGCTGATTGTAGATCATTTGGCGGCGATCTGGGCGGCGGCGATCTGGGCGGCGGCGGTCCGGGCATGCGGCTCGTCGCGTTCGATGCCGACGAACTTCCGACTCGAGCGCTAGCAGGCCACGCCAGTCGATCCCGATCCGCAGAACCAGTTCAACACCGTCTGTCCCTTTCGGGTCGAGAGCCGCACGAGATACTCAGGCAGGGAGCCCCCGAAGTCTTCGCCCATCCGGAGCGGGAGGTCCCAGATCTTAAAAACTTGACGCCGGCTGATGCGAGCCCCATCGTGATAGCTGGGTTCCGTTCCATGGCATTCCACTGCGAGGAGATGGGCGATGGCAACCTTCATCAGCACGATCAAGTTCACCGACCAGGGGATGAAGACGGTCGGTGAAACGACGCGGCGAGTGGCGGCGATCAAGACCGCGGCCAAAAAGTTGGGAGTCAAAATCTCCAACGTCTACTGGACCGTCGGCTCCTACGACGGAGTGCTGATTTTTGAGGCTCCGGATGACCCCGCTGCGGCAACGTTTCTGCTGCAACTCGGTTCGCATGGGAACGTGCGGACCACGACCAACCGCGCCTTCACCGCCGCGGAGATGGAAGAGCTCCTCCCGAAATCCAGCGAAGGAGGTGTTGGCTAACCGAAATAGGCCCGCATCACGTATTGGTTCAACATCCGCTGGGTATTGAAGAACGATCCGTTGAGGGCGATCGAGTGCCGCATGATCTCGATGAACTGCCGGGTTCGATCGTAGCCGAGCGCCCTCAGCATCCTTCACTCCACCGATCCCAAGCACCGGTTCCTCGTGCTGCATGCCTTCCGCATCGAACCGCTGAAATAAGTAGCCCTTTCGCAGGAGCTTTCAGGTCGCGTCATGGTAGGCTCCGCGACAAGCCGGATGTCGCGGCAAGCGAATGAGCGGCGGCATGAACTCTAACCAGCCTCCGACTCTACGGCACTTCTGCCAAGCGACCACGCAGGCGTTTGAGGACACGCGATTTGGCTTGATAGACGCTGGCCAGCGACAACCCAGTCGTTTCGGCGATCTCCGCTGCGGGCTTCCCTTCTACGGCGGCCATCCAAAACGCCTTCCAGGTCGTCGGCGTGAACTCGGCTTGGACCGCCTCGAGCGAGTGCCGCAGGATCGAGCCGGCTGCCGACTCAGGACAGATCGTCGACTCAAGCGAGTCGGGATGCTGTTCCAACCGCCGCAGCGCCTCGGTGCCTCCGACCGCTGCATCGCGAACCGATTCGCGAGCGGCTTGTCGGCGAAAATAATCGCGAACGCGATTGCGGGTGATCGTGGCCAGCCAGGAGCGAAAACTTCCTTCCTCTTTCTGCCGGCGAAACGTGCCGATCCCGCGGGCGACCGAAGTAAAAACCTCTTGCACCACATCCGCTGCATCCGCCGCCGGGACGCCGGTCGTGCGACACCAGCGGTAGACGATCGGCCCAAAGATTTCCACCAACCGGCTCCACGCCGCCGCATCCATCTGCTGCACATCGCCGAGCAACGTCGAGGAGAGCGTCGGATGCTCCGGGGGCGGCGGGGTTGGGAGATGGGGATGATCCATGCCGCCAATCGTAGTGGCTGCGATGCCGGCTGTCACCGAACGCATCTCTGAATCAGCCGCCACGCGTTAGCCCGGATTATTCATGCGTTTAGCTAAATGTATTACAAGTTCATGTGGTGTTTGAAGTTGCGACAGACCGTCGCGAGACAGTGCGTTAAAACAGCCGCCACGCGCTAGCGTCCGGTTCTCACGGCGTTTTCGGAAACCGGGGGCTAGCGCCCGGCGGCTGATGAATAATCCGGGCTAGCGTCCGGTTGTCATGGCATTTTCGAGAACTGGGGGCTAGCGCCCGGCGGCTGATGCAGGAGCCGGGCGAGTGGTTGGTGCAGCGAGATTCTGCAACTGCGACTGCCGGCGATTCGAAAAATCGTGTCAGACGCTCGCGTTCATCTCATTGCGGCGGAGCGATACTCCGCGGCTAGCGGAAGGTTTATCCTATAAGGTCACGGGGAGAACGATGATGATCGCGACTGAGTGTCCGCCGCCGGAGGAACTGCGAGCCCTATCGACGGGGCGGCTCGCCGACGAGCGGAGCGACGAGCTGCTTGAGCATCTGCGCGGCTGCGAACCGTGCCGCTCGGCGATTGTTTCGGTCGCCGATGGCGAGGATTCGCTGGTTGCTGCTCTGCGTTCTCCGGAAGCCCCGCCGGCGTTTGACGGCGAGCCGGGCTACCGACTCGCGCTCGCCAAGGCGCTCGGAGCACTCGCGGCAGTGGGCGATACGACCTCCGACGGCGTCCCTACGGAATTGCCGAGGGCGATCGGCGAGTACGAACTGGTGCGGCCGCTGGGGAGCGGCGGGATGGGATCGGTGTTTCTCGCCCGCCATACCAAACTCGGCCGCGAAGTCGCCGTGAAAGTGCTTGCCGGCCATCGGCTCGGCGACCCACGCATGCGAGAGCGGTTTGATGCCGAAATGCGAGCCGTGGGAAAGCTCCACCATCCCAACATCGTCACCGCACACGATGCTCGCGAAGTCGATGGCACGGCAGTCCTCGTCACCGAGTACATCGACGGCCTGGACCTCAGCGAACTCGTCGCCCGCACCGGGCCGCTGACGGTGGCAGACGCTTGCGAGATCGCTCGCCAAGTCGCCGTGGCGCTCGCCTACACCCACTCCCAAGGTTTCGTCCACCGCGACGTCAAACCATCGAATATCATGCTCAGCCGCCGCGGCGAGGTGAAGCTGCTCGACTTGGGATTGGCCCGATTGCAGTTTGACGAACTGGAGTCGGTGGGGATGACTGGCACCGGTCAGACCATGGGGACCGCCGATTACGTCGCTCCCGAACAAGTCGCCGATAGCCGCTCGGTCGACGTCCGCGCCGACATCTACTCGCTCGGCTGCACGCTGTTCAAGCTGCTCTGCGGCTCCGCCCCGTTCGCCGACGCGGAGCATTTGACCGCGTTTGCCAAGATGACCGCGCACGTCTCCGAGCCGCCGCCGAGTCTCGCCGATCGCTTGCCCGACGCCCCGGCGGGCCTGGTGCGTTTGATCGCGGCGATGCTCGCCAAAGAGCCGCGGAAGCGTCCGCAAACACCGCAGGCGGTCGCTGAGCGGCTGACCGCGTTCACGCAGGGCGCTGAACTCGGAAGGCTCGCCGAGCGGGCGGAAGCTCTCGAACCTGCAAAACCGCTCCCTCAGCCGGCGTCGCCGAGCACTCGCCCCAGCTCGCCACCTACCCTCCCCCTGCTCCGCCGTCCGATCGCCCTGTGGATCGCCCTGGCCAGCGGCGTTGCGGGAATGCTTTTGGGCGCAGTGCTCGGAATCCTGCTCACGATCGAGTATCCCGACGGAACGACCGTCCGCCTCGAAGCCCCGGCCGGCAGCCGAGTGACGATCGGCGACGCGACCAGTGGGGAGGCAGACAGCGATACCGCGCCAGCCACGCATACGGAACCGCTCAGCAACGCCGCCGGAATCCCGCCACTTCAATTCGCCATCCTCGCGGAGCCGAATCTCAAAGATGAAGCTGTGCGGGCAGCCATCGATAAGTTCCTGACCAGCGATAAGAACCGCCCGGTCGCCACCGAGATCGGTACCTGGTACCCGCTGTCGGCAGCGAATTTCCCGCTTGCATCCGACGGCCGGCTCGGTTTGGACTCGGGTATGATGCCGATGGGAATAGCGGTGGCCCCCGGTCCCAACGAGCCGCTCTCCTTATTCCACAACGGTCAGCGGTATGTACTCGCTAGAAACGATTCCGCGGGAATGATCGGCTGGGAAACGATCGAGGGACACGTTGCCGCGACGGTTACGAAGCAGAACGACATCAACCGCATCGAGCTAAACTTTGACGAAGCGTTATTCGCGAAGCTTAATCAACTCGCGGAAGCCAGTGTCCAGCGACAGATCGCAATCATCCTCGGTGGCAAAGTCATCGCCGCGCCCGTCGTCCATGCAGGCCTAAAAAGCAGCCAAGCCATCCTGGAGGGCGATTTGAGCGACGAGCAAATCAAGGCTTTGATCGACGCGATTCGTGGCGTGGGCAGTGGATCCGAGCCGATTAGGAAGTCGACTGCGGATCCGATGAGTAAAAGCTTCAAAGAGTTCCAGGGGATCTGGCGAGTAAGCGAACTAAGAGTGAACGTGAAGGAAGTCGAAGACGCACCTGAGACCGTGTGGGCATTCGACGGCAAGAAATTCTATGTCGCTAATGCAAATACCCTGACGGGCGGCGGAACATTCGATTTGCGTATAGACGCTCACCATCACAGAATCACCCTTCGAAATGAACGAATCGAATTTGGCACTGACGCAACAGTGCCGGGTGTCTACTCCGTTCGCCCAGATGGCAAACTTGCACTTTCGCTAAAAACGTCTCGAGATTCTACAGGAACTCACCAGATCCTCACACGAATCGGTGACATACCAGAAAACTTGAGACAACTTCAGGCGATCCTAAAAGGGAAGAATCACGAATTGGCCCAGGCGATTGTTAACGCACTCAAGCCTGCAGGCTTTGCGGAGCAGGATCTTCCGACAACACCAGTTGCGGGCGACCCAAAGGACTCCCGAGGAGCTGCGACACCAGGAAAGCTCAGGCAGCTAGGCCTCGCGTTTCACAATTTTTACGCGCCCTACGGCAAATTTCCCGGAAGCACGAATGTACTCGAAGGCGCTCGCCATTCGGGTGGAAAAACGAAGCTCGAACCGTTCAGCTGGCGAGTTGCGATCCTGCCCTTCATTGGCGAGAACGAGTTGTTCGATCAGTATCGCTTCGACGAGCCGTGGGACAGCGAGCACAACCGAACCTTGCTTACGAAGATGCCCGAGGTCTATCGCAGTCCGTTGGCGGAAGGTTCGGACAAGCCCACACCCGCTGGCGAAACCCATTTTCAAGGTTTCGTCGGCGAACAGACGGCGCTCGGCACCGGCGGTGGGCTGGCGATGCGGGAGTTCCGCGACGGAACCAGTAATACGCTGCTGATCGTGGAAAGCCAGGCCAGCGTCCCGTGGACGAAGCCCGAGGATCTTCGCTTCGAAAAACCGGAAGATGCAAAGGCCATCAAACCTTTCGACGACTCGCCCCTCTACTACCTCAACGCCGACGGAGCGGCGCACGAGATGGACCCGGTCGACTGGGAAAAACTCGCCAAGCTGATCACCCGCAACGGAGGCGAGGTGGTGCGGCCTTAGCTTGCGGCAGGTCGAGCATTCAGCCGCGGAGCGGCGGCAGAGAATAGCCAGGTGGCGTAAGCCCCATGCAAACTCCATTTGAGCCGCAAGGCGCTAGCCGCGGGTTCCGTTGCGCTGCCGAATGGCTCGAACTCATGTTTAACCGCCGCTGCAGCACAACGTTTTGCCGCGGCGCGGAACGGATCGAGCCCGAGGCTAGCGCCTACGGCTCAATGGAGCGCGACTGCAGCTCGCGCCCCAGGCTAGTGTATGTCGTCCCTCCGGGACTGCGGCATTGCGTTGGGCTATTTTCTTTTTCTTCCTTTGAGCTTGCGGAGTTTCTTGTTTCGCTCGCGGCGTTCGTCGGGCGATACGTGAGTCACCGAGAGGGGGCGTTTGACCCGCGGTGCGCCGGGGTCCCGGAGGCCACCGAGTGGGCTAGGCGGATCGATGCGACTCGGCGGCAAAGGCTTCTCGGCCGCGGTTCGCTCGGCCCGTTGAGCCGCGATGTTGGCGTTATAGTACTGCATGAACTCAGCCATCCCTTCCTGGGTCGACATATCAAACCCAGCCTCCCGTCCCATTAACACGAGCGACTTGGCCGGCCCGAAATTCGAGCTGTCGCCGAGGGCCGCTTTGAGCTCCTCCTCAGCTTTAGGATCCAATGCCTCGAGAATCGTCGCGGCGTTGGCCAGCTTATATTCTCGCTGCAAGAAACTCCAAAACGCTCTCAGCTCTGCGATGATGTCCGCCGCTGCATCCGCATGGGTCGACACTTTGCGGGGAAACAGTTCGAAGACGATCTCCTCGATGCTGTACCGGTTCATCTGCGGAGGCGTTTCGCCCCGATAGGAAAAGCCGTACTCGAGGAAGATTCGACTCCACCCGAACTCGGTCTCCCGAGCGGAAAGCTCCTTCGCCTCCCGCGAATCGTCGAAGGCTTCGAGTAGCCCCTCGATGTATTCCTCTGCCGCATCCTCGTCCCATTCTCCGTATTCATCTGACAGGTTTTGGTGAATGTCGAACATCTCGGTTCCTCGGAGCTGGTGAAACGGGTGACGGAAGCCGTTCGAACCTGCATCCTAACGATCGGTGCGTTCAGAGCGAAGCTCCCTCGGCAGTCGGCACACAGAGACTCACCAATTGAGCTAGAATCAGCCCCGCCGGTAACCGCTCCGGCCCGCTGGCTGCCCCGACCGTTTTTGCTGAGGACCGACACCATGCTGCTTCGCTCGACCGAGATCGTTTTGCTCGCCGTTGCCGCGATCGCGGCGATGAACTTCGGCTCTTCGGCAGCCGCCGAAGAGCTGAGGGCGGGGGTGGCCAAAGTCGAGATCACCGACCGCGAGGCGGGACCCGTCAACGATCCGCTGTGGGTCAAAGCCTTGGCGATCCAGTCGGGCGAGACCACCGCGGTCTTGATCACCGTCGATGCGGTCGCGATCGGGGAGATCGGCTACATCACGAACGTTTACTTGCCGACGGTCCGCCAACACCTCAAGGCGAAGCTTGGCATCGAGCCGGCCAATGTGCTGGCCAACGCCAGCCATTGCCATGGAGTCGTGCGTGCGGACGTCGCCGAGCGCACCGTCGAGGCGGTCGAGGCGGCCGTGCAAAGCATGGTTCCAGTCACTGTCGGAAGCGGCTCCGGACACGAGGACCGGATCATGGAGAACCGGCGGGTGAAGCTCAAGAGCGGCCGAGAGGCCGACGTGCGGCACGCGTATGCCTTTCCAGCGGACGAACAAGTCGCCGAAGCCGGACCGGTCGATCCTCAGATTGGAATCCTCCGGCTCGATCGCAAAGACGACGGTCGCACGCTGGCCGTCGTCTATAACTTCGCCTGCCATCCGATTCAGGGCGTCCCGAGCGGCGGCAACACCGCCGATATCACCGGCTTTGCCTCCCAGGTGATTGAAGACAACCTGGACGATGGCGCGATCGCGCTGTTCGTGCAAGGCTGCGGCGGCGACATCAATCCGATCGGCTACAAAGCGGTCGACCAGCCTCGCGACGCCGAACCGCTCGGCAACCTGCTCGGCCTGAGCACGCTCGAGGCGGTTCGTAAAATTCGTTGCCGAGACGACGCCCGGTTCGTCGTTCTGAACGAGACGCTGACCCTGCCGCGAGTCGATCCGACTGAGCGGATCTACGCCATGGAAGCCGAGCAACAACGGCTGCTGCAATCGCTCCGCGGGACGAGTTTAAATTTTGAAACCTTTCTTCCGCTGATCGTTAAATATAAGGTCGGCGGCGAATACCCACTGGCCCCGGCCCAGCGTTATCTGCACGACCAAGCGCTCGGCCGCGAGCACCTGCCCCGGCTCGATGCGGAGAACCGGCGGAACATCGAAGCCTATGCCGAAAACATCCGCGTGATGGAAGAGCTGACACGGCTGCAAACGAACCTCGCCCTGCTCCGCAAACATCAGCGAAGCCTGCTCGATTCGGGGAAGCGGACGATCGACGTCGAAGTCGCAGCGATTCGTATCGGAGACTTCGTGCTGGTCACTTTTCCGGGTGAACTGACCGTGCGGATCGGCCTGGGCATCAAAGAACGCTCGCCGCACGAACAGACCTTCGTCGCCGGCTATACGAATGGTTATATCTATTACGCGCCGACCGCCGAACAGTTGCGGAACATCGGCGGAGCTCAGGAGGACAGCGACTGTATCCTGGCTCCCGCATGGCAACAGATTTTCGAGGACAAGGTGTCCGAATTGCTAGGAAAGCTATGAGTGCAACCGAGATCCGGATCGCAACCATCGAAGACGTTCGCGCCGCTGAGCCTGTGATCCGCGAGCACATTTCGCCGGCACCGCTGATTCGCTCCTACGAACTCGAGAAACAGCTCGGCCTCTCGCCGAACCGCCGCGTGTGGATCAAAGATTACGGCTGGACTCCCTCGGGCTCGTTCAAGCTGATGGGGGCGCTGAACTGGATGTACAACAATCTCGAGCGGATCGGCGACCGCCCGATCGCCGCCCACTCCTCCGGAAACTTCGCCTCGGGAATCGCCTACGCCGGAATGCGGTACGGCAAACGGGTGATCGTCGTGATGCCCGAGAACGCCCCGCGGATCAAGTTCGAACGGACGCAATCGTTTGGCGCGGAGGTGCGAACCTATGACATTACGCGCGATCACATCACCGGCGATCGGCTACGGATGGCTCGCGAGATCTCGGAGAACGAGAACGCGATCCCCGCTTCGCCCTACGACGATCCGTTCGTGATCGCCGGCAACGGCGTGGGAGCTCTGGAAATCGTCCGCGATCTGCAGTCGCAAGGCCGCTCGGTCTCGCACTTCTTCTGTCCGATCAGCGGCGGAGGTTTGATGGCCGGCCAGGCGATCGCGATCCATGACGGATTCCCCGAAGCTCGAATTATCGGAGTCGAGCCGAGCGAAGCCGACGATTTCTGCCAGTCACTCGCCGCTGGCGAACGGCGCCGCATCGAGCATCCGAGGAGCATTTGCGACGGGCTGCTCTCCTACGACGTCGGCGAACACAACTGGCCGATCTTGCGTCAGTTGGTCAGCGAGGCGGTCGCCATTCCTGACGCCGAGACGCAGCAGGCAATGCGGTGGATTTATGACCGCCACGGACTGCGAACCGAGCCGTCGGGGGCGATCGGCATCGCCGCGCTGCTCAGCGGCCAAGTCGAACTCGCCGGCGACGGAGACGTGGTCGCCGTGATCAGCGGTCGCAACGCCGACGACGACGCCTTCCGCCGCTGGATCGGGGAAGCATAGTCGCCTTTCGCTCCGCGAAAGTTGCGCAGGCATATAGTCGCCTTTCGCTCCGCGAAAGTGGTGCAGGCATACAGTCGCCTTTCGCTCCGCGAAAGTGGTGCAAGAACGCTACTTTCGCGGAGCGAAAGGCGACTATGGCGAAGCGAAAGCTCCCCGGGTGTTGACCAGCCCGCGTCTCCCCATTAAACTTCGCCTCTATTGAGACTGAGTATCAGTTTCATCGCGACCGCAGCCAGCCACTTCTGTTGAGCCAGCCACGCGCGACTAGTTCCTCTCGCGGCACACGTTTGCCGCGGGATCCTAGCCCCGGGCCCAACGCTCAAGGAGTGCCGGATGTCTTCCCGCTGCCCGTCCCCCTGCGCCGACCGCCTGCTGCGGCGGCCACTCGCCCCGCAACCCCGTCTTGCGGCGCGTTCCGGATTCACCCTCGTCGAGCTGCTGGTCGTGATCGCGATCATCGGCGTACTCGTCGGCCTGCTGTTGCCCGCTGTCCAAGCGGCACGGGAAGCGGCCCGGCGGATGTCTTGCACCAATCAGCTCAAGCAGATTGCCCTCGCCACACACAACTTTCACGACACCCACCGCGAGTTTCCCTACGCGACCCGCGATCGGATGCCTTCGGAGACGAGCGACACCTGGGGGACCGGACTGATTCAGATCCTGCCCTTCCTCGAAGGGGACGCCGTGGCCAGCCGCTGGGACCCGGCCCAGCCGCGGAACAGCACCGACGATGCGGACGGCGATGGCTACAGCAACGCGACGCTGCAGCAGATGGAGATCCCTACCTACCTCTGCCCCAGCATGTCGCCGCCCTCGGGGCCGCTGAGCGTCGAAGATCGGGCTCCGGCCAGCTACCTGTTCTGCGCCGGGACTCCCGAGGCAGGTCTGCTGCACTACGGGGCGTACATGCCGGCCGGTGAGCCCGCCTACGACGGGGCTATCGTGCCGATCAAGACTGCCGTGGCAACCAGCCCCAACCATCGCAACCCGACGAAGTTCCGCGATATCATCGACGGGACCTCCAGCACGTTCCTGGCCGGCGAAACCGACTTTATGCCCCAGGGAGTTCCCTCGACCGATTACGGCGGAGTTTGGGCCTATGGCTACATCGGCTACAGCTGGGGCACCAGCTATCACCCGTTCAACAACCACGACAATGCGGGGACCGTCTATGGAGCATTCCGCAGCCAGCATCCCGGTGGCGGCAACTTCGCCCTGACCGACGGCTCGGTGAGGTTTGTGGCCGAAACGATCGAGTACGCGACATACCAAGCGCTCGCGACCCGCGCCGGCGGCGAAGTGGTCGCCGAGTATTGAATCCGCGGTCTCACAAGCGGCAATGCAGGTCACTTTTCGATGATTTCAAAATCAGCCGCCACGCGCTAGCGTCCGGTTCCGTTCACGTTTGAGGAAACCGGGGGCTATCGCCCGGCGGCTGATGATCCCTTCCCATGACCCTTCCCCTCCCCCTATCACAAAAGCACCCTTCATGACCACTTCCCTATATCACCCTTCAGCCTTTCTTCGGTGGTTGCCCCCCGCCGGTCTCCTGCTCCTTGGAATCCTGCTCGGCGGTCCGCTGCCGCTGACCTCCGCCGCCGACTCTCCTTCAGAGGGTCGGACCAGCTACCCGGACATCCCCGAACCGGTCACCAGCTTTGGAGCGGCGATCGTCGGCGACGCGCTCTACCTCTACGGCGGTCATACCGGCTCGGCCCACTCATACTCGGCAGAAGCTCAAGGCAAAACGCTCTGGCGGCTGAATCTCAACGAGCCGCAGGGCTGGGAGAAAGTCGCCAGCGACGTCGGGCTGCAAGGCTTGGCGATGGTTGCCCACGGAGACCGGCTCTACCGCATCGGTGGTTTCACGGCCAAGAACGACGACGGGGAAGAACATGATCTTTGGTCTCAAGACACCGTCGTCGCCTACGATCTCAAGGCCGAGCAGTGGCAAAAGCTCCCGTCGCTCCCCGAGCCACGTTCCTCGTTCGATGCCGCCGTTCTGGACCACACGATCTATGTGGTCGGAGGCTGGCAGATCCGCGGGGATGAGCACCTGTGGCATGACACCGCTTACGCGCTCGACTTGTCCGCCGAGTCGCCGGAGTGGAAGGCGTTGGCCCCACCGCCGTTTGAGCGGCGAGCCCTGAGCGTGGCAGCCTACCAAGGGAAGCTGTATGCGATCGGTGGAATGACCAAGGAAGGCAAGCCGACGACGCGGGTCGACGTCTACGACGTGGCCAGCGGCACTTGGAGCCAAGGACCGGATCTTCAAGGCGAAGGGATGGACGGATTTGGAAGCTCCGCATTCGCCGTCGGCGGACGGCTCTACACGAGCACCCTCCACGGCACTTTGCAGCGGCTGGCCGAAGATGGCAAGTCGTGGGAGATCGTCCGCGAACTGGAACCGGCCCGCTTCTTTCATCGCATGCTCCCGCTCGGCGACGACCGCCTGGTCTTCATCGGAGGGGCGAACATGTCCGAGGGGAAGTATGAAGAAATTGGAATCGTCCAAGTCAAGTAATTGAGGCTCCTTCAGAAGACGCCTTCTTTCCAATACCCTCCTCCCGGGAGGGTCGGGCTCTTAGGCCCGGGGAGGGTGTCGATTTGTTTTTTTGACACAGCCTTATCAGGCTCCACCCATCAGTTAGGAAATCGAAATTATGCACCATCTCAAAACTCTGCTCGTTCTCGGCGTCCTCCTGTTGCTCGGCAGTGCGACTCCAAAATCCACCCACGCACATTTCCCCTGGTTGGCCCTCGATGCCGAAGGCCGGGCAATCTTGTTCTTTGGTGAAAACCCGGCGGATCGCGAGTACGCCATGCCCGAATCGATCGCCGCGGCTCAGGTTCAACATCAGACCGGCGAAGCTCGCAAACCGCTAACCGATTTTGCGGCGGTCGAGACCGATGGGTTGATCGGACGACGATCGGCCCACAAATTCGCCACGAAGGGACAACTGCAGTCGACCGTCGACTACGGGCTCTACCATGGAATGAAGCTGACCTATTCGGCGCAAGCGATCCTCGACCGCGAGTTGTCGAAGGCTGCGTCCAAGCCTACCGGCAATCTCGACCTCGAAGCGGTAGTGGGTCAGCAGGATGGAGGCATCACCGCGCAGATTTTTTGGCGTGGCAAACCCTTATCCGAAGCCGAGGTTCAGCTTCTCGATGGAGAGGGACAAGAAAAGGCAACTGCGACGACCGACGCGGACGGCCGCGTGAGCTTTCCTGCGAACAAGCTCGAAGCGGGACTTCACGGGCTGTTGGTCGGCCAGGTCGACAAAACCACCACTGGTGAATTCAACGGTACACCTTATACCGGTGAAGCGCACTACCTGACGGTCACGTTTGTTCGTCCGTAATCGGTTTAGCCACCACTTGTTTCGAAAGCCCGAGTATGCCGATTCTGTCTCGCCTCCGCATCCTGGTGAATCTCTTCTTCATCGCATTGGCCGTCGGGGTCGAAGCCCACGCTGGTGACGGATGGACTCGCTTCCAAGGTCCGGTCGACGAAAGTCTGGCGGTCGCGGATGTTCCGCTCCGCTGGTCGTCGACGCAGAACGTTGCCTGGCGGACACCGCTCGTGGGATACGGGCAGTCGAGTCCCGTCGTCTGGCAGGGGCGTGTGTTCGTCACATCGATCTCGGGCGCGATGAAGGAGAACTGCCACGTCGCAGCGTACGATCTTCAGTCGGGGAAAGTCCTCTGGCAGCACGATCTCGCGGCGGCTTCGCAGGCAGAGAACTCGACCTACGTCAGCAAAGCGGCGCCTTCCCCCGTCGTCGATGAAGCTGGCGTGACGGCATTGTTCGAAGGAGGAAACTTGATCTCGCTGACCCATGACGGCAAAGTCCGTTGGCAGCGAAATCTGGTAGCGGAGTACGGAGCGATCGATTCTCGCCATGGGTTGGGAGCGTCGCTCGAGCAGGATGCGGAGCGGATCTATGGGTGGATCGAGCGAAGCGAGGCGCCCTACGTGTTGGCTCTCTCCAAGTCGACCGGGGAAACGATCTGGAAGCAGGAGGGGCTGGGCGTCACCTCCTGGAGCAGCCCGCGGCTGGTCCCGATCGGCGAAGCAAACCATCTCGTCCTCAGCGGGATTGGTCGCTTGGCAGGACTCGACCCGCGGACCGGCCAGCGGCTGTGGAGTTTTGAGGATATATCCGGAAACTCGACGCCGACCCCAGTCCCACTCGGCGAGGGACGGTTTTTGATCGGAGCGACGACGGGTAACGGAGATGCAAATGCAGGCAAGGCGGCGGCCTCCAATGGGGTCGTCCAGATCAAGCGTCAGGCGGACGGGGCGTTCAGTGCGGAATGGGTCTGGCGAGCCGAGCGGGCCACATCTTCCTTTGGCTCCCCGATCGCCCACCGAGGATATGCCTACTTCGTCAATCGGGCCGGGGTCGTCTACTGCCTCGATCTCGAGTCCGGTGAAGAGCAATATGCGAAACGATCGTCGGGAAGCATTTGGGCGACGCCGATTGGAATTGGAGAGCGGATCTATCTGTTCGGAAAAGAGGGAACGACGACCGTGATTCAAGCAGGCCCCGATTTCGAGGTGCTCGCCGAAAACGAACTTGCTCCCGAAGCCCAACCGCAATCGGACGGAGGAAGGGAAGCGGCTGCCGCTGGAGCGACGTTCTACGCCGCGGTCGCCGTCGAGGGACGCTTTCTGATCCGCAGCGGCGAAGCTCTTTACGCCATTGGCCAAGCCGAGTCGCTACGATAGGAGGCTGTGCAACGGGACTCGCCTTGGTGCGTCGACGGGAGCGCGGGCAATGCGACATCGGACAGTGCCTCGAGATGGCGGACGAGCATTCGCGGGATGGAGTCGGTGCAAACTGCGGCTACTCCTCTTCATTGCCGGCTGTTTTTTGTTGCCGGCTGGGTCGACGCGTGGCGAGGAGCAAGCAGAGGCCTCAGGCGTCGAACCGCGGGCGGCCTGGACGACTTCCCGCGTCGTGGGCTCGCCGCAACCGCCCTTGCCCTATACGACCGAGAACGCCTTTCCCGAATTGTCGTTCCCGCAACCGGTGGAGATCGTGGCGATTCCGGGGACCCGTCGGATGCTGGTCGCCGGGCTTCGCGGTCGCTTGGATTCGTTCCAGCTGCCACCGGAGGGGAATGAAGCGACGGCCCCACCGCCCGACTTGTTTTTTGATCTGCTTGCGCATGCCCCAAAGCTCAACCACCTCTACGGCGTCGCGTTCCATCCCCAGTTCGAAAAAAATCGACAGCTGTATGTGTGTTATGTCCTCCCGCCCGGGCAGGAGGATGGGAGTCGCGTGTCGCGTTTTCAGGTTCTCGACACCGAACCGCCGCGCGTGGATCCGGATAGCGAAGAAATCTTGCTCACCTGGTTTTCCGGCGGACACAACGGCGGCTGCCTACAATTCGGTCCCGACGGCTACCTCTACATTTCTACCGGCGATGGCGTGGGGCCGAATCCGCCGGATCCTCATGGCGCCGGCCAGGACGTCACGAATCTGCTCTCGGCGGTGCTGCGTATCGACGTGGATCACGCGGATGGGAATCGACCTTATACCATTCCCCCTGACAATCCGTTCATCTCACTGCCCGATGCCCGCGGCGAAATCTGGGCTTATGGGTTTCGCAATCCGTGGCGGATGAGCTTCGATCCCGAAAGCGGCGATCTGTGGGTCGGCGATGTGGGATGGGAATTGTGGGAGATGATCTATCGCGTCACCCGGGGCGGAAATTACGGCTGGAGCATCATGGAGGGCCGACAGCCGATCAACTCCGACGCTCCCCGTGGCCCGACGCCGATTCAGGCCCCCACGGTCGATCATCCCCATACCGAAGCCGCCTCGATCACCGGCGGCGTGGTTTACTGGGGCGACCGTCTGCCCAAGCTGCGGGGGGCTTATATTTATGGGGATTATGAGACAGGAAAGATTTGGGGCCTGCGTCTCGGATCGAATGGTGAAGTCGCCTGGCACCAAGAGCTCGCCGATTCGACGCTCAAGCTGGTCAGCTTTGGCGTCGACCACCGCGGCGAGTTGTTCCTGCTCGACCATACAGGTTCGATTCATCGCTTCGTCGAGAACCCGCGGGCCGGTCAGCCGAGCGAGTTCCCCGAGCGGCTGAGCGAAACGGGCCTCTTTACCTCGGTCCCCGATCAGCAACCGGCGCCGGGGGTCGTTCGCTATACGATCCATGCGCCGATGTGGCAGGACGGTGCGACCAGCCAGCGCTGGATTGCTCTGCCGGGAAAATCGCGAGTGGCAGCGAAAGACGGAAAGTGGGAGTTTCCCGACGGCACCGTGCTGGTCAAAACCTTATCGCTCCCCGATGTCCGCGGCCGAAGCGTGCATCTCGAAACGCAGCTCCTGCACTTTGACGGCCGCGACTGGAACGCGTATTCCTACCGCTGGGATGCCGATCAGCGGGACGCGGAGTTGGTGCCGGAGGAGGGAGCGGACGCCGTGTGGGAGCTTGCGGCGGACGATCCAGACGCCACGCCGCAGCAAGTCCAGTGGCACTACGCGTCACGATCCGACTGCCTCCGCTGCCACAACCCCTGGTCGGGGCCTCCGCTCGCGTTTGACCCGCTGCAGCTGCAGCGACTTGAGTGGCTCGATGCGGCTGAGGTTACCAGCGACGCGGGCGCGAGTGCGGACAACGTGGGACAGCGACCGACGCTGGTCGATCCCCACGACCCCGACGCGACGCTCGACGAGCGGGCGCGGAGTTACTTGCATGCGAACTGCGCCCACTGCCATCGGTTGCATGCGGGCGGCGCGGTGCTCTCGCAGATGGCGTACGATCTCGAGCCTGCCGCGACTCAGATGATCGACGCCCCGCCGACCCAGGGTGATCTGGGAATCGAAGGGGCCCGGGTCATCGCCCCGGGCGCGCCCGAACGTTCGGTGCTGCTGTACCGGATCGCCAAAGCGGGGCAAGGGCGGATGCCGCGGCTGGGCGCCCATCGGGTCGATCCGCGAGGCCTCGCGCTGCTCTACCGCTGGGTCGAGCAGATGAAGCCCGACGGAGAGTTGGCAGCGGCGGGGGCGAGCTCCGCCGCACGCGAGGACCACGTTCCTGCGGATTTGCGAGCGGCGGCGAATCGAGACACTTCCGCGACCGAACTGGCCGAGCAACTCGCCTCGCCCACGACCGCCCTCCGCAGCGTGATGGCACTCGACCGGGACTCCCTGCCTCCTGCCCTCCAGGATCAGCTTGTCGCCGCGGCAGCGGCGCACCACGACCCTTTGGTCCGCGATCTCTTCGAGCGATTTCTGCCTGAAGACGAGCAACGCCAGCGGCTGGGCGACCGGATCGATCCGGAGTCGATCCTCCGCCGCAAGGGAGATCCGAAGCGGGGCGAGCAGATGTTCTTCACGGACAAGCTACTGCAGTGCAATCGGTGCCACGCGGCCGGCAGCCAAGGAACATCGCTCGGCCCCGACCTGAGCGGAATTGGCCACCAGCGGAGCCGGGAGGAACTGCTGCAAAGTCTGCTCACGCCTTCGGCAAAAATCGATCCCGCGTACCAGACCTACTTGATCCAGACCGTGGATGGTCGCGTGCTAAGCGGGTTGCTCATCGAGCGGACAGCGGAGCGCGTGAGAGTCGCTGACGTGGAGCGCCGCGTCGTCGAAGTGCCGACCGAGGAGATCGAACAAATGGTCGTCTCTCCGCAATCGTTGATGCCCGATGGAGTGCTCCGGGATCTGACCGCCCAAGAAGCCGCCGATCTGCTCGCCTTCCTCACCACCCTCGGCCGCCCCCATTCGGACATCAGCAAACCCGTTCAAGCCGCACCCCGAAAGTAGCAACTCGAGCTCTACTGGAGCGGCTTTTGTCCCATGTCTTCCCGCCAGCGATTGACCGTTGCGAACGCTGCGGGGATTTCTCGGAGGAAGCGGACGATTTGGCTCGTCGTCGTCTGCCAGAGCGCGGCGACTTCGGCCGGACGGGCCGCGGCTCGGGCCAGATCATCGAGCAGCAGGGCGAGCACGGCTGGACGGTCCACGTTGTCTTCGGCCACGCGGAACTGCGCTCCACCGTACTTGGCGCGGAGCCGCACGGGAGCCGACTCCGGAGCCGAGCTGGGGACCCCGCGGGTCCGCAGCCGCAGCGCCAACGTTTCACGCAACCGCCGCAGCGCCACGCGCCGGTTGTCGGCTTGGCTCCGCCGCTCCGAGGCCTCGGCACTGATCCCAGTCGGCTGGTGAACGAGGACGATCGTCGTCGAGACCTTGTTGCGGTGCTGGCCTCCCGGTCCGCCACGGCGAGTTTGCTGCATCGTGCACACCGCCAACAATTCCGCTTCCTCGAGCCAGGCGGGATGCGGAGGGTCACAGGCGGTAGGTCCGTCGTCACGAGAGCCGTTCGTCATGGGTTCCTTACTGGATCAATAGTCACGGGTCAAAGCGCCGCTCCGGTGATGCGGCTGAGGCACCAATCCCACAGCCGAAGCGGCTCGCCGCGGAACACGCCGGTCGCCGTCGAGCCGATCGGAACGCGTGCGGCCATCTCTTCCGGCAGCCGGCAGGCGACCGCGAATCGATTTCGCGGAACCAGTTCCGCGAAGCTGCGAGGATCGTGACGGATTGCCGAAACATCCGCAACTTGGCAGGTCACGATTTCCGCCGGCAGCGGGTCAAGCCGAACCTGCACCTCGCCCCCTCTTTCGATGAACCGTCGCTGCGCCGCATCGACTTCCAAGACGACTTGCTTGGACCTCTCGTCCCCAACGCAGCACCAGACGCTGCCGGCGGGAATCGTTTGTCCCTCACGAGTCGACAACCGTGGAGCAGCCGCGGGGGCCGCAGCTCGCACGCCAGCTCCTGAACCGCTGCTGGACTCCCCGCCGCCGTGCGATGGTGCGACGTACGGCAGCAGCGTTCCGCTGCGGGGCGCGGTTAAGTGAAGCTGTCCGATCGCCGTCTCGACCGCCCGCCGTTGATCTTCCGTCGCTGCGATGGCCGCCGATTGCTCCTCGAGTTGGTCGAGCAGTTCCGGGTCCGCAAGAGCTCGGCGGCGGAGCGAGGCACTTCGAATCCGCAACTCCTCCAGCTGCGATGTGAGGCGTACCCGCTCGATCCGCAGCGCCGGCTCGTCGAGCAGCGCGAGCGTCGCACCTTGCTCGACCGCGTTCCCATATTCGACTTCGATCCGTTCGACCCGCCCGCTGCGGGGGGCGTAGACATTCGTAGCCGCATGAAGTTCCACCACGCCTCGGGCGGTGACGCGGCGTTCCACCGGTACCCACAGGATCAATCCGGCGAGCAGCGTCCAGCCGCTGGCGATTCCCCACCGCCGCCAAGCAGACACGCCGCTCCACGCCCCGCGGCCCTTGCCGACCTGCCACAGTCGATTCGCTTGACCGCAGATAAACCCGGCAATTCCCACCACGATCGCTCCCCGTGCAAGACTTTCCACACCGGCCCGGCTGAGCACCAGATAGCCCCAGCCGAGAAGCGCCGAGAGGACGACATAGCGGTAGCCGGTCGACGCCAAGTGAAACGCTGCGAGCCCCCACTGAACCGCTCCGCTCCCGCCGAACGTCCCGGACTGATAACTCGCCCCGGCCACTCGGCGAACGACGGCGGAGCGCCACGCTTCGACGGCTCGGCTGCGAAGGTTGGGGACGTCCAAAAAGTCCGCCAAAACGAAGTAGCCGTCGTAGCGCATCAGCGGGTTGATATTGAACAAAACGGTGCTCACTCCACACACGCAGATCAAATTCAACGCGGCCATCCGCAGGAATCCATCCTCGCTGAGCAGCCACACCACTCCGGCGAGTGCGGCCAGTACCGATTCGATATAGACGCCCGCGAGCATGATCGCCGCCCGTCGCAAGCGCGAATCAACGCGCCAGCTGTCGGTCACATCGCAGTACAAGCAGGGCGTTCCGCAGAGCAACAGGACGCCGATCTCCCGGGCCGCCGCTCCCATGCGCCGACAGACCGCCGCGTGGGCCAACTCGTGAATCCCTTTGGTGATCGCCAGCGTCGCCAGCGCGAGTCCCCAGTGCTTCGCCTGAAACGTGACCAGCGGATCCAACCGGCGGACCAACTCCCCAGCGTGGGCGAGTAGCGCCACCGCGACGACCGCGATCACCAGTCCCCAGAACGTGACGCCCACCGCGGAGAACAGCCAAGACGTGCGTTTCGCCAACCACGCTCCGACGCCATCGGCGGGAACTCCCGAGAGACGAATGTAGAGCGGATTCCGCCACCATCCGGAACGAGCGCGGACGGCGGTGGCCGGACGCTCTCCAGCAACGAGCCCCGCCGCACGAGCCTCGGCCAATAGCGCCGGATCGGCCGCCGGTAAACGCTCAACCGCTCCGCCGCGGTCGACTCTTCCCACCAACCCGCGATAGTCCTCTCCGGCGAGCCGCACAACGCGACCGCTGATCGGATGGGCCAACCAGTACTGCCGGCGGCCTGCGCGCTCGCGGGGGTGAATTTCGAGATCCCCCCGCAGCCGGTAGGAAGTTCCCGGTCCAGGCCGAGCCCCGGTCCCGGCGGCGGTCATCGCTGCCGCGCCCCCGGCGCCCCCGGCGCCCCCGGCGCCACCGGCGCCACCGGCGCCGTCAAGCGACGCTGAGCTGAGCGGGCTGTCGCAGGCGATTGCAGATCGGTTGCTGCTTCGGAGTTTTTAGATTCTTCCGCTCTCGACCCGTCGGCGGTCGCGCTTCCCGCCGCCAGCGGATAGAGCACCATCTGGACTTCTCGGCCCGGCAGCAACAGCCAACCGCCCGCGACCGCCCGGTTCTCGATCATCGCATGCAGCCGATAACGTCCGCCGGCCATCTGCTGCGGATCCACCGAAGTCACGCGGCCGCGAAGCGAATGCTCCACTCCCGCTTCGCTCCAGCGGACCAGCACAGCGGCCCCTGGGGCGGCCCGCTGCGGGAGCATGTCTTCGGACAAGAGTACCTGGACGTGGAGGCGATCGAGGCGAGCGATCTGGGCGACCGTCTCACCCGTCGCCAACCATTCGCCGGGGCGGTGGTCGACGGTCAGCACGATCCCGCTGATCGGGCTTTGGACCTTGAGCCGTCTCAGATGGTCGTCGATCACTTCCAGCTCAGCCGTTTGCAGCTCGAGTTCAATCTCCGCTTGTCGGCCTGATTTTTTTACTCGCTCGCGTTCCAAATTCGCCCGCTCCACCGCAATCCTCAGCCGCCGCAGCGTGCTCAGGGGAACTGCTCCAGAGCTGGCGTCGTAGACGGCTCGGTTCGATTCCAGTTCTTCGAGAGCCTCTTGGTAGGCCGTCTCGGCAAATTGAACTTCCAAATCGTCCGCGACTCGCTGCTGGGCGATTTCCCGTTTGAGTTCCGCCGCGTGTCGCCGGATCGCGAGCGTTCGGTCGTCCAGCCGAGCGAGCAATTGCCCAGCCTCGACTTCCTCGTTCTGCGTGACCGCAACTTCGGCCAGCGGGCCAGCATCGAGCGCCGGGACGTCGACGATTTCGGCAAAGCGAATGACACATTCCTCCGCGACCACGGCCGGCGACCCGCCGGAAGCGAGCCTCGGGGCGGTCGCCGGGCGCGGCGTGTCCGCGGCAAGCGGACCAGCTGCTAGCAGGGCCGCCAAAAGGGCCGCCAAAAGGGCCGCCAGCAGGGTCGCCGCAGCGTCCCATGTTCGCATCCACAGTGGCCAGCGGCATGGCTGCATCGAAACGGCTCTCTCTGGGAAGGGTGAAATGGGTTACAGGTACAGCCGCAACCAGCCCACGACGGTGCGCACCAGGTCCTGGCATGCGACGTAGGCGAGCGGGCGGTGGCCACAGTCGATCCCGAGTTTGACCGGCGCCCCCGGTTGCTTGAGGGGCAAGCGGTCGGCATCGAGAGAAAAGGTCACGGTTCCGGTCGGATCGGGACCGCTGGCCGCGGTCGCCAGCGACGGTGAACCTTCTCGGGGCCATGCGGCGGGGCCGATGTCCTCGAGTTGGGCCGCAACGGCGTGGTCGGGGAAAGCGGCCAACACAGCCGTTCCTTCCACCGGGCCATTCCCGCGGCTCGCGACGAGGTGATCGAGGCGGTTCTGCGGCACGTCGGCTTCGATCAACCAGCCTCCCTCGGGGGCGACGATGCGGAACAGCATCTGTCCTCTTCCCACCGGTCGATGGCCCAGTCGCTCGCGGATCTGCCAAGCGTCCACGATCCCGCTGCGGTCACTTCGCAAGACGAGCCGCTCGCGTTCTTGCTCCAACACCGCCAGTTCGGCGGCGATGCTCCGCAGCTCCTCGCCGGCGATCTGCTGTTCGGTTTGCAGTCGTTCGGTTTCTTCGGGATCATTGGTCGAGCCGCCGACGACCCGGGTTCGAATCTCCGCCAGCCGCTCGCTGAGGACCGCGCGGCGGCCGAGGAGCGAGTTGATCGACCGATCCAATTCGAGGTCGACCAGCCGCAGCACCGGTTCTCCCGGTTCGACCGCAGCTCCATGATCGACCCAGATCTCGTCGATCACCGAGTCGCGGGGAGCGTACAGGTTTTGCACTTGCCGCGGCTCGAGTCTCGCATCGGCGGTCACGATGAGCGGAACCGGGAGAGCGGCGAGCAAGAGTCCACCGACCGCAATCGCCAGCACGACGACCGACCGTCCCAGACGATTGCGCAACCGCTCGCCGCGGGCCGCGATCCAGCCGCGGAGCCCGGGCTGCCGGGTTCGATCGAGACGCGTCAACACGCAATCGGTGTGCTGGAGAAACAGGGACCAGCGGTGCTGCTGTTCGGGGTCGACCTCCGTCGCCGCCCGGTCTTCCACCACCAAGCGCGCTTGGCCAGCGGCATCGACGATCGCGACGCCACGAAGAACGAGTGCTCCCTCGCTCGCCTCCCCCTCCGCGTCCGGTTCCGCTTCGGCCGGCTCCGCTTCGACGGGCTCCGCGCCCGCAGCGTCGGGGATGTTGCCCGAAGTCTCGGGGGCGCTGCCGGCGGGGATGAAACCGACGGAGCCGTCGGTCTTGGTGGGGCTCGCCGCGACGAGTCCTGCGGCAAGCTCGCGAATGGCTTGCACGGCGGGAAGTGCGGGATCGATCTGGTCGACTCCACTGACGGCGACCACGCGCCAGGAACCGCCCCTTCGGCGGACCAAGCTCACGCGTTCCGCGGAGAAGACGCGGGCCGCCGCGTCGACGATCCTCGACTCCGCAGTGGTGCGATCGGTCGAACGGTAGAGGGTGAGCACACTCTCGTGCATCCGCGCGGCTTGGTCGGCGTGCGCACGAGCGGCGCGGAGTCGTTCCCGGCGAAGAAAATCAGCGGCCAAATCGGCCATCTGAGCCGCGAATCGCAGATAGCCACGCTGCGTGGCCGGTCCGCCGCCGACCGGCAAAAACAGCTCCATCATCCACTCGACCGGCTGGTCCAAATCGACGGGGATGGGGACGACCGCAGCTAGAAACTCAGTGGGATTACCCGGCTCCACCGCGTCGTTCCCATCGTCCGACGCGGCAGCCGTTTCCGCATCCGCTACAGTCCAGTCGCCGCTCGGCGGGACGACCATCGGGCCGCCGCCATGGGCGACTTCACGGATCATCAGCCAGTGGCGATTGGTCCCGCCGGACCGCACCGGCTCGAGCGAGTCTCCTGGCGACAATCGGGGGACGAGCAGGCGGCGATCGACATGGCCGTGATGTGCGACCGAAGCCCAGTGCTCACCGGCGAGCTGCCACAGGACGCATCCCTCGGCGGCCATTGCGCTGGTGACGTCGGCCAGGAAGCGGGGCCAGAACTGGCGAGCCGATAAGCGGGAGTGGCAGAGCGCGGCGATCTCTTGCACGAGCCGCCGAATCTCCCGCTTCGTCTCGAGGACCAGCGCGTCCGCCTCGGGGCGCGGCGCGTGAGGCGCACCCCGTCCCTCGAGCGAGGGCGAGCTGGCGGAAAACCGGAACGGTTCGGTGGTCGATGACGCTTCCATGCATCGAGGCCGATACCACAAACGAGGCAGGGAAGTACAGACAACTTCCCACCCCACCCCATACGTCACGCTTCCCAGCCTGACCCGAAAGTACGTCAGGCTTTCCAGCCTGACCTGCTTCTATAAAAAACCACGACACCCTCCCCCCGGGAGGGTCGCGAGGAACGAGCGGGGAGGGTTTCCGCAACGGTGCATTTCACGGGGGCGCAATCGCTAGGGATCGCGATCCCTCCCCTCGCTGACGCTCGACCCTCCCGCGGGGAGGGTGACTATTAAGCGCCGTCCTCTAACAGCGGCTGGCCTGAGCTCGTTCAGCTGTCGCTGACCGAGGTGACGACCTTGTCGATCAGCCCGTAGTCGACCGATTCGGTCGCCGACATGAAGCGGTCGCGGTCGGTATCCTGCTCGATCTTCTCGAGCGAATGGCCGGTGTGGCGGATCATGATCTCGTTCATCTTCCGCTTCACGCGGCGGAGTTCCTCGACGTGGATCTCGATCTCCTGAGCGGTTCCCTGCATGCCGGCGAGCGGCTGGTGGATCATGATCCGTGCGCTGGGCAACGAGTAGCGTTTGCCCTTGGCCCCGGCGGTCAGCAGCACGGCACCCATCGAAGCCGCTTGGCCGATGCAGTAAGTCGCCACGTCACACGAGACGTACTGCATCGTGTCGTAGATCGCCAAGCCGGCCGTGATGCTCCCGCCGGGCGAATTGATATACAGGTGGATGTCGGCCTTGGGGTCTTCGCTCTGCAGAAACAGCATTTGAGCGACCAACGAATTGGAGATTTCGTCGTTCACCTGCTGGCCGAGAAAAATGATCCGGTCTTTGAGCAACCGACTGTAGATGTCGTAAACGCGTTCTTCGCGGCCGCTCTTTTCGACAACGTAGGGAATTAGGGGCATCGCCGTGAACCTGGATGGTATGGAGGAAAGGCTGGATCGGTGGAGTCGAAGGAACCGCGAACAGTGGCTGCGGCGGCTCTACTTCGGCTCGTCGTCTTCGGCATTCACATCAACCGGCGGTTTGGTCAACACATCGTCGACCAGCCCATACTCTTTCGCGCCCTCGGCCGAGAGGAAGAAGTCGCGGTCGATATCCTTGGCGATCTGCTCGATCGGTTTGCCCGTGTGGTGCGCCATGATGTGGTTCAGCACGTCGCGGTAGCGAAGGATTTCGCGAGCCTGAATCTCGATATCGCTGACCTGCCCGCCGACGCCGCCGAGCGGCTGGTGGATCATCACGCGGCTGTTCGGCAGCGCGTACCGCTTGCCTTTGGTACCACCGGCCAGGAGGACCGCAGCACCACTGGCCGCTTCGCCCACGCAGTAGGTCGCGACCGGGCACGAGAGCATCTGCATCGTGTCGTAGATCGCCAGCGTCGCGGTGACCGATCCGCCGGGGGAGTTCAGGTAGAAGTGGATGTCCTTGCGGCGATTCTCGCTCTGCAAGTAGAGCAGCTTCATGACCACTTCGTTGGCGTTGCCGGTGTAGATCTCGCCTTGCAAAAAGACGATCCGGTTTTCCAGCAGCAGGTCGCCAAGCGTCATTTGCCGCTGACGCTGGTAGCTCTGGTAGGAGTAGCTATTGGCTAGCTCGTAGTTCATCTCGCGTGCCTTTCCCGGGTCCTGACAAAAAGGGGATGGACCTAAGTGTTCGCGAAATGGAGCCGACTGACAAGAGTGGTATCTCCGGCCACGGTCCGAGGCTTACTGGGAGCAAAGAAAAACCGCCAGCGGCCGAGCAGGAGCGCTCGACCGTGGCGGCAGGGAGGGGGCCGGAGAAGAGTGGGAGGGGGGAGAGAATGGGAGGGGGGAG
>NZ_WRPR01000022.1 GCF_010367455.1 Candidatus Laterigemmans baculatus | reverse complement strand
GTGCTATCGGCGGTCCCTTTCCTTTCCGTGTTTTTTCGCGTCCTTCCGTGGCCACCATTCGTGTGATTCGTGTGATTCGTGGTTGTTTCCCCGCCCGGTGCGCACAGAAATTTCGTTAGAACTAGGGGATTTCAGATCTGAGATTTCCTGACTCTAACGGAATCTATCTACGCGAGCTGATGCCCGCGGATCGCCGCCCGATGGGGGAAACCACGAAGGACACGAAGAGCACGAGGGAAAGGTGGAGAGCTGAACCAAGGCTAACACCGATTATTGGCTTTCCGCTTCCCCTTTTATCCGCGTTCTCCGTGCTATCCGCGGTCCCATTCCGTTCCGTGTTTTTTCGTGTCCTTCCGTGGCCACCATTCGTGTGATCCGTGTGATTCGTGGTTGTTTCCCCGGCCCCGTGCGCACAGAGATTCCGTTAGAACTAGGGGATTTCCGATCTGAGATTTCCTGACTCTAACGGAATCTAACTACGTGAGCTGATGCCCGCGGATCGCCGCCCGATAGGGGAAACCACGAAGGACACGAAGAGCACGAAGGAAAGGTGGGGAGCTGAACCACGGCTAACACCGATTATTGGCTTTCCGCTTCCCCTTTTATCCGCGTTCTCCGTGCTATCGGCGGTCCCTTTCCTTTCCGTGTTTTTTCGTGTCCTTCCGTGGCCACCATTCGTGTAATTCGTGTGATTCGTGGTTGTTTCCCCCGGCCCGGTGCGCACAGAGATTCCGGGTCAGAAACCTTACGATCCGCTTTGCAGGGACTCGCGGATCAGGGCCGGACGGTTGGTCGTAATGCCATAGGCTCCCTGCGCTTGGAAGAACCGAGCATCCTCTGGATCGTCGATCGTCCAGACGTGAAATTCGCGAGCTCCCGCCTTCCGCAGCTCGGCAAAGAAGGCGGGAACGAGCACTTCGCGTCGGCCCTGCATCCCCACCCCTTCCGCTCCGTTCGCTTCGATCGTGCCGGCAATCTTTTGCGGCTGCGGACGCCAATCGGGGCCGCCGTTCTCGCGTTTGAAGCTGGTTAACCAGTGCGCCTTGATGTCGGGCAGCAATTCGCTGCAGCGGCGGATCGTGTCCTCTTTGAAGCAAATGATCGTCAGCTGGTTGCGGTCCCCCTTGAAGCCTCGCAGCTGTTCAACCAGCGGTTCGACGATCTCCGGCCCGGTCTTCAGCTCGATGAAGAACTGCTTGCCTTCGGGGATCGAGGAGAGGACTTCGGCAAAGGTGGGGATCGGTTCTCCCTCCCATTCGGGGCCTTTCCAACGGCCGACTTCCATCTCGCGGAGCGTCTTGAGCGGCGTCTTGGCGACGACTCGCTTGACCCCGCTGACGCGTTCGGTATCGGCGTCGTGGATGCAGACGATGTGCCCGTCGCTCGTCAGGTGAAAGTCACCTTCGATCCCATCGGCTCCCTGTTCCCAGGCGAGTTCGAACGCGGCCATCGTATTTTCTGGCGCATCGTGGGAGGCTCCCCGGTGAGCCACGATCGCTTGTCCCGAGGCTTCTCCGTTGAGGCCCAAGGTTGCTCCCAGGATTGTTAGCGCCGAGACGATCCACTTGCAGCTTTTCACCGACAAATCTCCAGTGCGGACGAGTTAACCGAGTTAAATCGTCCCAGATTGCGTCAGCGATGCAAGGTCTTCACGCACTCTTCACAGACCGCCTGCTGCAACCCGCCGGTTGCTCGACGACTACACCGCGCGGGACGCCGCCCAGGGCGGAAGTCGAAAACCGGGGTTCTCGAGCAGGTGAGCGGCGCTGAGAAGCGCGCCGGCTTCGAAACATTCGGGTCCGAGTCGGCGGCCGCGTGCGATGGTCGCCTCCAGCCAGCAGTTGGGCAGCAGGATATGCACCCGCTCGCCGGGATACAGCTGCTCGCGACAGATGCAACCGAATCCAGTTCGCGACAGATCATTGGTGTAGATCGCCACCGGCATCGCTGGGCGTGGAAACGCTGGCAACGGATCGGAGAAGTGCATCACGGCTTTGTGACGCGTGCGGATCCGCGGGCTGCGGCGCACGTTGAGTCCGGTGGCAGCAGAGTGTCCCTGCCTGTCGAAGAAATCATTCATCGTCGCCGGCAATTCAAACTGCCAGTCAACCGATTCTCTCAGGCTCGCGAACAATCTTCGATAATCTTTTTCCAGCACTGGAACATCTCCGGTTCGAAAGCCAGTCCACAATCGAATTCCATGATCTGCAGCGCCCGCTCATGGGTCCGCGGACCGCGGTAAGGCCGAATGCTGATCAACGCCGCAAAGGTATCGACGACTGCACACAGCCGAGCCCAGGGATGAATCTCATCACCCACGCAGCCCACCGGGTACCCGCTGCCGTCGATCTTTTCATGGTGCTGATATACCATCATCAATTGGCCGTCGAGCAGCGCATCGTGGCGGCACAATTTTCGGAAGCCGTTGAGCGGATGCTGACGGACCAGGTGGAGCTCATAATCGTCGAGCCGCCCGGGCTTGCAGAGAATTGCATCGCTGATCTCCTGCTGGCCGATATCGTGCAGCAGAGCCCCGGCGATGATCGGTCCAAGATCGGCCGAGGGTAGGCCCAGCGCCTTGGCTAGCAGGGTGGCGAAGTAGGCGACGTTGGCCGACTGAGTAAAGGTGCTGTAGTCGTGTTGCACCACTTGAAGCAGTTCAGCGGTGGTGAAGTCGCTCCCGTCCAATACCCGTAGGACCATCTGGGCAAGGGTGCCGGCGGTGTTGACAATTCGGTTCGGGTCATCCGAGGCAAAACACTCGCGAAGCGTCTCGCGGACGACTTCATCCATCGCCCCGACTCGAGCCGCGAGCGGCGTGTCTCCCGAGTCGTCGGAGACGAGCAGCCGGAGATACTCGTGGTACCGATCCTGCGCCTCGCGATGGATGTACAGGTGGCGCTTTCCTTCGACGCGCAGCTGTTCCAGGTCGCTCGCATGGAGCGCGTAGTCGGCCTGTTTGTACAGCCCGAGCTGGTTGGTTGAGAGATCGTGGAGGTACAAATCCACGCCGAGCGGCTGCCCGACGCGGAGTGCTGCCGCGCTGATCATGACGTACGGAGGAGTCACACCGCTGATCCTGCTCACACAAGATATCGGAATTCGCCAAACACTAGACGCTGCCAGAAAACCTTGAGCCGACGGCGCTAGCCGCGGGTTCTGCAGCAGGAATCCCAGGGCCGACGAGGGCCCGAGGCTAGCGCCTGCGGCTCAATAGGCCGGGCCCGAGGCTAGCGCCTGCGGCTCAATAGGCCGGGCCCGAGGCTAGCGCCTGCGGCTCAATAGGCCGAAACCGCTAAGCGTTCTGACAGAGCCTAGGCCGCAATCGGCCGGGTCGCAGCGATTTGGCCGTGGTAACTTTCCGCCAGCTGGAATCCGCCGGGCTGGTTATAACGGCGGATGGGGTTGCAGCGGTGCTAGGGGAGGTGTTCGGTGAACTCATAAAAAAACCCTCTCGCGCAGCTGCGGGAGAGGGGTGCGTGACAGAGCTTTTGCGGGGACCGCTTATGGGCGAACCGCTTCGACCCGCTGCTGGAGCCGCGAAGCCAGTTCCCCAAAACCTGCGAGCAACGTTTGGCTGTCACCGCGCCAGTTGCGCTCGACCGTCTTCCCATCGATCGTGATCTTGGTCCCTTCGGCCAACCGGGTGAGGTTGGGGCTGTCGGCCGACCAGACTTTGCCGAACGCCACCGCCCCTTCGAGGGCCGTCTTCATCTGCTTGGCGACTTCCTCGGAGTTGGCGACCAGTTTGAGGCTGTCAAAGGCCTCGCCATTGTCGACGCCGAAGTACCACACGATGTGTTCGTGCTGGCGGAGCACGGGGAAGAAACCGTCGCGCTGCTCAATCGAGGCGAGCTCAATCGCCGCGCCATAGGCAATCGCCTCCTTCGGCATTCCGGCAACCAGCTTCGAATCGGCACTCAAGCTCGGCGCTTCGCCTTGGAGCAACTGGATCGCCATCTGCGCCCGCTCGGGCGACGACGCAAACACGACCGTCTCGCCGTCGACCAAAGCGATTGTCATGGTTTTGTCTTTGCCCGCCTGCCCCTCGCGCGGCTGGTTAGCCGACTGGTTAGCCGACTGGTTAGCCGACTGGTTAGCCGACTGGTTGCGATTGCCGCGTCGCTCGAGCAGGCCTTCCCGCTCGACCATGTACAGCGTGTAGTTCTGCCAGTTCATGGTCTGAACGTTCGGCTGATTCTGCAGCTCCGAGGCGACTTTGTTCTGGTCGTAGTTGGCCTTCAGAATCATCACCCCTGTATTGGCTTGGTAGGTGTCGCTGAAGGCGGTCAGCGAGTGCAGGTCCTCGCGCGGGTCGATGCCATAGCGGTCCTGGATCCACTGGCGAACTTGGTTGGCGATGGCCGGACGATTCTGTCTCACCTGGGCAACAAGATCGGTCTGTGTGATCGCTTCGAGATCCACATGCAGCACCCACTTGGCGTCCTGTGGGAGGTGCTTGTGATCGAGCGGTGCACCGAGCACGGGCACCGCCATCCACAGCATCAGGAAAGGAGCCGCTGCGAATTGGCAAAGTCTGAGCGTTCTCATTGCAGGTTCCACCTTGGGTACGGGTTGAGAGGAGGCCCGGGGCACACACCGCCCCCGCCATTGCTACCGCGCCAACAGCGGCAAACCGCATACCGCGCCCAGCCCCTCCAGACCGTCCCTCACTCGGGCAGCGGGACCTGCTGGGACGAGCCGAGATAGGCGACGAGATCGCGGATTTGCTCGGCGGTCAGATTCTGCAGGAGGCCGTCGGGCATCAGCGACGTGGGGGTCGCTTTGGACGCTTCGATCTCGCTCCGCTCGACGGTCGTCGGTTCTGGATCCGACGTTTGAATCGTGATCGTCCGCTCGGTTTGCTGGCGAACCACACCGTTGAGGATCCGGCCGTCGCGGAGCACGAACAACGTGGTGCGGAAATCCGCTCCGACGCTGGCGCTGGGGTCGATGATGTTCTCGAGCAGATAGTCGAGATTTTTGCGGTTCGATCCCGTCAGGTCGGGACCGATGTGGTGCCCTTCGCCATAGAGCACGTGGCAGGCGGAGCATGTGCGATTGAACAGCGCTCGGCCCTGCGACAGGTCCGCGGCAGCCAGTCGTTCCGCGGAGAGTTCTTCCTTGAGCGACTCGATCTGGTGCCGCTTTTCACTCGCGGTCGCGCGGACCGCACCCCAGACTTCGCTCAATGCTTCGGTCAGCGCCGAGTCACCAAAGCCCCGAATCTGCTGGGCATGGAAGGCGGAGATTTCGCGGGCTGCGAGCTTTCCCTCGCGAACCGCCTCGAGCAACGAGCGGGCGTAGGCGGGGCGGGAGGCGAGCAGATTGACCAACTCGGCACGCGCCTCCGGGTCGTAGACACCCACCGCCCCGAGCGCCCGAGCGGGCGTCGCCGGATCGTCGTACAGGGCCAGCCCCCGCAGGGCCTCGAGCATCACCGCTCGGTCCCCGAGCAGCGACTGCAGCACGCCCGCAAAATCGCTAGGGCGGCCGGTCAGGATCGCTGCGAGGGCCTGCCGGCGGGCGGCGGGGTCGGCCGTCGCGTCGATGACCAACCCACGAAGTTCGTCGATCGCTCGGCCGTCGCCAAACACGACGCTCAATTGCTGCAAATAGGGCTGCAGTTCCGCCGGCCCGCGCGTGGTAAATCGTTCGGCCGTAGTCGTCCAGTTCTTGGGCTGCGGAGCGGTCCGCCAGCCACGAAGAGCGAGGGCCATGCCGACGAGGATCTCCTCGGGATGCACTGTCTCGGCCGAGTTGGCTGCCGCTAGCAATTGTTCGAGGCCCCGGGGATTGCGATCGATCTCCAGCGTCAGCCGGCGGGCGATGTTTTGGGTCAGCAGCGGGAGCTGCGAAGCGCTGGCCAACGCGATCGCTCGGGCTGGATCTCCTGCTACCGCCGGTTCGATCCCCAGCCACAGCAGGATCGGGAACATCCGGTCGTCGGCAAAGGCTTCCTGTTGGGCGAGCGCGGCGGCCAGGGCCCAGCGCTCCGCGATCGGCAGCCGTTGCAAACTGGAAGCCAGATGCAGAGCGACCGGTCCGCTCGAGTCCCGCTCGGCAACGGCGAGCAGAACCGCCGCCGAATCGGGGGCCGAGTCATTCGCCGAGCCACCCTCAGCGATCAGCCGCACACCCCAAGCGCGGAGGAACTCATCGGAAGAACCCAACAGGACCTGCGGATCGCAGCCGCCGGTGAGATGCAGCGCCCAGGCGGCACGCAGTTGAATCTCCGGCGAAGCAGCACTCTGCAGGATCTGTCTCAGCGACTCGCGAGCCGCTTCCAGCGAGGGAGCGTCGCCCGCGGCGGCCCGCTCGTGCAGAATCCGCCGCGCCTGGCGCGACCACCACGCGTTCGGAACCGTTTGGGCTTCGACTAGCTCCTGGTCGCTCGCTTTCGAGAGATCAAAGCCCACCGCGGGAGTCGGCTTGCCGTAGCTCAGTTTATAGATTCGGCCGCTCGTGCGATGGACGCCATCGTGGTCGTGGCATTCTCCGGTGTCGCTCCAGTCGGCGATCAACACGCCGCCGTCCGCCCCGGTGATCAGATCCATGCCCCGGAAAAAGGGGTCGGCAAACACGGCCAAGTCGGGCGCATGTTTAGCGACAAAACCGGTGCCCTGACGCTCCAGCGTATCGCAATTGATCCGCCGCCCATGCAGGTTCAGCGTGTAGGCGCGATTGCGATAAGAGTCAGGCCAATTATCGCCCTGGTAGATCATCAGCCCGACGTGGGCGTGCCCCCCGCCCGCGGCGAGCGTCGTGTCGCTGACTCCGTCGCGGACTTGATGCCAAACCTCACCGGTATCCCAGTGCACGTGATCGGCGACCTGCTCGATCAATTGGTAAGCGTGCGGGTTGATGTCGACTCCGAACATCCGCTCGGTGTGCGCCCCGGGGACGACGTGCCAGAGATGCCCAATCACGGTGTTGATGCAAAACATCTCGCCGTGCGAGTTGTAATCCGAGCCCCAGGAATTCGTCATCCCATGCATGACCGCTTCGACCGTCTGCCGCGTCGGATGGTAGCGCCAAATGCCGGTGTTGATGCGGACCCGCTGCGACGGAGCCGCGCCCGGTTTGCCGATGCTGCTGGTGGCGAGAATGCCATGCCGAGCGTAGAGCCAGCCGTCGGGGCCCCAACTTAAGCCGTTGGCCGGGGTGTGCCCGACCGCTTGTTCGTCGAGCCCGTCGAGGACCACCACAGGAGGTCCGTCGGGAACATCGTCGCCGTCCGCATCGGGAATGAAAATCAGATTGGGCAAGGCGATCGCCCACACGCCGCCGAAGCCGACTTCGATGCTAGTCAGCTTCTTGGCCTGGTCCCAGAAGACCGTGCGGTGGTCGTGGCGACCGTCGCCGTCGCGGTCCTCGAGGATTACGATCCGATCGCTCAAATCGGTCCGATAGTTCCCCAACAAGCTCCCGGCCCAGGTGTAGTTCTCGGCCACCCACAGCCGCCCTCGATGGTCGGTCGTGATTGCGATCGGGTTCTGCACGTCCGGTTCGGCAGCGAACACCGTCAGCTCGAACCCTTCGGGCAAAGTTGCAGTGCGGACGGTTTCCTCGGCCGACATCGGCTCCGCCGTCGATTGCTCGGTGTTGATCGGCTGAGGAAACTCCTCGCCGCGGGCCATGCATCCGGTATGGGGCCGACTAAACGAGGGCCAACCCGTAGCAAGCCCGAGGAGCAGAGCGATTAGAGTCGGACGAAGGCGCATAGGAACGATCCTCCCTCTCAGGCAGTCAGAAATCCGCTTCGTGTTCGGTGAGTTTGCGCAGCGACTCGAGGAGGGCTTCGGTTTCATCGGCCCCCGGCTCCTCGGCGATCGCCGTGTAGTAATCGCGGGGAATTCCCAGCACCTGCTTCATGAGCGTCGCTTTGGCGGGATCCGTATCGAGAAAGCTCTCGCTCATCTCAAAGTCGCGGTCCCATAGAATCCGATCCGCCAGCCGCTCGATCCACTCGCTCCAGACGCCGAGGTCCTCGCACTCGGCCTCCGGAAGCACCAGCGGAGAATCGCCGTCGTCAGTGTCCAGGTCGGCATCGGCTGAAGCGAGCGTTTCCCGCAGCGAGGCGAGCGTGTGTCGCCGCCAGTACGTCCGCCAATCCCGTCCAAACCCCAAGTCCGGCTTGATATCCAAAGCATCGGCCAGCGGATCGCGGGCCATGTCGACTTCGATCTCGATCTGGCTCAGCACGGTGGCGAAGATCGCGTAGGCTGCCGCTTCATTGACGGCCGTCAGCTCCAGCGTGTCGGGCGTGTCGTGCAGGAGATGCTCGGCGACCTGGCGGATCACGGTCAACTGCTGGTTGGGGGTCAACTCGTCGTACATCGTGACCCCCGAATCCCAGAGCTCATCCTCGCCCGCTCCACAGCGAAGGTTGTCGCTCAACTGATCGACCATGATCGCTAATGCGAGCCGGACCAGGTTCGCTTCCGCGCCGGTCAGCCGGCGATCGCCTTCGGGTGTGTTCCACATCGCTCCCCCCCTTCGATTCGTCCCGTGCCGCGTTGGTCGCGTCGAGTATAGTCGGCCAGCTAGCCGAGGTGGGACGCCCTGCCCTGACCGGGCCAAAACCGGTGCGGGAGGAGCGAACAGCCGGGGGGAAAGGAAAATTTCGGAAAATTCCGATTTGCCCCCCCTTCCATCGTGACCCATATTTCAGATGCGTCGCATGATTCGATGCCTTTTACTGATCTGTAATCCCGTTGCGTTCGCGGTGAAAGCGAACGCGATCTAGCGCGGCATGTTTACAGATTTACTGGGTTACCAGGTTTGATGACCAGCGGTGAGTCAGCACTGTTGGACGCGGCTGCTCGCTGGTCACGGTCTGATGCTCAAGATCCAATACTCGATATTAGGTTGAAGGCTCGGTGTTGCACCCTCTTGAACCACCCCCGCCACCGATAGACGCCGCCACCCGGCCGCCGGCAACGGCCTCAGTGCCGCACGTTCTGCAGGAAATTCGCGACGCTGGAATCTTGATCTCCGACCAAGATCCACGCGTGATTCTGATGATCAAGGCCTACCTGCAGATGGATGGGTTTCGGAGGTTTCACGCGGCGAACTCAGCCGCGGAGGTGCTTCCGATGGCGGTGGAGGTCCACCCCGATTTGATCATGCTCGATGTCCGCTTGTCAGAGCGAATTGGCGTGGAGACGCTGCAAGGAATTCGAGCTCATCCCGGGCTGGCGGCGACGCCCGTCGTCGCTCTCGTCGGGGACTATACCAGCGAGAGCAAGTTGGAGCTGCTCCGCTGCGGCGCCACCGATCTGCTGTCGAAACCTCTGCATGAGGCGGAGCTGATCGCCCGAACCCGCAATGTTCTGGCTGCCAAAATTTCGCAGGACCGCTTGAGTGAACACTTCCAGCAGCTCGAAGACGCAGTGCGCACGCGGAACTCGGAACTCCACGCCGCACGTCGCGAGCTCGTTCTCTGCCTCGCACGCGCCGCCGAGGTCCGGGATGACGATACTGGCCATCACATCCTGCGGGTCGGTCGCTACGCCCGAGTCATTGGGGAAGAGTTGGGAATGGAACCTGAGCAATTGGATTTGCTCGAATCGGCGGCACAGCTCCATGACATTGGCAAGATTGGGATTCCCGACAACGTGCTGCTCAAGCCCGGGAAGTTAACTCCCGAAGAGTACGCCATCATTCAGAAACATTGTGGGTTCGGGAAGAAAATTATCGATGGGAGCGTGGTGCGAGAATTGTATCGCGACGCGACTACCGCTCGCGCGCATGCCGAGCTGGGCGCCACCATCATGAGCGTCAGCGAATCGCCGTTTCTAAGCGTTGCCAAGCGGGTGGCGTTAACGCACCACGAGTGCTGGGATGGATCGGGATATCCCGTAGGGCTCGCCGGAGAGGATATTCCCATCGAAGGCCGCATCGTCGCCGTCGCGGATGTGTTTGATGCGCTGAGTGTGAAGCGTCCGTATAAGCCTGCCTATCCTCTGGAGAAATGTTTTGAGATTCTCCGCGAAGGCCGAGGCACGCAGTTCGATCCCACGGTCATCGATGCTTTTTTTAAACGTCGTGACGATGTGGTTCAGATCCAAATCGATTTTGCGGACGTCGACTGATTAGGTGCGAAGGTGATTCACTACGACATGAATACGGGCCGCACGCAAATGGAGTTTCGTGGCGACGCTTCGGATGACGTGCTCCGGTTGCTCAAACGCATGTATGAGCCCGGATGTCACCCCATGCCGGTCGTGGGGTACCGGGCTGAAGTCGTGCAGACCCGCGCCGGCTGCCTCTGTCTGTTGATCAAGGAGCGAACCAGTCTCCCGTTGTTGACGATCGCCGTCGCCGAGAGCAGCGAATCGGCCGACCGGCTGTGGCCCGATATGGCCCGCTACTTCGAGGCCCTCCGCTGGAGCCTGGATGCGGCGACCGAGCCGGCGACGCAGACCACGCGTCCGGCGAGAGAGCCGTGGTACGCGACCCTGGCGATGTTCCCCGATCGAGATGACCGCGTGATCCTGAAAGATTTCTGCCGCCACTACGCCTGGGGATGGGTCGAACGCCAGCAGCGACAGTCGCTCTGGAATCTCGGCAGCGAGGCGATGCCGTGGCGGCTGGAGCGGAATGGCGATGGGTTGCCCAAACCGGCGGGCATCCATCGCCGGTGGGATCGCCCCCGAGGTGAGTGCTAGCGGGCTCAGGTGAAGAAAAACCAGTAGATCAGCGAAGCAGTGCCGCCGACCACCCCGACGATCAGCCACATCATCAGGCAACCGCGAGTGAGCGCTTTGGCGGCCGGATCGGTGGGCGCTTCTCCATCCGGGCTGACCCCTTCCACGGCGGACGATTCGTGTTCCTCGTGGTGCAGGGGGGCGAGCGGCTGAGGCGGGCGGGCGAGGGGATGTTCGGCCATGGTTCGACAGGGGGCGAGGGCTCGACGGGCTTCCAAAGGAGGCCCAGGTTCCACCAAGGAGTGGCATCAGGCGAGTGTGCAAGGATCGGACCAGTTGCGTCAGCCTGCCCCGTACGTCAGCCTTTCCGTACGTCAGCCTTTCCGTACGTCAACCTGCCCTGTACTTCAGCCTTTCCTGGCTGGCTTCCCGCCGCCGGTCAGGCTGGAAAGCCTGACGGACGGGGCCGGTCAGACTGGAAAGCTGACGTACGTTGGGGGCTGGGCGCACTCGGAGTGGAACCGATGGGAATCGCTGGAATCGTTCTGTCGTTGCTGCTGTTAATCTATCTGGCGTATCGCGACGTGAGCGTCCTCGTCCTCGCGCCGCTCTGCGCCCTGCTGGCCGTGCTGCTCGACGGAAATCTCCCGCTGCTGGCCAGCTACACCCAGATCTTTATGGCCAGCGTCGGTCAGTTCGTCAAAGACTTCTTTCCGTTGTTCCTGCTGGGAGCAATGTTCGGGAAGCTAATGGAGGACTCGGGGGCCGCGGCCAAGATTGCGGACGCAGTCGTCAGCGTCCTGGGGCTCGACCGTTCGGTGCTGGCGATCGTGCTCAGTTGCAGCATCTTGACCTATGGCGGCGTTTCGTTGTTTGTGGTCGTGTTCGCCGTGTTTCCGCTTGCCCGTTCGCTCTTTCGCAGAGCCGACTTGCCCCGCCGCTTGATTCCCGCCGCGATCGCGCTCGGGGCTTTCACTTACACCATGACGTCTCTGCCAGGGACGGTGCAGATTCAGAATCAGATTCCGATGCCCTTTTTTCGTACCACGGCGTTTGCGGCACCGGGGTTGGGGATGATCGGTGGGCTGGTGATGTTTGTGCTCGGGATGCTCTGGCTGAACGTCCGCGTGGCCCAGGCTCGTGAGCGCGGCGAGGGCTTCGGGCCGCTGTTGCCCAGCGACAAGCCTGCTTCGGAGGACGAGGAGTCCCAGGATGAAGCCCTCGTGACCGGCAGCTCCGTCGGCGATTCGCAGTTGCCATCGCTGGTAACGGCGCTACTCCCGATTTTCGCAGCGATCGCCTTGAACTTTGTCTTCGCCCGGCACGTGATCCCCCACTGGGATACGAGTTATTTGGCCGACGAGCAGTTCGGTGCGACCGAGTTGGGGAGAGTTCTCGGGGCGTGGGCGACCATCCTCTCGATGCTCTCGGCCGTGCTGCTCACGATCGTCTTGCACTTTCGCTCGGCCGAGAAGCTCAAGCGTTCGCTCGCCGGCGGGGCCGCTTCCTCGCTGCTGCCGATGTTCAACACGGCTTCGGAGTATGGGTACGGCAACACGATCAAAGCCTTGGCCGGATTCACGCTGCTCAAAGAGATCGTGACGGGCATCGCCCCCGGCAATCCGCTGATCTCCGAAGCGATCGCGGTCAATTCGCTAGCGGCGATGACCGGCTCGGCTTCGGGCGGATTGAGCATCGCCCTGCAGACGCTCGGCGAGACCTATTACCAGCGAGGATTGGCCGCGGGAATCGATCCCGAACTGCTGCACCGCGTGGCTTCGATGTCCTGTGGTGGTCTCGACAGCCTGCCGCACAACGGGGCCGTGATCACGTTGCTGCTGATCTGCGGCGTCACGCATCGCCAAGGCTATCTCGACGTCGGCGTCGTCAGCGTCATCTGCCCGCTGTTCGGCACGCTGACCGTCCTCGCCCTCGGCACCGCCTTCGGCTCGTTCTGAGGAGCCTCGGAGATTTCATCAGCCGCCAAGCGCTAGCTGGACAGCGCCACTTTGGATTGGTTCGGAGCAGGACGGCTCGCGGAAAAATCGTTTAACGGCAAGCCGAAGGCGACTGCTTTTTAAA
>NZ_WRPR01000150.1 GCF_010367455.1 Candidatus Laterigemmans baculatus | reverse complement strand
GCCTGAAGGGGTCAGAGCCTGCGTCTGAAGGGGTCAGAGCTTCTTTAGGACCGTCAGCGCCTGAACGCCTGAAGGGGGCAGAGCTGAATGGCACGGGCTTTAGGCGTTGAGCACTGCCAGTAGTAGGCAGCGGGGAATGCTAGCACTGCGAGCGGAAGAATTAGTGCTCAAGGAGGCAGTGCCTGAAGGAGTCAGTGCTTCTTTAGGACCGTCTGAAGGGGCAGAGCCTGTCGGGAGCTGCGTCGGGTCAGCCGTTGGTAACACCGTCCGCTGGAGCCGGAGCATCACCGGCTTCGTCGGCCTGCGATCGGAATAGTGCTCTTCTAGACTCTGAAGCGGGGAGTCCGCAGGGGCAGCGCACTGCCGATTGTGCGCCCTTTCGACTGGTGCAGCCCCTGTGGGGGCGGCGCCGGTAGGGCGTGTGCCCGGAGAGAGAGAGCGTCTTGCTGCGTGAGGGCCGGAGAAGCGCTCCTACCGGGCCGCCTTGCACGGTGCGCGGCGAGCGAGGGCATGGCGGCCGGGGCCGTTGATCCGTCCCTGGCCGCGCCGCTGCGCTTCGCGCTCGAGCGAGGCAGGACAGCCCACGGCCGTGAAGAATCGCTCCTCAAAGTGCACGACCAAATCTAAGAAGTCGCCAGGGTCGAGCCCCATGCGGCATAGGACCTGAGGAACCTCCCCACGCAGCTCCCCCGGGGGTCCTGCCCGCCGGCCCCCGCCCGCCTGCGTAGCTGAGGCCGCCTGCGCAGCCGAACCCGCCTGTGCAGCCGAACCCGCCTGCGCAGCCGAACCCTCCTGCGGAGCCGAACCCTCCTGCGGAGCCGAACCCTCCTGCGGAGC
>NZ_WRPR01000021.1 GCF_010367455.1 Candidatus Laterigemmans baculatus | reverse complement strand
TCGGCTTGCCGTTAAACGACTTGGTAGCCAACTGCTGGGCACTGCTGACTTTATGGCAATTCAGCGTAAGAAAGTGGCGCTGTCCAGCTAGCCGGCCAGCGGCTGATTTTTTATGGGGAATGTTGTGGTGCGTTTCTGCGTCGAGGGTGGCCGACGGTTCTCGCTTGCTGCGGCTTTCGTTGCGACGTGCGCTCTTCCCAGTGTCGCCTCGCCACCTCAAACCACTTCGCCACCTCAAGCCACTTCGCCACCTCAAGCCACTTCGCTGGCGGAACCCGCTCGGCTGGTCTCGGGCGTCGTCGACGGTCGCTCGGTGGAGGGATTGGAGCTGGTCCGCTCAAGCCATCGCCGGTTGGTGCTCGATCGCGACGGGTGGTTGCACGATTTCGACCCGCTCCGCGTCGAGCATTCGCTGCATCCGCGCGAGGGGCGTTTTCAGCCGCTCGACGCGACGCAGATGCGGGCTCGGCTCGCCGCCGAGTTTGGTCGCTCGTTCGAGGTCACGGCGACGACGCATTTCCTGGTCGTCACGCCGGTCGGCCGTGGAACGCAGTGGCCGCAGACGTTCGAGCGACTGCACCGCACCTTCACCACCTTCCTGGCGCTGCGGGGAGTGCGGGTGCTGGAAGGCAATTTTCCGATGGTGGCGATTGTGATGCCCGACCGCGAGTCGATGCGGGAATACTTAGCGGAGCTCGGCATCCGTACTCCCGATGCTCTCGGCGTGTACGATCAGGCCAGCAATCGCATCGTGATGTACGACCATGGCGGCAGTCACGGGGGCGTCGCGACGACAATTTGCCACGAAGCGGCCCATCAGTCGGCGTTTAATACGGGAGTTCATAGCCGCGTCGTCGACACGCCGCTCTGGGTCGTTGAGGGGCTGGGCGGACTGTTTCAAGCTTCGCCGTTGGTCGAAGGTCGCCCGGGAGTGACGCGGCGGGAGCGTTGCGACGCCGGATTGCTGGCGGTCTTTGAAGAGATCTACGCCGGGCGAGCGGATCTCCTGGCTCGCGATTTGAAGTCGCTGGTGGAGGAGGATCGGATGTTCGCCGGCCGGGAGAGCTCGCGGGCCGCCTATGCCCTCTCGTGGGCGCTGACGTTCTATCTGGTCGAAGCTCGGAGCGACGTCTATGCGAATCTGCTCCACTGCTACGGCCGCCTGCCGCCGCTGCGGAATTACGAGGCAGTGTCGCGGATACGCGACTTCGAGCGGATCTTAGGCGCTGATATTGCGACAGTGTCCCATCGCCTGTCGCGATTTTACGAGCGACTGTAGATCAACTGGATCTGGCGCAGCCCCTGCACCGACAGAGAAAGAGCAGTTGGGCGACCGATTTGCTGCCTCTTTTTTTCCCGAACCACGCAGGGAGGGAGAGGTAAACTGGGAACTAGTTCTTTTTTCTGTTCGCTCTCGTTCGCACATGAGGAGATTGGCGAGGGTAGATAACCTCCCCCCGAGGCCTTCAGACAACAGGTGTGCAAGCCGCATGGCTACAGGAATCATTCTCTCTCTCGAAACGGGCAGTGAGTCGGAGAGGGCCTTGCAGAGGATCGCCGATCGTCTGCAAGCGATCCATCGCCGCTGCACGACGATCGAGCAACTGTGCACGGGGCTTCCCCGCGAGGCAGTTGGCTGCATGTTCTTCGAGGACACCAGCGATGGGGGCCGCAGCGACGAGTTCTGCGACCTGATCGAGCGACACCAGCTCCACCGTCCGAGTCTGGTCGTCATGCACCATTCGCGGATCGAGGCGGCCGTTCGCGCCGTCCGCTGCGGGGCAGTCGCGGTCTACTCGACGCCGGTCAACGAGGAGGAACTTGAGGAGGGGGTCCGCGAGGCGTTCGTGCTTTCGGCCGAGCTTCGCGAAAGCGACCGCCGCACGCGGGGTGTCAGCCAGCAGTTGGATCGGCTCAGCGAAGGCGAGCTGTTGGTCCTGCGGCTCGTGCTCGAGGGGTGCTTGAACAAGCGGATTGCCAACAAGCTGGACATCAGCGAGCGGACGGTCGAAGCCCGGCGAAAGCGAATTTTTGAAAAGACGCGGACCGAATCGGTGGCCCAGCTCGTCCGCTCAATCGTCGAGACGGTGGGGATGGACGACATCCTGCTGCGTTGCGGCGAGCCGGTCCGGCAGCCTCCCGCTCCGCACTGGAACCGCATGCTCCGCCCGCTCGGTGGTGGCGGTGCTCCAGGAGTCTCGGGCGCCGCGGGAGTCTCGGGTGCCGCGGGAGGCTCGGGCGCCGCGGGAGGCTCGGGGGTCGTTCAGAGCCGGCGACAGCACTGATCGACCAGGGCGAGCAAGCGGGGGTCCTCGAGCGAGTCGGCCACGAGCGCGGCCCCGCTGAAATCATGGTGGACGCTGTGGGGGCCGGGAACGGCGACCGTCACGGCGCCCGCGGCAACCGCTGCTGCACATCCGTTGCCGCTGTCTTCGAAAACCATCAGTGACGAAGCGGCAATCCCCAGCGTCTCGGCTGCGGCGAGGTAGATCTCCGGGTGCGGCTTGCCATGCGTGACGTCGTCGCCGGTCAGCACGAACCGGAGCGAGGTGTGGACGCCGCCCCGGGCAAGAAGATCCTCGGCGAACGTTCGCCGGCTGCTCGTTGCGACGCCGTAGGGAATCGCGAGCGCGTCGAGCGTGGCGAGCAGTGCGGGGAGCCCTGGAAGCGTCCGCAGTTCCTGCTGAATCAGCTCGGCAAAGATTCCCTCGGCCTCGGCCAGCACCGCTTGCCACGGTTCGTCCAGACCGTAGTGGTCGAGCATCAAGCGGATCGCCTGCGGACCCGGCTGACCCATCATCTGCCGCCGCACCGCATCTTCGTACCGCCGCCCCCGGAGCTGCAGTAGCCGGTCGGCGGCCAGCTCGTAGAGCGGCTCGGTGTCGAACATCAGCCCATCCATATCGAGGGCCACACCGCGAACCTCGGGCATCGGCTTGCGTCCGGTCTAGCGGGCCTGCAGCTTCTCTTCGGCGCGGGCCGCTTTGAGGGCCGCCGCTTCCCGCGAGAGCTTGAACTCACCGGCGCCCGGGAAGTACTGGACGTCGTCCTCGAGATAGTAGGGGCTAGGCAACGTTTGGCCGTTGACCGCGACTTGGCAGCCGCTCGACGCCCCGGTGAGGGCCGTCGCTGCGGCCAACAGAGTGAACGTCCGCAACCAGCCTTGGTTCTGTTTGACTGTCATCCCAATCCCTTCCACGTTTTCGCTCGCTCCGAGCTGCAACCAACACGAGCTGCAAAGAACAGACGCTCGCTGCGGACGCACCTCGCCCGGGCGATCTGTCACAACCGTCATCGGCTGAATTTCCCTTAGGACTTGACTTCGCCCCAGGAATTTCTTCGAAACTCCCCGCCCCTGTCTAAGATGGAGAGGTCTGCTCTTCTGGAATATTTTGCCGCACGACCCCCAGACGAATTGATGCGAATTGCCGCCCTCAGGCTGTTGCTGCTGACCCCCTTCGTGCTGACCCCCTTCGTGCTCGCGTTTGCCGCGGCTCCCGCAGCCCGGGCGCAGGACCCGGGGCAAATCAGCTACCCGGCCCGCGAGTACTATCTCGGGCTCCAGCTCTTTCGCGAGGGCTCGATGGCGCAGGCGGGCGAGGCGTTTGAGCTAGCGCGGCGGCGGGGCCGGCGGGATCCGAGCGGCCGCTGGATCGACTCGATTCCCGCCCATGCGATGCTCGGCGAAGTGCAGTACCAGCTGGGGAATCTGGTCGGGGCGGAGGAGCATTTCGCAGCCGCGCTGAATCTGATGCTGGTCCACGAGGCGTCGCTGGCCAGCCTCGACTGGCCGCGGCAACTGCTTCCCGCCGGAGGCCTTTCCGGGAACCCGGTACCTTGGGCCCCCGGCGGGCGGAGGATGCAGCCGGCGGCGGTGCCGGACCGGATCAACGTGGCGATTGGCGAGCTCAACGCCGAGCGGGTGCTGCGGAGCGGCGGTGCGTTCCAGGCCGCCCAGTTCATCCCGGTCGATGGCATCGAGATCCTCCGTGCGGTGGCGATCAGCGCGTACCGTCGCAGCGAAATTCTCGGCCCCTTGGCCGGGACCGATCCGCTCACCGGGCGTGCGGCCGAGCTGGCGCAGCGGATGGTTTCCCGAAGCAACGCCGTGGCCGCTCCCCTGTGGCAGACGGTTTACGGATTGCTGATCGCGGGCGGGGACGGTGCCGAGGGAGCGGATCCTGGCGGTCAGGCCGCGACGGTGCTGCAGCGAGCAAGCGTGATCGGCTCGGTCGAGCATCCGCTGACGCCGCTGGCCCTGCTCGGCACCGCACGTCGGCACCGCGACTCCGGCCAGACCGAAGCGTTTCGCGTCGCGGTGATGGAAGCCTCGGTCGCCGCCGCGCTGTTCGATCAACCCGAGTGGGTTGGCGAAGCGGTCCGCGTCGCTTCGGGGACGCTCGTCGCCGGGGCTGATGAGCCGCTCCGCGCGGCCGCCGTGGCGATCGCCGATACCTATGCCCGCCGCGCTCGGTTTGCGGCGGTCGCCGCCAATGTCGTCGCGGCCGACTGTGCGGTCACGGCTGGCAACCGCCCCCTCGCAACGAACTACTTGGGCAACGTCCAAACGCTGCTCCGCAAACGCGACACGGCGATGCCCCGCTATGAAGCGACCGCGGCTTGGGTCCAGGCTCGGTTGCTAGCCGCCTCGGGCCAACCGGCCGAGGCCCTGCTAGCTGCAACGCGAGCGGTCGCTTTTGGCCGCGGCAATGGCGGAAATCTGGTTGGGGCTCCGAGTTTGTTGCAGCGGAATCGGATCGCCGCGGCACTCGAGTCGGGAGCGATCGCCGGTGACAAGGAGGAGCAGCGGTTGGCGAAACTCCTCGAGCCACCGTCGGCTGCTCAGTGGGCGCGCGATCCGATCGATGCTTTGGCCGCCGCGGCCAGCGATCCCTCTGCCCTGCTGGCCGCTCGCTTGGCCCGCAGCGTCAGTCGCAGCGACGCCGAGGCCGCGCTCCCAGCGGCTGACGCATTGCTCCGCAGCCAGGTGCGGGCCGCCTTGCCGGTCGGTGGTCGGCCGCTCGACCTGCGTTGGCTCATCGCCGCTCCGCTCGATCGGCTCGGGGCGCAGGCGGGAGAGTTGCGGAAGAATTTGCCGGGCGTCCTCGGTTCGCTCCAGCAAGGCCATCTGCGTGCGAGCGAAATTCGCGACGCGCTGGCCGCGCTCCCGCTGGCGAGCGACGACGCGGCGGAGAAGAAACAAGCGACCGAGTTGTGGAAGGAGATGGTCGAGCTGTCCGATGCGATGGAAGCCACGACGTTGGCCGCTGCGCTCGACCGGATGGCGGTTCCCGAAGTGTTTCCGCCAGCGTGGGCAGCATCCGAGGAACGGCGCATTGTCGAGGGCTCGGCGGTCGTGAGTTTTGTTCCACTCGGCAATCGGATCGTCGGCATCGCCGCCCTGCCGACCGGGGCCTCGATGTGGTTGGTCGAGAACAGTAGCGCCATCGGCACCCGCGCCAAACGATTGCTCGCCGACATCGGTGTGGGCCGGCGGCGGGCCGGTCAGTCGCAGTTGCCTTCCGACGATGCGTGGCGCTCCGCGGCGGTGGAACTTCGCGAAGCACTGCTGCCGGCGGACAAGCTGCCGCTCGAAGGGCTGAAGCATTTGGTGATCGTGCCCAGCGGTCCGCTCTGGTATCTGCCGTTCGAGCTGTTGCCGGTCGCCGATGAGGAATCGGCGCTGATTGGAAACGCAGTGGCGGTTTCTTATGCACCGACTCCCGGTCTGGCGATCCATCCTCCGCCGGATACCTCGGTCGGCGATTCGGTGGGATACGTCACCAAGCTGTTCTTTGCCCCCAAAGTCCCTGAGGAAGAGGCGGATTGGGTGGCGAAACTTCGGGACGAACACGAGACCTCGGTGTCGCTGCCCGAGAGTGGTTCGATCCCGGGGCGATTCATCAGTGCCCGGCTGCGGACGCTGTGGGTCGCTGCGGCCGATCAACCGCCGGCCAGCGGTCCAGCGGCGCTGCAGTCGAGTCCGCTGATCTACGACGCCAAATCGAATCAAGGGAGTCTGGCCGAGTGGATGCGGTTTCCCTGGGGAGCTCCGCGGACCGTCCTGCTCCCGGGCTTTCGCAGCCGATTGAATGGCGATGGCAGCGAGCTGTTTTATACGGCCATTGCCCTGCACGCGGCGGGAACGCCCGAAGCGCTGCTCGCTCGCTGGCCGGTCGGAGGCGTGTCGACCGCAACGATGATGAGCGAGATGCTGCAGGAGCTGCCCAATGAAGACGCGCTCTCGGCGTGGCGGCGAGCGGTGCAGGTGTTGCGTGGCAGCGAACTCGATCCGACCGCCGAACCGCTGCTCTCCGAGGGAGATCGCGGCCGCGTGGATTTGACCGGAGACGAGCCACTGTTCTGGACCGGCTACATGGTCCTGCAAGGCTTGCCCGAGCCGCCGAAGTAGCGGGCGCTGGATGAAGGCAGCCACAGAGGGCACAGAGCTCACGGAGGCTCGAAGAGCACGAAGGATCTCCGTGCTATCCGCGGTCCTCTCCTTTCCGTGCTTTTCCGTGTCCTTCCGTGGCCACCGGAGCGCCTTCCCACTCGGTGACCTCGGAGCTCTCTGTGGCTGATCCCGTCCCTGCTACGGCATTTCCTCTCGCAGGCCTTGTTCCAGTTTTCCCGGTTCGGTTTGCTGGGCTTCCTGGAAGTGCTTGCGGATCCGCGAGATCGAGCGGTCGACGCGGCGGAAGCGGACGATGCCGATCAGGACGGTCAGAGCTCCGCAGGGGACGCACGCGATTCCGACGTAGCGGAACCAGTCGGAGGAGGCGAAGTGCATGATCGACACGCCTGCGATTCCGAGCGCGACGCCGGATCGCAAGTAGGCCAACAGCGTGCGTTCGTTCGCCAGCAGCGTCCGGTCGATCGCCAACTCGTCGCGGAGAATCAGCTGGGCGGCGTCGAATCGGGCGTAGGGAGAATCTCGCATCACGGCTTTTTCGATGAAGCGGCTGATTTCCCCGGTTCGCGATTCAGACGCGAGCGAGTTCCGCCACGGGAGTTCCCTCGCGAATGATCGGGATGGGGCGGCCGGAGAAGTCGGGAATCATAACATTGGAATAGTCGATGCCGAGGTGGCGGTAGATGGTTGCCAACCAATCTTCCGGACCGACCCGACGCTCGATGACATCCTCACCCCGCCGGTCGGTCGCGCCGATCGTCTGTCCGGTGCGGATGCCGCCGCCAGCAAACAGCATCGAGTTGGCTCGCGGCCAGTGGTCCCGCCCGGGCTGGACCGTCCCTTTGGCACCACTGGCGATGCCGCCTCCGCTGCTGGCGACGTAGGAGATTCGCGGCGTGCGGCCAAATTCGCCGCCGACGATCACGAGCACGTTCTGATCCAAGCCACGCTGGTAGACGTCTTCGATCAGCGCCGAGACGGCCTGGTCGAAGAAGGGGCTGCGGTATTTGCTGGCTTCGAACACGTGGTGGTTGACGGCGTGGTCGTCCCAGTTGGCGACGCGGCCGCACAGCGGGCCGTCGAATTCCGTGGTGACGATTTCCACCCCGGCTTCGACCAACCGCCGCGCCATCAAGCACTGCTGGCCCCACTGATTGCGACCGTAGCGGTCTCGCACCGCATCGCTCTCTTGGCTGAGGTCGAACGCTCGGCGAGCTTTGGAGCTGAGCAGCAGTGCGAGGGCTTGGGCTTCGAACTGGTCGATCGCCTCCATCGCTCCCGAGCGATCGATGTCGCGTTGCAGCCGGTCGAGCGAGCCGCGGAGCGCCACCCGATCCTCCAACCGCTGGCGCTGTCCCGGGTCCTTCAGCCCGATGTTGGGAACTTCGAAGCTGGGGTTGTTGGGATCGCCGGTGACGGTGAACGGCGCGTACGAATCGCCGAGGTAGGTGGGGCCGGCGATCGTAAAGCTGTCGTAGCGGTCGACCGGGTTGACGGCCACGTAGCGGGGGATCTCCCTCGGTCCGCCGCTGCTGCGGAGATAGTTGGCGATCGTCATCCAGTCGGGATAACGTGGCCCCGGTTTGTCGGCCGCATCGGGATCGCCCGAGAGGACCTGCAGCGAACCGGCGGGATGGCCGCCGCCGGTGTGGGCGATCGAACGGAGGATCGCGTACTTGTCGGCGATCGTCGCCAAGCGAGGGAGCAGCTCGCTGATCTCAATTCCCGGCACATTGGTGCGCACCGGCCGATACGGGCCGCGGTACTCCGACGGCGCGTCGGGCTTGGTATCAAATGTCTCCAGATGGCTCGCACCGCCGCGGAGCCAGACGAGAATGATCGCGGTGTTTGGTTTGTTCGCAGAGGCTCGTCCAAGCGAGGCTTCCTGGGCGCGAAGCCGAAGAAGATCAGGCAGCGTCAGGCCAGCGAAGCCACCCAGCCCGATGCGGAGCAGTTCTCGACGCGAGAATTGAGGGACCAGCGGCATGGGAACTGTCCATAGGGCGGGCGGGAAATGCCAGGCGGGGGAGGACCTTCAGTATACGGAGCCGGACAGGACAATCAAAACGTCACCCCCCGCTGTCAGAAAACCCTGAGCCGACGGCGCTAGCCGCGGGTTCTGCAGCGGAAAACCCGGCGGTGGGTGCGCGAGAGGCCCGAGGCTAGCGCCTACGGCTCAAAAAGGCCCGAGGCTAGCGCCTACGGCTCAAAAAGGCCCGAGGCTAGCGCCTACGGCTCAATGGGGTCGGACCCTCCCGGGGAGGGTGACTATGTCTAACGGCGGGCGGCGATGCAGACTTCGCAGCGCCCGGTCGCCAGCTGGCGGACTTCGATCTTCGAATAGCCCCAGCCGCGGATCGTCTGGCACCAACCGGGGATCCGATCGGCTTGGTCGTACCGTCCGATCTTCAACGTCAGCAGCATGCCCTCGATCGACACGCGGCGGTTGCCCACGATGTTGCCGACCGTCACCAGCGTCTTGTCGGGACGCACGTTCGAGTCGACCAATAGCCAGCGAGCCGACTGGTATTCGGAGCGCTTGAGGTCGCCGCCGCGAGCTTGCAAATGAGTAAAGCCGGGATGCTCGAGCACCCGTGGGTCCATCTCGGCCGGATCGACTCCGATGACCCGCAGGCCCAGTTCGAGCAACCGCTGCGCGGCTCCGCCCGGAGCACTCCCGATTTCGACCGCCACGTCTCCCGGCTTGATCGGCAAGCCCGACCAGAGGATCGCTTCGGCCGCTTTAAAATAAGCTCGCGAGACCACGTCGTGCGCGAAATCGATCGGCGGAAAGCCGCCCGGCCAGCGGCTCGGTGGGAAAGCCTCGGCGGAATGCCAGCCGATCATCCATCGCGTCGGCTCGACCAGCACCACATCCAGCACCGATTCGCCGATCTCGGCAATACGGTTGGCTGCGTCGGCGGTGACTCGGTCGCTCGCGGCCAAGCGGCGGTGAACGTCCTCGGCAATGGCGTGCGTCAGCGGCTCGAAGCCCGGTTCGTAGTTTCGCTCTCCAGCCGGCAAGCGGTCGCGAGCCCAGAGATGCAGCTGGTCAAACCGCCGCTCGCCCACGGTCTCGGTGAGCAAGGCCAGCAAACGCTCGGTCAACTCTGCCGTGCGGTCGCCGACGACGTTGCCGAGCGACCACGACGAAGTTCGCGCAAAGACATTTCTCGGCAACTCGAGCTGCCGCGAGGGATCGTCGCTGGAGTGTTTGAAAGAGACAAAACCCGGACGCGAAAACGCCAGCCGCCACCCGGTGGCCGCGAGCTGAGTCTTGAGAGGGGCTTCGGCACCTTGATGGCAGCAAACCATCGCGAACGGGTGCACCGTGGTCATGGGGCGAGGCAATTGCGAGGAGAGCGGTCGGAGAGAGACGCCGAAGCAACATTAGTCCGACCAGCTTACCGAATTGCCGATTTGTGGAGAGGGGCCACTTAATCAGCCGCCACGCGCTAGCGTCCGGTTCTTGCGGCGTTTTCGAGAACCGGGGGCTAGCGCCCGGCGGCTGATGAATAATCCGGGCTAGCGTCCGGTTTTCACGGCGTTTGCGGCAACCGTGAGCTAGCGCTCGGCGGCTGATGAATGATCCGGGCCAGCACGCCAGCGGCTGATTCCGAGAACGCTCGGCGAGGCCGGATAATTCGTGATGAGATCAGGCTGCGGGGCGGTCTTCTTCGGGCGCTTTTTGCTCGGCCCGGTAGAGGCCCGGTTCGGAGCGGCCGTCGCCATCCCAGTCGCCAGCGATCGGCACATCGTTGCTGCCGCGGGGGATTCGGATCCGGGCATCGGCGTCCGTCAGTCGCCGGTCGCCGTCGGAGTCGATGATCCACAGATCGCCCCGCACCACCGCCAGATCGTCGATTCCGTCGCCGTTCCAGTCGCCGACGACCGGCTCATCTCCAACTTCGCCGAAACTGACCAGCTCATCGCGATTGGTCCAGCGTCCGTCGCCGTCGGAGTCGAGCATCCACTCTCCGGCACGGAACACGGCGATCGAGTCGATCCCGTCGCCGTTCCAGTCGCCCGCCAGCGGCGTATCGGGATTGCGGCCGTAGCGGAAGACGTGGTCGATCAGATCGGCCCGCATCGGACCGTCGTTGGTCCGCCGCAGGAATCGCCGTCCGTCAGCCGCTTCGGCCTCGGTCGGGGGCGTGTTCTTGGCGCCCCGCCGCCGCACGTTGTCCGGGTCGGGGAGGCCTGGATCGTTCTTGATCGCTTCGGGGTCGCGGTTCCACTGGGGCCCAAAAATCCCCACGTCGTCCTTGCCGTCGCCGTCCCAGTCGCCGACGACTGGGCGGTCGAGTTCCGTGCCGAGCTGGATCCACAGATCGCCCCGGTCCCAGCGGCCATCGCCGTCGAGGTCCACGAGCCACTGGCCCGCAATAAAGACCGCAACGTCGTCGCGGCCATCGCCATTGAAGTCGCCGACCAGCGGAATTCCGTCGACCACGCCCAACTGCAGGCCCCGTCCACCCGGCGGCAGGCCCCGTCCGGTGGTGTCCTCCAGCCGATTGCCCTCGAGATCAAACAGTTCCCAGCGGCCCCGGTTCGCTTCGGCCGGGCTCAGCTGGGGCTGGAGTTTGGCGCTGCTCACCGCCCGGATCAAGGCTCCATCGGAGACGCCTTCACCGCGTGGGAAGCCGCCATTGATGACGCTCAAGTGCCAGGTGACGGCCGTGTTCCAGTCGCCGATCATCGGGGGCCGGATATCGGCCGGGACTCCAGCGCCGAACAACGGGTCGAACTGGGGGAACGTCTCGATCGGCACGCTTGGGACGAGCGGTGGTTCGGGAGTGGGGAATTCCTGCGGAGGGGGCAACGGCGGATCGGTGATCAGAATCTCGCTGAAGTTGTTGTTCGAAGATGTGCCGCCCGCGGTCAGCAGGATGTTGAGGATCGCGTCGCGCTGCGGCGCGGTCTCGCTGCTGGCCGAGAGCGTTTGGATGACGATCTGCAATTCGGGGTTGCCCGACAGGTCGGCTGCGTTGTCGGCCATGCCTCCGGTCGATCCAGGCGTATCGAGTCCATCGATGTAGCCTTGCGGATGCACTTGGTAGACGTGGTAGGTACCGGGACGAAGGCCGGTGAAGCGGTAGTGGCCGTTGGCGTCGGTGACGACCCGAATTGCACCGTCGGCGTAAGTGCCGGGAAGGGCGCGGTCGGCCGTGAACGGTTCACCCAGCACGTTGCGAAGCTCCAGGACGACTCCCGCGAGCGGCTTGTCGCCCGGTTTGCGAATCCCATCGCGGTACTCGCGCAGCTCTTCGGGAGCCAGCGGATCCTGAGTAGGAATCGCCGGTCCATCTTGAAACACGTAGCCTTCGATGATTGCCGGCGGGACTTCGGGAAAGTCGTAGCGGACCAGCTTCGAACCGGCGGGAATCGTGATCGCCGTGATCCGGTCCTCAGTCGTCGCGCTGCCGCCGTGCGAGCCGGCGATCTGGCCTCCATGGAAGTAGCCGTCGGGCTGATACTCACGGACGCTGTAAACCCCCGGTGCGATGTCGCGGAACTCGTACGTGCCCGCCGCATCGGTCAGCGTATGAGCCACGACGCGGCCCGCCGAATCGACCAGCTCGATGCGGACGCCTTCGATCGGCGACTCGCCGGCATCCCAAGTCCGGTCGAGATCGACGTCGCTCCAGACGCGTCCGCTGAGCGTGCTGCCGAGCAGTTCGCAGAAGTCGTAGTGGATCAAGTTTTGGCCCGGACCGAGCTCGATCTGGCTGATCCGATCCTCGCTTGCGACCCCGCCGCCGGAGCCGACTCGTTGGCCTCCCTGGAAGTAGCCTTCGGGCTGCACTTCGCTGACGGCGTACTCGCCGGGACGCAGGTTGAGGAAGCGGTAAGTGCCATCGGTTGCGGTGACGGTCGTTGCGATCACCGCTCCGCTCTCGTCGTGCAATCGCACCGTGACTCCGCCAAGTGGCGTTTCGCCCTGCTCCGGCTCGTAGACACAGTCGTCGTCCGAATCGATGAACACGACCCCTTGGATCGACGAGGGATCGAGTTCGCAGAAGTCGTAGTCGACGAGCGTTTGGCCGGGGCCGATCACGATCTGGCTGATCAAATCTTCGCTGGCCACGCCGCCGCCGGAGCCGACTTTCTGGCCTCCCTGGAAGAGCCCCTCGGGCTGCACTTCGCTGACGCGATACTCGCCGGGACGGAGGTTCGCGAACTTGTAGCTGCCGTCGGCGGCGGTGGTCGTGGTCGCGATCACGGTGCCGTCGGCATCGTGCAGCCGAATCGTGACGCCGGCGAGCGGCCGTTCGCCGATCTCGGGTTCGTGGATGCAGTCGCCGTCGGAATCGACGAACACACTGCCTTGGATTGAGGAGGGTTCGAGTTCGCAGAAGTTGTACTCCACCAGCCGCTCGCCCCAGCCGATTCCGACGTGCGTGATCAGGTCGGTTTGGGAATCGTCGCCGCCACCAGAGCCCGCCCGCTGCCCGCCTTGCAGGAACCCAACGGGCTGCGTCTCGCGGACGCTGTACTGGCCGGCTCGCAGCCCGGTGAACTTGTAGCGGCCCGCCGCGTCGGTCGTGGTCGTCTGCACGACGCGGCCTTGGGCGTCGAGCAACTCGATGCGGACCCCTTCGAGTCCCACTTCGCCGGGATCGCGGAGGCAATCTTCGTCGGTGTCGGCAAACACGTTCCCCGACAGTTCGCTCGGCGGGTGTTCGCAGAAGTCGTTGTGGACCGAAACGATCGCCGAGCCGACGCGGATGTCGCTGATGCGGTTCTCGACCGAGTCGTCTCCGCCGGTCGAGCCGGCCATTTGGCCTCCGGTGAAGTAGCCTGCCGGCTGATCCTGAACGACCGTGTAGCGCCCGGGCCGCAATCCGGCGAACACGTACTTGCCTTCAGCGTCGGTCGTCGTCTGCGCCAGCTCGCGTCCGTCCGCGTCGTACAGCCGCATCACGACGCCGGCGATCGGCGATTCGTCTTCGTCGAGCATGCAGTCGCCATCGACGTCGGCATGCACGCGGCCCTCGATTCGGGCTGGAAGCAATTCGCCGAAGTTGTACTCGACGCCGGCTTGCCCTTGGCGAAGCGCCACGCCGCTGATCGCGTCCCCCGGGTTGGCTGCCGCACCGACCTGGACCGCGGCGATCGTACCGGCGCGGTCGAGTCCGTCGAAGTAACCCTCCGGAGTGACTTCGCGGATCTGGTAGGTGCCGGGGAGAAGATTTTTGAACTCGTACCGCCCGCTGGCGTCGGTCTGGGTGGTCGCGACGACAGCGCCCGAAGCATCGACCAGCTCGATCGAAACGCCCTCGATGCCCGCTTCGCCCGCGTCCCGCCGACCGTCGTTCGAGGCGTCGTGGTAGACGTAACCGGAAACCTGAGCCGGAGCCGCTTCGCAGAAGTCGTAGTGGACGCCGTCTTTTCCGGCTGGCAGTCGGATCCGGTGGATGCTGCCATCGCTGACGACTTCGCCAACGGCGGCTCCCCCAATGATGCCCACGTGCCCGGTGCCGTCGAGCAGCCCCACGGGCGTCACTTCCTCGAGCCGATACGTTCCCTTGGGGAGATCCTCAAAGCGGTAGGAACCGTCGGCCGCGGTCCGCGTCTGGGCCACAAGGTTGCCCGCCTCGTCGTAGAGCTTGACCAGCACGTCGGCCAGCGGCGTGGAGTCGTCATCGACGTGGTCGCTAAAACAATCTTCGCCGGGCGGAACCAAGTAGACGTAACCGCTGAGCGAGCCGAGCGGCAGCTCACCAAAGTTGTAATCGCGGCCGACCGAGTTGCCGTGCAATTCGACGTTGCGAATCTCGTCGCCCGGATTGACCGCGGTGCCACTCTGCCTGCCGTCGACCGTGCCGGCCGAATCCAAGCCGTCGGTCCACGGGGCGGGCTGGTCGACTTCGACGATCTTGTAACGCCCGGGGGCCAGGTTTTTGAACTGGTACGAGCCGTCGGCTCCGGTGGTGGTGATCAATTCCGACTGCGGGGCAATCGTATCGATCGGAACGAGTCGCACGCGAACATTCGCCAGGCCCGGTTCGCCCGCGTTCTTGATCCCGTTGTCGTTGTCGTCGCGGTAGACGAAGCCGCCGACCTCGGCTGGGGCGGCCTCGGCAAAGTCGAAGTCGACCGCGTGCAAGTCGCCGAGCGGTAGCGTGATCTCGGTCAGCACATCGGCGCTCTCCGAAGCCCCCACGCTCTGGCCGTCGACCGTGCCGGCGATCGATCCGACGCTGAAGTAACCGTCGGGCTGGGTTTCGACGACGCGGTAGGTTCCCGGCATCAGCCCCAGTTCGGTGCCAAAGCGGTAGCGGCCCGCCGCGTCGGTGGTCGTTGTCAAACCGGTGTCGACGAAGCGGCCGCTGGCATCATCGCGGCGCCACAAAGAGAGCTCCACACCCGAGAGCGTCCGCTCGCCGGCTTCACGCTTGAGGTTCAGGTTGTTGTCGACATAGACCGAGCCGGCAATCGAAATCGGCTTGGGAACCTGAGCCGTCGAAGCGATCGCCGCGGCCGAACGGTTCGGACGGCTGTTTGGGTCCTCGCTTTCGTCGGGCGGCAGATTCAAGCCATGGCTGGCCTGGGGATCGCCGAAGTCGTTCAAGAACACGTCCTGGGCGGTCGCCGTTTCGTAGTGCGGTGCTTGGAACGTGGCGGTCAGGATCGAGTCCTGGAACTCCTGGCCGCTGGCGATCTCGTCCAAGCGGCTGTTGAAGAAGTCGAGGTCGGGCGAGACCCTCAAGACTTCATCGACGTCGAGCGAGAATTCGACCGTGTCGCCGGCGCGGAAATTCGTCAGCCGCAGCGTCAGCAGTTGTCCGCCATCGTCGACCGTGCCCGTCACGGTTGCGTTGGGATCGGCGGCGTTGATCGCGACGATGCGGAACGGGTGCGAGCCCCCTTTGCCGCGACCCCCCGCGACCGTATCGAAGATCAAGTCACCGATCGACAATCCGTCGCCGTCTTTGTCGGTCGACAGCTGGAGTTCGGTCAACTCGGTCCCCTCGGCCCCGCCGCTGAACGACAGCAGGAAGCGGTCGGGATACATGTCCCCGGCTTGGTCCGGAGAGGTGTTGAGGTAGTCGGTTTCGAGATAGACCAGTCCGACGTGCAAGGCATCGGCGGCCATCATCCGCCGCGACTCGAGCTGCTCCGGGGCGAGCGTGCGGCGGACCTGCGGGGCGCGAGCCCCGGGGAGGCGAACCGGTTGCGAGCTCGCCGTGCGGCGACCGCGAGTCCAGCGTTTGGCCAAGTTCCACATTGCCTGTACCTCCCTGTACGTTCGGTTTGTCGCCGGCCGCGAGTGCCGTGCGTCGTGTGGGCCACGGGGCTTCCTGCCGGGTGGCGTGATTGCCGGTCAAGCGGAGCGGGTTCGGGGTGCTGACTACGAACGGTGCTGACTACGAACGGTGCTGACTAGGGACGGCGGCTGGTCCGCGCGTCGGGCTGTTCGGCCGCTTCGGCGTCGGCCACACGCGCCCCTTGGGCGAGCTTCTGCAAACTCCAGCGACGGATCGTCGTGTCGAAGCTGCCGCTGAACAGCTCGCCTCGGTCGCCGACCATCGCTGCGATCGAACCGGTGTGCCCTTCGAGCGTCAGGGCTTTCTTGCCGGTCTCAAGGTTGAAAAGGTGGACGAAGTTGTCGGTGCCGCCGAGGGCGACATGGGTGGCGTCGACCATCGCCAGCGTCTGCAGTTTGCATCCGGGCACCTGCATTTCGTGGATAATCCGCTTGGCATCCATGTCGTACAGCACGGCGTGACCGTCCTCGCAGACCGAGACGATGCGACTGGTTTGAGCGACGAACTGCATCGCACGAATTCGGTCGCCGTGCAATTGCACTTCGTCAATCGCCGATCCGGTGCGAGCATCGAAAAAGTGGATGTCGCCGCTGCGGCCTGCCGCGGCGACGACTGAACCATCCCCGCGAAACGCCACGCAGCGGAGGTCGCGGCAACCGCACTGGAGCGTCGGCCGAGCGGCATTGCCGATTCCCATCAGGAACAGTTGAGGCTGAAAACCGACCGCCGCCACTTGGCTGCCGTCGGGCGAGAACTGGACGGAGCGGATCGCGGGAGCTCCCGTAATCCGCTGGCGAGTCTCCCAATTTTTGTCGCGGTCCCACAAGATCACTTGTCCATCGTTGCCCGCCGAGACAAGTGTCGAGCCATCGTCACTGAAGTCGAGCGTCTGGACCCAGTCTTCATGCAGGGCCAATTCCTTGAGCGTTTTCAGCGACGGCCGGGCAAGAATGCGGATGATGTGGTCGTCGCCCGAAGCGGCCAGCAGCTCGCCGCGCGGATCGATCGCCAGAGCCGTCACCACTGGCGGATAGGTGTTGTTGCCTACCGGCCGCAGACGGATCGACGCGGCGTCGTAAGGAGCCCGATCGCCGTAGGGGGCCTGCGCCCAGGCCGAATCGGCTCCAATCGCGACGCCGAACAGTGCTCCGCAGATCCCCAGAATCGACAACCCCGTGGTTCGTAACATCTCGCATCGCCTCTCTGTGGGTGTGCCGGGTGCCCGGCGACCTTTCGACTCAACTCCTCTCATTCGGCTGTCCGCTATCACCAGCATGAGCCTTTTATTCGTCGCAACCGGAAGAGCCGGTAGCCGGTAGCCGGTAGCCGGTAGCCGGTAGCCGGTAGCCGGGAGGCGGGAGGCGGGAGGCGGGAGGCGGGAGGGAACCACGAAGGACACGGATGTGCACGGAAAGATTCGCACTCCTACTCGTACTCAGCGCAGCGGTACTCGTACCGGACACCGGACACCGGAAACCGGAAACCGGAAAATTTTGTGCGCGCAAAGTGCGAGCTAGGTTTGGCTAGCGGCCCTGGATTGTGGGCCGGTCAACACTTTTGCCTTTCAGCTCCCTTCGAAGCCATGTTCTCGCCAATTCTGCGACTTGCCGCATTGCCCTTGTTGTTCGTGGCCCTGTCCGCCGCGCACGCCCCGGCGAACTGGTTCAGCGACTGGTTCCGCCCGGTGGCCCACGAGGAATTACCGACTCCCGCACCGACTCCCGATCCGGTCTCGAGTGGCGCGAGTGTCATCGTCGACGACTCGGTCCCGACGCTGGCCGCCCCCCATCAGTCCTTGCCTTACGAATCGCACCGCTGGGCGGAAGACGGGATTACCACCCCCGACTGGCCCGCCGAAGGCGACACGATTTACTCGGACGTCCCTCTTGGATCGGAAACTCTCGAGTATCCGGAGATCCTCGACGGCGAGTCGGCGATCGTCGAAGGTCCGGGCATCGAAGGTTCGGGCATCGAAGGCTCCGGTGCGCTTCTTGGCGGCGGTGACTGGCCGAACGTCTGGGATGCCGAAGGTGCGGACCAAGGGGTGCAACTCTTCGATCCCCCCTTCCCCACCGATCTCGATGACCTCAGCGGTCTGGGGGGGCGGGCGACCTGCTGCGACGTTCCCACGATCCGCTACTGGAATCACCCGCTGATCGGCTGGGCGACCGGTCATGCCGAAAGTGTCGAGCAGCAGTACACGATCCTCGAGCTGGCGGGCGGGTGCTGCCCGACCCAAGTTCCGGTCACAATCCCCGCTTCGGTGGTCGGCGTTCCGGAACTGGAGACTCACCAGGGGCTGTTTGGCCGCACCACGCACACGTTCTGCTGGCCTTGCGGATACCGGCTGAAGATTGTCCGCTGGGGAGACGGCGATTTAATGGTGCACACCTACAATCCGCTGGACGTTTTCCCCCTGCAGTGCATGCGAGGCCCGTCCGGCGGTCGACTGATCGAACTGTAAAGGACGAGTCCTCATCATGGCTACCGCGAGAGATTTGGCGGATCGGATCACGCACCTGGAAGTCGCTCTGGCTCACCAGCAGCGGGATTACGAGACGCTGAATCTCGTCGTCACCGAGCAAGCCAATCAGCTCGACCGCCTCCGCCGCAGCGTCCAGCGGCTCGCCGAGCGGCTCGAAGGGTTGCAGGCGGCCGCGGAAACCGCCACGCCGAGGACGCTTGAAGACGACAAACCCCCGCATTACTGAGTGCGGAGTACTGGGTACTGGGGCCGCTACGCCAGCAGGTCTTGGATGACTTGGCCTTCGCTGAGTTTCATCGGGCGGCCGACCGGCGTCATCAGCTCTTGATGGTGGTCGATCCCGAGGGCGTGCAGGATGGTCGCGTGCACATCGGCAACGGTGCGGGGCTCGGCGACGTTCTGCGTCAGATCGCTCGCGTCGAGGCGGGGTTCCGGTGAGGTTTCGCCAACCACGCGTCCGCCGGCGATTCCTCCCCCGGCCAGTGCGATCGAAAATCCATGCGGCCAATGGTCGCGCCCCTCGGCGCGATTGAGCGAGGGGGTGCGTCCGAATTCGCCTCCGCACAGGACGACCGTCTCGTCCAACAGGTCGCGGCGGCGGAGGTCGGCGACGAGCGCGGCAAACGCCGGATCGAGCGTCTGGACGAGCGAACTCTGGATGCTGTGGTTGTTGACGTGGCTGTCCCAACCATTGAGCGTGACTTCGACGCACCGCACGCCGACTTCGATCAGCCGCACCGCCGCTAGCGCTCCGCGGCCAAAGGGAGTGTCGCCGTAAGCGGCGCGGACTTCCGCCGGTTCGCTGCTGACGTCGAACGCCGAGAGTTGTTCGGACGACATCATCCGCACCGCGCGGCCGATCGAATGCTGATGCAGCGTGCGGCGGTCATCGAGCTGCTGCAATCGCGAAGCGGCAAAGGCGGGTTCGACGATGTCCCGCAAATCTTCCAAGCGGCGGAGATGGCGATCCTCGCCGGTTCGGGCGCGAACGTCCGGGACGGGCTGGCTCGGGTCTCCGACTTTGAACGCGTCGTAGCGATCGCCGAGATAGCCGCCCCGGGCCGGCCACTGTCCGGGCAGGATCGAAACGTGGCGGGGAATCTCGACGTTATCGCTCAGCATGTGGCAGAGGACCGATCCGAGGGAGGGATGCACAAGCGTCGGATCGGGACGGAAACCATTCTTCACGTGATACGTCGCCCGCTCGTGGTCCCCTTCCTTGCTGATGAGCGAGCGGACCAGCGAGATCGATTGCATCTCCGCGGCGGTCCGCTCCAGACCTTCGGCCAAGCGGATCCCTTTGACGGCCGTCTCGCAGGAGCGGGTCCCGGCGGCGATCCGCGTCCCCTCGTGCGGATCGAACGTCTCCAACTGACTGGGGCCGCCTTGCAGCCAGAGCACGATCACCGATCGCGGTCGACCCTTTCGGCCTCTGGACTCGCGACCGGCTCGCTTGCCACCCGAACCGGGTTCACTGGCCCGGGCGAGCATTTCGGCGAGCGGCGTCAGCCAGCAAATCCCACCAGCTGCGGCGGCCTGAAGCATCGTGCGGCGATGGGCATGAGTGGGGTGTGCCATCAGTGGTTCCAAGAAAATTCGGTGCTGTTGATCAGAACCCAGTACAGATCTTCGATCACCGTGGCCGTGTTGCGTTTGGGAGCCGCGGTGATCCGAGCGACGAAGTGTTCGCGTTCCCCCGGCGTCGGCCGTCGCGCGAGCAGGGCGAGGTACGCCGTCTCGACCGCTTGCTCTGGGTCCGGCGCGTAGCGGGCGATGTGAGCTGAAGCATTGACCAGCGGATTCTCGCCAATCTGCTCGTCGACCAACTTGCCGTTCATCATCAGCAGCCGCTGGGTGACCGTTCCGCCATGCTCGGAGAACTCGTCTTCCCCGGTGTCGCCGTAGCGGGTGACAAACTCGTTCTGCTGAGCGGACCGGGCGAGCCGAAACAGAATGTGCGACTGGGCGTCGATCGTTTGCAGCGAGCAGGCTTGCAAGAGCGAGCCGGCTACCTGCTCGGGACGCAAGCGGCTGAGGGGGAACAGCGCCCAGCTCTCCTCCATCGCGGGCGTGGCCTCGTACTCCGCTCGACTGTCTCGCTGGAAGACTGCCGTCGAGGCGATGATCCGGATCAGCCGGCGGAGGTCGTAGCCATGGGCGGTGAAATCTTCGGCCAGAACCTCGAGCCCCGGTGGATACTCGCCGGAGAGCGGGATGCTGTCGACCGGATCGACCAACGGCCGCCCGAACATCAACGCCCACACGCGGTTGACCGTGGCGCGGGCAAACGGACGGTTCTCTGGATGCGTGACCCAGCGACTCAGACGCTCGCGGCGGGTTCCCGATTCCGGCAACAACTGCGGAAGAAACGGCGGTCGGGGCTCGACGACTTCCGGGGCTGCTTGATCCAAGTACTGAAACTCGTAAGGCCGCGGCCGATCGTGAATCCCCAGCAGCGATGCCTGGGCTTCGGAAAAGAACGCGGCCAGCTGGTGGAAGTGCTGCTGCTCGCCCGACTGGAGATCACCGAGGTCCCCTGCGAAGGAGCCGAGTTCGAGCGTGCCCAGGAAATCGTCGTGGCACTGCAGGCAGTCGATGCGGACTCCTAAAAAGGCGCGGCTGACCCGTCCGGCCAGCCGCGTCTCGTCCGGCTTGTTGCCCTCCGTGGGATCGGCCGTGACGGAGACAAAATTCACCGCTGGCGAGTCGGTCCAGACCCCACGGTCGCTGATCAGCTCGCGAACGATCGCATCGTAGTTGCGATTCTGGGCGATCGCATCGCTCAGCCAGTTCACAAATCGACGGCGGCGATAGACCAGGAAGGGACCATTCTCGGTGCCCACGTAAACCCGGGCGAGCCGTTCCGCCCAGTAATCGGCGTGACGTCGGTCATGCAGCAGATGCTCGGTCCACCACTTCACCTGCTGCGCCTCGGGCAGCCGCTCGAGCAGCCGAATCTCCTCGATCGAAGGAACGGTTCCGGCTAGCCCCAGCGACAACCGGCGGGCGATCTGCAGCGGATCGGCCGCGGCGGCGGGCGTGATTCCCGCTTCTTGCCAAGCGGCGGCGAACTCGTGGTCGACCGCCGCCACGGTGTCTTCAAAGGAGGGCTGGCGATAGGCGGCCAAGGAGTATCGTTTGGCTGGCGACGGTTGCCCGACGAGCAGCCCTCCCGCCATGGCCGCCAAACCGCCGAGACACAGGAGCAGGAGGAAAGCATCCCGCACCCGACGCCGGCGGGGCTCAAGTCGCCGGCCGGGTGCGGGATGCTCCTCGGCCACGATGAGCCTCGCTTCGAGGACCTCTTCCCCGGCGAAGCTCGCTTCGGAGTCGGGCGAGGATTCTTCGGGATTCCCAAAGGGCGGGAGGGGAGGTGGTGGCACGAGAGCTCCCGAAGTCAAGGCGGAAGGACGAGCCCGAGCGAAATTGCCTCTTTGGCTCATTATACGAAACCCCGGTGTTCCGCGGCGGGTTTCAGTAATGTGGAGAGATTCGTTCGGCGGAACGAAATCTTGACCCACCGATCCTCCCCGATGGTTCTCGACGGATGACGACACTGAAGTGGCTGTTCCGGCAGATCGGTAGCGGGTGGGAGTGGTGCTTTGGCCTCCTCAGCCTGATCGCTGCCCTGGCGGTGCTGGCGAGCATCCCAATCGTGCAATTGCTCAGCCTGGGATACCTGCTCGAGGTCTCCGGGCGCGTGGCCCGCTCGGGGCGACTTCGCGACGGGCTGGTCGGCGTCCGCAAAGCGGCTCGCGTCGGCAGCCTGGTCGTCGGCAGTTGGTTGATTCTGCTGCCGCTCCGCGTCCTCTCGAATCAGTGGCATTCGGCCGAGCTGGTGGCGAGCGGAAGCCCGGCGGCGCGAACGCTGCGGATCGCCTTGATCGGGTTGACCGCCGTGGCCGCGGTGCACCTGCTCTGGGCGTGGCTGCGGGGGGGGCGGCTGCGGCATTTTTTATGGCCGGCTCCGCTGCGGCTCATTCGCACGTTTCGTCGCGGCCGGTGGTGGGCCGAAGCGCGAGACGGGGCTTGGGAGTTCGTCGCCGCCCTGCACTTGCCACACTACTTTTGGTTGGGGACCAGGGGGTTCATCGGCGCGGTCCTGTGGCTGCTGGTTCCCACGTTGCTGCTGGTCGCCTCGACGCGGTTGCCGCAAGCAGGAGCGGCCGGTGGTGGTGGAGCAGGCAGTGGTGCGGCAGCCCTGCTCGGGCTGCTCGGCGGCGTGCTGCTGGCGGTCGTGATGCTGTATTTACCGTTCCTGCAAACCCGCTTTGCGGCCGAAAACCGGCTCGCCGCCTTCTGGCGGATTGGCACGGTTCGGCAAGACTTCCGCCGCGCCCCGCTGGCTTTCTGGTTCGCGCTCCTCGTCACGCTCGCTTCCGCCCTGCCCCTTTACCTGCTGAAGATCGAGGCCACGCCGCAGGAAGTGGTCGGCGTGTTGAGCCTCGTCTTCGTGGTCTTCATTTTTCCGGCTCGTCTGCTGACCGGTTGGGCGATGGGACGAGCCATGCGCCGCGATCGGCCGCGGTACGGTCTGTTCCGCTGGACCGCCCGCTTGGCTGCGGTCCCGCTCGTGGCCTTCTACGTCTTCGTGCTGTTCTTCACGCAGTACACCTCCTGGTACGGCGCCTGGAGCATGCTCGAGCAACACGCGGTGCTGGTTCCCGTCCCGTTCTTCGAGTGGCCCGTCCCGTTCACCTCGTGGTAGCGCGGCGAGTTCCCTTATTAGGAGACGGTCGCCCTTGGGATACGGTCGCCCTTGGGATACGGTGGCGGGCCACGACGTCACCCTCCCCCCGGGAGGGTCACGAGGAACGAGCGGGGAGGGCAAGCCTACCGCTCGGCGGCGGAAGCAGCACTCGGTTCCGCCGCAGGGGACAGCTGGTAGAACTGCTTGGCGGTCCGGCCGAAGATGGAAGCCTGCTCGGATGCCGAGAGGCCGGCGAGGAGTCCGCGGAGGGTCTCGACGACGTCGCGGTAGGAAGCGGCCAATTCGCAGACCGGCCAGTCCGAGCCGAACATGCAACGCTCGGGTCCGAAGCAATCGAGGGCCGTGTCGACGTACGGCTTCAGGTCGGCTGGTTTCCAGGCGTACCAGTCGGCTTCGGTGACCATCCCGGAGAGCTTGCAGTAGACGTTCGGGTGCTCGGCCGCGCGGCGGAAATCCTGGCTCCACGCATCGAGCTGGCGGGCTCGGATGTGCGGTTTTGCCAGATGATCGATCACCATCGGCAGGGTTGGCAGCTGCGTGGCGAGCGTCGGTACGTGCCGGAGGTGACGCGTGTGCAGCAGCAGGTCGAATGGCACGGCGTGCTTTTCCAAGACCCTCAAGCCGCGGAGCACCGGAGCGCTGATGAGGAAGTCGTCATCGGGTTCATCCTGCGTGATGTGACGGATGCCCACGAAGCGACGATGGCTGGTGAACTCGGCCAACTGAGCTTCGCACTGGTCACTGGTCAAATCGACCCAGCCGACGATGCCGGCGATCCAAGGATTCCGTTCGGCCAACTCCAGCGCCCAGCGGTTCTCTTCCAAGTTGTGCTGCGTCTGCACGAACACGGCCCGGTCGACCCCGGCGCGACGCATCTCCACCAGCAAGTCTTCGGGCAGGTAATCGTGGTGGATCGGAGCGTGTTCGGCTGACTTCAGCCAGTCGTAGTCAAACGGCAGGTCGAGCTTCCAGAAGTGCTGATGCGAATCGATGATCACGAGGGGGGCCTCTGAAGGAACGGATCCGGTGCTCAATCCATCCGCACGCCGATGGTCAGCAGGATATTAGCGTAGCGTTGTTGGTCGGCCGTCTGGACGGTGAGGATGTGATCGTCGTTGGAAACTGCTTCGTAAAATTCCCACTTCTCGGTCGGCACCAGTTGCAGATCGAGACCGGCTCGCTGAATCGTGCGGCGGTAATCTTCCCAGACCGGCGGATCGCCCGAGAGCGCGTACGGCCCGCTCGCTTCGGTCTGCATCGTGCGAACCGCTTCGACGGGCACGGCCGAGAGGATCGCTTGCAAGACTTGATCGCAGCTCACGACCCCTGGCATCAGATTCAAACTGACCAGCTCCGCACGCGGACCTCGCTTGGTCGATGCGGGATAATTTCCGTCGGCGATCAGCACCGTCGCGTGATGTCCGGCGGCACCGAGAACAGCATTGATCTGCGGATGGATCAGCGTGTGACGCAGCATCGCGAGGACTCCTCGAGGTGTGGGCTGGTGGAGGATTGAACGCGCGGGCAAGCGGTCTAGGGGGCACCGGCCTACGGGCAACCGGTCCAATAACGGAACGCACGGATGGTTTGCTCGGCCGCCGCCTGTGGATTGGGATGGGGAAAGGCTTCGGCCGAGAGGTAGCCCGAGTAGTCGATGTCGCGGAGCGCCTGCACGATTGGCCGAAAGTCGGTGTGGCCTCCGCCCACGGGACGGCGGTTGCTGTCGACAAAGTGGACGTGCCCCACGTGCCGTCCTCCGCGGCGGAGCGCCGCGGCGACGTCGCACTCTTCGATCTGCATGTGGAACAAATCGCACAGCAGTTTGACGTTCTTGGTGGAGAGGTGCTCGAGCAGACCCACGCCCGCGTCCACGGTCGTGATCTGATTCGTCTCGTAGCGGTTCAGCGGCTCGTAGAACAGCGGCGTTTGGAACGGAGCCGCATGCTCTCCGCACGCCTCCAAGGCTTCGGCCAAATAGCCTCGGGCCTGCTCGGGGCTGACCTCGTCGCCATGCCGTCCCTGCATCGAACCGATGATCGCCGCGGCGCCGAAGGGGCCGCCGAAGTCGATCATCGAGCGGACAAAATCGACCGCCCGGCGACGCTGTGCGGGGTCGGGATCGGCCAGTTGCAGGCGATGTTTGACCCAGCCCGCGCCGGTCCCGACAGCGGCCAGCCGCAGCGAGTGGTCGTCGAGCAGCGAGTGGAGTTCGCGTGGGTCGACGGCGTCGGGGCCAGCCGCGAAAATCTCGATCGCGTCAAACCCCAATCGCTCGGCGAGCTCGCACGCGGCTCGCAAGCTATCCCACAACACAAACGGTCCGCCGCGGGCTTCTTCGACCAAGCTGACGGTAATGCAAGATTTCATGCCGGATGCTCAGATGGTCGTGGACGAGAAGCCTCCGTCGACGACGATGTTCTGCCCGGTCACGAACGACGAGGCTTTGGAGGAGGCTAGCCACACGATGGCTCCGGCGAGTTCTTCCGGGTCGCCGAAGCGAGCCATGGGCGTGTGGCCGATGATCTGCTGACCCCGCTCGGTGTAGCTGCCGTCGGGCTGGAACAACAGCTTGCGGTTCTGGTCGGCGGGAAAGAATCCGGGGCTGAGCGCGTTGACGCGGATCCCCTTGGTGGCCCATTCGCGGGCGAGGAACTGCGTCAAGTTGATCACCGCGCTCTTGGCCGCTGAGTAGGCGACGACGCGGCTGAGCGGGATCATCCCCGACATCGAGGCGATGTTGATAATGCTCCCGCGGCCGGCAGTGAGCATCGCTTCGCCGAACACTTGGGAGGGGAGCAACACGCCGCCGACCAAGTTGAGATTGAAGACCGTGTTCCAGGCCTCGAGCGGCAACTTGCAGAAATCGGCTCCGGGGGGGAGCGTCGCGTCGGGGTGATTGCCACCGGCCGCGTTGAGCAGAATATCGACCGATCCACAGCTCTGGAGGATCGCTTCGCGGGCTTCGATCAGCGAGCCCTGATCGAGCACATCCATGCTCTGGAAGATCGCTTTGCCGCCAGCTCCCTCGATCCGCTCGACGCATTCCTGACCCCGCTCGGCATTCCGCCCGCCGACGACGACTTTCGCTCCCGCACTTCCGAGCGCCTCGGCCATCGCGCCACCGAGGGCTCCGGTTCCGCCGATGACGACCGCAGTCTGACCTTCAAGATTGAACAAATCGTTTTTCACAGCTCATGCCTTGGGGGAATGGATCGGGAGTCTTCGTCGAAGCGGCGATTCAAACGTCGTCGATCAGCAGCGGCTTCAGATGACGCTCGTAGAGATTCTCGGTGACATTCTTGGCGATGGTTTCTTCGCACGATTCCAACATGCGCAGGTACCGATCACCCATCCGCGCCGCGATTTTATAACCCACATGGATCAGTTGGCGGAGGTGGGGGTTGAACCGCGGCTCGCTTGGATCATGCCGCAGCGCCGCGACGAACTGCTCGGACGACCAGCCCTGAACCTCGGCCGCGGTCGGCAAGCGACGGGCGTCGATGTCGATGACGGTGGCATAAGGAGCACACAATGCCTCTTGGTCCTCCACCGCCGCGGCGTAGATCTGCTGGGCCAACGCCAAACCTTCGCCTCCCGATTCGGCGAGTCCGATGACCTCTTCGAGCCAAGTCGTGCCGGCGGTCTTGAGATGCACCCCCGCGTCAAATCTCCGCAGCGCCCGCCGCATCGGCGCGTAGATCGAAAATTTGTCGCTCCCCGAATGCACGCTCAGCTTGAGGTTCGCTGGCAGCCCAAAATGTTTGACGGCGTAGGCAATCACGGCGAGATCGTCCGAGAACTCCCGCTCGAACTGGGCCACGTCCCCCACGTAGTCGACTCCTTTGTTGAATCTCCCCGTGAACTTGGGGGCGATCGTTTGCAGCGGAATCGATTCGTCGGCGAGGGCTGCGAGGATGACCAGCAGCTCTGGTGGTGTCTGCGGCTGGTCGGTCTCATCCATCGAAACTTCCGCGATGAACGTTCCCGCTCCCTTGGCCGCTTCGATGTGCCGGTAGATCTGTCCTGCTTGTTGAACGGCCAACAAATAGTGACCGACGATGCGGCGGACTTCGGCGCGGGGGATCTCCAGCGGCGAAGCGATGCCCGGGACGACGATCGTCCCGCTTAGATGCGGATGCCTTTCGATGAAGCTGGAGATGTCTGCTTCGGCGGCCGGTCGCCCGATCCAATCGGCCACATCGAGGGTGTAGAAGTCGGACGAATCGAGAAAGGGCTCGACCGTGCTCAGCCCAATATGATCAGCATCGACATGGTACGGTTGGTTCCAGCCCAGTTCCCGCACCGCTTCGTCCGCCGCCACGCGAACACTGCAGGGTCGAGAACCGACGGTCGAGTGTTCGCGGTTGGATTTATTCCACACGGGCGTGACTTCGACACCCTGCTCGGCCGCCAACTGGCAAGCCCGCAGTTGTGGCTTGGCTTGATGGGCAAAGCGATCTCCGACGCCGAAGGAATACTTGGACAGCTCGAGCATCAAATTCTCCATCAAGTCGGTCGCTGTTACGTGCGCCCGGGTTATTCATCAGCCGCCACGCGCTAGCGTCCGGTTCTCACAGATTCCGCAGAAACCGGACGCTAGCGCGTGGCGGCTGATTTGTCACACTGTTTCGTGACGTACTGCCGCAAGTTTGGCCTCTCGGGCGATGTATCGCGTCCGACATGTTAGCTGACCTTCACCACGGCTTTGATCACTCCGCTTTCCGGTTTCGCGTAGCTTGGGAACTCGTCGATCATCCGCTCCAGATCGGTGCGGTGGGTGATCCAGGGGGCGGTGTCGATCGTGCCCTCTTCGATCAGACGGATGATTCTCGAGAAATCGCTGGGCAACGCATTGCGGCTGGCCTTGAGTGTCATCTCCGGTTTGTGAAGCACGGGGTGCGGGAAGCACAGCGTCTGGCTGGTGATGCCGACGTAAACCAGCGTCCCGGTGTGGGCCACGAACTGCATCGCTCCGGTCATCGAGTGATGGTTGCCGGTCGCATCGATCACGACCGGATACCGATCGCCGCCGGTCAACTGTAAGACCTCGTCCAAGGCTTGCTCGTCCGACTCATAGCGGATCCGATTCTCAATGCCGTACGTTTCGCGACAGAACTCGAGGCGTGACTCGAGCATGTCCATCACGGTCAGTGTGGCGCCGGAGAGCCTGACGAATTCGAGAGTCGCCAAGCCGATCGGCCCGGCGCCGACGATCAGCACTTGATCGTTGGCTCCGTTGCCGCCGCGATTCGCCGCGTGGCAGCCGATGGCCAGCGTCTCCACCAAAGCCAGTTGCTCGTAGCTGAGCGAGCGGGAGACGTGCAGCTTGTCGGCCCGGATCACGAAACGCTCGCAGAGCCCTCCGTCGCACATCACCCCGAGCGTTTGATTCGATTCGCAGCAGTTCGTCGCACCGCGGCGGCAGGGATAGCAGCGTCCGCAATTCAGATACGGCTCGACGCTGCAGCGATCTCCGGGCCGCACCCCGCTCACCCCTGGCCCCACCTCCAAAACCTCGACGCCCAGTTCATGGCCGATGATTCGGGGGTAATTGAAGAACGGCATCTTGCCGAGGTAGCCGCCGAGGTCGGTCCCACAAATGCCCATCTGATGCGTTCGCACCAAGGCCTGTCCTGCGCCCGGAGGGGGCGGTTCGTCGAGATCGATGGGGACGAACTGCTGGGGGCTGTTCAGACGGATCGCGCGCATGGCAGAAATCGCTCGGGCTGCGGCCAGTACTCAGTGCTCAGTACTCAGTACTCAGAGGGATCGTTGTTCTCGGGGCGGCCTTCGCAGTACGCCCAGTTGTGGATCGGGCGGAGAATCGCTTGCACTTCGTCGACCAAGCTTTGATCGAGCGGTTCCTCCATCCACTGCAGCCACTGGGCGACGCGGTCGGGGTTGGCCGATCCACTCACGCAGGAGGCGAAACCGGGGTGGGCAATCGAGTACTGCAGGGCCAGTTTGGCGATGTCGCTTCCGCGCTCTCGGCAATGCTCAGCGGCGGCTGCGGCGATCCGGCGGACTTCGGGTGTCGCCTTATGCCAGGTTGGAAGCGGAGCGTCGGTCAGCAACCGCGCCGAAAAAGGAGCCGCGTTAATCAGTCCCACACCTTTTTCCTGACACAGGGGAACGAGCTCGAGCGCCCTGTCGTTCTGCAACGTGTAGTGGTTGTAGGTCAGCACGACATCGATTGCGGTCTCGGCCAGCGCCCGTTTGAAAATCTGCATCGGGTAGCCGCTGACGCCGATCCATCGGACTTTTCCCAGCTCGACCTGCTTGCGGAGCGCCGGCAGCGTCTCTTCAAAGACTTGATCGACGTCGACGAATTCGATGTCGTGACAGAAGACGATATCGATCGTCTCAATCCCCATCCGCTCAAGCGAAATGTCGATGCTTTCGGCGACTCGACGCGGGCTGAAATCGAAGTGCTGGGGTGCGTAGCGTCCGAGCTTGGTGCTCAGGTAGTAGCTCTCGCGAGGCAGGTCGGGGAGCAGCCGACCGAGCATGATCTCGCTCATCCCGCGGCCGTAGTAAGCGGCGGTGTCGATGTAGTTGATCCCGCCGTCCAGGGCGACCCGCACCGCTCGCAGCGCGTCTTGCAGATCGACTTGCCGGAACTCCTGGCCGATCGAGGAAGCGCCGAATCCGAGCGCGGAGAGTTCAATCCCGGTGCGGCCAAGTGGGCGATACTGCATCAAGCGGTTCCTTGGCGAGGGCGAAGCGTGGAGCGATCAGGAGTGGCCGTAGGGGCGACTGCTGATGACACCCTCTTCGGGGCTGCTGGCCGTGGCGTAGAGCCTGCGAGGAATGCGGCCAGCGAGATAGGCATCGCGTCCCGCCAAGGCGGCGTGGCGCATCGCTCGCGCCATCCGAACCGGCTCGCGAGCATGGGCGATGGCCGTATTGAGCAGCACGCCGTCGGCACCCAGTTCGAACGCTTCGGACACGTCGCTCGCCGTACCGACTCCGGCATCAATGATCACGGGATAATCGGGATCGCCGTCCTTGAGATACTCGAGGATGATCCGCAGATTGTTGGGGTTCAGCAGGCCCTGCCCCGAGCCGATGGGGCTGCCGGCCGGCATCACGCTGGTCGCTCCGACATCCTTGAGCCGCCGCGCGGTGACCGGATCATCGCTGGTGTAGCAGAGGACTTTGAAACCTTCCTTGACCAATTGGCGGCAGGCGGCCACGGTCTCGGCCGGGTCGGGGAGGAGCGTCTTGCTATCGCCGAGAACTTCGAGCTTGACCCAGTCGCTGCCCGGGTTTTCCAGGGTGCGGAGGATCTCGCGTCCAAGCCGTGCGGCGCGAACCGCATCGGTGGCGTTGTAGCAGCCGGCGGTGTTCGGCAGCAGCACGTACCGCTGGAGGTCGAGGAAGTCGAGGATGTTCTGGCCGCTACGGTCGTACAGCCGTTCGCGGCGGACCGCTACGGTGACGCAATCGGCCCCCGAAGCGTCGAGCGCCGCCCGCATCTGCTCCATGCTGTCGAAGCGGCCGGTGCCGACGATCAGCCGACTGGCCAACGTCCGCCCCCCGACCTTCAGGAGATCGTCCTCGACAAGATCGTTCGGGGTGCGCGCCTCAGCGGTTGCCATGCATTCCTACTCGTGTCGTGGGGAAATCGGTGCGGGAAACGGTACCGAGGGCAAACGCCGTAAATTTCATCAGCCGCCGGGCGCTAGCCCCCCGGTTCTCGACAACCGTGGCAGAACCGGACGCTAGCGCGTTGCGGCTGATTGGCAGGGCACCCCGGCGGGCTCTTCAGCCGCCGCCGACGAGCGTCACGACTTCGATTCGGTCGCCGTCGGCGATCGTCTGCGTCGCATGACGCTCGCGGGGGACGACGTCGTCGTTGATCTCGACCGCCAGATAATTCTCCGGGACACCAGCCGTCCGCAGCAGATCGATCACGGTCGTCCCGCGGTCGACCTGGTGCGGTTTACCGTTCACTGTCACTTGCATTCCCGGAATCCTCTTGCGGGGGCTCAGTCGTTATCGTCATCGAAAGCGGCGTCGAACGCCCGGCCGCTTGGGGCGAAGTCGAGCCGTTTGGTAAACCCACACGCTTCGCGGGCTCCGAAAGTTCGCTCCATGCCCGAATCCTCCCACTCGATCGACAGCGGTCCGTCGTAGCCGATGTCGTTCAGAGCGCGGATGATTTCTTCGAAGTTCACCCCCCCTCGACCGGGCGAGCGAAAATCCCAACCGCGGCGAGGGTCGCCAAAGTTTAAATGGCTGGCCAAAATTCCCGACGGGCCGTTGAGGTTCACGATCGCATCTTTGATGTGAACGTGGTAGATGCGATTGGGGAATCGGCGGATAAATTGCACCGGGTCGACGCCTTGCCAGTGGAGATGGCTGGGGTCGAAGTTGAAGCCGAATTCCTCGCGATGGTCGAGCGCCTCGAGCGTCCGCTCGGCGGTGTAGATATCGAACGCGATCTCGGTCGGGTGGACCTCGAGGGCGAACCGCACGCCGCACTCACCAAACACGTCCAGGATCGGGTTGAAGCGTTCGGCGAGCAGGTCGAACCCGGCATCGATCATCTTCGGCGGCACCGGGGGGAACGAGTAGTTGAGGTGCCAGATGCTGCTGCCGGTAAATCCGTTGACGACGCTCACGCCGAATTTCTTGGCGGCTCGGGCGGTCTGCTTGAGTTCTTCAGCCGCTCGCGCATTGACGCCCTCGGGATCGCCGTCGCCCCAGACGTAGTCGGGCAGAATCGCCTTGTGCCGCTCGTCGATCCGGTCCAGGACCGCTTGCCCCACCAGATGGGCGCTGATCGCATAAGTGGACAGCCCGTGCTGGTCGAGCATCGCCCGTTTGTTGTCGCAGTAGTCGTCTTCGGCCATCGCGCGGTCGACTTCAAAGTGGTCGCCCCAGCAGGCGAGCTCGATGCCGTCGTAGCCGAATTCGGAGGTCATCCGCAGCATCTCTTCGATACCCAGGTCGGCCCACTGACCGGTGAACAATGTGACAGGACGTGGCATGGTGGGAGACTCCAGGAGAGAAAGATTCGCAGCGAGAATATCACTCGAGAGGCGACATTTTGGGGGGAGCGGCGGCCGAGTGCAACGCGGGCACCCGGTCGCCGGGCGGGAAAAGCCGCCGGAGCGTTCTTCAGCTTGCCCAGGGACTACCGACGGCGGATCGCCGGGAGCAGGCATCAGCCGCCACGCGCTAGCGTCCGGTTCTGCCACGGTTGTCGGGAACCGGGGGCTAGCGCCCGGCGGCTGATGACGAACCGACCTACGGTTCGATTTTTGACCCGAGCACCGCGAGGAACTGGCGGATCCACGCCGGGTGGGCAGGCCAGGCCGGAGCGGTCACGAGATTGCCATCGGTATGGGCCGAATCCATCGTCGCCGCCGGCTCGACGTACTCTCCTCCGGCCACAGCGACTTCGGCGGCGACGGCCGGGTAGGCGCTGCAGCGGCGGCCGCGCAGGACGCCGGCGGCGGTGAGGATCTGCGGGCCATGGCAGATCGCGGCGAGCGGCTTGTTGGCTTCGGCGAAATGCCGGGTGATCTCCAGCACCCGCGGGTTCATCCGCAGGTACTCCGGAGCTCGCCCGCCGGGCAGGACCAGAGCGTCGTAGTCGGCCGGATCGACCGCCGAAAAATCGGCCGTGATCGCCAGCCGGTGGCCCGGTTTCTCGCTGTACGTCTGATGCCCTTCGAAATCGTGGATCGCCGTCTGCACGCTCTCGCCGGGACGCTTTTCCGGACAGACGACGTCGACCTCGTGGCCGACCATCCGCAGCATCTGCAGCGGGACCATCGCTTCGTAGTCTTCGACGAAATCACCGACGAGCATCAGAATTCGTTGGGCGGGCATGGGAACCTGGAGGTGAGAGTGGCGAGGAGGGACCGGTTTTTGGTGGCTTGTGAGGATCGCAAAATGGGCCGAGGAAGTCACCCTCCCCCCGGGAGGGTCGAGCGTCAGCGAGGGGAGGGAGAGCGATCCCCAACGATTGCGCCGTAAGCGAGCCTACCGTTACGGAGGCCCTCCCCGCTCGTTCCTCGCGACCCTCCCAGGGGGAGGGTGTCGTTTGTTTTTATCTTTATTGCCTTTGGATTTGTGTAGAGCCCAGTGCCCAGTGCCCGGCGTCAGGTGCTTGCGTTCGCCGGTCTCCCGCGAATTGGGGTTGACGACGCTCTTGGCCGGGTGCTAATCCCCGCCGTCCGCCTTTCGACAAGGAGTGCCGGGGGGTGGAGGAGATACGTAGAGACCGGGCCGCGGGAACCCTGAGGAAGTTGGGGTACCTGCCGCTCGTCCACGCATCGGCAATCGACTGGCAGCGGACTGGCAAGCTGAGAGCGGTAGTCCGGTTGTTCCGATTCTGCGGATTTTGCGGAGAAGTCGGGGGGCAAATGCCGAATGATTGTCCATGGGTGGGCGAGCCGCGGCGGCGTGTGGGTTCGCGCGTTGCGAATGACATAAAACCGGGCTACCGAGAGCCGTCGCCGACGCGTCGGGTCTGGTTCAACAGCGAAGAAGGAGAGTCGCGTTGAGAGTGACCGTGCTGAACCGCGCTTGGCTGGTCGCGACCGGCCTTGCCGCCGCGGTGGCCTTTCCGGCCGCCCCTATCGTGGCGCAAACCCTAGCCAAGCCGCCCGGGGGCTCCCCGGGCACAACGACATCGAGCTCCGCCGACGCGGCGCGTGCCGCGGCCCTGCTACGGGAATCGCGGCAGGCGCTCGATGCGAAGAACAACGCTCTGGCGGTGGAGAAATTCCAAGCCGCTGCGGCCGCTTCGGGAGGACTCGCCGAGATGCGCGAGCCGCTGATGCAAGCCGGTCGAGCGCTCGTGGCGGCCGGGGTCGATCCCCAGCAGTTGCGACCGCCGGCGGCGAACCCCGCCTTCGCAATTCCCCCGGGGAGTGCGGCAAGTGCGGCGGCGACGCCGGCAGGTGGGACCGGATCGCTCGAGGCCCGCAAGGTGGAAGCCTCGCGACTGGTCGCTCAAGGCCGCGCCGCTCTCGAGCGGGGCGATCATGCCGCCGCCTTGCAGATCGCTCGTCGTGCGGATGCCCTCGGCGTTCCCGACACGATGTTCAACCCTGGAGAGCCGCGGGTTTGGCAATTGCTGCTCGACGCTGAATCGGCCGCACGCCGCAGCGGGGTGATTCCGGCCGGAGGCGTGATGCCTCCGAGCGGTGTCATGCAGGCTGGCGGGGCTCCCGGGGCGTCGCTGGAAACGGCCGGTGAGAAAGTCCGCCCGGTGCAGGGTTCGGCCTCGCTGGAGTTGCCTCCGGCTGGAGAGTCGGCTGCCAACTCCGGACGCGGTGCCCAGCTGTACGCCGAAGGCATCGAAGCCCTGGCGGCTGGCGATCGCGCCGCCGCTCGCGGCAAGTTCCTCGAAGCGTGGCGGTTCGAAGCCGAGCTGACGCCGGAGGTCCGCCAGCAGCTGAAAGACAAATTGACGTTGTTGCAGCCCGAAGCGATGGCTCCGGCCCCTGGCGGAGCCCCGTTGACGCCGCTCGAAGCGGTTGACCAGCAGCAGCAGCTGGAGCGTCAGCGGCTCTACCGCGAGATCAGCAACGAGCTGAGCGAGGCTCAGAAAATCAGCACTTCGCATCCCACCGAAGCGCTCGACCGAATCAATCGCCTGCTGCGTCGCGTGCTCGAGTCGAAATCGGACGAAGCGTTCCGCCAACAGATGGCCAGCATCGTCCAGCGGGCCCAGGCCGAACAGCAGAAGTACGTCGAAGAGAACCGCGCGTCGATCGAGTTGCAGCTCCGCAACGAACAGATCGAATCGGATCTGGAGAACGGCCGCGTCCAACGTTCGGCATCGAACGATAAGATCGCCGAACTGGTCGACACGTTCGATCAGTACATGGAAGAGCGTCGCTATCCGGAAGCCGAGGTGGTGGCCAAGCAGGTCGCCGTGCTGGCTCCCGACTCGGAGATCTCGGTGCAGATGCTCAGCCGCAGCCGGATGGCGCTGCGTCTGCTCATGAACGAAGAGATTGCCGCTAGCAAAGAGGAAACGTTCGCCGACTACCTGCTCGACGTGGAACGCTCCGCCTCGATGCCCGATCCGGCGCTGCCGATGCACATGCCGGAAGCTCGAGTCTGGGAAGCGATGAGCGCCCGCCGACTCGACCAACTCGCCCAACGCTCGGGATTGAGCGAGAGCGAGGAGCGGATCCGCCAGCGGCTGCAGACCACCGTCGACGTGCGATTCCCGAACCGCCCCTTGGGTGAAGTCTTGCAGACGCTCGGCACCGTCGCTGGCGTTCCGATCTACATCGACCAACAAGCGGTCGCCGAAGCTCGCGTCAACCTCGACGAACCGGTGACGCTCGACCTGCAGCAGCCGATCATGCTCAAGAGCGCCCTGCAGCTGCTGCTCGATCGCTATGACCTGACCTGGATGATCCAGGACGAAGTGTTGAAGATCACCAGCCCGACGCGGAAGCGTGGGAACCTGGTCCCCGTTCCGTACAAGGTCGCCGACCTGGTGATTCCGATCCCGAACTTCGTCAGCGGTTATGACGACGGTTTGGCCGGTGCCCTGCGGGCTGCGTATCAAATGACCGCCCAGTCGACCGACGTCCACATCTCGCCGATGTCGACGATGGACTTGGCGGCCAGCCGTAGCGGTGCCAGCGGCGAAATGAATCCCCACACGCTGGCTCAGTACGGCAGTGGCGGGTACCCGATGGCCGGTGCCAACGGCGTGATGGGCAAGAACGGTCGTGGTGCCGGTGCGATTGCCGACTTCGATTCGCTGATGGAGTTGATCGAGACGACGATCGAGCCCGACACCTGGGAAGCCCTTGGCGGACCGAGCACGATGGCTCCCTACCAGGCCAACCTGTCGCTGGTCATCAGCACGACGACCGACGTTCACGAACAGATCGCCGATCTGCTCGAGTCGCTTCGCCGGCTGCAGAACCTGCAGGTCACGATCGAAGTTCGCTTCATCACGCTCAGCGACTCGTTCTACGAGCGGATCGGTGTCGACTTCGACTTTGCGATCGATGACAACGTGGCCACGATTCCGCCGGAAGACCGCGGCCCGAGCGTCACGGTCGGTCTGAGCAACCAAAACCGCGTGCTCACCTCCGACCTGGACATCCAGTTCAACCAAGGGAGTTTCGGGCCCACGGCGCCCACCTTCGGGGGTTACAGCCCCGGACAAGGTGCTCAGGTCGGCTTCGCGATCCTCAGCGACATCGAGGCGTTCTTCTTCCTCGAAGCCGCCCAGGGCGACTCGCGAAGCAACGTTTTGCAGGCCCCGAAAGTGACGCTGTTCGACGGTCAGATGGCCAGCATCAACGACACCACGTCGCGGCCCTTCGTGACCAGCATCATCCCGGTCGTCGGTGACTTTGCCGTCGCCCAGCAGCCGGTGATCGTCGTCCTCAACGAAGGCACTCAGCTGAACGTGCAAGCGGTCGTCAGCGATGACAAACGCTTCGTCCGGCTGACCCTGGTCCCGATGTTCACGCAGATCAACGACGTCGACACCTTCACCTTCGAAGGCAGCCGGCGGCGGCGGACCTCGAGCGAAGTCATCGACCCGGAAACGGGCGAGCCGATCGAGGAGGATGAAGAGGAGGAAATCATCCAAGGTACGACCGTGCAGCAGCCCTCGTTCTCGCAGACCAGCGTCAGCACGACGGTCAGCGTTCCCGACGGCGGCACGATTCTGCTCGGCGGTATCAAGCGGCTGCGGGAACAACGCAACGAAGTCGGCGTCCCGATGCTGAGCAAGATCCCCTACGTCAACCGGTTGTTCCGCAACGTCGGGATCGGCCGCGAAGCGACCAGCTTGATGCTGATGGTCACGCCGCGAATCATCATCCAAGAGGAAGAGGAACTCGCGCAGACCGGCTTCGACCCGACGCGGTAGTTCGTCCCCCGCCCCAAGCGGGAACAATTCAAAGCCTGAAACGACCAACGGCTCGGCGGTTTGCAAAAATCGCCGAGCCGTTTTTTGTTCCGGTATCCGGGAGCCGGGAGCCGGGAGGCGGTATCCGGGAGCCGGGAGCCGGGAGGCGGGAGGCGGGAGGCGGGAGGCGGGAGGCGGGAGGCGGGAGGCG
>NZ_WRPR01000149.1 GCF_010367455.1 Candidatus Laterigemmans baculatus | reverse complement strand
GCGACTGCTTTTTAAAACACAGTCGCCTTCGGCTTGCCGTTAAACGACTTGGTAGCCAACTGCTGGGCACTGCTGACTTTATGGCAATTCAGCGCAAGAAAGTGGCGCTGTCCAGCTAGAAGAGCCACAGAAGACTGCGCCCCCTTACCCTCCCCCCGGGAGGGTCGCGAGGAACGAGCGGGGAGGGGCCGGTAGACGCTCGCGAGATGAGTGCGTGCGACCCTTTTTCCTCAATGAATTGGCTTGCTTCCTAACGGCTCCATTGAGAGTTTGCGCCGAAACCCATTGCCCTCCCCGGGCCTAAGAGCCCGACCCTCCCGCAAGCGAGAGGGTGCGCTCCAGTACCCAGGGCGGCACTCGGCGGCTTCGCCGCGACGCTCTGCCCTGGGCTGTTCTGTTTAAGCCCTGCGGGGTGAAGTGCCGCAGAGCTGACTTAGAAGGCGGCCCGAAAGTGCTTCAGGTACCGCTGCTGATAATCGGGCACCCCGGCAGCAATGCGTCGCGACAAAGGCCCTGGCGGTGACTGGGCCTGCAACTCCGCCAGGAAGCGGAGGAGGACCTGCCGGGATTCCTCGCTCTCATGCAGCAGGAAATGAACCCAGCTCCATGCGTCGCGGTATTCCCCGGCCCCCATCGCAGAAAGATCGCTAAGATCATCGAGGGCGACCAGGTCAGGCACCTGCCCAATCAGCGCTCGCAGACGCACGATCTTCAAATGCGGGCTCTTCCCCGGGCGATCAGCCGAGCTCACCTCAAAGTACTCGGCGAGCCCTTCGTCCAGCCACAGCGGCACGTAGGGAAGCGACGCATTCAGCATCGCATGGGTCGTTTCATGCCTCAGATCGACCGCCATTTCATGACTGTCGTAGGCAAACACCATCCCAGGCCCCCGCCGCTTGATGAACAGCGCACGACGATCGGGGATGCCCGGAAAATGCTTGCGCAAGTAGCTGCGATAGCGACTACTCGTAGCAAACAAGATTAAATGAATTCGCTCTCGAGCGATCGTAATACCGAGGGAACTTTCAAGATCCCCCCGCAACCGCTGGAGGTCGTCGATCAGGTCGACCCTCTCGCGAAAGTCAAAGTCGGAGTGAATCGAAAAATCTCCGACCTGCCACTCGTAAGGCCATTTCGGCGCGGGCCGCACCGACGACTCGGCTCCAGTCGCCAAGCTCGAAGCCAGGGGGCAGGAGGCGGCCAATGCGAGTGCACTGGACCGCAACAGGAAACCGCGGCGATTCATTCGGTTCACGCAGCACGCTTTCCGAACCATCGAGACCAGAATCCGCCGCGGCGAACCATAGGAAGCTCGGGACAGGAGCGGCCGGCAGCAATGGCAGCTGGATTCTCGACACAGACCGCCTCGGCATATGCGACTCCAGCCAACTCCACGACGCGCCGTTTCGCATCGACAATCCGTGGCCTTCGGCTCCGTGGGCTATGTGCGTCGGTCGCGAGGAAATGGACCCAACCGTTCTGGACCATCATCTCCGAAAACCGCTGGGGTGCGGCCCCGAAGGTTCCAATGAGGCTGTCGGCCGTGATCTGCATCAAGCAACCACCCGCAACCAAGCTGGGAATCAAGTCGGGACGGCGCAAAATCCCCTGATTCCTCTCGGGATGACTCAAAATTCCGACCATCCCCAACTGGCTCAACTGGCCGAGGACGGGCTCCAGGGGAAAGTACAACTCGTGCGGCAACTCGAGCAACACATGCCGCCGATGATCGCCGAGCGACAGACAGTCGCCGGAGCGGAGCCGATCGATCATGTCGCTGTCGATCCGCACGTCTGCTCCTGGAAGAACCCGGAGCGGGATATTGGCCTGATTCAGCCGCAGCTGAAACTCGTGGGTCAACTGGCGGATCGTCGCGCCGCGGTTGTGAGTATTGGCCCCCAGCTGATGGGGCGTGACGATGGCTGTCACAATCCCCTCCGCAACGGCCTGCTGAGCCATATGCAACGACTCTTCCCACGATTTGGCCCCGTCATCGATCCCCGGGAGCAAATGGCAGTGGATATCGGTGGCTGCTCCCATGGCGCTTGTGCTCCTGCTCGGTCCATCGCGTTTGAAATCGGCCCGCCCCTCCCACAGGGCGCCTCCGCCGGTTGTCCCACGATGGACCGAGAGAAGTCAACGCCGATCCACTCCTGGGTATCCCCACACGCGAGAGAAGCATGGGTGGCCCCACTCTGGAAGAGGCTGCGGGTGAGGGGGAGTTTGCGGGTTGTCGGGGGCGGTCTGATCGGGCTGGGGCGGTCCGACCGATTTTGATCGTTAGTCGCTACGCTCTTGTCCCTCGAGGATCCGCATGTTCACGCACTACCCGGCCCAGAGCCAGAACGACCCGCGTCCGCTCGCTCGCCCTCAGACGGTCGGGATCTGGAGGCTGACCGGGCAAATCCACGCGGGACAGTGGTGCGACATCTACGCGGCCCAACCCGCCGACGCCGTCGGTAGTCCACGCAGCGACTACGCCGTCAAGATCGCACGGCTGCCAAACTACGAAGACCCCGAAGCGACCCGGCAGATCCGCATCGAAGCGGCCGCCCGCGTCCGCCACCCCAATGTCGTTCCGTTGCTCGACGGGCAACTCGAAGCCGCCCGACCCTACCTCGTCATGCCCCGGCTCGAAGGCAGAACCCTCGCCCAGGCGATCGAAGCCTCTCCCCCTCATCCATTGCCGATCGCCCTCTGGTGGGCCCGCCAATCCGCACAAGGACTCGCGGCGCTGCACGCCGCCGGCTGGATTCATGGTGACCTCAAACCCACTAACGTCATGGTCGACCCGCGCGGTCACCTGACCCTGATCGACCTCGGCTTGGCCCACCGCATCGGCCACGGAACCGGGAACGTCTTCCGCGGATCGCCCCAGTTCAGCGCCCCCGAAGTCCTCAACGGTGGGAGCCTGATCCACGGAGCCGTCGACATCTACTCGTTGGGCAAAATCCTCGAGCAAATGCTCCCCAAAACGCACATGCCCGAAGCGGTCCGCGAACTCCTCACGGCCATGATCCACCACGACGCACGGCTTCGTCCCACTGCTGCCAATTTGGCCGAGAGCCTGCTCAAGCTCGAAATCGAAACGCTGCACCTGCACATCCAACCGCAGGATGCATTCGTCCGCAGAGCCGCCTAAGCCGCCGGGCGAGGCCCCGCCAAAACCTCAAAAGACACCCTCCCCGCGGGAGGGTCGCGAGGACGCAGCGAAACCGTTTGCGGAAGAATCGTTTAACGGCAAGCCGCAGGCGCCTGCTTTTCAAACACAGTCGCCTTCGGCTTGCCGTTAAACGACTGCGCCACCAACGACGACAGCAGAACGAAATAATAGCCATCGAGCTCAGCGAGCTCCTCGAAGCACGCGTGGTGAGCCACCGGGAGCAGCTCCTTGTCGAACAGTGCTCCTGCAATCACGAATGCGCCACCGACCATCAAAATGTATCCGGCCGGCGAGAAGATGCAGTGCCTGAAGGCGGGCAGCTCTTCCTTTAGATTCCGGGCGATCGCGACCGCCAAGGCTGCCCACGCCAGAAGGAGCATCAGGTTGCGCCCCATCCCGCTCCCGAGCATCACCACGATCGCAGGAAGCTGATAATACTGGACGTCGACTTCCCGCAGGAAAAAGCTCACGCAGAGCAGCGAACCGGTGAGGAATGCAAGCCGCAACTCTTTCTCCGCTGCGAACGCCAGCGTCAAATAGACCACGCCGGCAAGCACGAGAAAGGCCGCTTGCAGGCTCTCGAGGAGCTCCCCTTCGCTGTACAACTCCGACCAGCCGAGGGCGAACACCAGATACGCGGTGCAAGCATTGCCGAACAGGGCGATCGACAGGACGCAGCCCCAAAAAAGCGGGCTTAGGAATCGCGGGCCCGACAAGTTCCTGTACATCGATCGTCCTTGATCTCGAGTCGCGTGGGGGGCAGAACAAAGAGCGCCACCCACCGCGGCGATGCGAGCCGGAAGGGCAGTACGGACCTGCGTCCGATGATGACGCCGCCCGCGGCGGACGGTCAACACCAATCGGCCACCTCGCTAGGGAAGCGTCAGAAATTCCGTGGTGAAGCAATCGCTCGCTTGCACCTTCGCTGGATCGACCAGCTCGAGCTCCGCCATCTGATCGATCAGCATCTGCCAACGCTCGAGGGTCATCTTGCCGACCTCCGCCCGCGAAAATCCCTCCGGCAGCGCCAGCTCCCGAAGCCCCTCGCTGCCGAACTCCAAAACCTCGGCCGTCATGCCGTGCCGGTTCGCTGCGAGGATTGCGGCGTTCCCCTCCGCCGGGTCCTCCAAGTACTGCTGCCATCCCCGCTGCGTGGCCGAGACGACGCGGCGGACCAGGTCCGGCTGCTCGCGAATCATCCCGCCGGTCGTCACCAGCACGCTGCTGTACGGATTCCAGCCGAGGTCGGATAGCATCAATGTGCGAACCTCCACCCCTTGCTGCTCGGCCAACAACGGTTCGGCAAACGAGTAGGCCTGGATTGCCGTGTCTTTCGACGTCACCAGTTCGGCAACGGAGCCGGCATAGGGAACTTCCCGCACCCCTTCGAGCAGTCCGCGGCTCCGCAGGAACGCGAGGAAGGGCCGTCCGGCTTGCCGCTGCAGCGTCATTCCCCGCAGCTGCTCGAAACTCTCGACCCTCGAATCGGCCCGCACCAGAATGCAGCGAGGGTGGTTCTGCATCGCCGCCAACACGGCGACCACGTCGACCCCTTCCTGGCGAAACAGCACCACGTCGTCGGCATTCGCAAAAGCGAATTCGATCCGTCCCATCGCCAGTTCCGGGGCGACCCGCGTCCCTTGGCCCCCTGGGCGGATCGCCACGTCGACCCCCGCCGCCGAGTAGAGACCGGCCGCTTGAGCCGCGTAGACGCCACCGTGCTCCGACTCGGGGTACCAGTTCAGCTGGATGGTCACCCGAGGCAGCGACGCCCCATCGGCTTCCTCCCTTCCCCCTTCGGAGGAGGTGGAAGAGCGATTGCACCCCGCCGCCAGTAAGGCAAGAAACAAAACTGCAGCGGCGGTGACTCGGCGTGACTTCTCGCTCATCGACCCATGCTCATCGGCAGACGGCTCTCGGGACGGGACCGGCGGGGAACGCCACCGATCGCAAACACCGGTGGCTGCTCAGCGAGTTTAGCCGATCGCCGAAAACGCGACTATTGGCGGTCGAACAGGAAGGTCCCGTTGTCGGCGACATCCATCAGCGGCCGTTGGTAGCGGGTCGCGCTGCAGCCGCCACAGGGATACCAGACGAAGGCCAACGCCAAGTTCCAGCTCTCGTCCTGATGATCCAGCCGCGAACTGCTCTCCTCGGGCACCAGGTAAGTGACGCCGCTGCGAAGCGTCAGCCCGGACCGCAGCGGCAGCTCCAGCGACGCGCCGAGCAGACCGTCGTCGTCACCACTGAGCCCCGCGAAAGCCTCAGCGAATCCACCTCCATGAAAATGGCGACGGTAGAAAAGGCGGTTCTGATTGATCACCTCCATCTCCACCCGGTCCGCGACAGCCGCCCCGTCCTCAAGGATCACCGACCGCGACGCGTCGTCTGTGAGCCCCGCCATGTAGCCAAAGCCAAACTCGTTGCAGCGGGCCGTCCTCCAGCTGATCTCGCCACGCAACTGGCTGAGGTTCAGCTCCGCGTACCAATCGTCGTGCAGAAAGTCGGCGACCACACCTCCCTGCAGCCCGAAGTCGACGCGGCGGAAAAAGCCGCCGGTCAAGAACACCTGCCGCCGCGACGCATCGGTGAAGTCGGCACCCGCAAAGTTGCTGACCGCTCCCCGCACTCCCAGCTGCATCGACGCTTGTTCGTCGAGCACCGCCAACGGCCGCGTGAAATTCATCCCATACTGCGCGCCGAAGCTCGAGGAGCCGCGAAACTCCTCGCGCTCACTCTCCAAGGCCGCATAGTTGGCTTGGCCAGCGAAACTCTGCACCCCTGCAAAAAATTCCGAGCGACACCAGTGGACGCGGGGCACCGGCAGACACAAGAACGTGAACTCGCCCTGCGGGTTCGCGGCCGCGCAGCTCCCATCCTGACCGGGCTGCCAACCCGCGCGGCCCCCCGTGATTTCGCGACCGCCCAGGCTCGCTCCTTCGAGGCCGCAGCCGACCTCGCCCGCGGCGGCGTCCTCAGCCCCACACCCCAGGCAGAACTCGGCCCCGCAGCCGATGCGGTTTCCCGCCCCGGCGTAAAGACTGCTACAGTGCAAAACGCAAAACAGCAGCAAGCAGACCCCCGCAGCGAATCTGCGTTGTGAAGGAACGGCAGCGCGGCATGGCGGCGAGTGCATGAGGCTTGGGTAACCCGGTTCTGGAGAGGCTCTGAGAACGGTATCGGCCATCCCCGCCCGGTGGGATCAGTAAAGTTTGCACAACCGGAAAACTCCTCCTCATCGACCCCCTTTTCTCACAACGCCCGCCCCAGCCGCCGCCAGCTCTCACGCTCAGCCGCCGGAGCCGCCGATCTCCCTGGCATCCGGGTGCCCCGCGGTAGGCCCAGAAAACACAAGCGTCACCCGCCCCCTGGGAGGGTGTTGGTGGTGCCTTTTTTTTCTTCGACTTGTGTAGAGAGCAGGGCCCGGGGGGCGGGTATCGAAAGAGGCTCCTGCCTGCTCCCAACATCGCCCCGGCTGTCAAGCGACTGCCGATTCTTTACCTTGAACTCCGCTCGTACGATACTGTTTTGCGTCTTTTCCTCGGCTGTTACCGATGCTTGCCAAACGTGTGATTCCCTGTCTCGACGTCGATCACGGCCGCGTGGTCAAAGGGACGAATTTCGTCAATCTGCGGGACGCGGGCGATCCGGTCGAAGTCGCGCGGCGGTACGAGGCCGAGGGGGCGGATGAACTGGTCTTCCTCGACATCGGGGCTTCGCACGAGGACCGGGCGATCATGATCGACGTCGTGCGGCGAACGGCCGAGCAGGTCTTCATGCCGCTGACCGTCGGCGGCGGGATCCGCACGATCGAGGATGTCCGGGCGCTGCTGCAGGCGGGCAGTGACAAGGTGTCCATCAATTCCGCGGCGGTGACCGATCCCGAGTTCGTCCGGCGGGCCGCCGAGCGGTTCGGATCGCAGTGCATCGTCGTCAACATCGATCCGAAACGGGTGGTCCGCGAGGGGCGGGAAGTGTGGGAAGTGCACATCAACGGGGGCCGCAAGCCGACGGGGCTCGAAGCGGTCGCTTGGGCCCGCGAGGTCGAACGCCTCGGTGCGGGCGAGATCGTGTTAACCAGCATGGACGCCGACGGTACTTGCGACGGCTACGACTTGCCGGTCACCGCGGCAATCTCCGCAGCGGTCCGCATCCCGGTGGTCGCCAGCGGCGGAGCGGGGAAACCGGAGCACTTGGTCGACGCGATCCTCAAAGGCAAAGCGGATGCGGCACTGGCGGCCAGCATTTTCCACTTCGGCCACTATACAATCGAAGAGACCAAGCGAACGATGGCCGCCGCCGGGATCCCCGTGCGGCTGCCCGTCTGAGCGGGCTGCGCGACTGAGCGGGCTGCGCGACTAGCGGCGGTCTGTGAGGCCAGCGGCAGTTGGTGAGGCACGATTCCCCCCCCTTTTCTGAAGATATAGGCAGCGATGTCCAGCGCCACGAAATCCAGCGGATCAGCGAGCAACGGTGCGGCCTCGGCGGGAGGCACTGCGGACGAGACGATGGATCGGCTCAAGGCGAGCCTGCTCGTCGAGCGCAAAGAGCTCGAAGTCGACAAGATTTTCCGGGCCCTCGTCAAACTCGACGGCTCCGACTTGCACCTCAAGGTGGGCAATCCGCCGATGGTCCGCGTCGGCGGCGAACTCCGTCCGCTGAACCGCCCTCCGATCGACAACGAGGAGATGGTGCGGTTGCTGGTCCCAATGATGGACGAGCGGAACCGGCGGATTTTCGAGGAAGAAGGGGGAGCCGACTTCGCCTACATCTGCAACGTCGATGGCGTCTCCTGGCGGTTCCGGATCAACATGCTCAAGCAACTCGGCAAGATTGGGCTGGTGGCGCGGCGAGTCAATAACTTCATCCCCAACTTCGAAGGACTCTACCTGCCCCCGGTCATGGAATCGCTGTGCCACTTCGACCAGGGCATGATCCTGCTGGCCGGCGTCACGGGCTCGGGAAAATCGACCACGATCGCTTCGATGCTGAACTACATCAACAGCATCTATCGCAAGCACATCCTGACGCTCGAGGACCCGATCGAATTCGTCTACACCGAAGACAAGTGTCTGATCAACCAACGCGAGATCGGTCAGGACGTGAAGGATTTTGGGATTGGAATGAAGCACGCGGTGCGTGAAGACCCGGACATCATCCTCGTCGGCGAGTTGCGTGACGAAGAGACGTTCATGACGGCGATCCACGCGGCCGAGACGGGGCACTTGGTGTTCGGCACGATCCACGCCTCGAGCGCCTCGACGACGATCGGCCGTATTCTGGACTTGTTCCCTGAAGAGATGCACGGGGCGATTCGTAGCGCGATCGCCTTCAACATGAAAGGGATCGTGGCTCAGAAGCTGTTGCGGAGCATCAAGCCGGGCGTCTCTCGCGTGCCGACGGTGGAAGTCATGACGTTCTCGCCGATGATCCGCAAACTCGTTCTCGAGGGCAAAGATGAAAAGCTGCCCGACGCGATCCGGATCGGTGCCGAGGACGGCATGCAGGACTTCACGATGAGCCTCAAGCAGTTGATCGACGATGAGTTGATCGACCGTCCCACGGCGTTCGCCGTTGCGCCGAACAAGGACGCGCTGAAGATGGCGCTCAAAGGCATCGACGTCAAAGCGCCGGGTATCATCTGATCGATTTGATCGCGCGTCGATCCCGCATCTCCCTGACTCTCACCGAAGCTGATGATTAGAAAGAAAAAGCAGGCTGTCGAAGATCTCCAGCCGTGGCAATTGTTCCCGCCGGCCGAGATCAGTCCGGCGCTCAAGGACAAAACCGCCGAGCAGTCGCTGTTGATCCAGGCCCGGCAGGCTCCCGGATTTCCGGTCGCCGCCGGACAGATCGCCCACGCGATGGCCTCGCGGGCCACCCACGCGCTGCTCGATTACACCCAGCAGGGAGTCGGCATCCGCTATCAGATCGATGGGCTCTGGGAGCCGATCCCGCCGCTCGACCGGGAAGCGGGGGACGCGATGTTGGTCGCACTCAAAACCCTCTGCAGTCTCAATCCTCAGGACCGCCGCTCGGCCCAATCGGGTCAGTGGAAGATCAAGGTGGGACGCGACAAGTTCACCGGGACTCTGCAGAGCCAAGGGGTGCCGACCGGTGAACGGGTGCTGCTGAAGATTGAACCCGACGCGATGCCGTTTACGACGCTCGCCGATCTCGGGATGCGGGAGAAGATGATCGAGTCCTATCGGGGGCTGCTCAACGGCTCCGAGGGAATGGTGGTCGTCAGCGCTCCCAAAGGCTTGGGGCTGACGACGAGTTGGCAAATCTCACTCAACGCCGCCGATAAATTCGTCCGCGACTTTCAGTCGATCGAGCCCCAATCGCGGCCCGAGCCCGAGACGATCAACATCAACCAAAACTTCTACGATCCGCAGGAAGGGCCGACGCCGAGCGAACTGCTCCGCCGCATGCTGCTCAAGGAACCCGACGTCTTCCTGTTGCCGGAGATCCCCGACGAAGAGTCGCTCAAGACGATTTGCGAGCAGGTCAAACTGCACGACAAACATGTTTACGTGCGGATGGTCGCCGGCGACGCGGTCGAAGCGGCGGCCCGGTTGGTCGGCCAGTACCGCGGGGCGGCCAAGTCGATCACGGCGATCCTGCAAGGCGTCCTCAACCAGCGGATCGCCCGCCGATTGTGCGAAAACTGCAAACAAGGTTTTCAGCCCCCGCCGGCGCTACTTCAAAAGCTGGGGATTCCGGCCGGCCGCGTGACGATGCTCTACCAGCCCTTCGTCCCGCCGCCGATCGAGCAACAGGTGGACGAAAAAGGGCGGCCTGCCCCGATCCCGCCCTGCCCGCAGTGCAACGGCCGCGGCTACTATGGACGGATCGGAATTTTTGAGCTGCTGACCCCCGGTCCCAAATTGCTCGACGCGCTGCACAAGACGCAGGACCTCCAAAAGCTGCGCGCCGTCGCCGCCTCGGAAGGACACCGCGGGCTGCAGGCCGAAGCGGTCCTGACAGTCGCCCGCGGGCTCACCAGCCTCGACGAACTGAAGCGGGTGTTTTCCGGCAAGTAGCGGACGCGGCGGGGGAGTGCTACGAGCGCGAAATTCACCCTCCCCCCGGGAGGGTCGGGCTCTGAGGCCCGGGGAGGGCTTCAGTCTTTTGAGCCGCAGGCGCTAGCCTCGGGTGAGCCGCAGGCGCTAGCCTCGGGTGAGCCGCAGGCGCTAGCCTCGGGTGAGCCGCAGGCGCTAGCCTCGGGCCTCGCAGCCCCGGAATTTTCGCTGCAGCACCCGCGGCTAGCGCCGTCGGCTCAGGGTTTTCTGACAGCGCTTAGCGACTGAGCCCTCCCCGCTCGTTCCTCGCGACCCTCCCGGGGGGAGGGTGACGGAATGATCGCGCTCCGCTGTCACTCCGTCGCTTCGTAGCGTTTCCAGGCCTGGGCAATTTGAGCCTGTTCGCTGTCGCCGCGGTGCAGCACGACGCGGTAGCGGAGCCGCAGCGAGTCGCCGGCCTCGAGCCGCACGCCGTCGGTCGGCTCGCCGCCGGTAAAGTGGTACTGGCCGAACGGGTTGGCTGCGAACAAGCCGTAGGAACGGACGTGCCAGCGGTTGGGGAATCCGAAGCTCGACGGGTGGTTCATGATCGTGACGCCGTACGTCTTGCCGTCGATCGGTCCGACGTAATCGACCCACTCGGCCTCGGTTCCCCAGGCTTTCGCATCTTTGACGCCGCGGCTGGTCAGGATGCTTCCACCCGGCTCGGCGTCCAGCTTCATCGTCCCGGCGAGCCGGAGCCCGAACGAGCCTTCTTTGGTGTCGCCGAAGTGGACCGGACCGTCGGTCGCTTTCAAGGTGATATCGACGTCGATGTAGCGATGGCCGCCGTCGTCACCAAACACGAGCGTCCGCTCGTCGCTGAGCACGCGCTTGCCATCCGGGCCGACCCAATCGTTGGTGGTGGAAATTTTGGCGGTCGAGCCTTCCTCGACCGCGGTGAACTCGCGGTGCTTGGTCGTCCCCCCGTTCTCGGTTTCGGCCCAGAAGTCGATCCCGTTGACTTCCCCGTGGGTGAACCAGAACGAGCGATGGTGGATGTGATCCTCCCGCTCCTGTTCCTTGGTCGGTCCCATCGGGTAGGAGCGGGTCATCGCGACGCCGTCGGGGCCGATGACCGGCCACAGGATCGGTTTGCGGCCGCTGAGGGTGATGTACTCGGTGAGCAGTTCGCCGTCGCGGTAAACCGCCTTGCCTTCGGGAGTCGCTTTGACGGTGTACTGGGCCGCGGGGGAGTCACCGTTCGAAGACGCCCGATCGGACTCGCCGCGAGCGTGGGTGCTGGCGGTGCCAACCACCGCCAGCGTCAAACCGAGACCGAACGTGAAGAGACCACCGCGAGCGGCCTCCGAGAGACGGGTACGCATACGAATACTCCCAGGAAATCAAGGGAAGGGCGATAACTCAATGCTGTAAGCCTGACGGCGACGACTATACCCGAAACGCGGGGCTTCGAGCGCCGGCGAGCTGTTACTATACTCGAGCCCCCACCGCTTCCGGTGGCCCCTTCATGCTCAGTGCTTTGCCCGCTTCGCCGCCCCGTTCGCTTCGCCGCCCCAATTCCTGGAGCTCTTCGGTGCCACTGCTGATTGGAACGGACGAAGCAGGCTACGGCCCAACGCTCGGTCCGCTGGTAATCGTGGCCACGGTCTGGAAGACGCCCGAGGGCCGCTCGGTCGCCGACGCCTTTGCCCCATTCGAAGGCGGTTTGACGACCGAGGAGGGCGAGCGGTTGCCGATCGGCGACTCCAAGAAACTGTTCAACCCGCGCGCCGCCGGGAGCCTGGCGGGACTCGAATCGACGATCGCTGCCTTCGGTGCTTCCGCCTTTCGCGACCCGCACACGCTCGGCGACTTGCTCGCTCGTCTCTGCCCGGAGGATCACGCAGAGCTGAGCCGGTGCCCCTGGTCCGGCCGTCTGCAGGTCCCCTTTCCGCTCGCGGCTCCGAGCGACCGCACGCTCCGTCACCGGGAGTTGGTCGAGAAGGTTTTGGCGGAGTCTGGCCTGCAGCTCGTTGCCGTCGCCGCTCGCGTGATCGACGCCGGCCCCTTCAATCGGCTCTGCGAATCGCTGGGCAACAAAGCGTCGCTGCTGTCGGAGGCGACACTGCGACTTGCTAGCGAGCGGATCGATGCGGTTCCAGCCGAAGGGGAAGTGCACGTCTTCAGCGACCGCCACGGGGGACGCCACCGCTACGGCGGACTGCTGCAGCACACGCGGCCCGACGGCGGGCTGCGGATTTTGCGAGAAGGCTCGCCCGAAAGTCGCTATCACTTAGAGGAGGCGGAGCGGACGATCGATTGGCGTTTCACGGTCAAGGGGGATCGCTTCGTGCCGGTCGCGCTCGCCTCGATGATCGCCAAGTACCTTCGGGAGCGACTGATGGAACGGTTCAACGCTTTTTGGCAATCGCACCATGGCGAACCGTTGGTACCCACCGCCGGTTACCCGAGCGACGCCGGCCGTTTTTGCGAGCAGATTCAGCCCCTCGCCCGGCGGCTGGGAATCGACTCGGGATCTTACATTCGCAGCCGTTAGCGGTACGCTGTACGCGCGACTCTCGTGGAGACATCGCTCCGCCGGATGCGACCTACCTTTGCCACCTCTCCCACTCCCCCAAGCATTCTCAACTCACAAGGAATCGCCCCCATGTCTGCCACCTTCCAACCCGACGCCACTCCGCCGGCCAAGTCCACTTCGGGCCTGAAGATCGTCCTGATCGTGCTCGCCGTCCTGGCCTTGATCGGGCTCTTGATCTGCGGCGGCTTCGCGGCCTTGATCTACTTCGGCTGGAACCAAGCGCAGACGGCGATGGGCGAAGAGTTCAAACGCCAACTGCAGGGCAACCCGGTGATCGAACAGGAGCTGGGAGAGATTGAATCGATGTCGGTCAGCCTGGTGGAGACGGCCCAGCGGAACGAGAACAACACGGGGACTCCGGTGATGGTGCTGCACGTCGACGGCAGCCAAGCCGACGGCGTCCTGCTGGTCGAAACCTCGCCGCAAGGCAACAACCAGATTATCTCGGCCACGCTCGAGACCGAGGACGGACGCTCGATTCCCGTGCCGATCGAGAACACCGGAGATGACGGCGTCTTCGATGCCTCGGATATCGACGCCGGCGAACCGGTCGAGGTCGAACCGATCGAGGTCGAAGAGCCGCAAGTCGAAGGGGCGGAAGCCGAAGAAGCGGTCGAGGCCCGGTAGTCGCGTCACCCTCCCTCGGTGCACTGGTCTCTAGGCAAGTCGCACGACCTGTCATCACCCTCCCCCCGGGAGGGTCGAGCGTCAGCGAGGGGAGGGAGAGCAATCCCGAACGATAGCCCTACGTGAAACTCACCGTTGCGGAAACCCTCCCCGCTCGTTCCTCGCGACCCTCCCGGGGGGAGGGTGATGGCGGTGCCTTTTCTAGCTCTTGGACTTGTGTAGAGCCCAATGTTCGGGAGGAGGGTATCTGGACGCGACCCTACAAAAAAAACGGGACTTCCGCCGGCTTGGCGAAAGTCCCGTTTTTGTTGTTTGCTCGGCGGGACGTTGCCGCTCAGTCGATCGCGACCGAGCTAGCGACCGGCAGGCCGTTGAAGGGACAGGCGCTGGCGCCGGTGTAGGCTCCCATCGTGGGGACCAGCAACAGGTCGCCGATGTTCAACTCGGGCAGCAGCTGATCGCGAGAGACCACGTCGCTACTGTCACACGTCGGTCCGGCGACCACGCAGGGGCTGGTCGGCAGGCCAAACGGATTGTCCGCGAGCAGCTGGAAGTCGGTGTGGTCGAACGCCTTGCCCGAGAACGAGCCGTACAGGCCGTCGTCGATGAAGTACCACGCGGTGCCACTGCGGACGCTTTTGCCGATCACCCGAGTGATCAAGGTGACGCTCTCGGCACACAACCCGCGGCCCGGTTCAGCGATCAACCGCACCGGAAGATCGCCAAAGGTTGCTTGCAGTCCCCGCGAGACGGTCTGGCAGAACTCGGCCAGGAGCATCAACCGGTCGTCGCGATACGGGGCGGGAAAACCGCCGCCGATATCGAGCACTTCCAGTTCGAAGCCCAGCCGCAGCGCTTCATCCCACACTCGCCGCACTCCGGCCAGCGCCGCTTCGTAGTCCCCAGGGTTGAGGCACTGCGAACCGACGTGGAACGAGAATCCGCGAACGTTCAGCCCCCGGTGCCGGGCCTCGAGCAGCATCTCGATCGCTGAACTGAGTTCGGCGCCGAACTTGGCGGACAGATTGATCATGCTCGAGTCGGCCGAAACGGCCAATCGCAGGAGCAGATTCACGTCGGGGGTCAGCCGGGCGATTTTGTCCAATTCCGCCGGATTGTCGTAAACAAACCACCGCACGCCCTCGGCATAGCAGTCCAAGAGGTTGCGGTCGGTCTTACAGGGGTGCGTATGCAACATCGACTCGGGGGTGAAGCCGGCTTGGAGAGCCGCCTGAAGTTCCCCGTAGGAACAGACATCTACGCTGCAACCCTCTTCGCACAGGACCTTGAGGATGTGCGGATCGGGGTTGGCTTTCGCCGCGTAGAACAGCTCCACTCCCGGCAAATTCTCCCGCATCGTGCGGTAGGTTTCGATGACCCGGGATCGTGACACGACCAACAGCGGAGTTCCGTGCTGGTCACCCAACGCTCGTGCTTGATCAAAGTTCAGTACGGGCTGGGGCTGCCGCAACGTCGGCGGCGTCAGGATGTCGGTGAGCATACAGGTGGATGACCACCCCCTTAAGAAAATTTGGTTCGGACGATCTTCGAACGAGGTACACTTTCGGCTGCAATGACCGCGGAACTCGAGTTCCGGTTCAACCGAAAATTCCCGGTTCCGCGTAACGTGCGGCGGGCAACTTTTTCGCTGCCCTTCGACGCTGCGAGGCGGAAGATTACGACCGCCGGTTCCCGCCGTCTATCCGTCTTTTCAATTTCTTGAAAAATCCTCCCCCCGACCTCAGCTCTCCACCGCCCAGACCTGCGGAAATGCCGCAAATCGCGGGGGAATCCCCCTTGGACGAGCCCCGAGTGGACATCCAAAAAAACTGCTGCTCGGTTCGTTTAATGGCAAGCCGAAGACGACTGCTTTTTCAAAACTCCGTCGCCTTCGGCTTGCCGTTAAACGATCGATCCGCGAGCCATCCTGCTGCGACTAAGGCAGACCATCAGATCTCGCGATGGAGCCAGCCTCGGCGGCGGAAGAAGTAGAGCAGGATTCCGGCGGTCGTGGCCATCGCCGCCAAAGCCATCGGATAGCCGTACCGGGCGTGCAGCTCCGGCATGTTGAACGGCGAGGCGGAGGTGTCGAAGTTCATCCCGTAGAGTCCGGTGATGAAGCTCAGCGGCATGAAGATCGTGGAGATGATCGTGAGGACTTTCATCACTTCGTTGGTCCGATGGCCGATCCGCGCGTAGTGCAGTTCGCGCAAATCGGCGCATAGCTCTCGGTAGGTCTCGGTGACGTCGACCAGCTGGACGGTATGGTCGTAGACGTCGCGGAGGAACAGTCGCGTGTCGCGGGTGATCAAGCGGTTGTCGTCGCGGAGCAAGTTGTTGATCGCTTCTCGCTGAGGCCAGATCGATCGCCTGAGCAGGAGCAAATCGCTACGGATCTGGTGCAATTGTCCGACCAGCTCCGGAGTCGGACGGATCTCGAGCTCGTCTTCGATTCGCTCGAGCGACTCACCAAAGGCTTCGATCGGAGCAAAGTAGGCATCGATCACGGCGTCGAGCAACGCGTAGGCGAGAAAGTCGGGCCCCCGCGACCGCAGCGGGCTCTCGGGGGACCGCAAGCGATTGCGGATCCCGTTGAAGCAGTCCCCCACATGCTCCTGAAACGTGACGATGAAGTTCGATCCGATGAACAGACTGAACTGCTCGCTCTCGAGCCGCTCCTGGTGGTTTCTCACCATCCGGGCGACGACGAACAGATAGTGCTCGAACTCCTCGACCTTCGCCCGCTGGTGCACGTTGACCACGTCTTCGAGGGCCAACTCGTGAAGCCCGAACGTCTGCCCCACCGAGCGGATCACGTCGGCGTCGCCGAGCCCGCTGACATTGATCCACACGACGCGGGCCGAGCCTCGAGCGCGGGCGACTTCCTCGGCCGTGACGTTCTTGGCTCGGTGGACCCGGTGTTCGTCGTAGGCGAACAAATCGATCAGCGGCGGGGGCGCATCGGCCGCCGGGCGGATCGTACCGGGCACCGCACCGGGACGCGAGGCACGACGAAACGGTTTGAAGATGCGACGGCGTTTCTTCTTAGACAAACCGGCCTCAACCACTCGAGAGACATAGGGATCGGGAGACCGCCCCGTTGTAAACAACCAGCCAAACGGCCAGCAAGCTGCTGCCCCCCCAGCCTTGCCCCCCAGCGGTCACCGACGCATGGTAAAATTCCCCGCTGGCGTCGCGCAGCAGTCGCTCGACCGGTTGTCCACAGCCGCTCGGAGTGGATCGAGACTCCGGGAAGTGCCGATAAAAAGAGGTAAACCCCGGTTCGGCGGGCACGCCGGGACAGCCTCGGTTGCGTCCTCGCCAGCGAGCGACGACCATGCTGGGACCTCAAAACCCGGGGGCCTCAAGACCTTGGGGCCCGATTCCCGGGAGAGCGAAGCAGTGGGCACGTGTGCCGCAAACCAGCAAATCCAAACGGAGTGGATCGGCTTTGATCGCCAATAGCAACGACGGCAAGGGCAGTGGATCGCGGCAGCGCGGCGACAAACCGCGGCGGAGCAGTACCGCGGAGATCCTCAAACGCCATCCCCCGTTCGACCTCGAGGCCGAAATGGGGGTCCTGGGAAGCGTTCTGATCCTGCCCGAATGCTGCGACGATTTGGCGACCTTGCTGCGTCCGGACGACTTCTACGACGACGCTAACCGCAAACTCTATGCGGTCCTTCGCGAGATGTACGACGAAGGGGAAAAGATCGACATCACCCTGCTCGTCTCGCGACTCAAACGCAAGGAGCAGTTCGAAGCGATCGGCGGGGCCGCCTACCTCGGGCAGCTGAGCCAAGCGGTTCCGAACGCGGCCCACGCCGTCTACTACGCCCAGATCGTCGCCGAGAAAGCCACTTTCCGGAAGCTGATCGAGTCGAGCACCGAGATCCTCGCCGACGCCTACGAGCAGACGCACGATGCTCGTGATCTCGTCGCCCAGGCCGAGCAGAAAATCTTCTCGATCATGGACGGGCGGACGGCCAATTCGCTGAACGCGATCAGCGACGTGTTGCACCAGTCGATGGACCGCATCGACGCCCGTTTGGCCGGCGAGCACGTCGAAGGGGGAGTCGAGACGGGCTTCAAAGACTTCGACGACATGACCGGCGGGCTGCACAACACCGAGATGATCATTCTCGCCGCTCGCCCGAGTATGGGGAAAACGGCGTTCGCGATGAACATCGCCCAGTTCGTGGCGATCGAGCTCCAAGAGCCGGTGCTGTTCATCAGCTTGGAAATGGCGGCGATCGAGTTGGCTGACCGAATGCTCTGCTCGTTGGCCAAGGTCAATGGTCACCGGCTGCGAAACGGAACGATCAGCAACGACGATCGGATTCGGCTGAGCCAGACGGCCAGCGAGATCAGCCAATCGCCACTGTTCGTCGACGATTCGCCGAGCCGCACGGTCAGCGAGATCGCCGCCGGCGCCCGGCGGATCAAGCGCCGCCACGGCAAACTCGGATTGATCGTGATCGACTACCTGCAGTTGATCGAGCCGGACAACCCCCGCGACCCGCGCCAAGAACAGGTGGCGAAAATCGCCCGCCGCCTGAAAGGGATGGCCCGTGAGCTCGACGTCCCGGTGCTCTGCCTCTCCCAGCTCAACCGGCAAGCCGAAGAGGGCAAGGACCACCGCCCGCGGCTGAGCCACTTGCGGGAATCGGGGGCCATCGAACAGGACGCCGACGTCGTGATGTTCGTCCACCGCGAAGAGTACTACCACCGCGGCGAGGACCAGGCCCAGTACGCTGGGCAGGCCGAGATCATCATCGCCAAGCAGCGTAACGGTCCGGTCGGCGAAGTCGAACTGGTGTGGGAGAAGGACTTCACCCGGTTCTACGATAAGGCTCCCGACCGGCACAGCGAATTCGACGAATACGCCGAGTTCTCCTGAGCCGCCCGAGCAGAGTCGCCTTTCGCTCCGCGAAAGTAGCGCAAATGCACGGTTCGATGCGCTACTTTCGCGGAGCGAAAGGCGACTAAACGCGGAGCGAAAGGCGACTAAACGCGGAGCGAAAGGCGACTCACCCACGGTGAACCGCTAGAATAGGGGTAACTTCGGCGGCTCTGCTCGTCCCCTTCCGGGCTGTCCCCTCATGCGCCATCAACTGACCCCCGTCGATAGCCCGCTGACCAGCAATGCGCTGGTGATGATCCACGACCAGCCGCAGCCCTGTCCGTATCTCGAGGGTCGTCAGGCGCGGATGCCGCTGCACTGGCCAATCCGACTGGTCAGCCCCGCGGAGTTTGACGCGTACATGGAGGCGGGCTACCGCCGCAGTGGAACCTTTTTGTACCGCACCCGGTGCGGGGGCTGCCAAGCCTGCGAGCCGACGCGGTTGGACGTGGAGCGGTTTTGCTGGAGCCGTTCGCTGCGGCGGGTTCGCGATCGCGGCGATCGAGTCCTGGAGTGCCGCTTGCAGCCGCCGATGGCCGATCGCAGTCGCGTCGATCTGCTCAATCGCCATCGTGACGAACGGAATTTGGCGTCGAGTGGTGGACCGCTCAGCTTGGCCGACTACGAAGCGTTCTTGGTCGAGAGCTGCTGCGACACGCAGGAACTATCGTACTGGATGGGCGAGCGGCTGGTGGCCCTGGCGACGGTCGACCTGGGAGCGACCAGCCTTTCAGCAGTCTACTGCTTCTTCGATCCCGACTGTGCCAAACTCAGTCTCGGGACTTATTCGATCCTCAAACAGATCGAACTGGCCGCCGCCACTTCACGGCGGTACGTCTACCTGGGCATGTACGTCGCCGGGAATCCGCACCTGAATTACAAGTCACGGTTCGTGCCGCAGGAGCGGCGGATCGATGGTCGTTGGCAACCGATCTTCGTCACCAATACCTGAGCCGACGGCGCTAGCCGCGGGTGAGCCGACGGCGCTAGCCGCGGGTGAGCCGACGGCGCTAGCCGCGGGTGTGCCGACGGCGCTAGCCGCGGGTTCCGGTGCGCTGAGCAACTAACGTCGCATCACGCTGTGTTCAATCAGCCGCAACGCGCTAGCGTCCGGTTATCACAGCGTTTTCGGGAACCGGGGGCTAGCGCCCGGCGGCTGATGATGAATCGGAGAGGGTCACGGGGAGGTTAGAGCGACGTCAGTAATTCGAGCATCTCGCTGGCCGTGGCGATCACGCGCGATGCCGCTTGGAAGGCGCGTTGGTAAGTGATCATCCGCAGCGCTTCCTCATCCATGTTGACGCCCGTGATCGCCAAGTGCTCACCCTGCAGCGTGGCGTAGAACGACTGCAGACCCTGCGTCGCCGCTTGCTGATTGGAGGTCGCCAAGGCGAGGCGGTTGGCCATCTTCGCGTACTTGTCGCGGATCGAGACGCCTCCTTCCCGTTCGATGTCAGCATCGAGCAGATCGACTATTTCGGTCAGTCCGTCGGTGTCGGCACCGATCCCTCCACGGCTGATCGCCAACATGCTGGGGTCGTCTTTGAGCACCGAATTGACCGCCAGCGACTCGGCTCCGCGGCCCACGAAGAACGTGTTGAGCCCGGCCGCCGCGACAAATCCAGAGGTGTCGCCGCCGAAGGTGAATTCGACTCCCGGCAGATCGCTGGCAATTCGCAGCTGTCCATTCGGCGTCAGTTCCGCGCTCAGCCCATCGATCCGATCGATATCGGCGATGATCGAGGCGACCGTGCTTCCCCCGTCTCGGTCGGGATCGCCGAGCCGGACGTCGATCCGATGCGTTGACAGCCGCTTGCCCGCCTCGTCGACTAGCGTCAAATCGAACGCGCCCGCCTCAGGGGTCCAAGCCAGCCCGGCGGCGTCGAGCGCGGCGTCCGGAACGAACGCCTCGGCGGTGGTCAGCGAGTCGTACCCGCGGTGCCCCTGTCCCTGAGAGTGAAGCGTGTTGAACTCCCGCGCCAGGGTTCGGGCGAGGTCGTCGAGATCGTTGAGCACTTCGCCCACCTGAACATCCCGGCCTCGCTTGATCGCGTACAACTCGCCGCCGCTGAGTTGCAGCTCAGCATTGTTGTCGCGAAAACGGATCTCCCCCCCCTCCTCAACTTTGGTGTAGTCGATCTTCAGTTCGCGGTTGTAGATCTCCGAGACCAGATAGTCACCTTGCACGAAGATGCTCACGGTCCCGGTCGCCTGCTCCTGGACGTTGACGTCGATCAGTTGCGAAAGCTCCTCGATCGCTCGATAGCGGTCGTCTCGCAAACCGGTCGCATCGCTGCCGATCAGTCGCCCCCCCTCGATCGTGCTGATCTGGAGATTGAGCTTAGCAATCTTTTCACCGAGGTCGTTGACCCGATCGACCGTGTCGACCAATGCCGCGTCGAGATCCGAACGGACGCGAAGCGCCTCTTTGTGCGTTCGATTCATCTTCAGCGTGAGCGACTCGGCGGTGAGGATCACGACTTGGCGAAGCGAGGCATCATTTGGCTCATTGGCCAAGTCGTGCAGCGCTCCATTGAGCGCCGTGAGCTCGTCATTGAGCCCGGTCCCGTCGAGATCGTTCATCAGCGACAGGAGCTGTGTGAGGGTCTTGTCCTGCAGTGCCCCCGACGCCAGCTGGCTGCCCGCGTCCCACATCCGTTCGGCCAGCGCTTGATCGATCTGCTGGGTGATTCCGGCCGGGCGGACGCCATGACCGATAATTAGCTGACCAGAGCGCGAGGGGGCCGGAGTCGTCTGAATATAGTTCTGGCGGATGTAGCCTTCGGTGTTCGCGTTGGCAATGTTGTTGCCAACCGTCTGCAACCCGATCTGAGCGGACTGCAGCGCACCGGCGGAGTTGTGGATCGTGCTGAACAGGGACATTGCAATACCTCCACCGTGGACGAGAGCTACTCATCCATCGGTATCGGCGATTGCCCGCCCGACGATCGATACAATCCGCAAAGTCGCCCGAAACGTCAGGCCGCTTCGTCGAGCAACCCGCCGCCAGCGTATCCCTGAGCACGAATGGCTCCTGGTCCCGCGTACGTTCCCGGCGAGGAACCGGAACGCGTCAGAATTCGCACCAAGTCCTTGCTCGCCTCGGCCAGATGAAAGTGCGTGACAAAGCTGCTGATCGTCCGGACTCGCTGCTCCTCGATCCGCGCGGCGATTCGCTCGCACTCCTGCAGCAACTCCGCTTCGCCGCAGTGCTCGAGCACCGTACGAAGCGAACGCCCTCGCCGTCCTTCGACTCGCGAGCCGGCGAGCAACTCGGCACGCTCTTCGAGCAGCGACTCGAGCTGTGCGGAGGCTTCGGCTGTGGCCACGGCGGGTTCCGACGGATCGCCCTCGCCCGTCAGAGCCGGCAAAGCTTCAAAGCGATCGAGCGCCGCGGCGAGCGCACCGACAGCCAGGTCGAGTCGCTTGAGGTACGCGGCAACGGCGTCTATCCAATTCGCATCAACCATTCGCTCACGACCTCCGCAGGGAGAACAGTTCGTACATCGGATCAGCGATCGTGTCTGCCGACTTCTCGGTGATATCCTCGACCAGAATCTGGTCCATCTGCTCCTGGAAAATTTCCTCAGTCCTGCCGCCATGAAAATAGGCGGGAGTTCCGACGGTGCTTCGCATCGAAGAGAGCATCTGGCCGAACAGCGTTTGGCCCACGAAATCGCGAAACGCTTCCCGCGCCGGATCGGCCGCGGGGGAGGGGGGCGCGCCGAGCGTTGACGGGGGAGTCAGCCGCTGCGTCTGATTCGGCAAAATGTTCATGGGGTACTTCAAAAACTGGGGTGCGAGTTTGTTCCATCACCCTCCCCCCGGGAGCGTCGCGAGGAACGAGCGGGGAGGGCGTGCAAAAACCCTCCCCGGGCCTGAGAGCCCGACCCTCCCGCAAGCGGGAGGGTGATGGGATGTGCGCTCTTGCACTGCCTATGGCTGTCTTATTGAAAAATCACCTCGCCGTACAAATCGCCTTTGCGCTTGAGCGCTTTGATGATGGCGATGAGATCGGCCGCGGGAACGTCGAGCGCGTTGAGAGCATCGGCCAGAGCTTTGAGCTTTGCGTTGCTCCCCGGGCGTCCCATTTGGTCAAGCGGAACGAGCCCCGCTTCGCCCTTGGCTTCGATGCGGAGGTTTTGGTGGGTGATCAGCGCCGGTGCGATCTCCACATCCTCCCCGATGACCACGACTCCCTCACGCTCGTTGATCACGACGCGGTTCGACTTGGAAGGCAGCGAGATTGGGGCCGCCATCATCCCCGAGACGAACATGATGGGGTTGTCGCGATAGACTTCGGGAATCTGCACCTCGATATGCAGTTGGTCGATCGCTCGGGCGCTGGGCTCCGAACGAGAGCCCGCCATCCCCGGCGAGAAACCCTCACTACCGCCGCCGAAGGAGAAATCGGGGAGCGAGTTGATTGCTTCTTCGATCCGCTGACTGGTGTCGAAATCTGCGATGTCGCGGTCGATGATCAGCGTCAATTTGCCATCGCGGTGAAATGGCGCCATCACGTTGGCCTCCATCTTGGCCCCCTGATGCACCGTGGCCGTGGTCGCCGAACCGTTCTCGGATATCCGCAGCGGACCTTCGGCGACGGCATAGACGGTGGGATTGTCAGCACGTGGCCCGAGCAGCGGAGTCAGCATCAAGTAGCCCCCCTCCAGGCTCTTGGCGCTGATCGCATTGACGACCAAGTCGAGACGGTCTCCCTGCTGGGCTCCGACGGGAGGAATCCGAGCGCTGACGAACACCAGCGCAACGTTCCGGGCATCCTCCACGTCCTCAAGCATCAGCTGGCCGCGGGGATCCGTCGACATCTGGCCCCCCATCAACTGCATCATCCGCGAGAGTGCACGAGCGGTGGGTTTGGCGTCCGCATCCCCGGTTCCCCGAAGCCCGACGACTAATCCTAAACCCTGCAGCGTGTTGACCTCCTGCCCCTTCAGACGGCACACGTCGCGAAGCCGAAGTCCCTCCCCACGCGCGGGCGAAACCTCCACTGCCAGCACGAACCCGACCAGCAGCAGGACGGCAGGAAACGGGCGGTGATGGCGAGGGAACCACATCGGCAAACTCGGATTCAATGGCAGAGTGAACAGCGTCTAGAACGGGGCGAGCGTTTCCCACCACCGCGTGAACCAACCTCGACGATACCCATCGCGGAGCCTTCCCCGGTCCTGCTTGTCGATCCGAATGTCCAGCAAATCTCGGCTCAGCACCACGTTATCCGGAGCGATGTCGACCGGTCGGCAGATCCCCGAAAGGGACGTCTCCCAAACGTTCTCGTTGACCTTTATCGTTTTTCGCGCCTCCAGCACCAGATCACCATTGGGCCGAACGTCCACGATGCGGGCCGCGATGTTGAACGACAGCGACTCGCGAGACTCGAGCGAAGCGTCCGCCCGATAGAGCTGATTGAGCGAACCTTGCGCCCGCGGGTCGCCGTCATTTTGCGGCGCTGGCTTGAGGTCGAGCCCGTCGAGCTCAATCCAATCTTTCAACAGCGCGTCGTACAGCGCGTTGCGGCGATTCTCGGCGTTCCCTTCGGCCTGCATTCGCGACAGCTCATCGACGCGGATCGTGACGATGTCGTTTTTCTGATAAGTCCGCACCGCAGCCGGTGGTACGTAAGTCCAACTCGCTCCGCTGAGCGGGATCCCCTGCGGCACGTAGGGGCTCGCCGGATAGCCCGCACCTCCAGCACTGCGCGGCGGTGGCGTGAGTGCCGGAGGAACCCCAGCGGTCGCAGCGACTTGCCGCACGCCACCGGCGGTTCCCACTGTGGTCGGAGGCGCCGCAGCGACCGGGGGCGCCATGGCGACTGGCGGCGCCATGGCGACCGGCGGCGCGGCATGCAGCAACGATCCGTCCTGCCCGCGAGCCGACGTCTCCGCTGCGGTGACGAGCCCACCGACCGCCACAGCCAAAAGGCATCGCCGGGCGGTAGCAAAATTATCCATCATCGTTGTGTCAGCTCAGCGGGAAACAAACAAACACCAGCAACCAAAATCTCAAACCTCAAATCCCCAGCCGGGTTCCAGCTCTCCGATCTCTACTGGCCCGGGTTGGCTGTCGCCGGCGGCCGGGTGACGATCTCGACGACACCGTGAGCGACCGCGTGTCCGAACAGCTTGCGGCGTGGCGATTGCGTTTCCACGCTCACCGGCTCCCCGGCCGCTGCGGAGTCCAGCGCTCGTGCTGCCGTGGTAACCGTGACACCTCCACCGACGACGCGGAGCTCGACCAAGTCGCCACGGCGGATCACCAGCGGGGCTGTCACGTCATCGAGATCCATCAGCCGCCCCTCGGAGATCGAGCGTTTGACTTCCATGCCCACGACGGATTCCAAATCGCGAATCAAGGAATCGTGAAATCGCTCGCGGGCGACGGGCTCGAGACGCACGTCCCCGTCGGCGATAATGTCCCCACGGGTAAGCGTCCGGCCGGCAACGACTGCCAGCGGCAGCTCGACCAACTCGATTCGAAGCGTCGCCTCGACTCGCTCGAACTCCGTCTCGCCACGGATGATCATCGCGAGCGTCTGACCGCCAGGCTTTCCGGAGGTGGGCTCATCGGCAAGCTGCAACGAGCGGATCGCCCGCAGCCCGTCGAGGGCCGCAAAATTCGCCTGCCGATGGTCAACTGTGAATTCGTACCGCTCGTCAAGACGCTCGTACGTCTGCTCGAAAGCGACTTCGATCATTCGCCGGATTCGGTTCCGCTCGGCGGGCGCCAGCGGCGCGGCGTCGGCCGCAAGCCCCGCTGCGACGACCGGCCCGACTGCGGCGACAGGGCGAACCCGGCCGGCGAACGTTTTGCCCACAGGCTCGGCATACCGGAGCGTGACCGTTTCGGGACCACTCCACCGCACTCGCTCCCCGAGCAACCCCGACCGATACAGCATCTCGCTCAGCCGCTGACGTTCGATTCGCAGGCGCCGTCCATCGGTCGGCAGCAATCCCACCGCGGCTGCGGCGGCCCGCTCCCAGCCCGCTGGAGCTTGACCCACCGGCGCGGCCACATCGGCGAGTCGCACGATCACACTGTCGAGGACGACATCGCCGCGGAGCTGAAGCATCGCCATCGGCGTTGCCGCTCCGCCAACCGACTCAGGCGCATCTCGCACTCCGCCAGGCAGCGCAGCCAACTGGGCCGACGGAGACTCCGGCGGAGCCGCGAATACGAACGAGCCGGCCGCCAAAACCAAACCTGCCAGCGCGCAAATGAACTGCGTCGCCACGCGCATGCCACCAACACCCCCGAGAATAGAGTGGCGGCGCACGGTCGTCGCAAGGAAGCCGGATACGCAGTTCACAACATACTCACCTTAGAACCGACGCAGATTGGAAATCGTCTGCATCATTTGGTCGCCGGCCTGAACTGCCTGGCTATTTAATTCGAACGCCCGCTGCGTGGTTATCAGATCGATTAATTCCTGCACCGGCTCGACATTGGAAGCTTCCAGGTTCTGCTGCCGAATAATTCCGACGCCGTTCTGACCGGGCTCACTGTTCTGCTCGGGCCCCGAAGCGTCGGTCTGGACATACATATTTTCGCCGACCTTGAGCAGCCCATCGGGGTTCACGAACTGGGAGAGCTGGATTTGCCCCTGCTGCTGCAACTCGACATTTCCCGGCTGCCGCACCATGACCTGCCCATTGGGATTGATCACGATATTGATCGCGTCGTTGGGAATCTGGATCGGCGGATCGAGCAACCGCCCGGTCTGGGCCGAACCAATAACGAGTTGGCCGTCGGCGTTGATATTGAGATTTCCGGCCCGCGTGTACATCGGCGCCTGCGTGCCGGGGTCGAGCACTCGCAACAACCCTGAGCCTTCGATCGCGATATCAAGATCGCGCCCCGTTTGCTGCAGCGTCCCCTGCCGCTGATCGGCTTGCGTGCTCGAGATCCGGACACCGAGACCGACTTGCGTCCCGACGGCCGTTGACTGCTGCGAAGCATCCTGCACGCCGGGGTAGACCTCGGTGCGGTAGAGCAAGTCTTCGAAGTTCGCGCGGTCCTTCTTGAAGCCGGTCGTGTTGATGTTCGCCAAGTTGTTGGCGATCACGTCCAGCTTGGTCTGCATCGCGTCCATGCCAGTGGCCGCGGTATACAACGTTTGAACGCTCATCCAACTTCCTTGGGTGAAACCTAGGCTTGCAACACGCGGGAGATCAGCGAGCCGATGACGTGGTCCTGGTTCTGGATCATCCGCACGTTTGCCTCGTAGGCCCGGCTGGCCTCGATCAACTCCATCATCGCCGCCGTCGGCTTGACTCCCGACTGCTCGATGAACCCGCTGACTACCGGACGCGCGTTGCCGCGAACAAGGTCAAATTCCGCTGGCGCCTCGAACAGGTTGCCACCGAGATGCTTCAGCTCGCCGAGTTCCTGCGGCCGCGCCAGCATCAACTGGAACGTTTCGCCGGCCTGCTGGATCCGGCCGCCGTCGAGCACGCTGTGCGGCAGCGTCGGATCGATGGCGATGGGTCGGCCGCCGGTGTCGAGCACCGGATCGCCTGCCTGATTGATCAACCGCCCCGCGCTGTCGAACAGAAAGTCACCGGCTCGAGTCAGCAGCGATTTGTCGCCCCGCTGGACGACGAAAAAAGACTCGCTGTCGTTGATCGCAAAATCGGTTTCGTTGCCGGTACTGCGGAGCAATCCCTCTCCAAACTGGGTGGCGACCGGCTGGACGGTGACTCCGCCCCCGACGTCGTCGATCCCGCCCGTACCTGGAGGCACTTCACCGCGCTCAATCAGCTCGGCAAAACGGGCCTGCATGATCGCCTGCTGCGGCTTGTAACCAGCCGTCTGGACGTTGGCCAGATTATTGCTGAGAACTTGCAGCCGGTGATTCTGAGCGTTGGCACCGGCAGCCGAGACGTACAGTCCGTAGGGCATAGCAGCGGATGAATTTCCAGGTGGTGATCCCCCCACCATCGACGATGATGAGCAATAGCAACGACCGCCCCCCGAGAGCAACCCCAGCGTGGGACGATCTACGAGCCACAATGGAGGCTCGACTTTCCGACGTCTGCGGAAGAGGGGGCTGGGGGCTGCCCCTGTCCGATTTTTGACAACTCGCGTAGACTTAAATCGATCTGCTCGTTTCTCCATCCGCTCTTTCGCTTGCTGACGACATGTCGATCGACGAACGCGACATCTACGAAGAACACGTGCTGCCGCACTACGAAGATCCCTACCATCGCGGCCACTGCGAAGTGGCTACGCATGCTCACGAGGGGGACAATCCGCTTTGCGGCGACGTCGTCCGCGTCGAGATCGAACTCGATGACGAGGGGCGGGTCCGCCAGGCGTGGTTCGAAGGCGACGGTTGCACGGTCAGCCAGTCTTCCGCTTCGATGCTGATGGAGCGGATCGAGGGGATGACGGTCGAGGAACTCAAGCAGTTCTCGGCCGAGGACATGCTCGCGCTGTTCCAGGCGAGCCTGACGCCGAACCGACAAAAATGCTGCCTGCTCTCTTGGCGAGTGCTGCAGGCAGCGATGCATTCGCCAATCGACGGCGAGGATGAAGATGCCGAGGTGGACAGCTTTGGCGGACCGAGTTTGAGTGAGGAGAGCTGATGACGGTGACCGAAGCCTTCGCGCTCGACGCAGGCCGCTTCCGAAGCGATTTTCCGGTGCTCACGACCCGCTCGCGGAGCGGTGCGCCGCTGGCCTACCTCGACAACGCCGCCAGCACACAGCACCCGGCGGCGGTCATCGACGCGATCGCCGACTGCTATCGCGGCTATTACGCCAACGTCCACCGCGGAATCCATACGCTCAGCGAAGAGTCGACCGAGCGGTACGAGCGAGCACGCAAGACGGTCGCCCGGTTCCTCAACACCGAGCACGCCCGCGAGCTGATTTTCACGGCCGGCACGACCGCCGCGATCAACACGGTTGCCCGGGCTTGGGGGTCGGCAAACGTCGGCGAAGGTGACCATATCCTGCTGACGATGGCCGAGCATCACGCGAACATCGTCCCCTGGTTTCAGTTGGCGACGCAGGTCGGGGCGCACGTCCATTTCGTGCCGCTCACCGACGACGGCCGGTTGGATCTGGAGAGCGTCGCCAGAATGCTCGACGCGCTGCGTCCCAAGATGTTCGCCTTCACGGCCGTCAGCAACGTGCTGGGGACGGTCAATCCAGTCGCCGCACTCGTGGAGATGGCTCGCGAGCGAGGCTCAGCGACGCTGGTCGATGCAGCTCAAGCAGCGCCGCATGGGCCGGTGGACGTGCGCGAGTGGGGGGCGGATTTCGTCGTCTTCAGCGGTCATAAAGTCTGCGGACCGACCGGTATCGGCGTCCTCTACGGCCGCGAAGCAGTGCTCGACGCGATGCCGCCGTTCCTCGGTGGCGGCGCGATGATCCACCGCGTCACGACGCGGGGCTTCGAACCCGCACCGCTGCCCGAAAAGTTTGAAGCGGGGACGCCGCCGATCACCGAAGCGATCGGTCTGGAAGCGGCGGTCGAGTATCTCGGCCACGTCGGTCTCGAAGCGATTGGTCGATACGAGCGTCAGCTGGTCGAACGAGCCGAAGCCGGTTTGCGAGAGATTCCGGGACTGGAGATTTTGGGTCCGGCTCCGGAGCATAAAGCGGGCATCGTCAGTTTTGCGATCGAAGGGATCCACGCCCACGACATCGCCCAGTGGCTCGACACGCGAGGAATTGCTGTCCGCGCCGGCCATCACTGCGCAATGCCGCTGCACCAGTCGCTGGGGATCACGGCGAGCACGCGGGCGAGCTTCTATTTCTACAACACCCCGGACGAGGTCGATGCGATGGTCGACGCGGTGGGGGAAGCGCGAGATCGGTTCCGCAAGCGGGGCCGCAAGCGGCAGTAGCGGATGCCGGCCGACTCTCGTACGATTTTCCTATGCCACGCTTCATCCACGCTGCCGACATCCATCTCGACAGTCCGCTGCAACGGCTCGAATCGTACGAGGGGGCTCCGGTCGAGGAGATTCGCGGAGCCACTCGGCGAGCGCTGGAGAATCTGGTCGATCTGGCGATCCGCGAAGAGGTCGACTTCGTGGTCATCGCCGGCGATCTCTACGACGGCGATTGGCGGGACCACAACACTGGGCTGTTCTTCGTCCGCCAAGCGACGAAGCTGATCAGCCACGGGATCCCGTTGTACGTGATCCGCGGGAACCACGACGCGGCGAGCATACTCACGCAGTCGTTGCCGTTGCCCCAGAACCCCGACGGCTCGCCGATCCTGCTCTCCTCCAAGCGTCCCGAGACGGTGCGGCTCGAGTCGCTCGGCGTCTCGATCCATGGGCTCTCGTTTCGCAACCGCGCCGAGACCGATAACTTGGCCCTGCAGTATCCCGAACCCGACGCCGGAATGTTCAATCTGGGGCTGCTGCACACGAGTCTGACCGGCGGAGAAGGGCACGAACCCTACGCTCCCTGCACTCCCCAGCATCTGGCCGACAAGGGCTACGACTACTGGGCTCTCGGGCACATCCATCTCCGCGGCGAGCGTCATCTCGAGGGAACCGCTCCCGTGGTTTTCGCGGGCAACGTGCAAGGTCGCCACACCCGCGAGACGGGCCCCAAGGGGTGCGTGCTCGTTGACATTGGCGGGAACCGGCAGACGACGCGGACGTTCGTGCCGCTCGACGTCGTGCGGTGGGAGATCTGCCCGATCGACCTTGGCGAGCACGACCACGTCGACGAGATCGTCGATCGCTTCGGCAATTTTCTCAGCGAACGGCTCGAGCACTGCGACGATCGCTCGTTGGTCGTGCGGGCTCGCGTCTCTGGACGCTCGGAACTGCATACGACCCTGATCGGCCAGCACACGCACTACGAGAACGCGCTCCGGGCGCGGGCGCTTGACATCGGCGGGGGGCGAGTCTGGGTCGAGAGCCTGCGGATCCGCAGCGAGTTGCCGGCGGCTCGAGATCCGGACATCGACTGGGATGGACCGATCGCCAGCTTGCTGTTGGTGCTCGACGAACTGGGCGGGGATGGGGAAGCCGATGAGACCCTTGGCAAAGCCTTTGCTGAGCTCAGCCGCAAAGTGCCCGCGGAGATTTTTGAGGCTGACATCGCGGAGCTCGTCGCCGAAGCGCGGCCCTCCCTGCTGGCCAGACTGCGTGGAATCGGCGACAGTAGTTCACCGTAGTACGTCGCGATTCTGTTCTCCGCCCGCTCCGCCAGCTCGTTCCGCCCGTGCGCATCGACCGCGTTGATCTGAAGGCTTTTGGCCGCTTCACCGACACGTCGCTGGATTTGTCGGCCGGTCCGAACCGCTTTCATCTAATTTACGGACCCAACGAGTCGGGCAAATCGACCAGCCTGCGGGCGATCCTCGCCTGGCTGTTCGGCGTCCCGACGCGAAGCACCGACAGCTATCTGCACAGCTACGCGAATCTCCGCGTCGGCGGACGGCTCTCGGCGGCCGACGGCCGCGCGCTCGAATGCGTCCGTCGCAAGGGAAAAGCCAAGACGCTGCTGACGCCGGACGAGAGCGAGGCGATCGACCCGGCCGAGCTAGCCGCGATGCTCGGCGGGATGGACGAGGAGTCGTTCATCCAGGGATTTGGGCTCGACCGCGACCGGCTGGTCGAAGGAGGCCGAGCGATCGTCGAAGGGCAGGGGGACATGGGAGAGATCCTGTTCGCCGCCGGCGTTGGGGTCAGCAGCTTGCGGGAAGTCCAAGCGAGGCTCGAGAAGGAATGCCGCGATCTGTTTTTGCCCAGCGGCACGAAGCCTGCGCTGAATCAAACACTGAGCGAGCTGAACACGCTCCGCACCGCGATGCGGGCGGCAACCTTGCCGACGAACGAATACAAGCGGCGATGTGCGGAACTCGAAGCCGCTCGCGACGAATCGAATCAGCTCGCCGAGCAACTGGTCGAGGTGCGGACCAAGCTGGCTGCTGCCGAACGGACGCTCGAAGCGGTCCCCCTGGCCCACGCCCGGGAGGCGATCCGCGAAACTCTCAAACCGCTCGCTGACGTGCCGCTGCTCGACGAAGCCTTCAGCACTCGCCGCCGACAAGCAGAGATCGATCTGCGGGTGGCCGCGGTCGAGCACACCCAGTTGAAAGAGCGGGGGGCAAAACTCCAGCAACGGCTGGCGGCGCTGCCGAACGAGAATGCGTTGACTCCCTTCGCGCCGCGGATCGAATCGCTTGCCCGCCAGGTCGGAGCTCGGGACGAAGCCCGCGAGCATCTCCGCGGGATCGAAAAACGCCGCGACCAGGCCGACGCGGATATCGCCGAATTGCTCGCCCGGATCGGCTCCTCGGCGGACGTCGACCTCGATTCGCTGCGGATCCCCGACGCGGTCAAGGATCGCATCTGGCGGCTCACCGACGAAGGCACTCGGCTTCACCAGCAGGTCGAATCCGACACCGCCCGCTTGTCCGCGAGCCGCCGCGATCTGGCGTTGGCCGAACAGCAGTGGACGGTGAGTGAGCCGCCAGCCGATCCCGCTCCACTCGACGCGGTGCTGCGGCGGGTCGGCAATCCCCAGCGGTTGCTGAGCGAGCTTCGCAAAGCCGAAGAAGTCGCCGCGCACCACGCGGCCCGAGCCGACGCGGCGGTGCGACGGCTGAGCGGCTTTCATGGCTCGCTCCGCGAGGCCGTGCGGCTGCGTCCGCCCGCCGAACCGACCGTCCAGCGGGTGGCACAAGCACTCAGCGACGCTGTCGCGGAACACGAGCGGCTCGAGGGGGAAGCGAAGATTTGGCAGCGAAACCGCTCCCGGCTGAACGCAGAACTGGAGGGACTGCGCGGCGAGCATGCAATTCCCAGTGAAGCCGAACTGGAAGCCGCTCGTCGCGAGCGCGATGAACAACTCGAGTCGTGGGTCGCGACCGCCGACGCTGCGGCAGCCGCCCGCCGCGACGCCCGCCGCGATGCCCTTCGCGATGCCCTCCGGCGAGCGATCCTGCACGCCGACCGGATCGTCGACCGGATGCGGCAGGAAGCCGAACGGGTCGCCCAGCGGGCGCGGGCCGAATCGCAGCTGGCAGCGCTCGAGCACGAGGGCAGCGAACTCCAACAGCGACTGGCGACGGCCGAGCAGGTTCGCGATCGGTGCTGGGAGGAGTGGCGGACGCTGTGGGAGAAAGCTGGGATCGAAGCAGCTTGGCCCGACGAGATGCGGCACTGGCTGGACGCGCACGAGGCGGTCGTGGAAGCCGTGGCGGAGGCGGAGGCCGCGGATCGAGCGGTGGCTGCTTTGGTTGCCGATCGCGACGCTGCCGTCAAAGCCGTCCGCACGTCGCTGGCCGCCGCTCGAGGCGTGCGTCCCCAACCGGCTGCCGCGCGCACTGCCGCCAGCTCGGGCACCGCCAGCTCGGGCACCGCGAGTCTATTTCCCGATCCCGAGAGAGACGGCCCCAAGAGAGACGGCTCTGAGAGCGACTTTGCCGAGGGCGAGGATCTGCTCAGCCTCTGCGATGCGGCCGAGCGGTTGCGGGATGGGTTGGCCAAGCAGCGAGAGGCGTACGAGGCGGCCGAAAAGGAAGTCGTCCAGCTGCGGACGCAGGCTGAACGGATTGCGGGCGAACTTGCATCGGCCACGGAGCGTCTTACACGGTGGCAGGCCGAATGGGCTGCTGCGGTTGAACCGATCGGAGCTCCGGCCGATGCGACCCCAGACGAGGTCCGTCACCGCGTGGGTCGGATCGACGAGATTTTCGAGAAGAAACGGGAGCGGGACCAGCACCAGCAGCGGATCGACGGAATCCGCCGCGACAGCGAGGCGTTCGCCGCCCAGGTCGCGGCGCTCGTCGCCGACACCGCGGGGATTCTTGAGGATGCTGCCTTGGACGCGATGTCGCCCTACCAGGCGATGGACCGGCTCCATCAGCGGTTGCTTCAGTTTCAGACAGCGGCACGTGAACGCCAGACTCTTACCGAGCAATGGGAAGAAAATGAACGACAGATGCAAACCGCCGAGCGTTCGATCGTGCGTTTCGAAGCCATCTTGCGGGAGCTGTGCCGCGAAGTCGGATGCGAAGCGGTCGATCAACTGCCGGAAATCGAACGGCGGTCGACGGAACGGCGGCGACTCGAAACGGAACTCCGGCAAACCGAATCGCAGCTCGAACGACTAGCCGCCGGACGGCCCCTCGAGGACTTGGTCGCCGACAGCCTCGCCTGCGAAAGCGAGCCCCTGGCGGCGGAGATCGAACAGCTGCGGATCTCCGCCGAGTCGCTCGCGGGGAAGCACGGCGATGTGCGTGAGCAGGTCGGCGCCCTCCGCAGCGTGGTCGAGTCGATGGATGGGAGCGGACAGGCGGCGGAGATCGGCCAGCAGATCCAGGATCTGACGGCGCGGGCGGCGCGGCAAGCGCGGAGCTACGCCCAGCTGCGGGTCGCCGCGGTTGCCCTTGGCCGGGCCATCGAGGATTACCGGCAGAAAAACCAAGGGCCGATCCTGAGCCGCGCCGAAGCGATCTTCAGCCGCCTGACCTGCGGTGACTACCACGCCCTGCGGCCCCAGTTCGACGACAAAGGAACGCCGATCTTGGTCGGGATCCGCGGCCCCGATGACGCGGCCGTTCCGGCTCCCTGCTTGAGCGAAGGGACGGCCGATGCGCTCTTCCTCGCCCTCCGCTTGGCCAGCCTCGAGGCGCACCTCGAGCGGCGCGGCCCGGTGCCCTTGATCCTCGACGACATCCTGGTCCAGTTCGACGACCAGCGATCGGCAGCGGCACTCGGCGTGCTCGCGGAGATTGGCCGCAAGACGCAGGTGGTTTTCTTCACCCACCACCAGCACTTGATCGATCTAGCCAAAGAGAATTTGCCGGACGACGCGTTTCACGTCCATCGACTATAGGCGGTGGCCGGAAGCTTCTCACCCCATCAGCCGCCACGCTTCTTGCGTTCGGTTTTACCGTTTTCCGGAATTCGGGGGGCTAGCGCCCGACGGCTGGTGCGACGAAGATTGTGCCGTACGGCGAGCGACTGAACCTGCCCCCCCTGGAGAGACTCATGCGATCCGAAACCGACCACGAGGTACTGCCAGCGATTGCTGAGCGGTGGAGCCCCTACCGGTTCGAGCCGCGAGTGGTCGAGGATGCGAAGGTCCTGCGTTGCCTCGAGGCGGCGCGGTGGGCGGCGAGCAGCTACAACGATCAGCCGTGGTCGTTCATGTTTGCGAGGCGGCAAGATGGCAAGGCATTCGAGACCGCGCTGTCGTGTCTTCTGGAGGCGAACCAACAGTGGGCGCAACACGCCGGGGTGTTGTTGCTGACGGTGATCCGCACGACGTTTCGCCGCAACGGCAAGCCGAACCGCGTGGCCCTGCACGACCTGGGGGCCGCCGCGGCCGGCATGGCGCTGCAAGCCACCGCGGAAGGATTGCAGGTGCATCAAATGGCAGGCGTGAATCTCAGCCGCGTTCGCCAGGCGTATCGCGTTCCCGAGGGCCACGAGCCGCAAACGGCGATCGCGATTGGCTATCCCGGGGAGGCCCGCGATGCAGATGATCCCCTTGCCTCCCGCGACCGCCAACCCCGCACTCGGCTGCCGCTCAGCGAGCAGGTCTTCGCGGGCGTTTGGGGAACCAGCGCCGACCTGGTCCGCTGACACTTTTGCCGCTGTAAGCTTTTTCCGCGAATCCGTCCGCAGCCCCTTCGAGACCATGGCCGAACATCACGACTCCGACGAACCCTCTTTGCTGCCCAACGAACGGATCCACGTCTGGATCAAACCGCTCGCCCGCTTCATGCACATCGAAGCGTCGAGCGGTTTTGTGCTCCTGGCCACTTCGGTCGCCGCGCTCCTCTTAGCCAACTCTCCCTGGGCGGAAAGCTTTCTGGGGTTTTGGAAGCTCCCGATCGGGATCTCCTTGGGCGAATTCGAACTGAACCATTCGCTCAAGCACTGGATCAACGATGGGCTGATGGTAATTTTCTTCTTCGTGATTGGGCTGGAGGTGAAGCGGGAACTGGTGCTCGGGGAACTGCGAGAGATTCGCCGCGCCACGTTACCCGTTGCCGCTGCGCTCGGCGGGATGCTGGTTCCGGCGGGCCTCTACCTGGCCCTGCAGGCTGGCCAGGAAGGGCAGGATGGCTGGGGCATTCCGATGGCCACCGACATTGCCTTTGTCGTCGGCTGCATGGCGTTGCTCGGTCGGCGGATTCCGGCCAACCTCCGCGTGATGCTGCTCTCGCTGGCGATCGTCGACGACATCGGCGCGATTCTGGTGATCGCTGTCGGCTACACCTCGGGGATCGAGTTCAACTGGTTGCTCTTCGGAGGTGTCGGAATCGCGGTCGTGTGGCTGATGCAGCGGGTAGGCGTCCGCAGCATGGGGATTTATGTCTTTATGGGAACGTGGATCTGGCTAGGGTTCCACGAATCGGGAGTGCATGCCACGATCGCCGGCGTGATTCTGGGGCTGATGACGCCGGCCCACGCCTACCTCAATCGCGGTTTGATCGCCGATGTTCTGAGCCGAGCGCGGCATGGGCTGCAGGGCGAGCGTTGGGAATCGGAGTCGCGACTGGCCGAACGAGTGGTGCGGTTTCGCCGGGTAACGCGGGAAGTCGTTTCGCCGCTGGAGTACTTGATCCGTCTGCTCCACCCGTGGGTGGCCTTTTTGATCATGCCCCTGTTCGCGCTGGCAAACGCGGGGGTGGCCTTTGAGTTGGCTGACATCGTCTCGCCCGTGGCGCTCGCGGTGATCGTCGGTTTGGCGGTTGGCAAACCGCTCGGGATCGTGCTCATCTGCTGGTTGGCGATCAAGCTGCGGATTGCTCCGCATCCGGCCGGAGTCCGTTGGCGGCACATCATCGGCGGCGGATTTTTGGCAGGGATCGGGTTCACGATGGCATTGTTCATCACGGAGTTGGCGCTGGAGGAAAGCCTCCTCCGCTCGGCCAAGGTGGGCGTGCTGTTCGGATCGCTAGCAAGTGCCATTGTGGGGATGGCGATCCTCGCCGGATCGGGCACCGTTGCCGAAGAGCAAAGGACGGACGAGGGTAGCAGCGAAAGCGGAGGGCCGGACGAAATCGTCGAGCGGCTGCACATCGACCTCGCCACCTGAACCCCCACACCGATCCGACGCCCACACCCCATCAGGAGCACACCAACCCGCCGAATCGCGCCCCACCCTCAAGAGGGGAAACAGAAAGAGGTCAGCTCCCTCTCTCACAAAGGGGTCAGTCCCAAAGGGGTCAGAGCCCTGACGAGACTTTGGCCACCCGAAGAAACCAACCTCCCCCATCCTCGCCAGCCCATCCAGTCTACCGAGAGGCCCTGCAAGCGGTTAGGGCCCTGCCCAGAAGGGGTCACAGCCCTAACCCAGAAGGGGTCACAGCCCTAACCCAGAAGGGGTCACAGCTCTAATGAGACTCCCCTTCGGCCACCCGCAGACCCCAAGACACCTATCCTCGCCAGACCCTCCAGTCTACCGAGTGCCCGGATGGGGTCACTAGTTCGGAAGGGGTCACAGCCCCAACGCTAGCAGTTCGGATCGCTTGACATGAAGGGGTCACAGCTCTTGCCCAGAAGGGGTCACCGTTCGGAAGGGGTCACAGCCTAAACCCCCACAAGGGGGCACAGCCCTAAGGAGACGCCCCCCAGCATAAAGGGGTCAGAGCCCTGACGGTCCTCCGGCCACCCAGGAACCCCAAGCTCACCACCCTCGCCAGCCCCCCCGTCCATCAAGCGGCCCTGCACACCACAGAAGGGGTCACAGCCCTGACGTACAACTACCTAACGGAGCCTCGACCGCCACGAGCTAAGCTGCCCCCGCAATCCCACCCTCCCAAGCTCGCCCGCCCAGAAGGGGTCACCGCCCAGAAGGGGTCACAGCCCTCGCCCAGAAGGGGTCATAGCCCTAACGAGACTCCCCCTATCAGGGCTGCGGCGGCGAGGACCTGAACTTCCCCAGCAACGCGACCCTCTCAAGCCCTCCAATTTAGCAGCAAGCGCCCGCAAGGGGTCATAGCCGTAACGAGCAAAGGGGTCACTGCCTTAACGAGCAACTTCCTAACGGAGCCTCGGTCGCGACGACCCAAGTCGCCCCCGCAACCCCGTCCTCCCAAGCTCACCAACCTAGTAGCGCAAAGGGGTCACTAGCACAAGGGGGTCAGAGCCCCCGAGGAGAATCCTCCAGAGGCGCCAAAGGGTCAGAGACTCGGAAGGGGGCAGAGCTCTTCCGCCAGAGCTGTGGTGGATTTCGATTACACCCACCCAACCATCCCCAACGCCCCGCTTTCGCTCTCCCCCCCAGTCTTTCGAATTGGGGTCAGGGCCCACGGAGGACAGGGGGTCAGTGGTGGGAAAGGGGGTCAGGGAGGAAAGGGGCCGGAGCACAACGGGAGAGCCGAGTTCGGAAGGGGGGCACTGCCCTGACGAGCAACTTCCTAACGGAGCCTCGGTCGCGACGACCTAAGCTGCCCCCACAACCCCGTCCTCCCAAGCTCGCCAACCTAGTAGCGCAAAGGGGTTACTAGCACAGAGGGGTCAGAGCCCCGAGGAGAATCATCTAGAGGCGCCAAAGGGTCAGAGACTCGGAAGGGGGCGAGAGCTCTTCCTCCAGAGCTGTGGTGGATCTCGATTACGCCCACCCAACCATCCCCAACGCCCCGCTTCCGCTCTCCCCCCCAGTCTTTCGAAATAGGTGCAGAGCCCAGGGAGGACAGGTGGTCAGTGGTGGGAAAGGGGGTCAGGGAGGAAAGGGGCCGGAGCACAACGGGGGAGCCGAGTTCTGCGGGAGGGCCTTGATTGGCGCGGAGACTCGCGGGCGGCCGGCTCCTGAGGTTAGCGAGAGTTGGGGCGGGGTGGGGGGAGATTTTGGGCGGCGGGCGGCTGGCACTGGCTGCACAGAGCGAGGCTACGGATTGTGCAAATCCGCTGAAAAAGGGGCCAAGTGGCGGCGGATCAGCGGCCGATGATACGCATACTTGACCTTTTGGATCATCATTGTAGTATTGCTGTTCTTCCGCAATCATTGCCGTCGATCGAAACGGGTTCCACCATGGCCGCGCCGCTTCCAGCCCGCACGTCCTCATCTCTGCCAGTAGCCTCGTCGGGCGCATCCTCTCCTCCCAAGCTCCGCGTCCTCAATGATGTCCCCGGGGATGCTTCGGATCAGCTGGAATTGCGGGGGGCCTTGGCCGCTGATCCGCCGCTGGAGCCGACCGAGACGTTTTTGGCCGAGTTAGCCGAGGAAAGCCAGCGGCTCGAGTCGGCTTCGCCTGAAGAGATCTTGCGGTGGGCGGCCGAGCGGTTTGCTCCCCGATTCACGATGGCGACTGCATTCGGCCCCGAGGGGATGTGCTTGATCCACATGCTGGCCGAGGTGGCACCGAAGACACCGATCTTCAATTTGGAGACGGGCTACCAGTTCAAAGAGACGCTCGAGCTTCGCGAGACGGTCCGCCGTCGCTATGGGATCGAAGTCGAGTACAAGTATCCCGAGCTGACGGTCGAGCAGTACGAAGCGGCCAACGGCGGTCCGGTTTACAAAACCGACCCCAACCGCTGCTGCGGTGAACGCAAGCTTGAAGTGCTGCACCGCGCCGCTCGCGGCCAGTACGCCTGGGCAAGTGCGATCCGTCGCGACCAGAGCCCAGACCGGGCCAAGGCCCCGATTGTAGGTTGGGACAAAAAATTCCAGTTGGTCAAAGTTAGCCCCTTGGCGAACTGGACCAAACAGCAGGTCTGGGGCCTCATCACCTCCCAAAACATTCCCTACAACCCGCTACACGACCGCGGTTACCCCAGCGTCGGCTGCTGGCCCTGCACCCGGAGCGTGATGGACGGAGAGGACGAGCGGGCGGGTCGCTGGAGTGGGTTCGAGAAAACCGAATGCGGGCTGCATAGCAGTTGAGCTCGGTTCCGCTTTCCTCTCCCCAAGTTTTCGAGGGTGATTGCTTTGCAGGTTTCCGCGAGGGTGCATTACGGCTGTCTAGCGATGCTGGAGTTGGCCGTCCGCCACGATCAGGAGCGGCCGGTCACGCTTCGCGAGATCGTCTCCCAACACCAGATTCCGCAGCCGTTCCTGGTGCAGATCCTCCAGACGCTGAAGGCCGCGGGGTTCGTCACCAGCACGCGCGGGAGCCAAGGCGGGTATCGCTTGGCGGTCGAACCGGAGCGGGTCACGCTGATGGACATCGCCGAGGCAATCGGCTGCGGCGAGTCAGCTTCCCCGGCCGCCGATGCGAATGACCAATCCAGCGAGCTCGCGGCCCTCCGCGGCGTCTGGTCCAAAGCTGACGAAGCCGCCCGCGAGATCCTCGCCCAGACGCGGCTGATCGATCTCGTGCGGCAGTGCACCGAGAGCCCCGAAACGATGTTCTACATCTAAGAAAGAAAGTGGTATGGCTGCACCGCGTGTGTTTGTGACCCGGCAGATTCCTTGCATCGGCCTGGAGCGGCTGTCGGAACACTGCGACGTGGAAGTCTGGCCCGGCGAATTGCCCCCGGACCGCAATACATTGCTGGCGAAGGTGCCCGGTGCGGCAGGGCTGCTGACGTTGCTCAGCGACCGGATCGACGCCGAGGTATTTGCCGCGGCCGGACCGCAGCTGAAAGTCGTCAGCAATTACGCCGTCGGCTACAACAACATCGACACCGTCGAAGCGCAAAAGCGTGGGGTCCGAGTCGGCAACACGCCCGACGTCCTTACCGCAGCGACCGCCGACATGGCCGTTGCCCTGCTGCTGGCCGCCGCCCGCCATCTCCGCGAAGGCGTCGACGATGTTCGCGAGGGCCGCTGGCAAACCTGGAAGCCGCTCGGCTATCTGGGGGTCGAATTGAGTGACCGCACGATCGGGATTGTCGGCGGCGGGCGGATTGGTGCGGCAGTCGCCCAGCGGCTACATGGCGGTTGGAAGATGCGCGTGCTGTACACGGCCCGGAGCGACAAGCGAGACCTCGAGCAAGCCACCGGAGCCCGTCGCGTCTCGTTCGAAGAGCTCTTGGAGGAGAGCGATTTCGTCTCCATCCACTGCGACCTCAATCCGGAAACCGCGGGCATGTTTGACGCCGCAGCCTTGCAGCGGATGAAGCCAGGCTCGGTGCTGGTCAACACGGCACGCGGGGGAGTGGTGGATCAGGATGCGCTGCTCGAGGCTCTCCGCAACGGGCCGCTGCTCGGAGCCGGATTGGACGTCACCGATCCCGAGCCGCTTTCGCCGGAACATCCGCTGGCCCAGGCCGCCAACTGTGTGATCGCTCCGCACATCGGCAGCGCCACGCGTGAGGCCCGGGAAGCGATGGCACGCATCGCCGCCGACAACCTGCTGGCCGGTCTGTTCGACCAGCCATTGCCAGCGGCGGTGGTCTGAGCCGGGCCCCTACTGAGCCGGGTTTTAGCTGAACGCGGTGCGACTGCGACAAGCGTCACAGGGCCGATTGCCGCGCCAGGCCCTCTCGACCGACGAACTGCCTTAACCCGACAACCGCTGGTGCCCGGCCGGGCAGACGGTCGAAAGTCCTGCCAGCGGCGCTCGCTCGCGCCGACACCTCCCGCCCCCCTTTGCCGGTAGCTGCTATGCGCACCTCCCTCCACTCCACCCTGCGGTCGCTCACTCTGCCGTTGACGTTGGCCTGCTGCAGCGGCACGGTCCTTTCGACCGCAGCGGTCCCCGCGGCCGGTGCTGACTTTGGATTCAGCGGCCACGCCCGCGGGCAGGAAAACCGCGCGACGCCAGCCGGCAACCAACTCGGCCGCTGGTTGGGCATCGGCTGGGGCGATGGCTACCATGCCTGCCAGCCGCGCCGGGCGGGGCATCTCGCCGACGCTCCGCCGGCCACCTATTACGACTCGCCTGCGCACCACGGCCCTGTGCACCACGGCCCTGTGCACCACGGTCCTGCGCAAGACGGTCCCCGGTTCATTGATCCCGAATACGTTCGCCTCCCCTGGCTGGCTGCCGCCAAGGGGCTGCCGGTCCCGCCGGCAGCGCCTCCCGCTTCGCCGAGCGTTGCCGGCCAGCCGGCGTCGAGTCCCTTCTGGGGGCCGCTCCAGCGTTAGACTCGGTCAGAAACCCTGCGCCGACAACGCTAGCCGCGGGTTCTGCAGCGGAACCTCCGGGGACCGCGAGGCCCGAGGCTAGCGCCTACGGCTCAGCAAGGTTGAGGCGTTAGCCCCAATCGGGAGCGGGCTGACCACCCTTCACGCTAGTTCGCCGTTGGGGCACAATTGCGGCCTTCGCAATTCCGTGCTCAACCGATCGAACCAACACTCCCATGCAACAGACACTCGTCCTGCTCAAACCCGACTGTGTAGAGCGCCGATTGATCGGCGAAATCACCGCTCGCTTCGAAGCCAAGGGGCTGCAGATCGTGGCGATGAAAATGCTCCGCGTGACGCCCGAACTTTCTCGGCAACACTACGCCGAACACGTGGAAAAGCCGTTCTACCCGGGACTCGAGGCCTTCATCACCTCGGCACCGATCGTCGCGATGGTCCTCGAAGGGCTCGAAGCGATCTCGGTCGTTCGCGAGATGCTCGGCGCGACCAACGGGCTCAAAGCGGCTCCGGGAACGATCCGCGGCGACTTCAGCAGCAGCCGACAGATGAACCTCGTCCATGCCTCCGACGGTCCCGAAGCGGCCGAGCGGGAGCGGCAGCTGTACTTCCGCGACTCGGAAATCTGTTCCTCCAGCCCGCTGTTGACTCCGGTCATGCGGGCCTCGGACGAGTAAAGCGGGTGGGGGCGCGGATTTGCTCCCCCGACCACCGCACAGCTATACTTTATCGGTAGCTAGGACGGGCGAGCGGGTTTCGTTCGCCTGTCGCTTCGCGCCGTTCCTGTCGCTGCGATGGGAGCGGTCCCGCCTGCGAAGCGTCCTTTCCCGTGCCACTCCCCTCGCACAGGCCACCGATGCCCACTCACAGGCCAGCGATGACTCTTCGCATGTTCCTGATCCTAGCGACGCTGCTCGGCGCCGCTCGATTGGAGCCGCTGGCGGGGAGGGCCGGTGCCGCCGAGGCGATCGCTGCGGACCGCCAAGAGGAGGCCTTCTTCGAGTCGCGAGTGCGTCCGCTGCTGGTCGAACACTGCTACGACTGCCACTCGCTCGAGTTGGGAGATTCCTCCGGCGACTTGAGGCTCGACGACGCCGCAGCCACCCGCCGCGGCGGCTCGCGTGGTCCGGCCGTCGTCCCTGGCGATGAGCAACAGAGTTTGCTGCTGACTGCCGTGAAGTACGACTCGCCCGATCTTCAAATGCCCCCGGAAGGGAAGCTCGCGGACGAGGAGATCGAAGTCCTGCGGCAGTGGATCGCCAGCGGTGCGTACGACCCTCGCGAGCCGCTCGAGCACGAACCGGAAGATGCGGAGCCGGCGGCCGATCCGCGAGAGCACTGGGCGTTTCAGCTTCCCGAGCGGACTCCGCCGCCGCAGGTAGTGGCCGACTCCGCCCGCGACGTGCTCGATGCAGTCGTCGCCGAACGGTTGACCGAACACCAACTCGCTCCGGCCGAGCCGGCCGATCGACGGACCCTCGTTCGCCGGCTGACCTACGATCTGACCGGGCTGCCGCCGAGCGAAGCTGCCGTCGAGCGTTTTGTCGCCAGCGAGCGGCCCGACGCCTATGCCCGGCTGGTCGATTCGCTGCTGGCGTCGCCCGAATTCGGCGAGCGATGGGCGCGGCACTGGATGGACGTGGCGCGGTACGCCGACACGATCGGGTACACGCTCGCCGGCCGCGAGCGTCGGTTGCGTGGCAGCGAGCGGTACCGGGATTGGCTGATCCGCCACTACAACGGCGACCTGCCCTACGACGAGATGATTCGTTACCAGTTGGCTGCCGATCGGCTCGATCCCGAAGGCGAACAGGGGCATCTCGACGCCATGGGATTCCTGACGATCGGCCGGCGTTTCCTCTCCAAACACGATACGATCGACGATCGGATCGACGTCGTGACGCGTGGACTGCTCGGACTGACCGTCGCCTGTGCCCGCTGTCACGACCACAAGTTCGATCCGGTGCCGACGACCGACTACTACGCGTTGTACGGCGTCTTCAACAGCAGCCAGACCGAGGAAGGGGACGACAGTCCGTGGCCGCTGCGGATGACCGACATCGAGAAGCCGCAAGACGTTCGCGTGTTCGTGCGCGGCCAAGCCGGCAACCGCGGCCCGGTCGCACCACGGCAGTTCGTCTCGATTCTTGAAGACGCCACCCCGGAACCGTTCACCACCGGCAGCGGCCGTTTCGATCTCGCGATGCGGATCGCCGACCCGGCAAACCCGCTGACGGCTCGCGTCTACGTCAACCGCGTCTGGGGACATTTGCTGGGGCGTCCCCTGGTCGACACGCCGAGCGACTTTGGCGTTCGCACCGAGCGACCAGCCCACCCCGAGTTGCTCGATGACTTGGCCGCGGAGTTCGTCGCCCAAGGGTACAGCACGAAGTGGCTCGTCCGCCGCATCGTGCTGACGCACCTGTACCAGCAGCGATCCCGTGCCAGCGAGCGGCAGATGCAAGCCGACCCCGAGAACCGGCTGCTGGCCCGCGGCAATCGTCGGCGGCTCGGCTTCGAAGCGCTGCGGGACTCGACGCTGGTGGTCTCGGGCCATCTCCAGCGAACGCTCGGGGGTGAGCCGGTGAAGATCACCGAGGCCTCCACACCGCCGCGGCGAACCGTCTACGCCTTCATCGACCGCCAGCAACTGCCGGGCGTATTTCGCGTCTTTGATCTGGCCAGCCCCGACGCCCACACGCCCGAACGCCACGCGACGACCGTCCCGCAGCAAGCCCTGTACTTGATGAACAGCCCGTTTGCACTGCAAGCGGCGCGGGACTCCGCCGCGGCCGTCGAGCGCGAACTCGCAGCCTCCGCGACTGACAACTCGCCGCCGAGCGGATCAGCGGACGACGCCGAACGATTCGTCGAAGCGCTCTACCGACGCGTGCTGCGGCGATCCCCGAGCGATCGGGAACGCAGTTTGGCCGAAGCTTTTGTGCGCGAACCGGCCGACGATTTCGAGCCCGTCGACTACCAATCGGCTTGGCAGTACGGAATCGCGACGCTCGACGAGCAAGGGACGGTCAGCGAGTTTCAGCCCTTTCCCCACTTCAGCGAAAACCGGTATGCGGGAGGCGAGAAGTTCCCGCATCCCGAGTGGGGCTATGCTTCGCTCACCAGCCGCGGCGGACATCCAGGCGGCGGTCGAAAGCGAGCAGTCGTCCGCCGCTGGATCGCCCCTCGCGGCGGCCGCGTGGAGGTCTCCGCGAGCGTCAACCATCCCAACCCCAAAGGGGACGGAGTCCGCGCGACATTGGTCCTCGGCGAAGCGGTTCTCTGGAGCGGTGTGGCGCACGAGAACCGCCAGAGCTCTGGCTCGCTGCAGGTCGACGTCGCCGCGGGGCAGCCGCTCGATCTCGTGGTCGACGACAACGGCACGACCAGCTTCGACGGTTTTTCCAGCGAGCTCGCAATACGCCTCGATGTCGAGCAAACCAGCTACGCCTTTCATTCCCAAGACGACTTTCGTGGTCCCGGTGATCGCCGCGGCCCGAAGCCCGGCCTCAATCGCCGCGAGCAACTGGCGCAGGCACTGTTGATGAGCAACGAGTTCGCCTTCGTCGACTGATCTCCTCAATCGACCGTGGATGCATCGCATGAATCACGACTCTTCGAGCGACGGCCACCACTCGGGCTGCGGCGGATACACGCGGCGGCAAATGCTGCGGGCCTGCGGCATGGGAATCGGCGGCCTCGCGCTGCACGAATTGCTCGCCGATGGCCAGAGCGTCGCGGCGGCGGTGGCTGAGAATGGGCTGACACGGAACAGCCTGGATCAGAACGGGCCGCTCGCCCCCCGCGAACCCCACTTCCCGGCCCGCGCCAAGCACGTCATCCATCTGTTCATGAACGGCGGGCCCAGCCAAGTCGACACGTTCGATCCCAAGCCCGCACTGGAAAAATTCGCGGGTAAAACAGCACCTGGCGGAAATCTCAAAACCGAGCGGCCCACCGGCGCGGTGATGCCGTCGCCGTTCAAGTTCCGCCCCTACGGCGAAAGCGGCATCGAAGTCAGCGAGCTGTTCGCAAAAACCGCCGAGTCGATCGACGAGATCGCCGTGATCCGCTCGATGCGGGCCGACGTGCCAAACCACGAGCCGTCGCTGATGCTGATGAACACCGGCGAGTCGCGGCTGGTGCGCCCCAGCATGGGCTCATGGTTGACCTATGGCCTGGGGACCGAGAACCAAAACCTCCCCGCCTTCATCGCGATGTGTCCCGGCGGCTATCCGATCAAGGAGACGCAGAACTGGCAAGCCGGCTTTCTGCCAGGCGTCTACCAAGGGACGTACGTCGACAGCAGTCAAACGCGAATCGATCGGCTGATCGAACACGTCACCAACGACGGGCTATCGCGGTCCGATCAGCGTGAGCAGCTCGACCTGCTCGCTGCCCTCAACCGCGTGCATCAGGAACCTCGAGAACACGATCCGCGACTGGAGAGCCGGATCCAATCGTTCGAGCTCGCCTACCGGATGCAGTCCGAAGCGGCCGAAGCGTTCGACGTCTCTCGCGAGCCCCAGCACATTCTCGACCTGTACGGACCGGGAACCCAAGCCCGGCAGATTCTGATCGCCCGGCGGCTGGTCGAGCGGGGCGTGCGGTACGTGCAGGTTTGGCACGGCGCGGGGCAGCCTTGGGATAACCACGATGATCTCGAAGCCCGTCACCGCGCCTTGGCGGGCGAGTGCGATCAGGCGATCGGGGCGCTGCTCAAAGACCTCAAGCAGCGGGGCTTACTCAAAGACACGCTGGTCATCTGGGGCGGGGAGTTCGGTCGCACGCCGGTGGTCGAGATGCCCAAGGAGGGAAGCAATCAAGGCAAGATGAACGGCCGCGACCACAACCACCACGGCTTCTCGATGTGGATGGCGGGCGGCGGAGTCCGGGGTGGCTATGTGCACGGAGCCACCGACGAGCTCGGCTTCCGCGCGGAGGAAAACCGCGTCCACGTCCACGACCTGCACGCTACGATCCTCAAGCTGATGGGCTTCGACCACAAACGGCTGACGTTCCCCTACGCCGGTCGCGATTTCCGCCTGACCGACGTCCACGGAAACGTCATCGAGGAGCTGATCGCCTAGCGGAGCGATAGTCGCCTTTCGCTCCGCGAAAGTAGCGCACTGAACACAACTTTCGCGGAGCGAAAGGCGACTATGAGCGGAGCGAAAGGCGACTTTCTAGGGACTCGGGGGGCGGTCGCCGTAGAATTTGGTGATGTCGATCCCTTGCCGATTCTCCTCTTCCATCAGCTTCATCCGCGTCTCGAGCCGCTCCATCCGTCGCATCAGCTGTGGCAGCAGCTCCTTGCTGGGGTCCGGCGGTTCGGGCCGCGGTACCTGAGGGTAGCCGAGGTGGCGCTGCATTGCGGAGAAGAGGTAGAGCGGATCTTTGTGGCGATTGGCAAACGCAATCCGGCCTTCCTTTTCACCGAACAGCGGCGGTGGGAGCTTCGAATTGTCGGCCCCGGCGGCGGTCCGGCGGCGGTGGTAGTCCTCCGACCGCATGAAGATCAAGTCGGCCAGATCGATCAGCCCCACCTGGTTGCGGACTTCGAGAATAAAGTGCGTCCAGGGCTCATCGTACGCCGGGTCCTGGCTGATCGCCTTCAGCCCCGGGCTGTACCGCAGCCGATTGCGAGAGATCGACTCGAACTGGAAGAAGAAAATCCCCTGCGGGCTGGCTCCTTCGCTTCGGTACTCCGCTTCGGCTTGCAGGATGCGGACCGCAATCCGCATATCGAACTGCCCCCGCTCGGCCTCCGCTTCGCTGATCAAGTAGGCCTGGTAGGGCGTGAAGTAGTGGCCGAGCCGGAGCATCGCTGGCGACATCATCCCACTGTGCTTGAGCTCAGTCAGCAGGAAGTCGACCGCCATCGGCAGTTTGGTGCTGGCCAGCAACTCGTGGCGGAGGACCCCGAGCAGGTCTTGAAGCGGGATCTGCTCGCTGAGCCGGGCGACGAGAATTTTGAAGAGGTGTGCCTGTTCGACGTATTCGGCACGGTCGAGCATCGGCACGCGGTTCACTCCTCGGGCGGGGGACGATCGGCACCACGTCGTCACGCGGTCCTGCCGCCCATCATCCCCTAGCACCCTAAGCCGAGTCCAGAGGTCCGCCAGTCGGACGCGTACTCGTCCTCGTACTCGAAATCGTACTCGTAGTCAGCGCAGCGGTACTCGTACTCGTACTCGAATCCGGTTGAGAGCCGGTGCCGATCCCGATAAGCAGATGGAGCTCCTGCGCCGTTGTCCTCGGACCTCGATTACGAGTACTGCTTCGCTGAGTACGAGTACCGCTTCGCTGAGTACGAGTACCGCTGCGCTGAGTACGAGGACGGGCGGGCGGATTACAAGCGGTTGTAAAAGATTCCGCGGGAGCCGCCCCGCGAGCCCAAACCCGGACTCGCTGGATTTACCTTAACTGATTGCGAGACAATTGGTTGCGACACAAGGCGACGGTCGGGACCGAACTTTTGGCACGGCTCGTGCTCTTAAGAGTCACCGCACTGCGAGCGACGCGGTGCTGACCAAAAAGGAAGCTACCACCGAACCTCTTCGGAACGGCAGAAGGAGATTGCCATGCTCGTCTTGACCCGCAAAGTCAACCAACAAATCCGTTTGGGCGAAGAGATCACCATCACCGTGCTCCGCGTCCAGGGCAACTCGATTCGCCTCGGCGTCGAAGCCCCCCGCGATGTCCGCGTGCTCCGCGGTGAACTCGAGCCCCATCAGGCAGCGGCGCCCCGTCAGGCCCCGGCCACCGAGAAATTGGAATTCGACCTCGAATTCGACGGCTCGGAGCTCGCGTCCGTCCTGGCCGCCACCGAGTCCGCCCCGGCTAACGCCGCCGCCCAGCCCGCCACTGAGAAGCCCGCGGAAAAGTCTGCGGCGAGCGAGCCGCAGGTCTATCAGATGCGAACCGTTGCACCGCTGTCGCGGTTCGTCCGCACCGCGGCGCTCAGCACGATGGCGGTACGGTGAACTGGTTCGGCCTCACGGAACGCTGTCAGAGAACCCTCAGCCGACGGCGCTAGCCGCGGGTTCTGCAGCGGAGATGCCGAGCTGGCGAAAGCCCGAGGCTAGCGCCTTCGGCTCAAGGGAAAGAAGGCCCGAGGCTAGCGCCTTCGGCTCAAAGGAAAGAAGACCCGAGGCTAGCGCCTTCGGCTCAGAAGAAAGGAGGCCCGAGGCTAGCGCCTTCGGCTCACTGGGCGGGCTCGAGCCCGAAGCGGTAGCGGGGCGGCTTCGCAGTTGCCTCTTCGCGACGGATCGCTGCGGCGGGTTGCACGGCTTGCGAGCGAACTCCTTCGCGGGCGACGCGGTCCTGGGCGTCGATCTCGGCGATGTGCTCGAGCAAGATCCGCCGGACTTCGAGGATCGACTCGGGCTCGGTATGAATCGTGGTGTGGTCGGCGTTGACGATCAACTCGCTCTCCACGTCATCCATGTGCGCGCTTGGGTATGCTACCACTCCGTCGGAGGCAGGGGCCACGCTGCCGAGCCAACTCTCGCTGTCGACGACTCCCACAATGTTGTGGTAGACGACGCGCGGCGACCGTTTGGCGCGGAGCATCACTGGGAAGATCGGTGAGTCGGGAGCGAGCGAGTCGATGGCCGTGTTCATCGTCAGCAGTTCGCTGTCCTTGAAGAAGTCGGGGTTCTCCTTCGCCAACCGGTTGCCAGTGCTGACCGCAAAGTTCGGCAATTTGATCAGCCGCCGCCCCAGCCACCGCGTGTACTCGTTGGCGAAATCGCTGCCGCGATGCGGCGTCGCGATGGTGATCACGCGAGCGACAGAATTGTTGGGGCGGAATTTGAGCGTGCTGACGAGCTTCTGCACATCCTCGGGCTCTCCGCGAAGCTGGTCGATTGGTTGATCGCTGACGATTCGCCAGAATTCATCGCCGCTGTCGATCGACTGCATCCGGCTGACCAGCCCTCCCATGCTGTGCCCGACCAGTACCATTTGATCGACCGTCGCATGTTCGGCTCGAGGATCAAATACCTGCCGAGCCTTGACCAGATCGGCCCGCATCTGTGTTGCGCTAATCCAGAAGGGTTGACCGGTAGGGTAGAGGTAAAACCAAAACTGATAACGCTCGCGAATCTCCGGGAAGCTCCGCAAGTCGTTGAACATATCCATCCAGGTCAGCGGGCTCGACCACAACCCATGCACCATGACGACCGGAATCCGCTCCGGGTCATAGGGTTCTAGCATGAATAGACCCTTTGTCTCCTGCTGCTGATTGGGATCGAGCAGGCCGGCGGTGGGCGTATTCCGTTTGCGAAACTGTGGTGTGTCGAGAAAGTATGCGAGCGGGGTCGTCAGATCGGTTTGCAATGGAACCCACTGGTTCGCCAGATAGATTTGGTTCTGACGTAGCGGGTCGAAGAACTCCAACACGCACCGCGGGGTGTGCTCGCGACCCTCTTCCACAGCCTGCAGCTCGCCGGCACCACCGCGGAAGGCTCCATAACCAGCGTCGGAATCATCATGGGCCGAAGCGATCGCGGCCTGGGGCTGACGGGAGCGTCGATCGCGAACACCGCGAATCATCGCGGTCACCGCAAAGCTCACTCCCTCGGGATAGTAGGCCTCGACGCCGCTCGAATCGACCGGTGGCTTGCGAACCGCGATCAGCGGCACGCCGAGTCCGTAGGTCTTATGGCGATTGTTGAGAGTTTGAATCTGATAATCGCTGACGAATTCAAAATGATCAAAATCTTCGGCCGACCAACTACCGCGCATTTTGGTTTCGATCGTGAATTCACGCTTCCCGGTCTGGATGGTGTAGTTCTGGCCGGGCCGCAACTGGTGTTCGGCGCAGAGCAACCGCAAGGTATCTTCGAGCGCTTCGTTATAAAGGTCGCAGGCACCGCGGAACTGCGGATCATAAGGATTGCGAGTTGCGCTATAATCCTCTGAAAACAGATAGTCGTAACTGCTGATCAGCGTTACGGCGTAGTGATCGAGCGCCTGGCCGATCTGGCGTTCGCGTTCAGCTCGCTTGCCCTCGATATACGCCAGTTCCGCGACGGCGAACTTCCGCTCATCGGCATCCGCGGCGTCGGTTCGCGTCCGCAGCGCTTCAATCGTGCCGACGGGATCTTTTGCATACTGATCCGACAGCCCATAGCGGCGTAGCAAATGGGCCGTCCGGTCGCGGATCTGGGGACCTTGCCGGGAGACCAGCTTAAGTGTCCCGGCGAGTGCATTCTCCCGCGTCGAACGCAGTGTGAGATACTGGGTCGAAGCGCATCCGCTGATTGCAAGGACCAGCGTGAGGCTGCAGGCGGCCAAGAGCCCGCGGCGAACCTCCGCTGGTCGATCCGCGATCGCGCAATCACATCGCCGGTCGCCCGGCGACACGCGGTGTTTCGTCGGCATCCGTGCCGGGATCTTCATCCGTGAAAACTCGGTGTCGTGACAAAGCGACTGCGGAGTCCTGCGGCCAGGGCAGAGCGGCGAAAGGGGGCGTCCGGCGGGAAGGTTAGAAGCAGCCGCCGCGCAGTGTCAACATCGACCGCATGGCTTCAAGAAACCGCCCGGGGCTCGGCCGGCTTGAGTGGCGAGTGCGGGCGGCCGGGGCGATCGTTGACCGGGGCTACAGCGCCGCATACCGTTGCTGCGACGCCCACCGACGAATCGCTGGACGAAGGAAGTGAAGCGGCGATCGTCGACCTCGCGCCGGGAAGCGCTCCAAACAGTCACGGCAACTGGGCCCGCCCCCCGGGCGGCCTCGTGCAAAAAATTCCCTGATCTTTTTTGGCACGAGTCGTGCGGAACAGACCGCACATCCGGATCGATCTGTCGCTGGCTCTGCGGAGCACGCAGGTCGTGCGGAATCCGAGCCCAGAAGCCCGCAACGGATTTTTGACCGGGCATGAACTGTGAGCTAGATTCCCGTGGCCGCCGCTTTTGTCGGGGCCACTCCGGCTTTCCTCCCGAGCCGGATCTCCCGCCCGCGTCAGACGGACAACGCGCATGACTGCTACTTTCCGCACCTTGGTCTTTTGGTTTGCTGCAGCCTGGGTTGCGGCCGGTTTCGGACCCCGCCTCACGGCTGCCGAGGAGTTTCAGCCGGGTGCGGCTGCCGGCTCCACCGCCTCCACGGCTTTGGCCGAGGGTCTGGAGCTCGAGAGTGAGCAGCTCTGGGGGGACGCGATCCGCCACTACGAGTCGGCCCTCCGCACCTGGGAGGAAGACGCGCAGCTTCGTCAGCGGCTGCTGATCAGCCGACTGCACTACGACGTCCGCCGCCGCTACGACGATAGCTCCTTCGTCGACGCCGCACGACGTCTGCCAACCCAGCAGGCGCTCGACCTGTACGCGGAAGTGCTCGCGAACATCGAGACGCACTATGTGGAAGAGCCCGATTGGGCGAAGCTGCTCCTGCATGGCACCGCCTCGCTCGAGGTGGCGCTCTCCGAGAAAGCTTTCCGCCAGCAGCAATTGGCCGATGTCCCGGCAGAGCGAATCGAGGCCTTCCGCCAAACGGTTCACCGCTACGTGATCTCGCGGCCATCGGAAACGCGGTTCGACCTGCGAGCCAACGCTGCCTATGTCGCCGGGCTAGCTCGCCAGGAATTGGGACTGAGCGGGACGGCGACCGTGATGGAATACGTGTGCGGGGCGATTCTGACGCTCGACCCCTACTCGCGGTTTCTGACCGGCGCCCAGCTCGACGAGACGTTCTCCAACATCGAGGGTAACTTCGTGGGACTCGGCGTTGAGCTCAAAGCCGACACCGACCGGCTGGCGATCGTCAACGTGATACCTGAAGGACCGGCCGACGTGGCGGGGATCGTCCCCGGCGATTCGATCATCGAAGTCGATGGGACGCGGACCGATTCGGCCGATCCCGATCATGTGGCCGATCTGCTGCGAGGTCCGGAGAACAGCTACGTTCGCGTTGGGATCCTCGGAGCCGATGGCCAGCGTCGCGATCTGCAAGTGCAGCGTCGTCGCGTGGAAGTTCCCTGCGTGGAAAACGTACACCTGGCCGACCCGGATCGCGGCGTGGGTTACTTCCGCCTGACGAACTTCCAAAAGACGACGACCCGCGACGTCGAGCGTGCACTCTGGAACTTGCATCGCCAGGGGATGCAACAGTTGATCATCGACGTGCGAGGAAACCCCGGCGGGCTCCTTTCCGCCGCCGTGGAGGTTGCGGACCACTTCGTCACTCGCGGCCGAATCGTGACCACGCGTGGCCGCAACGCCCGAGAAAACTTCGACTACGTCGCCCACGACACCAACACCTGGGACGTTCCGCTGATCGTGTTGATCGACGGCGACAGCGCCAGTGCCAGCGAGATCTTTGCCGGAGCGATTCGCGACCAGAACCGCGGGACGCTGATCGGCACGCGGACCTACGGCAAAGGGAGCGTGCAAGGCATCTTCCGCATGCAGTCGGCCCACGCGGGGCTCTGCCTGACGACCGCCAAGTTTTACTCGCCCAACAACGTCGCGATCAGCGAGCGCGGCGTCGCCCCGCACGTGACCGTCCAGCCGACCTACATCGCCGCTCGGCCCACCGAGGATGGACGCTTGGCGACGGTCGAGGACGATGCCATTCTCAAAGCCGCACTGGGACATGCCCGCGATTCCGCTCGCCTCAGCCGATTGCCGTAGCCCCCGCTGCGGTGACGGCTCAGGCGGCTCAGGCAGCGACCGGAACGCCGTGGCGGCGCAACATCCTGCCGGACCAGCGCATCCCCACCCGCGGCACCGCTCAACCGCCTGATTTATTGGAAAATTGCAGTGAAAGACTTGTGGCCTTCTCAGCATTTAAGTCCAACACTTGAGCGGACCTTTCATTCGAACGCACCTCCTTGGTGACGCATGTCTCAACTGAAGTTTGCAAAACACAAAACCGCAGCCACGTTGTTGGCTGTCGCCGGCCTGGCCCTCCCCGAACAATCCGCTCATGGGGGCCCGCTGTGCGACTGGCTGTTCGGCAAACACCACACCGCCGCCTACGTGCCGGTGGCGCCCGCTCCGACGTACGCAGCCGGTTACGCCGCGGCCTACCCGGCCGCAACCACCGCCCCCTACGCGGCAGCCTATCCGTACGCCGCGGCCTACCCGTACGCAGCCGCTTACGCTCCCGCGGTAGCGCCTGTGACTTACGCGGCGGCCTATCCTCCGGCGGCGGCTCCGGTCGCAGCTGCTCCGGTCGCAGCGGCCCCCGCGGTGGTCGCGCCAAGTAGCGCAACCGGCGCCTCCGCACTCCAGATGCCGAGCTATTCGGCGGCGTACCCCGCGGCGATCCCCGCTCAAGGGGCGAACGACCGGGGGTATGGGATGTTTTCGCCCCCGGCGGGGACGACTTTCCCGGTCGCTCCGACGCCGCAGACTTCGTTCTACGGCACGGGGAACGTCTACCCGCAGGCCGCTGCTCCCGCGGCAGTGGCTCCCGTGACGGCGTATCAAGTGCCCGTCAACACGGTCCCGTCGACCATTCAGACCTACCCGGGCATCCCCGCATCGCGTCCGGGACTGCTGGGCGGGCTGTCGAAGTTTTTCGGCACGAGCTACTCCTCGTCCTACTACTCGGCGCCGGTGACGTACTACCGGCCGGTGACGACCACCGATCCGAACACCGGAGCCGCGGTCGTCGTTCAGCAGCCATGCACTTCCTACCAGCAGCAGCTCCAGCGGTCGCCGGTCACCTCGTTCGCTCCGGCGGCTCAAGCGCCGGTCGCGGTCGCTCCGGCTCCGGGATATTGCCCACCGGCGGCCACCGCCCCAGCCTACAATCCCTACGGCGGCACGGCTCCGGCAAGCGGGACCCTGGGTCACGGCACCCTCGGTAACGGCACGGTTGCGCCGGCCACTGGGTACTCCGGAGGCACCAACGCGCCGGCCGGTTACTACGCTCCACCGCTCCCAGCCAGCGGGACCGTTCCGGCCAACGGGACCGTTCCGGCCAACGGGACTGTTCCGGGGACTTCGGCGCCGAATCCGTATGGCCCGAGCATCGACCAATCGACGGTTCCCCAGCCGCAACTGGATCCCAGCGGACGCCCCTTGTCGTCCGCCACGTCGAACTCGCCCTCGACGTCGCTGACTGAGCCCGCGCCGACCTGGTGGCCCCGCTCGGTCGATCGGGCCGCTTCGGTCGATCGGGCCGCTTCGGTCGATCGGGCCGCTTCGGTTGATTCGGGACGCACGACGCAGGCTCGCCCTTCCCAGCCGCTCGCCGCACCGCAGCTGCAGCCTCCGACGGCCGCTCCGCGAACTGATATCCGGCCGCTGCCGGCGCCGGAGTATCCGTATCCGCGGAGCAACGACGCGCAGGGACACCGTCCGGCCCGCGACTCCCAGCCGCGTTTGGTCGCACCGAGCGAGGCCGAGGGCCGGGTCGCTCAGGCTCAGCACTGGGGCTACAAGCCGATTCACTGGCAGAGCGATGCGAGCCGCGGCGAGGCGAATTCCCGCACGATCAGCGAGCCGCAGCCGGTCGACTCCCGCGGGGACGTCCGCCCCGTGGCGAACTTCGTGGACCACGGGCAACCGCCGCAGCGGCCGAAGCGGGTCTATGACAACTCCGGCTGGTCGTCGTCGCCCGGTCGCTGAGATGGACAACAGCAAGATCGCGGACTGCTTTGAAGAACTCGCCGAGCTGCTTGAGTTTAAAGGCGAGAACCCGTTCCGCGTGCGGGCCTACCGCAATGGTGCCCGGGCGATCCGCGACTTGGACGAACCGGTCCGCGACATACTCGCCGATCCCGAACGCGATTTGGCTGCAGTTCCCGGGATTGGCAAGACACTGGTCGAGAAATCGCAGGTCCTGCTCAAAACCGGCTCGCTTCCGCAGCTCGAGGCCCTTCGCAAGGAGGTTCCCAGCTCGGTGCTCGCAATGGTCCGAATCCCCGGCGTGGGTGCCAAGAAAGCGGCTCAGCTCCATCGCGAACTCGGCATCGATAGCCTCGAAGCGCTTCGCAAAGCGTGTGAAGCGGGCGAAGTCCACAAGCTGAAAGGCTTTGGAGCCAAAACCGAGCAAGCCATCCTCGAAGGCTTGGAGATCGCCGAAGCGGCGGACCGGCGGATGCGATGGGCTGACGCCGACGTCGTGGTCGGGCAGCTCCGCGAGTACATGCGTCAGTGCGCGGCGGTCGAGCAACTGGAGTTTGCCGGAAGCTACCGCCGCGGCCGCGAGACGGTCGGCGACCTCGACATGCTCTGCGTGGCCAGCGACCGCGACGCGGTGATGGACCATCTGCAGGCGTTCCCGGAACGGACCGAGACGATTCTGCGGGGAGACGAGAAGAAAACGAAGATGTCGATCCGCGTCGGCGGTTCGCTGCAAGTCGACTTGCGGATGGTGGAAGCCGAGGAGTTTGGCGCGGCGCTGCAGTACTTCACCGGCTCGCAGGCTCACAACATTCACCTCCGCTCAATCGCCCGCCGCCGCGGTTTGAAGATCAACGAATACGGCGTGTTCGGCGAGGACGGTAACAAGCGACTCGCCGGCCGCAGCGAGGAAGAGGTCTACGCGACGCTCGGGCTTCCCCTGTTCCCTCCCGAGATCCGCGAGGACCGCTACGAGTTTGAGTGGGCCGACCAGAACGACAAACTTCCGCTGCTGCTCACGCTCGATGCAATTCGCGGCGATCTGCACATGCACACGTCGGCGAGCGACGGTACGGCGACGATCCGAGAGATGGCCGATGCGGCGCTCGAGCGGGGCCTGGAATACATTGCGATCACCGACCACAGCCGCCGAGTCTCGATGGCCAATGGGCTGACACCCGCGCGGTTGCTGGCCCAGTGGGAAGAGCTCGAGGAGATTCGCAAGGAGTACAGGAATCGGCTGACGATCCTCAAAGGGATCGAGTGCGACATCCTCGAGGCGGGCGGGATGGATCTGCCCGACGAGGTGTTGGCCGAAGCCGACTGGGTTCTGGCGAGCGTGCACTACGGTCAAAAGCAGTCGCGGGAACAAATTACCGAGCGGATTTTGGGAGCGATTCACAACCCCCATGTCACCTGCATCGCCCATCCCACCGGCCGCTTGATCAATCGCCGCCCGGCCTATGAAGTCGAAATGGAGAAAGTGTTCGCCGCTGCAGCGGAAACCGGCACCCTGTTGGAACTGAACGCCCATCCGGCGCGACTCGATCTGCACGACATCCACTGTGCCGCGGCTCGCCGGCATGGGATTCCGATCGTCATCAACACCGATGCCCACTCGCCCGAGGGCCTCGACGTGATGCGATACGGCGTCCTGCAAGCCCGCCGCGGCGGGTTGACCGCAGCCGACGTGGCCAACACCCGGCCCTGGAAAAAGCTGCAAGCCCTGATCGGCCAGCGCTGACGCCCGGTCCGTCCGGCTTTCCAGCCTGACTTTCCAGAGCCTGACACCGCGCGAATCTAAGCTCTCTCAGAAAACCGGTAGCGATACCCACCCCCCGGGAGGGTCGCGAGGAACGAGCGGGGAGGGCGATGCGCAACGTCGAGCACGGAGCGCGGCTGAATTCAGCAGGCCCTCCCCGGGCCTGAGAGCCCGATCCTTCCGGGGGGAGGGTAGTGGTGAATTGGAGTCCTCTGACAGAGCTTAGCGCCCGGCGGCTGGTAGCTTGATTTTCCGCCCTTCATCGGCGGCCAAGCGGGCCGTGCGGAGGATCTGCAGCGATCGGCAGGCGTCTTCGAGGTCGCCCATCTTGCGGACCAAGCTGGTGACGGCGCGGTGAAACTGGGTGAGCAGTTGCTCGCCGACCGGCAGTTCGGTGTCGAGCGACTCGAGGTGCCTTCCCGCTTCATCGAACCAGACGAGCGTCGTGGGCAGATCGACGAATGCGACGCCCGAGTCGCAGCGGATTTGCATCGCCGAGGGGGGACGAAAACTGATCGCCTCGTGCCATTCGGCCGGGATGTAGCGGCCACAACTGATCTGGGCGACGACCGGGTCTCCTCCCTCGCTGGCCGGGGCGAATTCGAGCGTGATCGCCCAGTAATCGGGATGGGCTGCCTGGCCGTGGCGGATCGAGCTGACCGAGACCGGTTCGCGGCCGACGACGTAGCGGCACCAGTCGATCAACTCGATCAGTTCCGCATCGGTCCGCCGAGCGGGGTGCTGGGCGCCGTTTCTCTGCCGTTTCTCCTGGCGTGGGAGGCGGCGATGGCAGAACAGCAGTTGGGGATGGCCGAGCCGGGTGGCGATCAGCTCCTTCAGCCGCAACGTGGCGGGGGCGAAACGGCGGGGGAATTCGGCCATGAAGGCGACGCCGGCACGCTCGACGCGGTGGGTCAGCTCGCTCTCGATGGCGGAGTCAAAATCGAGATCCGCGGCCCAGTAGATCGCTTTCCCGGCGTCGCAGGCGGCGAGCACTGGGAGCCAGCCTTGCCAGGAATTCTCGAGCATCAGCACCGCGTCGATGTCGGCCCGGGTCACCATGGATCGGAAACCGTCGCACTGGACCGCGCCGAACTCCCGCGCCGCCTGTTCAGCCAGCAGCGGAACATCGTTGAACACCGCTCGGACCTCAAAGCGATCGTGCAGCATTCGCAGCGACGGGCGGTGCCGTTGTGGCCATGCTTCGCCGAGTCCGAGTAACGCGATCCGGAGCTTCATACAAGTGCTTCTGAAGAGAAGATTCGCAGCGAGGGGAGGGGGAGAGCCCAACTTTTTTGGCTCCCCCGAGAGCCCCTCCGCCAGGCCATTTCTAGCATTTCTCGCGGGGGCCTTAACTATTTTGAAAACCGTATGTTACAGCGCTCGGCTCGAGCCGTAACCCGGCCTCGGCAACACCCTCCCTTGCGGGTGGCCTCCCCCGGTTTCTCCCGGGCAAATTCCCAGCAGCGGTTGCCGACGAAAACTCGGTTCCTATACTCCGCTCCATCCAACCCGCATATTCTTCGCGATCGCTGCCACCTACTTCTTGTTTGACTTATCTGGGCCTTTGGCAGGATCGGGGCGAAGGGACTCGCGGAACCGTTGGAAGATACCATCGCGTCCTGTGTGTTGCTTCCTACGTCGGCGCGTTGTCGGCGGCCGCTGTGGTATCGCCCACCCGTAACAAAGGCCTACTGATGTTGTCGATGCTTCTGACCGCAGTTCTCGCAACGGTCGTCTCTGAGCATTCCCCAACGCAAAAGTACTCCGACGCCTATCGAACCGCCCAGCAGAGCGGCAAGCCCTTGATGGTCGTCGTCAGCGGCGAAGGCTGCCCGGCCTGCCAGACGTTGAAGGCTTCGACGCTCTCGCAGTTGAAGAGCAGCGGGCAGTTGAGCGACGTGACGTTGACGGTGGTCGATCGCGACCAAGAGCCCGAGTTGGCAGGACAGCTGATGCGGGGCCCGATGATTCCGCAGATCATTGTTTTCTCGCAGACCGACAGCGGCTGGAAGCGGCTCCAGTTGACCGGTTTCCAAACCGAAGGCCGCGTCCGCACGCTGATCCGCAAGGCATTGACGCTCGGTCGCCGTAGCTCGTAAACCCATCGACGACCGCGGTGTTCTCGCGGTCGCTTTCCATCGTCACGCGTCTGGTTCGCGCTCGCCATCCGCAGCGCTCGAACCAGACGCGTTTCGTTTTGCGCCTCGATCGCTATCATCTGGACAGATCGCCCTCGGTCAGCGAGGGCGGAGACCGCCCGGGCCGCTCCCCAAGAGCCCCGCGGCATTTGCTTGTTCGTCCTGCACGAATCGCCCTCGAATCCCACGCTCGCGATGCCTCTGCCCGCCGACCTCGACCACCTGATCCGCAACGACGAGCCGCTGGCTCCCTACACTTGGCTCGGAATCGGAGGCCCGGCGCGGTACTTTGCCGAGCCGACCGATCGCGAGGAGCTTTGCCGGCTGGTCAAAGCCGCCGCCGAAAGTGGAATCCCGGTCCGGATGCTGGGCGAGGGTTCCAACGTGCTAGTGCGCGAAGCGGGTTTCGATGGCTTGGTGATCAATACCGCCGCGGCTTCGCTGTCTTCCCTGGACGTTCAGGGCAATCGCCTGATCGCCGGCAGCGGCGCGAAACTCGCCCACGCCATCACGCGGGCGATCGGGGCAGGGCTCGGCGGCCTCGAACGGCTGACCGGAATCCCCGGTTCGGTCGGTGGAGCGGTCGTGGGCAACGCCAGCGCCGGCGGAGCGGAAATCGGTTCGGTGGTCGCGGCGGTCGAGTGCGTCAATAGCGACGGTACGGTCGAAACGCTCGAGAGGAGCCACATCCAATTCGGCCACCGCAAAAGCGACCTCGGTGGTCGGATCGTGCTGACCGTCCATTTTGAACTCGAACCGGCCGACGCGACAGAACTGACCCGGCGACTGCAAAAGTTGTGGATCGTCCGGCGGGCGGCGCGGCCGGCCGACCAGCCCCGCATCTCGCTCCCGTTCGTCGATCCCGATGGCGCCGATGCGGCGAACCTGATCGAACAGGTCGGGCTCAAAGGAACCCGCCGTGGAAACGTCAGCCTCGATTCCCATCACGCCGCCTACTTGGTCGCCCACAGCGGGGCGACGAGCGACGAAGTGCTCGAGCTGATCGAGTCGGTTCGCGAGCAGGTTTCGCGGCAGCTGGCAGTCGACTTGCAGCTAAATCTGAAGATTTGGTAAGGTTCCCGCCGGAGAACGGCTCAGAAACTCGCCGGACGCAAGGAAGTCGTCGACCGTGGGCGCGAACAAGAAAGTGCCGAAGCTGCATCCGCCGATGCCCCCTGAACCGCCGCCGGTCCCCTGGACCGCGCGCGTGCTTCGCGCCCCGGCTGTGCTCTCGCTGATCTGGCCCGCGGCGCTGCTCGTCGGCAGCTATGTAGCCTGGCATCACTGGGGCGCCGAGCGGATCGGCCGCCAGTATTACCGGCTCGAACGCGAAGCGGTGTCGATTACCCCCCCGCCGCCATTCGTCCAGTCGGACATCACCGCCGCTGTCTTCGAGACCCATCAGCTCGAAAAGACGTCGCTCCTCCATCGCCAAGCGACGGCGACGATCGCCCAGGCCTACCAGACCCACCCCTGGGTGCAACAGGTCGTGCGGGTCGAAAAACGCTCCGATGGCGTCGACATCCATCTCCGCTATCGGCAGCCGATGGCGATGGTCCGCGTGATCAGCCAGCATGCGGAGGTCAAAGGACCCGCCGTGTTTGTCGTCGATGGCCGAGGGATTCTTCTGCCGCCCGAGGACTTTGTCGGTTTCGACACCACCTCGCTCCTGCACATCGAAGTCCCCGGAACCTATCCGACCGGCGGGATCGGCAGCCCGTTTGGCGATCAACGCGTGATCGCCGCGGCGGCGCTGGCGGAGTTGCTCGAAAAACACCGCGAGATTTGCAACCTGGCGGCCATCACGCTGACCAACCCCAACCGAGCGTTCAACGAAAGCTGGGTCTACGCAATCATCCGCACCGACGGAACGCGGTTCATCTGGGGCAGCGCTCCGGGTGAGGAAGTTCGCGGTGAACCGTCCGCTGCCGCCAAACTCCAAGCCCTGCTGGCGGACACCTCCCGCGTCGACGACCTCCGGCTCGCCAAACTGCCAGCGAAGTAACTCTCCCTCCCCTACTCGTACTCAGCGCAGCGGTACTCGTACTCAGCGCAGCGGTACTCGTACTCAGCGCAGCGGTACTCGTGATCGAGCCAATGGGGCGAGGCTGGGATGGTGAAAATTTTCTCGTAAATGAGTTGAAGCTGTTCCGCCCAAGACATCACCCTCCCCCCGGGAGGGTCGCGAGGAACGAGCGGGGAGGGGCCGGTAGACGCTCGCGCGATGAGTGGGTGTGACCCTTTTTCCTCAACGAATTGGCTTCTTTTCTAACGGCTTCATCGGGAGTTCGTGCCGAAACTCATTGCCCTCCCCGGGCCTAAGAGCCCGACCCTCCCGCGGGGCGGGAGGATGATGTTTTGACTCGCCGTTTCTACTTCTGGCGCCCTTTTCTTCCGGGCTTTTCACCATCCCAGGGCGAGGCTGCGTTTGAGTCCCACGCCGCGCTCGATTCGAGTACGAGTACGAGTACCGCTTCGCTGAGTACGAGTACCGCTTCGCTGAGTACGTGCACGAGTACGAGGTACCGCTTCGCTGATTTTGAGGCGAACGCAGCCTTACTTCAGCGCTTTATCGAGTCCGCCGCGGAGGCGACCGAGGTAGGCTTCGGGGGCTCCTAGCTCGCCGACCAGTTTTTGGCTGGCTGCATCGATCGAGGCTTGGGTTTCGGCCAGCAAGGTTCGGGCGTCGATCTGCTGTTCGTTGACCCACTCTTGCAGCGCTTGCATCTGCTGTTGGTGAACCCGCTCGACCTGAGCGACCAGCTTGGCCCGGGTCGCCTCGAGCTGGGCTTCGACTGCCAACTGGACGCCTCGCGAGAGTCCCGACGTGAGGTTTGTCTGCACCTCCAGGTCGATGCTTCGCCAGGTACCGGCGAACGTAGCGTCGACATCGACGTGATCGATCTTCGCGAGGCTCTCTTTGAGCGAGCGGATGATGACGGTGTCCTGCAGTTTTTCGTTAGTCGCCAGATCGAGCTTGGTCCCCGTCTGCTTGGAGACCAGGCGTCCTTCGATGCGATTGCCCACCGACTGCAGATCGACCCACAGCTCCAGCCGCCCACCATCGACGACCAAGGAGGCGTCCCGGTTGCCGAGTCGCTGCGAGGGGAGGTCGAGGCTCGGCCAGTGGATCCGCAGATGGTCCCGCGGCACGGCCTGGTCGTAGTAGCGGCGGTAATCGATCCGGACCACCCGCGGGCCTTCGAGGCGGAGCCGAGCCCGCAGCGGCCCGTCCATCACCTCGGTTTGGGGCGTCAGGTTTTCGAGCACGCCCGACAAGGTGAAGGCATCGCCATTGACGGTCAGTCGGCCGTCCACGCCGCACTGCTGGATCAACCACGTCGGACGGGGCGGCCCACCGAGCTGGATCGTCTCGCCGCGGCTCCGCTCGATTGTGGGCCCTGCGATCGTCGCGCCGGCAATGCTGCGTCCCGAATCGAGGTAGTCCCGGACCTGAGCCAGTTGGTCGCGGACGATCGTGCCGAGCAGTTCCGGACCGAGCTCCGCTGGCGAGCCGCTAAAATCGGCAGGCAGATACGATGCGATCCGCTCGCGGTCAGCCCGCTTGGCCGCCTCCAGGGAATGGAGGTCGCTGCGGATCTCCGTCGGCAACGCGTCGAGCCGCTGGTGGACGGCGAGCAACTGCTTGCGAACCTCCTCGGCGCGGCGGAGCGCGTCCTGCATTTTTGGCAGGTCGCGGAGCGGATTGTCGATTCCGCGGGCGGCCCCTTTCAGCGCCCGGATCTCCTCTTCCAACTGGTCGGCCCGAGCGCGAAGGTCCGCGTACTCGGCTTCCCAGCGGTCGCGGATCCGCTTGGCTTCTTGGACCGTCTGCAGCCCGTCGCCAAATGCTTTGGCCCGCTCTTCAGCGTCGCCCGCCAACTCGCCGCACCACTGGCTGAGCAGCGACGGTTCGCTCCCCTCAATCGGCGGTGCCGGAACGACGTCGAGACGACCGCTTTCGCTTCGCCCGCCGCCGATCTCAATCCCACTGATCCGCCCACCGAGCACCTCGTAGCGACGCTGCAGCAGCGCCGCGCCGTCGATCATCAACTCGACGCGGTCAGCGGCGAACGCGTTCCGCATCTCCTTGCGGGGATCGGCCACCTGCACGCCGCTGAACTGCAGCCGCGGCGGAAACAGTCCGACCTCGGTGCTCGCGATCTCGACCTTTGCCCCCGTGGCACTCTGCAGCCCTCGCACCGCGCACCACTGCAAAACCGGGCCGGCGCTCCAGCGAAGTGCGGCGAGGACCGCCCCCACGACCAGCAACCGAACGATCACATAACGCCAACGAATCATGCCGCTTTCCCCTGCCGCGAGTCTCGCAAACGACGCAGCAAATAGCCGAGTGCCTCGTTCATTTGTCCGCCCGAGACGGGCTCACCGCCGCCCGTCGATGCAACGTTTTCGTCCAACGCCGGCCTGAGCCGAATCACGTCGATTTGCGTCTCGATATGCGGCGTCTCAATCCGCTGAGCTTCGGTCCGCTGAGCTTCGGTCCGCTGAGCTTCGGTCCGCTGAGCTTCGCCAGCCTCAAGTCCGTCGGCCAGTGGGTCGGCCCACTCTTCCTCTGCGGCTTGCTCTGAGTTCCCGCCAGCCGGTTGGGCGTCGATCAGCTTTGCGAGGACCGCTTCTCGGTCGGTTGTGTCGGAACTTAAGCTGGGCCGCAAACCGCGGTCGGGTGAAGGGCTTGCGGTGGGTGCGGGTTTCGTTTCGGAACCGGCGCTCGGCAGCGGGACTGGCTCGAAGCGGACCTCGCGCGTCGCGGTGCGGGTCGCAAGCCACTGGAACAACGGCAGCGAGATCGCGTAGGTCGGCAGCAGCGAAGCTCCGGCGAGAACCGTGCTGCCCATCACGACCGTGTTGTTCAAGTCGGTCCAGGGCATGAGCGGCCAGTTCCAGATCCGCTCCATGAACGGCCGCACCTGCTCGGCGCCGAGCACCATCACCCCCAGCTCATGCGTCCACGGATCGAATCGCGCGGCCAGGAAGCTGCATGCGACGGCGGCGAGGGCGGCGACTCCGTGGTTCACACGAAGCGTCACCAGCGAGCTGATCAGCAGCACGGAAACGAGATTCCCTTTGGGGATCAAGCCGATTCCCACTCCGATCGCCAGCCCCCACGCCAACTCGCTCGGACGAGCGCGGCCGAGGACGGCCTGACGCAACGACAGCAACTGCTTGATTATCCATAGAATCATCGGCGTGGTGCCTCCCGCGCACGCTTCGGTCCGCCATATCTGAGTCCCTCCTGACTATCGGCCGCGCCGCTGCGGTAAATTCAGCACAACCGTCAGATTCGGCCGATCCGGCCAAGCGGTCCCAAACCGAACCTCCGCGGCACCCCCCCGCTAGCGACCCACGGCCGGCCGCGCGAGCCCCTACTGTACCCCCGCTACCCATTGCCTCCGCTGGGCTCTACGATTGGCTATTGCGGTCTCTCTTCCGCCTGCACGCCTCTATTTTCCCTGCACGCGTTTTTTCCCTGCACGCCTTCTGGGAGCCAGCGACTTGGGCCCGACGGACGACGATCGCCGAGCAGCCAGCCGCCCAGCAGCCAGCCCATCGGTGCTGCGGCGAACCTATCTCGGCTGGGAGCGGCCGATCCTGCATTCGGCCGTCGAGGAGTTGTTCGAGCGGTACGCGGCTGCCGATGTCTGGGATTTGGGAGGGGTGATGGTCGTGCTGCCGGTGGGTCGGGCTGCCCGTCGGCTGCTGACACTTCTCGAGCGGCATGCCGAGGAGCACGACTTGCCGCTCGTGCCGCCACGAGCAGTGACGATTGGCGCGCTGCCGGAGTGGCTGTATGAGAACCCTCGCCCGATCGCATCGGAGCTGCAGCAAACCTTGGCCTGGACGCGAGCGTTGACCTCCACGGCCGACGCGGAACTGCAGCCGTTGATGCCGGTGGTTCCCGAGCGTGAACCGATTGCTCCTTGGGTGGAGATGGCGGGGACGCTGCGGCGGTTGCACGAAGACTTGGCTGCCGAGGCGCTGGGGCCGTTGGATGTGATCGAGCATGTGGAGACTGAATCGGAGCGGCAGCGGTGGCGGCTGATCGACAGCCTGCATCAACGCTACTTGGGGTTGCTCGACGCGGCCGAACTCTCCGACCCCCACGAAGCCCGCCGCCAAGCGCTCGAGCAACGCCGGTGTCGCGCCGAGCAGCGGATCGTGATGATCGCGTGCGTCGATTTTGGCCAGCGAATCTGCCAGATGCTCGATGCGGTGGGGGAGTCGGTCGAGATTTTCCTCGGAGTCCCCGAGAGCGAGGCGACCGGCTTCGACCGCTGCGGACGGGTCGAGCCGGCATTCTGGACGGACAAGCATCTTGAGGTGGTCGATCGCCACTTGATTGCCGCCGGCGATGCCGACCAGCAGTGCTCGGCCGCTGCTGGGGTGCTGGCCGACTGGGGGGATCGCTTCAGTCCCGATCAAATCACGATTGGAATCACCGACGACGCGTTTGCTCCGCTCGTGGAAACGGAGCTGACGCTCTGCGGGCTAACGCCGTATCGGGTTGCCGGAACTCCGCTGACACGGACCGCTCCCGGCCGGCTGCTGCGTCTGATCGGCGACTTTCTCGCTTCCCACAGCTGGCAGGCGTTCGCGGCACTCGTGCGACACGCGGATGTGCTGAGCGTGTTTTCGGGGACGGCTCGCAGCAGCGATCTGCTGACCGAGTTGGACGCTCTGCGGGCGAACCATTTTCCGGTGCGGATGAATCATCCGCTTCCGGCCGCGGCACTCGCGGGCGAGACCTACGCCAACCTCCACGAGGCTGCTTCGCGAATTTCGGAGTGGTTGGCACCCCTGATGGCACCGCGGCAACCGCTGGCCGCCTGGTGCGAACGCACGCGTCAGGTACTCGGCGATTTGTACGCCCGCCGCGGAGTCGTGCCCGCGGAGAATACTGGCGAGGAGAATACTGGCGAGGGAGACGCGCTCGAGGAGCGCGAGGGACCGCTCGGTGCGGTGGCTCGGGCGCTGGAGCAGATTGACGAGATCCTGGAGCATTTTGCCGACTTGGCTTCCCACTTGGACGTGGAAGTGAGCGGATCGGCGGCGATCGAGATGCTTCTGCAACGGCTCGCCGACCCGCGTCTGCTGAGCGACCCGCCGGCGGACCGGATCGAGATATCGGGTTGGCTCGATCTGCCGCTCGACGACGCCGCCGCGGTGGTCGTGATCGGGCTCAACACGCCGTTTGTGCCGCAGGCGGTGACGTCCGACCCGTTTTTGCCGGGGACGTTGCGGGCGAAGCTGCGAGTGGCCGACAACGAGCGGCGGTTCGCCCGCGACGCCTATGTGCTGCAAGTCATCCTCAGCACGCGACCGGCGAAAGCGCTGATCGTTGGCCGCAATGGTCCGGATGGTTCGCCGACGCCACCGAGCCGGTTGTTGGCCGCTTCGCCGCCGCCGGTGGTGGTGCGTCGCGTGCGGAAATTGCTGGAGCATCCGCCGAACCCTTCGCGGGTTCGCACCTCCTGGCATCGCGAGGCGGGCGCGACCGAGCTGCCGTTGCCGAAGGCCGAACCGGGGAGGTCGCTCGAGGCGATCAGCGTGACCGCTTTTCGCGACTACATGGCGTGTCCGTTTCGTTTTTACCTGCGGCATGTCGTCGGCCTGCGGCCGCTCGACGACGCGGCTTTTGAGCTCGCGGCGAATCAGTTTGGGGACTTGGTGCACGCTGCGGTGGAGGGTTTTGGCGAGTGCGATGCTCGAGCGGCTCGCGAGGTGGATGCAATTACCGACGCCCTGATGGAGCATCTGCATGCCTACGCGGAGAAGCAGTTCGGGAGCGCTCCGTCGGCGGCGGTTCGGCTGCAGATTGCTCAGGCCGAGAAGCGATTGCGGGTGGTCGCCGAGCGACAGGCCGAGCGTCGTGCGGCGGGCTGGGAGATCTTCGCCGCCGAGGCTGCGGTGGTGGCCAGCGACGGAGCGTGCATTGAGCTGGAGGACGGCCGCCGGCTTGCTCTGAAGGGTCGCGTTGATCGGATCGACCACCATCCCACCAGCGGTCGCTGGGCGATCCTCGATTACAAGACGCACGGCCACGCGCCGATGGCCAAACATTACGACCGCCGCACCGAGAGCTGGCTCGACCTCCAACTGCCGCTGTACCTGCAGATGCTCTCGGCGCTCCGGATCGACGCTCCGGCCGAGCACGTCGACGTTGGTTACTTCAACATTGCCGAGAAGGCGGACGAGACCGGGATCCATCTCGCTGAGTTCACGCCCGAGTTGCTTTCGTCGGCAATGGCGCGGGCGAGGGAAGTCGCGCGGGGTGTGCTCGAGGGAGCGTTTGGACTCGATCCCCAGGTGGGTGAGGTGTTGTACGACGATTACGCGGCGATTCTGCAGACCGGCGTGGCTCAGAATCTGCTGGCCGACGATCTGACTTCCAGCGATACATGAGTGAGGTTGCCGTGGATGGCCTGACGCTTCCCCCGCTCCTGGTTCGCGCCTCGGCCGGTACCGGCAAGACCTATCGCTTGACCGGACGGTTGCTGACCGTACTGCTTGGCGGTGCCGACGTGGAATCGGTATTGGCCACGACGTTCACCCGCAAAGCGGCCGGTGAGATCCTCGACCGCGTGCTGGTCACGTTGGCGCGGGCTGCCGAGGAGCCCGAGGCACTGGAAGCTCTCCGCGGGCAGGTCGAGATCGCCGGGCTCTCGGCCGCGGACTGCCAGCGGCTGCTGCACCGCTTGATGCGCGACATCCACCGGCTGCGGGTCTGCACGCTCGACAGTTTGTTTTCGCAGTTGGCGCGATCGTTTGCGTTCGAGTTGCGGTTGCCCCCGGGGTGGCGGCTGACTGACGAGATCGAGGAAGCGTGGATGCGACGCCGGGCGATCGACACGATGTTGGCGGATATCGACGGTGAAATTCTCTCGACGCTGCTTTCGATGCTCGGCAAAGGGGACACAGCCCGTTCGGTCGACCGCGAGCTGCAGGGGATTGTGCTGGATGCATTTTCCGAGTCGCGGTGGTGTCCGCCGTCGGCATGGGAATCGTTGCAGGTCCCCTCGGCTCCCGAGTCGGCCGAACTGACGCGGGCCGCGGGCGTGTTGGGATCGGCATTGGTTGGGCACAAGAGCGCCGACGCCCAGCTGCGGAAGCTAGGGATGGATTTGGAGAGCCGTCATTGGCCCGGCATTGTCGGTCACAAGCTGATCGGTGACGTGGCGGGTCGTTCGTCGGGCGATGACGGCTTGACCTACTATCGCAAACCGCTGGGCGACGACGTGGTGGCCGCACTGGAAACGGCCTTCGCGGGTGCCAAGACGGAAGTGCTCGGCTTGTTGCGACTGCAGACCGAAGCGACCGGAGAGGTGCTGCGGAGTTATGCCGAGCACGTTGACGCGATCAAGCATCAGTCGCGGGCGATGGGATTTGACGACGTGGCATTCCGGCTCGCCCGGTGGATCGACTCGGTCGCGATCGACACGCTCGATTCGCGGATGGACGGATCGATCCACCATGTGTTGTTGGACGAGTTTCAGGACACGGCCCCGGCCCAGTGGTCGGTGCTTCGCCCGCTGGCGCTGCGAGCCGCGACCGATCCGCCTCGCACGACCTTCTTTTGCGTAGGCGACACGAAGCAAGCGATCTATGGCTGGCGGGGTGGCCGAGCCGCGATCTTCGACGCCGTAGCCGAGCAGATACCGGGCGTGGAACAGGCGACTCAGGATCTCAGCTTCCGCAGCAGTCCGGTGATCACGCAGTTCGTGACCAATGTCTTTCAGCATCTCGGGCGGCATCCCAAGTTCTCGGATTCGCAGCCGGTACTGCAATCTCGCGAGGACTATGAGGCGGCTGCCTTGCAGCAGTTCGCCGCTCAGTTCCCCAGGCATGCGAGCGCGAAAACGACGCTGCCCGGTTTTGTTCGGCTGCACACGGGACCGGAGGTCGACGCCGAGGGTGCCGGAGCGAGTGCACGACGGGAGGTCGCACGATTGCGGTACGTGGCCGATGAAGTCGCTCGCTTGGCCGGCGAAGCACCGGGCCGGACGATCGGGATCCTGACTCGCACCAATCGTTCGGTCGCATATCTGATTTATCTGCTTCGGGAGCTGGGCGTCGACGTGTCGCAGGAGGGGGGCAATCCGTTGACCGATTCGGGCGCGGTCGAGGTGGTTCTTTCGGCGCTTCGGATGGCCGAGCACCCGGGTGACCGCCGGTGGGCCTATCACGTCTCGCACTCGCCCCTCTCGGCGCTGCTCGAGCTGCCAGCGATCGGTCCTCGCAGGCGGGACGATCGAGTTGCCGATCGGGTGGACGCGGCGGCGACGCGGGTCCGCGAGCGTCTGGAGTACGAGGGCTTAGCGGCGACTTTGATTTGGCTCTCGCGTTCCTTGATTCCGATCTGCAGCGAATCCGATGCGACGCGGCTTCGGCAGTTGCTTGGATTGGCTCATGCGTATGAGCTGAACCGGCAACCGCGGATCAGCAGCTTTGTGGAGTTGGTCCAGCAGAAGCGGGTCGAGCGCCCGCGTCCGGCTCAGGTCCGCGTGATGACGATTCACCAAGCCAAGGGGCTCGAGTTCGATACGGTTGTCCTGCCGGAGCTTGGCGGCACGCTGGTGCGTCAAACGCGGAAGTGCATTGCTCGGACCGACGGGCCTACGGAACCTCCGCGGGCGATGCTCCGATACCTTTCGCAAACGCAGTGGCAGATGCTTCCGGCGGAGTGGCGGGAAGCGTTTGGCCAGCATGCCGCTGGATTGGTGACCGAAGCGCTGTGCCTGTTGTATGTGGCGGTCACGCGGCCGCGGCATGCACTGCACATGATCATCGACCGAGCCGCCAAGCGGTCGTTTGAGACGCGGACCCCTGCCTCGCTGCTGTACCATGCGCTGGGCTGCACGGAGGATCCGACACAGTCGACGGCCGATCTGTTCACCGCTGGGGACGCCGGCTGGGCGCGACACCTGTCTCCGCTCCCCGAGCCGTCGGCTGAGGTCAGTCCGGCCAAGCCGATTTATCTCCAGCCCCCCCCTCCGGTCCCCAACCGTTGACTCTCGCCCCGGAACCCCTCACCGCCCCCCTTCTCCAAAGGGGTCAGAGCTCCAAAGGGGTCCAGAGCTCCAAGGGGTCAGAGCTCCTCGGCCATTCCCTAGGAGCTCCAAAGGGGTCAGAGCCTGTCCGGAGTTTCCAGCCGGCAGCTCGCCAGCGGCCAGCCCAACCGCTGGCGAGCCGGCCCGCCTGAAGGGGTCAGAGCTTCTTTAGGACCGTCAGCGCCTGAACGCCTGAAGGGGGCAGAGCTGAATGGCACGGGCTTTAGGCGTTGAGCACTGCCAGTATTAGGCGGCAGGGAATGCTAGCACTGCGAGCGGAAGAATTAGTGCTCAAGGAGGCAGTGCCCGCAGGAGTCAGAGCTTCTTTAGGACCGTCTGAAGGGGGCAGAGCCTGTCCAAAGTTTGCTCGTCCGGAGCTGCGTCGGGTCAGCCGTTGGTAACACCGTCCGCTGGAGCCGGTTCCTTTGGGGTCAGAGCTTCTTTAGGCTGGCAGCGTCTGAAGGGGTCAGAGCCTGTCCGGAGTTTCCAGCCGGCAGCTCGCCAGCGGCCAGCCCAACCGCTGGCGAGCCGGCCCGCCTGAAGGGGTCAGAGCCTGCGTCTGAAGGGGTCAGAGCTTCTTTAGGACCGTCAGCGCCTGAACGCCTGAAGGGGGCAGAGCTGAATGGCAC
>NZ_WRPR01000020.1 GCF_010367455.1 Candidatus Laterigemmans baculatus | reverse complement strand
GCAGAAAAATCGTTTAACGGCAAGCCGAAGGCGACTGCTTTTTAAAACACAGTCGCCTTCGGCTTGCCGTTAAACGACTTGGTAGCCAACTGCTCGGCACTGCTGACTTTATGGCAATTCAGCGTATGAAAGTGGCGCTGTCCAGCTAATGTCAGGCTCCGTCGGCCCCCTCCAAATCGGTGGCGGTGAAGAGCGGGATCGGGCCTACGATCGCCGCCGCCGGCTGGACGGTTTGGGCGTCGAGCGGGCTCCCCGCGACCGTGTGCTGGGGCCGCGGCGGGGCGCCGCCGCGGGTTCGGTTTTGAGCGGTGCGGCGGCCGGATCGGCCAGATCGAGAGCGTCGGCCGCGACCGGCAGCTTCTTCTTGAGCTGTTTTTCGATCGCGCGGAGGTGGATCCGTTCCTCGGAGTTGCAGAAGGAGACGGCAATTCCCGCCTCGCCCGCCCGTCCGGTGCGGCCGATCCGATGGACGTAGGTCTCCGGCAGGTTCGGCATGTCGTAATTGATCACGTAGTTGATTCCGCTGACGTCGATCCCGCGGGCGGCGATGTCGGTAGCAACGAGAATTTCAACTTCGCCCGACTTGAACTGGTTCAGCGAGCGTTGTCGGTTGTTCTGTGACTTGTTGCCGTGGATCGCCAGCGCCGGGATGCCCGCTTTGTTCAGCCGGCGGACGACAGCGTCGGCCCCGTGCTTGGTGCGGCTAAAGACCAGCGTGCTGCCGGGCGGGCGGGTCGCCAGGAAGTGAGCGAGCAGCGCCGGCTTTCGCGTTTGTTCGACCAAGTAAACCTCCTGGTCGACTCGGTCGGCCGTCACTCCCTGCGGAGCGATTTGGACGCTCACCGGGTCGGTCAGGATCTGGTCGGCCAGCTGGCGGATCCCCGGAGGCATCGTCGCCGAGAAGAAGAGCGTTTGGCGATCTTTGGGAAGTTTGGCGATGATCCGTTTGACGTCGGGCAAAAAGCCCATGTCGAGCATCTGGTCGGCTTCGTCGAGAACGAACGTCTCGACGCTGCGGAGATCGACATACCCCTGGTTCATCAGGTCGAGCAAGCGTCCGGGGGTGGCGATCACGACATCCACCCCGGCTTCGAGCGCCCGGGTCTGCGCGGATTGACCGACGCCTCCGAAAATCACCGTCTCGCGAAGCTTGGTGCGGCGGGCGTACTGCTGGAAGTTGTCGCCGATCTGGGCGGCCAGTTCGCGGGTCGGAGACAGGATCAAGACGCGGATCCAGCGCCGCGCTTTGCGAGGAAGCGGATCGGCCAGCAGGCGATGCAGGATCGGCAGGGCGAACGCAGCCGTCTTGCCCGTTCCCGTCTGGGCACAGCCGAGGACATCGCGACCGGCGATGATCGAGGGAATCGCCCGCTCCTGAATCGGAGTGGGCGTCGCGTAGCCAGCGCCGTCGATGGCGCGCAACAGGGGCTCAGCCAGCCCCAAATCAACAAATTCCATAAAGGGTTGTTCCGAGAGCTTGCCTCCGGGAGCTCTGTCGAGAGCTGCCCACGGAAGGCTTCGAATTGCAAAGGTGGTGAGATCGGTTCCGATTCGCGGGACTTTTCAACCGGCAGCGGCGAAAGTCGAGGCGGATGCAAACCACGCAGAGGGTGCACTCGGAACGGAATTGCAGAAGTTTAGCAGATGCACTGCGTTTCAACGCCGGGAAAATCGCCGTTTTTCAAGAGAGGGGCGAGGCTCCTTCCGATCGTACTCGTACTCAGCGCAGCGGTACTCGTACTCGTACTCGTTATCGCAAAGCGCTGGACCTGGCCTGCAAGGGATCGAGTACCGCTGCGCTGAGTACGAGTACGAGTACGAGTACGAGTTGGCTCCCGACTCCCGGGCCACCTCGACCCGGCGGCGGTCGCTTCGTAAGCTGACAGACTCCCCGACAGGTCGCTTCTCCCTCTTACTTGCCGAACTCTGACGGATGGCCGACACCCGCAAGACGTTTCTCCTGCGGTTCACCGGTGAAGACCGACCGGGTCTGACTGCTGCGCTGGCCGAGGTGCTGGCCGTCCACGACGCCGAGATCCTGGACATCAATCAAGCGGTGATCCACGAATCGTTGCTGCTCGGCGTGATGGTTCGCCTCCCGGCCACGAGCTCGGGGCGCAGTTCGGCATCGGGACTCAGTGAGCCCTCGGAGTTCAGCGAACCCGAGCGATTCCGCACGGAAGTGTCGCGGGCGGCCGAGCAATTGGGGCTGCGGATGAAGCTGCAGAGGATCGCCGACTCCGACTACGACCACTGGGTCAGCCAGCAAGGCAAACCCCGCTACATTCTGACCCTTCTCTCCCGCAGCGTCACTGGCCGGCAGCTGGCTGCGGTCACCGAGGTGATCGCCCGCGAGGGACTGAATATCGATGTGATCCACCGGCTTTCAGGGCGGCCGCCGCGGATCGACGACGGGCTCCCCAAGCGAGCCTGTGTCGAATTCTGGCTCCGTGGCGAACCGCTCGACCGCGAGCGGATGCAGAGCCACTTTATGGAACTCAGCCGCGAACTGGAGCTCGATGTTTCGTGGCAGAAAGACGACGCCTACCGCCGTTCCCGCCGGTTGGTCGTGTTCGACATGGATTCGACGCTGATCCAGGCCGAAGTGATCGACGAGCTGGCCAAAGAAGCGGGAACCGGGGCTCAGGTCGCGGCGATCACCGAGCTGACGATGCGCGGTGAGCTGGAGTTCGATGCTTCGCTCCGCGAACGGGTCGCGACGCTCCGAGGGCTCCCGGAATCGACGCTCGCCAAAGTCGCTGAGCGGTTGGAGCTGACCGAAGGGGCCGAAGCGCTGCTGACTAATCTCCGCGCCCTCGGCTACAAAACCGCAGTCCTCTCGGGCGGTTTTAGCTACTTTGGCGAACAGCTTCAGCGGCGGCTGAAAATCGACTACGTCTACGCCAACGAGCTGGAAATCGTCGATGGCGTGCTCACCGGGCGGCTCCGAGGTGAGATCGTCAACGGCAGTCGCAAAGCCGAATTGCTCGAACAGATCGCTGCGATCGAAGGAATTAACCGTCGGCAAGTGATCGCGGTCGGGGATGGCGCGAACGATCTGCCGATGCTCAACCGAGCCGGCCTGGGAATCGCTTTCCATGCCAAACCGATCGTCCGCAAGGAAGCCGCCCACGCCGTCTCGACACTCGGGCTCGACGCGATCCTCTACTTGCTCGGTGTCCGAGACCGAGAGCGGACGCCGGTCCGAGCCGAAGTGTAGCTGGATAACGCCACTTTGGATTCGTGTGGAGCAGCACGGATCGCCAGAAAATCGTTTAACGGCAAGCCGAAGGCGACTGCTCTTTAAAACACAGTCGCCTTCGGCTTGCCGTTAAACGACTGTGCGCTCAAACCCTGATATTTAGCCGCGGTTGCAGTTGTCGCGTGAGGAGGACCTGCCGAGCGAGCGGGTAATCGTCGACCGCTTCGACCGGCCACCACCGCCACACGAGGCTCGCGGCGTAGGGATTCAGCGGCGAACCGGTTCCCGGCGCCGTGCGGTGGTTGCACAGGCGGTCCCGCAAGTTCGCCGCTTCGCCCACATACAAGCACTCGCCCTCTTCGCCGGTCCAGAGGGCGTAGACGGCAGCCGATTCGGGAAGGGCCGAAAAATCCCTGGCCGCTCGAGCTGCTTCGCCGAACGCTCCCGAAGCGGACTGCGGGTCGAGTGCCGGGACTGCCCCCCGCTCGGCATTCTCGACAGCCGAGTGGAGTTTTTTGCGGAGCATGAGTGCTCCCCAGCGGTACTCGAGCGACGAGAACCCTTCGGCCAGACTGGCGGCGATCTTCTCGAACGCGGCTGCTTCTTCGGGATCGCAGAGGATGTCGTCCAGGCTCAACTCGTTGTGATCGCTGCGCACCCGCCAAGCGATTTCGCAGGCGAACAGGAATCGCCGGGCGTGCTGCCAATCGATCTTCGTCCGCTTCGCCGTATCAAAACGTTCGGGATTGATTTTGCCCGCCTTGCGGAGCCGAAACAGGTGGCGGTTGCGTTCAGCGGCAACCCCCGGAACCGAGGCCCCGTCGCATCGCTGCTGGAAGCGACGGTTCAGCCGCGGGTCGGCGACCACGCGATCGACCGAGTACCCTTCGCTGCTCTGACCAAACGCTTCGAGCAGCAGTTGTGAGGCGTCGTCCAAGGCCGGCAGGTCGAACAGCCCGAGCTGAAACCCGTGCTGCAGGAGCGAATCGCGAGAGCTCAGCGCGGCCGGGGAAGCGGTCGATTCGGAGGAGGTCGTCTTGCCGCCGCTGCTTCGCTTGCCGTTTCTTTTGTCGGTCGCCGGTGCACTGACTTTGGGCTCCGCGGCCCCGTCGAGGCGATCGCCGACGGCGCAGCGGGAGAGTCGCTCGGTCCCCAGAGCGGCGTAATCGTCGGAAAGTTCGAAGGCGAGGAACTGGCGATCGAGTTTCTTTGCGACCGCGACGGTTGTGGCGCTGCCGGAGAAGGGGTCGAGGACCACGTCGCCCGGCTGGCTGCACGAGCGGATGATCCGGCCGAGGAGCTGCTCAGGCATCTGGCAGCCGTGGAAACCGGCTCGCTCCTTAAATGTGCCCGCGACCCGCGGAAAATACCACACGTCCTCGTCGGGGTTGAAGCCGTCGGTCAGGTCTTGCGGGCGGAGGATCCACGTGTCGTCGGGCATCCGGCCTTTGGAGTGGGCGCGGGAGTCGTTGTAGACGAGCTGGCGGGCCGAGGGGACGCGGATCGCATCGCTGTTGAACGTGAACCGCTTGGCGTCTTTGACAAAGTGGAAGAGGTGCGCGTGCGAGCGGGTGAACTTGTGTTTGCAGTGCACGCCGAAGGTGTAGTACCACACGACCCAGCTGCGGCACTCGAAGCCGATCTCCTGGGCCGTGACCTTCAGCTCCGCCGCGTACTCGTCACCGATCGCCAGCCAGAACGCGCCGCTCGGCTTGAGCGCTCGATAGACGCCCGAAATCCACTCGTGCGACCAATCGAGGTACGACGAAGCGTCGCGAGCGTCGTCGTAGACGTCGTACTTGTAGCCGATGTTGAACGGTGGATCGGCAAACGCCAAATCGACCGACTCGGTGGGGAGTTGGGCCAGTCCCTCGACGCAATCGCCGCGGTGAATCTGCCCCAACCAGGACTCGAGCGGATGAGCGAGAAGCGGCTCGGCCATGAGAGGACATGATTCTGTAAGAGGGGGCGACGATCAGCCGCCACGCGCTAGCGTCCGGTTATCCAAGCGTTTCCGGAACCGGGGGCTAGCGCCCGGCGGCTGATGGTATTGCAGGGAACTGGCAGGGCCCACCCAGCCGTCTATCGGCCGATCAGGCCTTTGGCGATCTCGTAGGTGTTGTCGGCGGTGATTTTGAACTTCTTGTACAGCTGGTCGTACGGACCCGAAGCGCCGAAGGAGTCCATGCCGATGAACTCGCCGTGGAAGCCGAGGTAGCGGAACCAGCTTTCGCCGATCCCCGCTTCGACCGCCACGCGAGCGGTGCACTCCGGCGGCAGGACCTGGTCCTGATACGTCCGCGGTTGCTGCTCGAACAGATCGAGGCAGGGCATGCTGACGACGCGGGCTTTGATTCCGTCGGCAGTCAGCCGCTCGTAGGCCTCGACGACCACCTGCAATTCGCTGCCGCTGGCCATCAGGATCACTTCGGGGGTCCCGTCGCAGTCACCGAGGATATAGCCACCCTGGGCGACGCCCGAGGCCGAAGCGTAGACGGCGCGGTCGAGGGTGGGCATGTTCTGCCGCGAGCAGACCAGGGCCGCCGGATGGTCGTTGATCGAGAGGATCGTGCGGTACGACTCGGCGACTTCGTTGGCATCGCCGGGACGGAAGACGTTCATCCCGGGCATCGCACGGCAGGCGGCCAAGTGCTCGATCGGTTGGTGCGTCGGGCCATCTTCGCCGACTCCGATCGAGTCGTGGGTGAGCACGTACAGCACCGGCTGGTGCATGATGCTGCTCAGCCGCATCGCTCCCCGCATGTAATCGGTGAAGACGAAGAAGGTCGCTCCGTAGGCTCGCAGCCCGCACAGCGACAAGCCATTGCAGATCGCCGCCATCGCGTGTTCGCGAATTCCGAAGTGAATATTGCGACCGGCGTAGTTGTCCGCGGAGAAGTCGCCTGCATCGGCGAATGTCAGCAGCGTTTTGGTGCTGGGAGCCAAGTCGGCTGAGCCGCCGATCATGTGCGGCACGTTCTTGGCGATCGCGTTCAGCACGGTGCCGCTGCTGTTGCGCGTGGCGTCCCCCTTGGAACTCGCCGGGAAGCTGGGGATGTCGCGGTCCCAGCCGTCAGGCAGCCGGTTCTCGAAGATCGCCGCGAGCTCTTCCGCCCGGTCCGCGTGGGCCTTCTGGTAAGCCTCCCAGGTGGCCGTCCATTGCTCGTAAGCCGCCGCGCCGCGGGCCCCGACGCCTGCGTCGAAGTGTTCGCGGACTCCCTCCGGAACGTGGAACTTCTCGTCCTTCGGCCAGCCGTAAACTTCCTTCGTCGCTTCGATTTCGTCCCAGCCGAGCGGAGCTCCGTGGGCGCCGTGCGTGTTCTGCTTGTTTGGGGCCCCGTAGCCGATGATGCTGCGGACGATCACCAGCGTCGGTTTGCCGGTGGTCTGCTGGAAGGTCTCGATCGCTTGGCCGAGAGCTTCCAGGTCGTTGGCGTCTTCGACCCGCAGGATGTTCCAGCCCATGCCCTCGAACTTCAGCGCGATGTCCTCGCTGAAAGCCAGGTCGGTGCTGCCTTCGATCGTGATTTTATTGTCGTCGTAGAACCAACACAGGTTGTCCAGCTGGAGGTGCCCGGCCACCGACGCGGCTTCCGAGGCGATCCCTTCCATCAAGTCGCCGTCGCTGCAGACGACGTAGGTGTTGAAGTCGAACAGCTCATGATCGGCCGTGTTGTAGCGAGCGGCCAGCCACTTGGCCGCCATCGCCATTCCCACGCTGTTGCTGACCCCTTGGCCGAGCGGCCCGGTGGTCGTCTCGATTCCAGCCGCTTCGTCAAACTCGGGGTGGCCGGCACAGGGGCTGCCGATCTGCCGGAAATGCTTGATGTCGTCGAGCTTGATCGACAATTCGTCGGTCGGTTGCCCGTCGGAGTCGAGGGCTCGCACGCCGACCAAATGCAGCACCGAGTAGAGCAGCATCGACGCGTGGCCGCAGGACAGGACGAAGCGGTCGCGGTTCGGCCACAGCGGGTTCCGCGGGTCGTAGCGGAGGGCTTCGTTCCAAATCTGGTAGGCGACCGGTGCCAAGGCCATCGGCGTCCCGGGGTGTCCGCTGTTGGCCGTCTGGACCGCATCCATGCTGAGCGTGCGGATGGTGTCGATGGCCGTCTGTTTGAGGCTGGACGTCGAGACAGACATATTGGGCAAACCCCCGCGGGGAGCAGTAAACGAAAAGGATCGGGTCAAACTACGTCCCGAAAAGCCTACGAAGAAAGCCCCGAATCATCCAGTGGGGCCGGAAAGGAGGAGGGAGCAGGTTTCAGCCTTTTCGTACTCGTACTCAGCGAAGCGGTACTCGTACTCGTACTCGAACCGTCAGCGCTGGGAGCGAGTACGAGTACGAGTACGAGTACGAGTACGAGTACGAGTACGAGTGAATTCTTTCCTGCTCCCTGCTCCCGGCTCCCGGCTCCCGGCTCCCTGAAACCTACAAACTCACCCAGCCCGGTCGATTGGGGCGGGTGCCTCGGCGGCGGTGGTGGGGGGGGAGCGGGGGCATCCACAGCGAGTGCTGCAGCAGATCGAGCAGGGCGTTGGGGTCGATCGGTTTAAACAGGCAGCGGACGGCGGCCAGCGCTTCGCACCGCTGCTGCAGTCCCGCCCAGCAGCCGTCGGCGACCAGCAGGACTGGGAGCTCCGCCGACCCACTCACCTCGCGAAGTTTGGCCACCAAAGCGAGGGCCGCCTCGGCGTCGTCGGCCACCTCGATGACCACCGCATCGAGCGCGTCCTGAGCGGCGGCCTTTTCCGCCGCTACGGCCGTCCGGGCGCAGATGCACGCATATCCGTGGCTGTCGAGTGCTCCGGCGGTAGCGATCAGGGTGATCGGGTTCGGGTCGACCACCAGAATCATCGTTTCGTGCTGGGACGGTTGGGGCATCGTGTGCCTCGAAGGCGGATGGTGAAAAAGAGGGGGGAAGTTTTTGGTTTTGGGAGGTACCCGTTTGGGGCGGGGTCCTTCAAGGTCGGTTCGCGGAGCGCTACAATCCGCGACTACGCTCCCCAACCACCGCCCCGGTCATCTTCGGCGGAAGATGGTCATCTTCGACGGAAGAATAGAACGCTGATGAGTAAAGAAGCTGCAGATGCGACGGGTGTCGACACCACGGACCCGCGGGTCGCGCGTCGCGAGAAACTGCGGCGGATCGGCGAGACAGGGATCGATCCCTGGGGCAGCCGGTTCGATGAGCGGTCGATGGTCGAGGACGTCCGCCGGCTGATCCCGCAGATCAAATATCGGCTGCCCGATGGAACCGAGATCGACACCCCGAACATGGTCAACTCGGGCGGTTCGGTCGATTACCGCACCTGGAAGAGCGAACAGAACGCGGCGGCGGGGGGCAACGGGGAAGAAATCGGACCGCAAGTCCGTGTCGCTGGCCGGATCATGCTGATGCGGCCAACCGGCAAGCTGATCTTCCTCAACCTCCGCGACTGGACCGGCGAAATCCAGATCTTCATCGGCAAAAATCAGGTCGGCGAAGAAGCGTTTGAGCTGGCCAAGCTGTTCGACCTGGGTGATTTGATCGGCGTCGATGGACGGCTGGGCTGGACCAATACGGGGGAGCTGACGGTCTTTGCCGAGCAGCTCCACTTCCACACCAAGATGCTCGAGCCGGCTCCCGACAAGCACGCCGGTTTGCACGATCCTGACCTTCGCCAGCGGATGCGGTACGCCGACCTGGCCTTCAACGACGGGGTCCGCGAAGTCTTTCTCGACCGGACGCGGATCGTCAAATCGATCCGTCAAACGCTCGACAGCCAGCGGTTTGTGGAAGTCGAAGGCCCCACGCTGCACGCGATTGCCGGGGGAGCCGCGGCCCGTCCGTTCAAAACGCACCACAACGCGCTCGACATGCCGCTGTTCATGCGGATCGCTCTGGAATTGCACCTCAAGCGGCTGATGGTCGGTGGGATTGAGCGGGTTTATGAGCTTGGCCGCGTGTTCCGCAACGAAGGGGTCAGCCCGCGGCACAACCCTGAATTCACGATGCTCGAAGCCTACCAGGCCTACGGCGACTACGGCACGATGATGGAGCTGACCGAGCAGATCATCTCGAACGCAATTGAGGCGATCGGGGGCGGCATGGTCCGCAAATTTGGCGATCAGGAAGTCGACTTCACGCCGCCTTTCGCCCGCCGCTCGTACGACGATTTGATTCTCGAGCACACCGGCGTCGACCCTGCCGACGAAGGGGCGATGCGGGCGCTGGCCAAACAGCTGGGGCTCGAAACGGCCAATCGCCACGCGGACGTGATCAAGAACGAAATTTTTGAGGAGAAGGTCGAAGACCTGCTGGTCGGGCCGGTGTTCGTGATCGATTATCCCGCCAGCATGTGCCCGCTGACCAAGCGGAAAGTCGATCAGCCCGAAGTGGCCGAGCGGTTCGAGTTGTTCATCTGCGGAATGGAGCTCGCCAATGCTTACACCGAGCTGAACGACCCCGATTTGCAGGAGCAGCTCTTCCGCACCCAGCTGCAGGGGCTTTCGGAGGAAGATTCGATGGCCCACATGGACCACGATTTCGTCCGCGCGCTGCGGTATGCGATGCCGCCTGCCGGCGGGCTGGGGATTGGGATCGACCGGCTGGTGATGCTCCTGACCGGTCAGCGCTCAATTCGAGACGTCATCCTGTTTCCCCTGCTCCGCCCGGAGACGTTTGAGAGCTAAGCGTTCACGATCCGTGCTGTTTGACCATTTTGTTGTACAGCCCGAGGATCAGGAACGTCGGTGCCCACTGGCCGATGAACAGCGCCTTGTGGTCGTCCCCCGACATTTTGTACGCCAAGGAGGCGGCGATCGAGCCTCCGGCGGCCATCAACCAGAAGTCGGAGGGAAGCCGGGAGGTCTGGGATTCGATTGCGCGGGTCAGCGGGCCCTCGCCCACCTCCCCGGCCATCACCCCTTGCTGCGGGTTGCGGTCGGCGCCGAGTCCCCGCTGCTGTGTATAGCCATGTAGTGATTGGCTGCCCTGTGACATAACGTGACTCCTTTGCGAAGGTGCGTGAGAATTGGATCCGTGTCTTGACAGGGCAGCAAGCAATGTGCCGCGGGCATCGCTCTTGCCGCGAGCGGGGATTTCCAGCTAGCCTCCCCCCGCTGATTGTCCCGCTTGTTTCTCTGATCTCGGACCATTGCGATGCGAGCATGGATGCCCGCTCTCACCGATACGTTGTTTTGGGGTCTCGCAGGACTGATGTGCCTCGCCCCGATCGGCGGCTGTATGACGCCTTGGCGGAAGTCCGAGGAGGTTCAGGAGCAGGAGCGGCTCGAGGAGCTCGTCCGGGCCCCCAAACCGCCCGCCTTGGTGCGGGAGGCAGCGGCGCCGTACGGGCTGCGGTACGGGAAAATCCAGAGTTTTGGGATCGTCAACGGGCTGGCGGGCACGGGAGGCCAGGAGCCGCCGTCGATGCAGCGCGATCTGTTGCTCGCGGAGATGAAAACCCGCGACGTCGAGGATCCGAACACGTTCATCGATTCGGAGAACACCGCCCTGGTGATGGTCGAAGCGGTGATTCCGCCGGGAGTGCGTCGCGGCGATCCGCTCGATTTGATCGTCAAAACGTCCCAGCGAACCGAGGCGACGAGCCTTCGGGGCGGCTGGTTGATGCCGGCGCGACTGAGCTTCACGCAGATCATCGGTGGCATGCCACGAACCAGTGACACCTTGGCTACCGGCACCGGACCGGTGATCGTCCGCGCGGCACATCAGGCCGGAGACGACCCCCAGCTGCTGCTCGAAGGCCGCGTGCTGGCCGGCGGCGTGGCTCAGAAGGACGGCCACCTCGACTTGCGGATTCGCCCCGAATATCGACACGTGGCGATTTCCAAGCGGCTCGCGGAAGTCATCAATCGCCGGTTTTACTTTTTCGACGGATCGGCGCGGCGGGGGATCGCTAACGCCAAGGAAGACGATCTGATCGCGATCGAGACTCATCCGCGGTACCGCCACAACGTGCACCGGATGATGGCGGTCGTCGGCTTGCTGGGGACCGAAGCGGATATCGCCGAGACGCACGCTCGGATCGACACGCTCGCGAAGCAGTTGCTCGAGCCGACTTCGGCTTCGGACGCGGCACTGCAGCTCGAGGGGATCGGCGACGAAGGGGTCCCCGCCCTGCTCGCGGCCCTCACCTCCTCGAACCCGGAGATCCAGTTTTACGCCGCCGAAGCGCTGGCCTACCTCGACCGCGTCGAGGCGGTCGAGCCGTTGGTGGAACTCAGCCGCGATCAGCCCGCCTTCCGCTACCACACGCTGCAAGCGCTCGCTGGGATGGAGAAGGAGCGGCGGGCGGCCGAGGGGCTGCGGAAGCTGCTCGACGAATCGAGCACCGAGACGCGGTTCGGCGCTTTTGACGCCATCCGTCGCCGAGCCGACCGCAACGTGATCCTCAGCGGTTCGCGGTTGGGCGAATCGGACCAGCGGGTCAACTTCTTCGATGTGCCTTCCAAGGGAGGGCCCCTGGTGGCGATCAGCCTGCGGCGGTCGCCCGATCTGGTCGTCTTCGATGGGCCGATCCCCATCAAGCCGCCCGAATACCTGTTCTGCGGCTGCGGCATCCTGATCGTCGCCAACGGTGCCGAGGGGCTGCAGATCAGCCGCATCCTGCCGGGCCGCGAAGATACGCACACCACCGCTCCGGCGACCGTTCGCGGGTTGGCCGGTGGCATCGTGCAGGTCGGTGGAAGCTACGGCGACATCGTCGAAGCGCTGCGGTTGGCCAAGGAGCAAGGATTTCTCTCGGCCGCGCTGGCCATCGACGTGCTCCCGCAGCCGCTCCGCGAGTACCACCGCGGACCGTCCGATTCGGGCAGCTCCGAACTCGATCCCGCGGCGCTTCCGCCGCAGCGGATCGATCCGCCGGAAGAGGCTCAGCCGGAACGCGGCTGGTACGACCCCCGGGGGTGGTTCAGCTCGATCAACCTATCCTCCGCAGCCAGCGTTGCTTAGGATAACGACGCAACCAGGCGGTCGAGCTCCGATCGCGTCTGCTGCGGCGTTCCTTGTTGCTGATTTGCGGGCATGCTGAAGGCTCTGGAACTCTTCGGCTTCAAGAGCTTTGCCGATCGAACCCGCTTCGATTTTCCCGACGGGATCACCGTCGTGGTCGGGCCGAATGGGTCGGGCAAATCGAACATCGTCGACGGCATCAAATGGGTGCTCGGCTCGCAGAGCGCCAAGAGTCTCCGCGGCAAGGAGATGGCCGACGTCATCTTCAAAGGCTCCAACGATCGCAAGCCGGCCGGTGCCGCCGAAGCGTCGATCGTGTTCGACAATTCCAGCGGCGAACTTCCCTACGAAGCCGACGAAGTCCACGTCACCCGCCGCGTCTACCGCAGCGGCGAGAGCGAGTACCTGATCAACGGCACCCCCTGCCGCCTCAAGGACGTGCGGGACTTGGTCCGCGGGACCGGCATCGGCATCGACGCCTACAGCTTGATCGAGCAGGGCAAAGTCGATCGGATGCTGCAGGCCAATCCCAAGGACCGCCGGGCGATCTTCGAGGAAGCGGCGGGAATCAGTCGCTTCAAAGCGAAGAAAGTCGAAGCGGCGCGGCGCTTGGCCCGCGCCGAACAGAACCTGACTCGCCTCGGTGACATCGTCGACGAGGTCGCCACCCGGCTGCAGAGCCTCAAATCGCAGGCCTCCAAAGCAGAAAAATATCGCCAAGCGACCGAGCGGCTGCGGGAATGTCGCACCCAACTCGCCTGGGCCGACTGGTCCGAGCTGTCGGAGCTGCTCGACGCGGCGGCCGAGCAGGCCGAGGAGCGAGCCGCCGCCCACCGCGCGGCGGAAGCGGAGCAGGAGGCGGCGGTCGAACGGCGGCGGGCGATGGAGCTCGGATTGCAGGAAGCGGCTTCCCAGGCCCAAAAAATCGAATCCGCCCGCAGCGACCTGTGGCGGCGGATCGCCTCGCTTTCGGGAACCCGCGACGCCGACGCTCAAGCGGCCGAAGACATGCGGCGGCAGATCGCCTCGGGCCGCCGCCGCGTCCGCTTGTTGCAATCGCAGGCCGGCTCGGCAATCGCCGAACTCCGCGACCTCCGCCGCCGCCACGCCGAGAGCGCCGCGGAACTCGAAGCGGCTCGTCAACAAGCCGACGACGCTGAAGCGGCCCGCGTCGCTGCCAGCAGCGAAGTCGAGCGGGTGCGGGCCCAACGCGAACAGATGCAGAGCGAGCATCTCGAGGCGCTTCGCCGAGCGGCCGACCTCGAGGGAACACTGCAGCGCCACCAACAACGGATCGACGCCAGTCACCGCTCGAGTGAGTCGGTCGACGAGCGGATCGCGCGGGCCACCGCTGCGCTCGAGGAGGCCGAAGCCCAGGTCCAATCGGCGAGCCTTGCCATCGAGCGGCTCGACGCCACGATCCACGAGCACGCCGCGGCGATCGACGAAGGGGAAGCGGAGCTCAGCGACCACCGCCGCGTGCTGCAGCGACGCCGTGACGAAGCGGCTGCTTTTCGAGTCAAACTGCAGGGGGTCAGCGAGCGACTGGCGCTGCTGGAGGATCTGAGCCGACGTCAGGAAGGGATTGCGAGCGGTGTCCGCGGCCTGCTCGAAGCGGCTCAAGATTCTCCCACCGGTCCCTTGGCCGATGTGGTGGCCCTGGTCGCCGACGCGTTCGAGACCGACGTCCACGTCGCCCCCTCGATCGACGTCGCGCTTGGGCCGCTCGCCCAGTACCTGATCGTCCGCGGCGATTCGCTGCAGCGAGCGATTCTGGCCGGCGATCTCGGCTTGGAGGGCCGCATTGGGCTGCTGCGAATCGACGAATTGCCGACCCGCCGGCCAGGCGATCGGATCCGGCTGGACGGCTTGAAAGGCGTGGTGGGCCGTGCCGATCGGCTGGTTCGCGTCCGCCCCGAACTCGAGCCCCTTGCCCGGCACCTGCTGGGTACGACGTGGCTGGTCGACACGCTGCAGACGGCCCTGGGGCTGCGAAAGCTGAGCGGTGCGGGACTGCGGTTCGTCACTGGCGGCTGCGAGCTGCTCGAACGCGATGGCTCGATCATGCTCGGCCCCGCCGCGGCGGCTTCCGGTTTGGTCAGCCGGCGGAGCGAGCTGCTCGCGTCGCAAAAAGAACAGCAGCACTACCGCTATCAACTGCAGGAGAACGAGCGGGAGATCGAGCGGATCGCCGAAATCGTCGACTCCCTCGCCGCCGCCCAGGGACGCCTCGAGCGGCGGCATCGCTCTTCGGTCACCGAGCGAGCCGGCGCCGAAGCGACTCGCGAAGCAGCCGTCGAGCGCGAACAGTCACGCCGCGCCGCGCTCGAGGACCTCGTCCAGCAGCGTGAGGAAATTGAAACGACTCGCCAAGAAGCGGCCGAGCTTCTGCAGTCGGTCAGCGGCCAGCTGACCCAATGCCAGCAGCGGATCGCGGAGCTCGACGAGCAATCGCAACTCGTCGGCCGCTCCTTGGCCGCCGCCCAAGCCGAACTGCGGCGAGCGACCGACGCGGTGATGCAGAAGAACGTCGAGCTGGCCCGGATCGAGCAGCGGGCCGAAGCCTTCCAGACGACGCTCGAACAACAGCAACGCGACCAGTCGCAGCGAAACGCCGCGGTGGCTGACGTCCGCGACGCGCTGGCCGAAAACGAGGCTCGGCTGACCAGCATCGAGCGGCGGATGCTTTCGAGCACTTCCGAGCTCGCCGAGCTGTACCTCGAAAGCGAGCAGGTCGAGGCGCGGCTCCGCGTGCTGGCGGGCGAGGTCGGCTCGCTCCGCGAACAGCAGCGGCAGCTGCAGCGCGAGAACGACGCCATCCAACGCCGCGTCCAAAAAGCGGCCGAGGCGGTCCACCAGCTCCAGCGCCAGCGGGACGAGGCGCAGCTGCGCCGCACGACGCTCGCCGAACGAGTCCGCGAAGATTACGACATCGACCTCCACGCCGAACAACCGCCCGAAGACTTCGAGCCGCCGGAAGATCGGGAAGCGGCCGAAGCCGAAATCGCCAGCCTCCGCGCCCAGCTCCAAAAGACCGGCGCGGTGAACATGGAGGCGCTCGAAGAACTTCAAGAACTGCAGGAACGGTACGACGAGCTGCACGGCCAGTATCAAGATCTGACCGCTGCCAAAGAATCGCTCGAGCGGATCATCCAGCGGATCAACGCCGACAGCCGACGGCTGTTCCTCGACACGCTCGAAGCGATCCGGGCGAATTTTCAGAAGCTGTACCGCAAGTCGTTTGGCGGCGGCTCGGCCGATTTGATCCTTGAGGAATCAGCCGATCCGCTCGAAGCCGGAGTCGAAATCGTCGCCACTCCGCCGGGAAAACCCTCCTTCTCCAACTCGCTCCTCTCCGGAGGCGAGAAAGCGCTCACCGCCGTGGCGCTGCTGATGGCGATCTTCCAGTACCGCCCGAGCCCGTTCTGCGTGCTCGACGAGGTCGACGCTCCATTCGACGAGGCGAATATCGGCCGCTTCGTGGCGGTGCTGACCGAGTTTCTCGATCACACCAAATTCGTCGTCGTCACCCACAGCAAAAAGACGATGACCGCTGCCACGACGCTGTACGGGGTGACGATGCAGGAGTCGGGCGTCAGCAAGCAGGTCTCGGTCCGCTTCGAAGACGTCTCCGACGACGGCCACATCCGCGACCGGACGGTGGCGTAGGCCGCCCAGCCCCGGAGGGGCGACAGACATTAGCCTGGGGCGCGAGCCCCAGGACCCGGTGAAGAAAAAATGCAACAGCCCCAGCGGGGCGGCAGAGATCCGACGCGGATTACTATGCCGCCCCGCTGGGGCTGTTGGTGGGCTTTCACTCTTGGTCCAGGGGCTCGCGCCCCTGGCTATTCTATTTCGCCGCTCCGCGGCTGGAGCTCTAAAACTCGAGCTCGATCTTTTCCTTGTCCGCTGCCTCGCGGAGCTTGATCAGGGCTCGCGCTTCGAGTTGTCGGATCCGCTCTTTGGTGACCCCCATTTCGGCGCCCACCTCCTTGAGCGTCAGCGGCTCGTTGCCACGCCCCAGCCCGAAGCGAGCCGAGATGATCTTCTGCTCGCGGTCGTCCAGCCGGTTGAGGATCCGCAGCACCTGACGCTGGCGGCGGCGATGCTCGGTTTCCTCGAGGTACGGATTCTTCCGCTCGTCCTCGCGAGCCAGGAACATCTCTTCGGCCGTCGTGCGGAACCGATCGCGATGTTTGAACTCGGTCGGAATCGTGCGAGCGTAGTTCTTCATGATCGCCCACGATGCGTAGGTGCTGAACTTGTTGCCCCGCGAATAGTCGAACTTCTCAGCGGCCCGGATCAGCGACATGTTGCCGTCGCTGACCAGTCCGAAGAAGTCGTCGGTGCTGTTCATGTGCCGCTTGGCGATCGAGACGACCAACCGCAAGTTGGCTTGGACGATCTGGTTCTTGACCTTCACTGCCTGCTCGTAGAGCGCCTCGATCTCGTCCATCACCGCCGCTTTGGCACTCCGCGGCGTGATCTGTTGACGCAGTTCGGCTGCCTGGTGCTTGAGGAAGTTCATCTTGCGGAACAGATGGTATTCCTGCTCGCGAGTCAGCAACGCGACGTCGTACAGAGCGGCCAAGTACGGCGGCAGTCCGGACGGGACGCGCGTTTTCCGCGGAGGCGTATCGGCTCCGGGGAGCGGCCCGAGGATTTCTTCGGCCTTCGACGAGTCGTTGAAGTCGTCGTTGAAGATGTAGTCGAGCGGCAATTCGAGGATCCGCGCGGCCCGCATCTCGGAGAGGATCCGCATGATGCTGCTCCGCGTGCGGCCGTACCGCTTGCAGAGCGCCGGGATGCTCGCCCCACGCTGATGCTGCTGGAAGATCGATCGCTTTTCCTCTTCGCTGAGCGCCCCGTTGTGATCGGGGAAGATCGCCAGCGTTGGATTTTCGCGGTCGAAGTTCTTGAGCGTGTACCGCACCGTCTCGGGGCTGCGGTGCATCTGATCGGAGAGTCGCCGAGTGACCTCGGAAAGGTTCGATCCGGTCTCGGCCAGCGACCGGGCCCGCTCGATGATCTCGCCCTTCTCGTCGTCGCTCAGCTGGCTGAACCGCTCGCCGCGACGGACTTTGTCACGGTTGCTATCGACGAACCGCTCGACGCTGCTGTGCAGGAACCCAACGCGGCGACGGCCATCGACGATGAACCGGCGGCTGACCAGCCCTTGTTCTCGCCAGCGGCTGATCGTTTTCGTCGAAACGTTGAACATCCGGCTCAGGTCCTCGACCGTGTGCACCGGCTCCATCGTGTCTTGCACGCTGATATCGGCCGCCTCGGAGAGATCTTCGACCAGCAGCCGCAGATCGTGCCGCACGTCGGCGCCCGAGATATTGTGGCGGGTCGCTTTCTCTGCCCGGTAGTCGGTGATTCGGTAACAGAGGAAGTCGTAGGCGTAGTTGCGGTCCAACTCGACCTCGCCGAGCAGCTCCTCAGCCCGCGCTGCTTGCTGCAGTTGTTTTGCCCGCGGCGCAAAACGCACCTGCTGGTCCCGCAACTGCTTCAACATCGAATCGCGATAATCCTCGTGCATCGCACATCTCCCACAGCTATCGGTGCATTGCCGGTGATTCCCTGCGACCCCGGCGGGTCGCCCGGCTGGCATCCAGTCGCCCGGGAATCGCCTCGTCGTGAGGCGATCGTCTTTGGACAGCCGACTTCCGGCTCCTTGCCGAAAGGTCCTGGCCACAGTACGCCTGTGGCTCACCGAAAGGTTCATCACCGATCGGTCTGCAGGTGTTAACTGCAAGCTGTCCCCCTTGCTAACCGAAATGAGCAAAAAGTTGCCGAAAAGGTTCAAGAACCACCCGGCCACCGCTGCTCGACCCCCGCGGCAACTTGACAGCCGCCGCGTGGGCCATAGGACTCTGTAGGAAATTAGAGGCCAAACAGTTCACTGGAACTTCTTTTTTTGTTCCAACTCTTACGGCCACCACGAGTTGCAGACTGGGCGGTCTGCTTCCGGTAGATTGGCAACTCTTTCAAAAATCTCACGCGAGTTGCAAAATTGGCACTTGACAAACCATCGCGGCGAGGGAGATCACAGCAATGTCCCCCGCGAGTGGCTGTGTCGCTCGCGGCCGCATGAAAATGTCGCGCCCGCAGGGGGCGGACCTTCCTAGCCTTCCTCTTCGAGCCCCACTTCGCGCTCCAGCCGCGCCACCCGATCGCGCAGCTTCTGCAGTTCGGCTTGCAGCTCCGCCAGCCGGGTGTCCTGCTCGCCAGGGCGAAAATTCTCTCCGCCGGCCGCCTCGGCAACCGCTCCTCCGGCTGATCTTGCGGTGAAACCTTCGGCAGGGGCATTGCTCCCCCCGCTTGAGGAGCCCGACTGGCTGTGCCCCGCCGATAGGAGTGGCTCGATATCCTCGCCCCCTGCCTCGCTTCGCAGCCGCCGCAGTTCTTCGGACTGGTACAAGGCGTGGCTGAAGAGTTGGCCTCGGCCGGCGGGTGTCAGCGGGACGACCAACCCTTTCTGCTGCAGCTCGTCGAGCGTCGTGCCGAGCGCTTCGAGGCTGCTGAACGGTTCCATCCGCGAGGCCCTACTGCGCAGTTCTCCGGCGGTCTGCGGGCCGCGGAGCAGCAGTTCGGTCATCACGGCCGCTTGCGGGCTGTTGACCCCCAACCACTCGTAAGCCAGGTGACGGTATTTGTTGACGCGCCCGCTCCCCTGGATTTCGCGGGCGGCACCACAGCCGCGGAGCTTTTCTAGGGCGTCGACCACGTCGTCCTCGTCGAGCTGCATCTGCGGCGAGCGGTTCGACTTTTGATTGCTGCCGGCGACGATCGCCGCGACCGTCATCGGGTAATTGTCGGGGGTCGTCTTGGCTTTCTCGACCAGCACGCCGAGCACCCGCCGGGCATGGCGATCGAGCGGCTTCCAGGCTGCCGCTTCGGCCGACGCGTCTCGCTCGCTCTCACTCATCGGGTCACTGTCTCCTCGCGTTGTGAAGGGGGGGCTGTAGCGCTTCTTTCATATTCACCATCACCCTCCCCTCGGGAGGGTCGGGCTCTTAGGCCCGGGGAGGGGCCGCTCGAAGCGTTCTCCGTTCCAAACTCGACGCCGCAGCGCCCTCCCCGCTCGTTCCTCGCGACCCTCCCGGGGGGAGGGTGTCTTGAGCCTTGCGGCTCATTCGTAATACCCCACTCGGACCGGCAGCCCGATATGGCTATTCGCCCCGACAAACGTAGCCTCTCGGCCCGCCCTCTCCAATCTGCCGAGAGGTATCGAGTTTGGGGGGCAATCCGTTATCTTTGCCGGTGCTTGTTTGGGCCGCCCGTTTACCGACCTCCGATTTCTCTCCGCCATGTCGATTCCGCTGAACCAACCGACGCGATCCTGGAGCGCCAACGATGCGTCCGAGTTGTACGACGTGCCGCGCTGGGGCGGGGGCTACTTTTCCGTCGGCGAGAACGGCAATCTCCGCGTCCATCCGGATCGCACCCCGCAGCATTCGTTGGATCTGAAGGAGCTGATCGACCGACTGCGGACCCGGGGGCTCGATCTGCCGGTCCTGCTGCGGTTCAACGGGATCCTCCGCGACCGCCTGCAGTCGCTCCACGATTGTTTCGCCACGGCAATCGCCGATCACCAGTATCAAGGCCGCTACCACTGCGTTTACCCGATCAAAGTCAACCAACAGCGGCATGTGGTTGAGAAGATCATCGAGTTCAGCCGCCCGCTGGGGTTTGGACTCGAGGCGGGGAGCAAGCCGGAATTGCTGGCGGTGATCGCGATGGGCGATCCGGCGATGCCAGTGATCTGCAACGGTTTCAAGGACGACGAGTACGCCGAGATGGCGATGCTGGCTCAGAAGATGGGCCGCACCGTGATTCCCGTGATCGAAAAATACTCGGAGCTCGAGACGATGCTCCGCCACGCCGAGGCGGTGGGCGTGCGGCCGGCTCTGGGGGCTCGCGTCAAACTCGCTTCCCGCGGTTCGGGACGCTGGCAATCGTCCGGCGGCTATCGCTCGAAATTTGGGCTGACCGTCAGCGAGATTTTGGCGATGACCGAGTTGCTCGAAAAACGGGGCATGCGCGACTGCTTCAAACTCCTGCACTTCCACCTCGGCAGCCAGATCACGAACATTCGCCAAGTCAAAGGGGCGATTAACGAGGCGGTGCGGGTATACGTCGAACTCCGTCGCCGCGGTGCGGGGCTGGAGTACCTGGATGTCGGAGGCGGTCTGGGAGTCGACTATGACGGCTCGCAGACGAACTTCGAATCGAGCATGAATTACACGATCCAGGAATACGCCAACGACGTGATCTATCAGGTCCAGACCGTCTGCGACGAAGCCGACGTGCCGCACCCGCATATCATCAGCGAGAGCGGACGAGCGATCGCTGCTTACCACAGCGTGCTGGTTTTTGGGACCCTCGGCGTCTCCTCGCAGGGCAACGAGCGAGAGTTACCCAAAGAGATCCCCGAAGAGTTTGAACAGCCGGTCCATGACCTGTTTCAGGCTTATCGCGATCTAACGGTTCGCAACGCGATCGAGACGTTCCACGATAGCCAGGCGTCGCTCGACATGGCGATGAACCTGTTCAGCACTGGATATTTGCCGCTCGAACAACGCGTGCTCGCCGAGAACCTGTTCTTTGCGGTTTGCCATCGCGTCCGTCGGCTGACCGAGCAGATGGACTACATCCCCGAAGAGCTCGATGGGCTCGACCGGATGTTGGCCGAGAGCTACTTCTGCAATTTCTCACTGTTCCAGTCGATCCCCGATAGCTGGGCGATCAAACAACTGTTTCCGGTGATGCCGATCCATCGGCTGAACGAACGCCCGACGCAGCATGGGGTGCTGTGCGATATTACCTGCGACAGCGATGGAAAAGTCGACACGTTTATCGATCGCCGCGACGTTCGCCGGACACTCAAGTTGCATGACTTCGACGGCTCGCCCTACCACATGGGAGTGTTTCTCGTCGGCGCCTATCAGGAGATCCTCGGCGATCTCCACAACCTGTTTGGCGACACCCACGCGGTCCACGTCGATCTCGAGGGAGACAACGTGATCCTCGGGGCGATCGTCAAAGGGGACACCGTCTCGGAAGTCTTGAGCTACGTGCAATTCAAAGACACCGAGCTGATGGACCGACTGCAAGCGGCTGTCGAAGAAGCGGTCCGCAGCGGCCACATCAACAATCAAGAAGCAGGCCAGTTTGTCAAAAGCTACGAAGAAGGCCTGGCCGGATACACGTATCTGGAAGGCCCCACGGCCGGGTGAGGTGAGATGGCAAGGATTTCAGCCGCGTAGCGGCGGCATAAAATAGCCTGGGGCGCGAGCCCCAGGTATGTGGTTCTTGCCGCGTTCAGCCCCAGCGGGGCGACATGGCAATCGGCTCCGGGGTGATGTCGCCCCGCTGGGGCTGAGAAATCTTCCCAATTTCGCTCTCCAGGGGCTCACGCCCCTGGCTATTTGATGTCGTCCCTACGGGACTGCGGCCTACGCCGCTTTAGATGCGATCAAGCCGAACTTACTCGCCTCCCAACACCTGATCCAATTTCTGCTTGATCACTTGCGCCCAAATCTCATAACCGGCTTCGTTCTGGTGCAGCTGGTCGGCGCGGAATAGATCGGGACGGGCTTTGCCTTCGGCGTCGAGGTAGTGGTCGGCGGTGGCGATGAAATAGGTGTGCGGCTGGGTCAGCGCCATTTCTCGCAGCAGCGCGTTCAGCTTCCGCGTTTCATCCCACACGTCGGCGCGGCTTGGCGTGGGCGTGATCTCGACGATGAAGATCGGCGCGTCGGGTTTTTGCTCGCGGGCGACGTCGATCACGTGCTGCGCAAGTCGAGCCGCTTCCTCGGGCGTTTTGTCGGCAGCTGAACCGGAGATGTCGTTGGCCACGAACATCACGATCGCGCGGAAGTCGTGGGGATGGATCACCCGCTCGGCGAACACTGCCAAGTCGCTGTAGCGGGCGCCGCCATAACCCCGCTGCAGCGTGTTGAACGGCGCCATGTCCTCGGCCAGCTTCTCGGGTTCCCACAGCCGGATGCTGCTGCTGCCGATGAACAGGATCGGATCCTCGACTTTGGGCTCCGACTCGTTGCGGCGCTCCATCTCCTGGATCGTCTTCTCCCACCGCTTGGTCGCCGCTTCGCGGTACGGGGCAGTCGGATCGGCAGAGGTTTCAGCCGGCGGTGCTGCCGCGGCAGCTTGGGCGACGATTAACAGCGAGACGAGCGAGAGAAAGAGACGCATCAATACAAACCAATATCGAGGGGGAAAGCGGGAAAGCGAACGATCGACGAACCGTCACATCAGCCGCCACACGCTAGCGTCCGGTTTCCTCAAGGCTCGCAGGAAACGGACGCGGGCATAGGACGCTGGGCAGTCAGTCTACTTTCATTCCACCGGAAATTCGACGATTTGACCATCCTGGTGCGTCAGCAGCCTGCTGAGCGTTTCACTAGGAATCGAACGGGGCAGCATGTGCGCTGAACCATCGATGAGTGCAGCCGCCGCCAATTCCCGCTCACCGAAGAAGGACTCAATCAGATTCGCGGCATCCAGTTCCCACGACTCGGGCTTGGTCCAAGGCACGGAAGCCGACGGAGGAGCGATCGCGATGCCGATCGTGTTGCTCGTCCCGTCGGTGATGTCTTTGATTCCGAGCGGCGGCCCGTTGCCGGCCCATAAAGAGCCTTCGATCTGCGGCAGGCGAACGCGCGTGTGGCCCGGCGGAAGCGAGGGGCCGCTGACGAGGTAAGGCGCGGGAATCGTCTCGGCCAGCCGCAGGTTGTGGGGACTGTCCCACGGTTCGTCGAGATGGAACTGCTCGTACAACGCTTGTTGCTCGAGGAACGGCAGGATCATCACCCGCCAACTGAGCAGCAATTTTCCATCTTTCGTCGCCGTCGCTCGCGGCGGCAGATGGCCATGTGCGTCGTGATAATAATGCATCGCAAGCATGATCTGCTTGAGTTGGTCCATGTCCTGCATCTCGCCTCGGGCCAGTTGCATCGGATTCGCCGCCCGCTCCAGGGCCCACAGCAAATCCGGCTCGCTGAACTCGATCACCACTTGCTCGGCTTGGACCGTAACCTTGGCCGTGGGGAGCGGTTCGCCGGTGAGCGCCAGCAGTTGTCTTGAGACGTCAGCGATTCGTTCGGCCGCTTCGGGGCCAGCGGTGGCGACGCGGACCGTCAGCTGCGGCTCGGGAGGAAGCTTGAGGCCCACGGCTTTGGCCCGGAAGTCTTCCATCAACTGCTTAGGCGAGAGCTCGAGCGGAAACTGCTTGGGGACCTGGTTCGGCCAGATCGCGGCGACTTCGGTTCGCAGCCGCTCCGGAATTGCCACGGCCACACGGTGCGGCAGATCCTCGACCGACGTGAGTGCCGCTATTAGATCAGGCCGCTCGGCCGCTGGTTTCGCTTGCAGCCTCTCCCACATCGCCGCCGAGGCCAGGACCACCAGTCCCTCTTCGCGGTGGAGCTTGTAAGCGAGCTGTTCTGGGATTTGAGCAGCGGCGACCGAGAGCAGGCCGGCGACCGTATCGGGATTGCTGCAGGGAACCAGCAGCGCCCCGCCGCCTGTGGGAAGTTCTCGCGTCGTCAGCAGGCCGTAGACGCGGGCGACGCCGGCGCTGCAGATCGTTGCCAGAGTGCCGCTAACCATTTGCACTGCCGGGGCCGTTTGAGATTCCTCGATCTCGGTGTGCTCGTGAACCCACGAAGCGATGGCAGTGGGATCGATTGTTGTGAGATCGATCTCGACGACCGCGAGCGTATCCTCGGTGAGGTAGGGGGCGATGAAGTCGGCGGTAGTGGGCTGGGAGGGTTGAGCGAGAGCGGGAGCGGTGGTGAGAAAAGAGAGTAGGAGAAGTAGAGAGACCCGGAGAAGTCGAGGGGGTGGGTTGATCTTCATAAGTTCGCCTCGCTATGTCGCCCCGCTGGGGCTGGTGTTCAATGGATGAGATTCGAATCCAGGGGCTCACGCCCCTGGCTATTCTATGACGTCCCTCCGGGACTACTGACGCAGTTCTAACCGCAACGTCGGATCGGGTTGTCCGCCCACGGGGACTCGCTCGAGTTTGGCCTCGGTATCAGATATTTTCTCATACCCGAAATGCTCGCCGGTGGCCGGGTCGGGAATGGCGGGAACGGGCTTGAGGTTTTCGAGCGACTCGGGGAACTGGCCGTGCTCCGCGGCGTGCATCCGGAGTGCTTCGATGGTGGCTGAGAATGCAGCGGTTTGTTCGGTTTGCACACTGGCTGCATGAGCGGCCTCCACGGCCGGCGCGAGCAGAGAGACCATCACGCTGGCGGGATCGGTCGCGCCGTCTCGTGACCGTACGGCATCTGCCGTTTGGGCTTCGTAGTCCTTCGCAATCCGATACGGCAGCAACGCCCACTTTGCTTGTTCATCCTGGAGTCGCTGCAGTCGTTCACGGATGCCGCGAAGCACCGCCTCACTTGGTGACATCGCTTGAACTGCTTCAGGCGAATATCCAATCTGTTCCAGGTAGTCCCGGCTTCTGCCATCAAAAGCAAGGACTAAGGAACCAGCCACCAGCCTTGACTGAACGGTCAACTGCTGGGGTTGTGCCGGAGGACCGGCAATCTCCATGTACTCTGTCGTCGCTTCGACGATTCGACTCTGCCAGCCCGCATCGCTGAGGCTCGTATCTCGCGTCACGTTGGCGAGCTGCGGGAGGAAACGCCCGGTGAGATTCAGTTCGAACTCGAGAGCTTGGCGGATTTCCCAAAGCGAATCGGGGAGCGAGGCAAACGCCCAGTACATGTTAGGAGAATCGGGCTGCGTCGCCATCTCCTGAACTTCTTGCAGCATATGGTTCGCGATCGCAAGGCCGATTAGACGACCGACCAACAAATCCGTTGCCTGCCCCACGGTCTCCGCTAGTCGAAAACTGGCTTTGAACGTCTGGACTGCATCCTCGTACCGCTTTTCCGATCGAGCAAGTCGTGCCTCAAGCACTAAGAGGCGGGCGAGGTCGCGGGCTTGTTGGAGTTCGGTAAGCAAAACTTGGAGGGCGTCGGAACCAGGCATGGTTTCTAAACCGATGGCATGTTCCGAATCTTTCATCGACGCCGCACGGTGCAGTTCCGCGAGCACAGCTTGGTTCTTTTCAAGGTAGTCTCGCACGGCCTCTTTGGGTAATTCGTCGAGCGGCCCATTCATCCACTGGTCGTAGTTCTCAAAGAATGGATCGGTTTGCCGTTCGGCACGCTGTTCCAACCGCATCGCGATCGCGCGCTGGTACAAGGTCATTGCATTGCCCGGCGTCTCCTCGCCGGGAATTGGCCAGAAGCGATAGCGGAGGGCCGGTTCGGGTTCGGGGGCCGGAGTAATTTGAAGAGTCTTGACTTCGTCTTCGGATTTCGGTTCGGCCTTGGGAGCCGGTGCGTCTTCGGGAGGCCAGATGAGAATCTGAGCGTCGGAGGAATTCGCGAAGGTGGCGATCCAGAGGCCGGCGATCGCGATGATGACGAGCCGGTGATGAGATGGGAAGATGAGACGAGGCATGGGGTCAGGCCTTTTTATGAGGATCCACGGTGGCCCTGCGGGCCGACGAGATGTCGCCCCGCTGGGGCTGGATAATCTTGTATGGCTCGCTTTCCAGGGGCTCACGCCCCTGGCTATTATCTGTCGTCCCTCCGGGACTGCGGCTGGCGCCGTCGGGTCTAATTTCCGCTCAAACCCCAGGGGCCGGTGATGGCCTTTAACCAGTTGGTGGTTTGGGGGACTTGTCGTGGCGGTTCGATGAGGTCGGGTAGATCGGGATAGGAGATTTCAACGGCATCTCTGCTCGGTGCTCGTTCACGTGGGGGACGGAAGTCACTGAGATCTTCCCATTGCTTGGCAGAGGTACGAATGGCCAAGGGAGAATGGGTGGAGAAGGCGCCGTCGATCGTTCGAGTCGCTCGTGGCGCGAAAGGCTCAAGGATCCGCTGCCAAAGCAAAGGTTCAGCGGCGGCGAGGCGGGAGTCGCTGGCGGGAGCTGGCGGCTGGGGGACCGCGGCCTTTTCGTGCGAACTCGTCTCGGGCTGTTCCACCGCAACAGGCGTTTGCGAAGGGGGCGCGATCTCCAGCGGCTTACTCTCGACTGGCTCAAGTCCCCGTGGCTCCACCGCGGCCAAATAGCCGGCACGCTCCCCTTGGCGATGGCCTGCATAGAACCCGCCACCGGCGGCGAGTCCGACGGCGACGAGCGCGAGGGCAGCGATCCGCAGGAACAGTCGCTCGCGGTCTTTCGCTTCGGCTCGGCCGGCGGCGAGGCCGGCTTGGTAGAGCAGGACGTCGGGCTCGAGCGTTGCTGGGGCGGGTCGCAGGCGGGCGAGCGACCGCGCGAAGGCTTGGTCGTCAACGTTCATGGAAGATTCCCTGGCGAGTCGGGCTCGACGAACGATTCAAAGCGGCAGCGAAGGCGAGTGAGCCCTTGCTGGTAGAGTCGATGGATGGAGGAGCGTGAGCCGCCGGTGATGTCGGCGATCTGCTGAAACGTCAGCTCACCCCAGAGATGCATCACGATCACTTCGCGGACCTGCTCCGGGAGCTGCTGGAGCTCGGCGGTCACGAGCGCCGCGTCGAGCGAATCGTCCAGACCGGGCGTGCCCGATTCGAGCCACGCCGCGGCTTGCGGATCGCGGGCAATGCTCCGTTCGCGGGCCGTGCGACGCGAGCCGCTGCGATGCCACTGGAGCAACTGATTGCGGGTCACGCGCACCAGCCACGCCAGCGGATCGTCCGGCGTTTGGGGCTGGCGAGCCAACTGCAGGAAGGCTTCCTGGACCGCATCCTCGGCCGATGCACCGACGCCTTCGCCGACCGCTCGGGCGACGATCAGCAGGCGATCGACGTGTTGCCGCCATAGTCGGCTGAGGGTTTGGGGATCGAGCACGCGGAGAAGTCCGTGGAGCAATCCTGGTTGATTAACCGCCGCCGCTAATCGGTCGGCCGTTATCAAGGATGCCACGGGACGCCCTCGATCCCAAGCGTTTTAAGAGATTTCCGAAATTTTCAGCTTCTTGATCTTGGGCCGCCGAGCCTTTCTGGCTTTGGCGGGGATCATCTCCCGCATCTGTTCGAGTTTGCCGAAGCAGAGCAGCCGATCGCCCGCTTCGAGGACGCGGCTCCCTTTGGGGTTGGGGATCACCGAAGTTCCCCGTTGCAGCGTGAGCACGTTGATGTCGCGTTCGTGCAGCCCCGACTGAGCGATCGTCCGGCCGATCAGCTCTGAACCGTCCGGGATGTGCAGCTCGGTGACGCCGTAACCGCGGCTGACCGTCAACCGCTGTCGCACGTCCAGATCGGGGAAGTCGACATGGGCGGCGATGTAGTCGACGATCGCTCCGGCGACGTCCAGTTTCGTTGCCCCTTCGATCCCTTCGATCCCGGGAGAGGAGTTGACCTCCATCACCTGCGGACCTTCGGCCCCTTCGAGCATGTCGACACCGGCCACGCGCAGCCCCAAGATCTGGGCCGCTCGCACCGCCGTCTCGGCGTACTCGTCGTCGAGCTGGATCGCTTCAGTCTTGCCGCCGCGGTGCACGTTGCTGCGGAACTCGTGGTCCTGAGCGACGCGGCGCATGGCGGCCACGACGCGGTCGCCGACGACGAGCGCGCGGATGTCGCGGCCTTTGCTTTCGGCCACGAATTTTTGCAGCAGCACGTTCTGCTTGGTGCTCTGCAGCGTCTCGATAATCGCCTCGGCGATGCGGACCGAGTCGGCCAGGATGACGCCGATGCCTTGAGTCCCTTCGAGCAGCTTGATGACCACTGGCGAGCCGCCGACGCGGTCGATCGCCGGGAGCACGTCGGCGCGGTCTTTGACGAACGTCGTCGCGGGAATCCCGATCTTGTGGCGGCTGAGGACCTGCAAGCTGCGGAGTTTGTCGCGGGAGTTGGCGATCCCGATCGACGAGTTCGCGCTGAACACGTCCATCTGTTCGAACTGGCGAACGACGGCGGTCCCAAAGTAGGTGATCGAAGCCCCGACCCGCGGGAGCACGGCGTCGTAGTGGCTGAGCCGCTTGCCGCGGTAGTACAAATCGGGCTGCCCCGGCTGGAGATCGATCGCGAACTTCAGCGTGTTGAGGACCTTGACCTTATGACCCCGCTGGAGAGCGGCCTCGCGAAGCCGACGGGTGCTGTAGCAGCGGGGAGCGCGAGAAAGAATCGCCAGTTTCACAGTAGCTTCCGTGGGGGTGGGTTGGTTCTAGGTCGAGGAGCGTTTGGGGAGCCGGTCACCGGAGCGACGCTGCTTGCGAAGGAACGAACGGCCGGGATCGACCAAGAAGTGATCGCGAATCGACTGACGCCCGAGCAACATCCGAAAACCCATCGCATCGCGTGCCGCCAAAGTGATTTCCGTCGTCCAGGCGTAGCGGCCGAGGTTGATCTGCGTGACGATCACCGGTCGCAGCATTTCGATTCCATTGCTGCTCCGCACATGCCGAAACTCGTACACCGGATGTTCGACCAGGATCTCCAGCGTATCGACTCGCTGCCGCGGGTGAATCGCAAACCGGACCCAGGGACGCCCCTCCCGCTCGAATTCCTCGAGCCCAAACGCGTGCAGGGCCGCGGTCCGGGCTCCCGTATCGATCTTCGCTTTGATCCGGCGCACTCCCAGCTCGGGCAATGCCAGCCACTCACGCCAGCCGACGTGGGGCAGGTCACGACGTTTGGACATCGGCACTCGCGAAAGCTGCTCTAGAGGAGAAAGGACAGTCCACGCCCGGAAGTGTACGGCAGTCCCCAGGGCGGAGGAAACGGGGAAGCCGCACCGCAAATCCGACGCCGAGGAGCTAGATCAATTCCGCCCCCCGCCAAGCCATCGCCATCACCAGCGGATTGGGATTCGCCACCGGCACTTGGGCCAGGATCGATGCGTCGAGCACTCGCAGCCCCGCAACTCCCCGCACTCGCAGCTCCGGATCGACCACGGCGTCCGCGTCGCTTCCCATCCGGCAGGTCCCGGTCAGGTGATACAGGGTTTGCGAAAAACGGGCGATCGAGCGACCAAGCGCTTCCCGCGTCGCTTTGCCCGCTCCCGGCAGCCGCTCTGGCTCGACCCAGCCCCGCAGCGGCTCGGTGGCGGCGATCTGCCGGGCGACGGCAATTCCTACTTCGACGAGCTCCAAATCGCGAGCCTCGCTCAGATAGGCCGGGTCGGTGCGTGGCGGTTGCAGCGGATCGGGCGAGTCGATCCAGATCCGTCCGCGGCTCCGCGGCTGCGAAACCGTGACGCCGATCGTCATCGCTGGCGGAGCATTCGCCGCGGGGTGTCGGAGGTAATCGGTCGGCGTGACGTGCAACTGGAGCCGGTCCGCCCCCTCACCGACGATCAGTCCGCATTCGGCCAGATTCGAAGCGACCGGCCCGCGGCCAACGGCCTGCCAGCGAGCCAGATCGCGAGGCGACCAAGCCGTGGGAAAACGAGTATCCGCCGGGACGTCGAAAATGACCGGCATGATCAAGTGATCCTGCAGTCCTTCACCGACTCCCGGCAAAGCGACGCGGCACTCCACTCCCGCGGCTCGCAGAACCTCTGCCGGCCCGATCCCCGATTGCATCAACAGGTGGGCCGTCTGAGCAGTACCGCTGCACAGGATCACTTCGCGGTCCGCCCGAAGCGTTTGCTCCCCCGCGGGCGAATCGACGACGATCCCGCGCACGCCATTCTCTTCCAGAACCAGCGAGCGGACGCGCGTGTTCGTAATTCGGAGGAGCGTTTCGGGAGCGTCGGCGAGGAACGCATCGGCGGCGGTGACGCGGCGGCCGCACGCGTTCATGCGGGGGTGGACCAGCGGAGCGAAACCGGCTTCGTGAGCGGCTTCGAGAAAGCGTTCAGCGGCTGGAGAAAGCCACCGAGGCAGCTCGGGGGCAACGCGCTCGCCGACCGCCGCCAAAGCTCGCTGCAGCGAGTCGACTGACCACGACGGGCCTCCCTGAGCTTCGAGAGCGGCGAGGCATTCGGCGGTTGGCTCGAGCCAGATCGAGGCGTTGATCCGCGTCGAACCTCCCAGTCCGCGGCCGCGGGGAGCGCGGAGCACGCGGCCGGCCAGCTGGGGCTGTCGCTCGGTGGCAAAGTTCCAATCGTCGCTGGTCGCAAAACGCTTGAGGTAGTCGGCCGGACGAACCAGCTGCGGGTGGCGGCTGTCGCTACCGGCTTCGAGGAGCGCCACCGTTCCGCGGTGGGCGAGACGGCTGGCGAGCACGCAGCCCGCCGAGCCGCCGCCGACGACGAGAAAATCGTAGCGGTTGCGGGATTTAGGCGACAAATCGAGCCTCCCGCTTGCGACCAAAGCGCACTACGATTTGCATTCCGCACCCGATGCAAGATTTCATTTTAGGCTTTGCTTGGAAATAGTTGGCTATGTTTGAAACGTTAACCGCGGCTCCTCCCGATTCGATTCTCGGTCTGAGCGAAGCGTTCAACCGCGATCCCAATCCGCGGAAAATCAACCTCAGCGTGGGGGTTTATCAGGACGCCGAAGGGCGGACGCCCGTGCTGCGGTGCGTCAAGGCGGCCGAGCAGCGATTGCTCGAGGGCGAGGCGACCAAAACGTACCTCGGCATCGACGGATTGCCCGACTATCGGCGGCACGTTCAAAAGTTGGTGTTCGAGGGTGCGATCGGTGCCGAACGAGTCGCGGTCGTGCAGACTCCCGGCGGGACCGGGGCGCTCCGCGTCGCCGCCGACTTTCTGGCTGATCTGCTCCCGGCCGCCAAGCTCTGGCATTCCAACCCGACCTGGGCCAATCACCCGGCGATCTTTGCCGCGGCCGGACTCGATGTCGAGACCTACCCCTATTTGAACTCGCAGCGGACGGGGCTCGATTTTGAGGCGATGCTCGACGCGCTGCAGTCCGGCCCTCGCTCCGGGGACGTGGTCCTGCTGCACGCCTGCTGCCACAATCCGACGGGCGTCGATCCGAGTGAGGAGCAGTGGCGGCAGATCGCCGACGTGCTCGCCTCCCGCGGACTGCTGCCGCTGGTCGACTTTGCCTACCAAGGGTTTGGCGAGGGTCTGAGCGAAGACGCCCGCGGCCTTCAGTTGCTGCTCGAGAAGTGCGACGAAGTGCTGGTGGCCAGCTCGTTCTCCAAAAACTTCGGGCTCTACTCCGAGCGCGTCGGCGCCCTCTCGTTGGTCGCCCGCGACAGCGATCAGGCGGCGGTGGGCATGAGCCAGCTGAAGCGGATCGTTCGCACCAACTACAGCAATCCGCCGCGGCACGGCGGTGCGGTCGTGGCCACGGTGCTCGACGATGCGGAGCTGACCGAGCTGTGGCATCAGGAGCTGGCCGAGATGCGCGAGCGGATCGCCGACATGCGGAGTGCGTTCGTCGAAGCGATGCGCACGCACGCACCGGATCGCGACTTTTCGTTCTTGCTGGACCAGAAGGGCATGTTCTCGTTCAGCGGTCTGAATCCGATGCAGGTCGATCGGCTCAAGAGCGAGCACAGCGTGTACATCGTCGGCAGCGGAAGAATCAACGTTGCGGGCATCACGCGGGCAAATTTGCAGCCCTTGTGTGAAGCGGTCGCCGCGGTGCTGTAAACTTTCTCCCGAGGGATTCGCGCCGTCGGTCCCGTCGTCCCGCCTTTTTTAAATCGCCTCGGGAGAAACACGCGATGACAACGCCATTGCCTCGGACCGATCGCCGCACCCTGCTCAAAGCCGGAGCGGCGATGGCTGCTCCGTTGTTCGTGCACTCGAGCCTCGGCCCCGCACGGGCCTGGGGCGCCGACGGTGCGGCACCGGCGAGTGAGCGAATCCGGATGGCGGCGATCGGCACCGGCGGCAAGGGCCGCCACAACGTCGGGGCGCTGCTCGCCTGCGGCGATGTCGACTTCGTGGGAGTCGCCGATGTCGACGCGGCCCACCGCGATCAAGCGGCTGCCGAGATCCAGACCAAAACGGGCAAGGCACCGGAAGTCGTCACCGGCGATTACCGCCAGCTGCTCGATCGCAACGACGTCGACGCGGTGGTCATCTCCACCCCCGACCACTGGCATGCCCTGGCCTCGGTCCATGCCGCACAGGCGGGCAAGGACATCTACTGCGAAAAGCCGCTGGCCAACAGCATTGGCGAAGGCCGCGCGATCTGCGAAGCGGTCGCCAAGCACCAGCGGATTCTGCAAACCGGCAGCCACGAGCGAAGCAATCCGAATGTCCGCCGGGCCTGCGAACTGGTCCGCTCCGGAGCCCTCGGGACGGTCCGCGAAGTCCGCATCAACATGCCGACCGAGCAGGAGCATCACCAGCGGGTGGCCAACTACGGAACGGCCCCCGCACCGACCGAGCCGCCGGCCGGACTCGATTACGACATGTGGCAAGGTCCCGCGGCGACGGTGCCCTACATCGCCGACCGGGTCCACTTCTGGTGGCGGTTCGTGCTGGCGTACGGTGGCGGCGAGATGACCGACCGGGGAGCCCACATCATCGATATCGCCCAGCTCGCTCTCGATCGCGACGCGACCGGTCCGACGAAGATCTACGCGGTCGGAAACCGTCCCCAAAACGGGCTCTACGATGCCTTCATGGATTACGTCTTCATCAACGAGTACGCCGACGGGCTGAAGATGATCGGCGTCGATGAAGGACCTCGCGGGGTGCGGTTTATCGGCGACAAGGGCTCGCTGTTCGTCCACGTCCACGGCGGCCAGCTCGAAGCCGAACCCGAATCGGTGCTCGCCCTGCCCGGTTCGGTGGAGGAAGGTCCGCTCGGACGAACCGAGAACCACCACCGCAACTTCCTCGACGCGGTCAAGAGCCGCGAACAACCCTTCGCTCCCCCGGAAGCCGGCCACCGCACCGCCACGATCTGTCACCTCAACAACATCGCGATGCGACTCGGGCGGCCGTTGCAGTGGGACCCCAAAAGCGAACGCTTCGAGAACGACGATGAAGCCAACGCGCTGGTGATGCCCGAGATGCGGAAGCCGTATCAGTTCGGGTGAGGGAGCTCTCGCAGGAGAGTTGGACGACACCCTCCCGCGGGAGGGTGGTGGTGGGCCATTTTCGTGAGCCGGGGGCTAGGCTCTGTCAGAAGACCCTGAGCCGACGGCGCTAGCCGCGGGTGCTGCAGCGAAAATTCCGGGGCTGCGAAGCCCGAGGCTAGCGCCTACGGCTCAAAAGACTGAAATCACTGGGTTTTCTGACCGGAGCCTACCGCCCGGCGGCTGATGTAATACTACTTCACTTCTGCACCACCCAGATGTTGCGGTAGACGACCGGGTTGCCGTGCCCTTGGAGGTACAGCGGCCCGGGGCTGTCGGCTTCCTGATACTTGCCCGGGGTGTGCTCGGGCAGTTCCAGGTTGTCGTGGATGACCACCCCATTGTGGCGGACGGTGATCTTCGCATTCGCGGTTTTCTTGCCGTCGGCTCCATAGCGGGCGGCAGTAAAGTCGATGTCATACGTCTGCCACTGCAGTGGCGGGTAGCACATGTTGACTTTCGGTTTGGCAACCTTATAAATCCCGCCGCACTCGTTGTCCTCTCCACTCAACCCGAACGAGTCGAGGACTTGGATCTCATAACGCCCTTGGATATACACACCGCTGTTGCCACGAGCTTGGCCTCGAGCGGTCGGTTTGAAGGGGGTGCGGAATTCAAGGTGCAGCGAGTGATCGCCAAACTTTTCTTTCGTCTCACAATTGGCGAGCAGTAGATCGTCCTGCACGATCTCACCATTCTCAAAAGCTTCGGCGGAACTCCCGTCAAACAAAACGAGAGCACCGGCCGGTGGTTTCTGACCCATCGTGGGACTGGTTCGTTCGATGCGATTGAGCTCGCCGCGGTCGACGCCATCCTCCGTGGTCGTGGGGATCAGCCGTCCGTCTTTGGTCAACCGCACGCTGAAGATGTCGGACTGGAACAACACCTCGTCGCCGCTCTGCTTGCCCTCGATCTCCACCCGTTCGGTGCTCGTGTCCCAGCCATCGCCTGGCAGCCCGCCGGCGTAGCCCACGAGCCGGAACATGTCGTTCCCGAGAGCGATCACTTGAGCTCCAAAGCGGGCCGCTTCTTTACCCGCTTGGCCGACGTACTCGCCTTGCAACGCGTAAGACGGCGGGACCTCGTCGGGATGGGTGTAGATGGGGTCTTCCCCGCGAACCGTCGCGGTGGTGGTCAACAATCCGAGGAACAAAGCGGTGGTGAGGCGACCGCTCCAGTGAGAAATCCGCATTGAGTTCAGCTCCAGCAAGAAGACAAACCGTGATGGACGAAAACGCTGCGGGGCCGATTATACATGCTTGACTCGTGTGCAACGCTCCGCCACCGCGGCATAAACCCGACCGCGATTCTCCACGCGACCGATCAGCAGCGTCAGGTTCCGCTCGCCGCTCCGCTCGCCGCCACGCCGTGCTTTTGGGAGCAGCCGTTTGCGGAGCGTTTCCGGCGCGAGCTCCACGCCGCGCACCTTAATCTCCAAACTGCCCACACCGAAATCGGCCAGCAGTCGGCGGAGCTTCTTCTCATCCATCGGCCCTTCCCAGAGCACTTGGAACGATTGATAGAGCGCGGGCGAGACGGCGTCACTGTTCGGTCGATCCTCAGCGGTGAGGAAACCGGCCGGCCCGCCAAGCGCGGCGAGTCCAAGTTGTTCGGCCATCGCCTCGGTCAGCCCCGCGGCTCGCACTGCGGGATCGAAATCGAACAGCCAGTTCCGCGGCCCCTCGGCAGCCGCGACCGCCGGTGCCGAGCGGTGCGAAGCGGTGAAAGTGTGCGCGGCTCCGATGTCCTCCACCGAGCTGCCGCGCCCGACAACGGTCGCCACGCGGGTGCCTGCGGGCAACTCCGCGGCGAACCACACGACCTGCTGTCGGCAGCTTCCTCCTTGGCTGATCCACTCTCGAGCTCCCTCGCGGCTCCACCGCTCCGGGACATCGGCCGCCGGAGCGAGCTTGATCGCTCCTCCCGCGGCGCGGTCCAGCACGGCCTCGATCGTCGACGCCGGAGGCTCGCTGCGGTGCGGGTCCGCAACCCGCCGCTCGCCGGGGCGACGGTCGGGATCGACGTGGATCCAACTCCCCGCCGAGATGCCTTGCGGGTCCACCGCCTGGCAGACCACCGCCGCGGAGGTGGACCCTGACACGGTTAAGTTATGCGCGGCCAAGCGACAGATCAGCGGATCGCGGTCGACGGCGATGAGCGGCCCGCGGCGGGCCAACGCGAGCGCATCGCCGCCGATCCCGCAACACAGATCCCAGACCGCCGCGCCCGCAGGAAACCGGGACGCCTTGTAGTCCGCGATGTGACGGTCGGTCGACTGCTGGAGCCCCCGATCGGTGACCAGCAGACCGTCGATCCCGAGCTTCTCGTGGGCAGCTTTGCGGAGCGCCGCGGTCGCGACCAGCCATTCGGATGCAGTCCGCCCGAGTCGGTTTCGCAGTCGCTGCAACTGAGCGGGCGAGAGGGGCAACTCGCCGCGCACCCGCTCCGCCTCCCGCCGTCCAGCGGCGCTCGAGAGCCAAGTGACCGCCTGCAAATCGGAATGCTGGTCGTTCATCATTTCGTCAGCCGCCTTCCATAGTCGCCTTTCGCTCCGCGAAAGTAGCGATTCTGCGCAACTTTCGCGGAGCGAAAGGCGACTATGGTGGAGAGTCGCGGATCCACGCTACTTTCGCGGAGCGAAAGGCGACTATGGGGCGAAAGGCGACTATTGTGCATGATCGCGGTTCTAGGGGTTGGAGCTAACGCGCCGACGATCCGGTCCGGCGTGCCGCGAGGCAAGCCGACGAGCCCGCAGCGTCGATGAAAGGATTGCCCGTTCCTCCCCCCCTCACCGACAGTGGATCCATCATGATGCGTCGCATGGCCGCCGCTGGAATCATCGCCACCGCCGTGGGTGGACCATACGTGGTCACGGAAACCGAAGTCGGTCGTTCATTGTCCGGCCAAGTGCGAAGTGTGGTAGGGAGCGCCTCGGACGGCACGCTGCTCGCGTCCACGGAGGAGAACGCTCACCAGACGACGGAAAAATTGTGGGACCGGCGCATCGGCTCTCGCGATCTCGATAAGTTCGCTGAGTCGGGCACGCAGCGGATCGCGGGCGGACCGGTCGCCGACTTCCGCGACGTGCTGCGGTTCGACATCTCGCCGAACTGGGTCGCCGAGCACTTTTCTCGCGTCACGACCGTGCTCTCGGACCTGCGGCTCGAAGGGCTTCGCGTCCCGATCGTCACCGGAACGCAGACCGACGACGTCGCCGGAACGGTCACCTATTATTTCCGCCCCGACCACCGGTTGCAGCGGGTCTGCCTGCACGGGTTCACCGGCGACCCGACGCGGCTGGTCGAGACGATGACGAACTACTACGGCATGAAGCCCCGTCCGACACTCGAGGCGGGGGTCTACACGATCGATTGGAACGGCGGACCGACGAGCGTCTTGAAAGTCAGTCGGGCACCGATCTTATACGCCGATGCGACGCGGGCCCAACATACCGTCTTCCTCGAACTCAATCAGCCCGACCTCGAGTACGGATTGAGCCACGAAGCGGCCAAGATCGTCGGCTCCGACTGGTCGACGGGCCGCTGGTAAGACGGGCCGCTGGTAAGAATGGGCCGCTGGTAAGACCGTCTCCTACGGCTGCGGCTGTTCCGCTTCGAGCTCCGCGAGGCGACGCTCGAGTACGTCGATCCGCCGCTGCATCGCCTGGATTTTATCCAACAGCTGACGGATCTCCTCGGGACCCTCGGCCGGCAGCGGCACGAACTCGGCCGTGCCTGCCTCAGGCCTGACCGACCCCTCAGGCTTGACCGACGTCTCGCGCGGCGGCGTCGTTTCCTCCTCGGGCGGAGCGGGAGACTCCATCGGCGGTGCAGCGAATGCACCGGCCGCTGGCGGCGACGGTTCGGTCGACGGGACCGGAGTCAGGGGGCCTGCCGACTCGGGAGGAGCGGAAAAGGGAGGACGCTCGCTGCCGCTCTGCGGTGCTGGCTGAGGGGCTGGCTGAGGGGCTGGCTGGGGGGCTGGCTGGGGGACTGGCTGGGGGGCGAGGCTGGCCGGTGGAGCGTCCGGTGGAGGCAGGTCGCTCGGTGGCGGTACGAGATCCTCGGGAGTGGCTAGATCCTCGGGAGTGACTGGTTCGCCAGGTGTGGCGAGCGGATCGTCACCGCCGGTGGTCGCTGGCGGCGCGGCAGCCCCACCGAACATTCCTCCGATCGCCTGTCCCAATCCTCCGAGCAGTCCGGTGGGCGGAGTGCTTGCCGCCCCCGCACCCCCGGCGGCTCCGCTGGGCGGGCCTAACCGCGCCCCGCCCGGCGTTCCCGGAGTGGCTGCCGCGGCGGCCAGCCCGTCGGCTCCGGCCAAGCGGAGGGGCATCCGTATCAACGATTCGCCGCGGTAGAAACTGATCTCGATCTGCTGTCCCGGAACGGTCGCCCCGATCTCTTCGATCAGACCCGCGGCGCTCTGAACCACGCGGCCGTCGATCGCCACGATCACGTTGCCGGGTTGAATCCCGAGCAACTCGGCGGGTGAACCCGGGGCGACCGCCACGACGACCGCTCCCCGCCGCACCGGCACTCCGGCTCCCGGAGGCGTGGTCGACGGGTTCTCGACAGTCACTCCGATTCTCCCTGAGCCGCTCGGGGGACGCTCGACCACCGAGGGGCGGCGGGAATTCTCGTCCATTGCACCCGGACCCGCTGCACCGAAATTGTCCGCTGAGCGGGGGCTTTCGACTGCATCGCGTCTTCCGCCTGCATCAGCTGGGGCGAACACGACCTGGAGTTCGAGCTGCGAATCGCCGCGGCGGATCGCGAGCCGCAGGTCATCTCCGGCGCGCTTCGTCTGCAGGACCGAGCTGATGTCGGCGATCTCGCTCACCGGGCGGCCATCGGCGGTGAGAATCACGTCGCCGCTTTGCAATCCCGCGGCGGCGGCGGGGGTTCCCGGACGGACTCCGTTGACGACCACCTCGTAGGGCAATCCCGCACCCCGCTCTTCGGCTTCCAATCCGAGCCGGGGAGGGGCGTTGGCTGGGAGCGCATCGTCAGCGGGCTGCAGCGGAGGCGACTGGAGGTTCGGGGGGGCGGTCGGCTGCGGAGCTTGTTCGCCGCTGAGCCGCTCGCGGACGCGGTTCTCCAAGCGATCGGGCAGGCTCTGCGAGCGAGCCGGAGCGGCCGGCAGGAGTCCCGTGGCGATCGCGACGGAAAGAGAGAACAGAGGGAAGCGTTTGTGCATCGCACCGATCCGACGGTAAGTATTGCGGCAGAGACGTTGGCATATTCTAACGGTCGAACCGCCAGCGACGATTCCCCCCTGCTCGCGACGATTCCCCCGGAACGCGAAGATGCCGCCACCTGCAAGTCCCCCACCTGGAAGCCCGCTTGGACAATTCCCCACCCGCGAATCTTGGCTCGCCCAGCCGGCGGGACTCGGACGGTTGCCCGAATTGGCGACCCTGGCACTCGCTGCGGCTGGAGAGGACCGCAAGCGGATCGTCCTCTCGGTGCTGACTGACTTGCTCCGCCGCTCGGCCGGCAGCGACCTGTTTCTGGAGGAGTTGGTCGCCGGGCAAGGCGGAGGCGAGGGCTCGACCGTGGCCGCCGCGGTGGCAATCCGCACTGCCGCCGACTCCGCTTCGCTGGTCGCCCTCGGCACGCAGCCCGGACTCGCCGCCGAGGATGAATCGGCCGCTCTTCGGCAATTGCTCGGCGAACTGCATCGGCGGCTGGCTGAGGCTGGCGTAACCTTTGTTCAGGCGATGCGGGAGCCCGAAGGCGAGCAGCGGGCGTTAGGCGAGCAGCGGGCGTTAGGCGCTGGCGGTTACGAATGCTTGGCGACCCTCGACTACTTGGTCGCTTCGGCCCGCCTCACCGCGTCAGCTTCCGCCGCTCCAGTGGGCGAGCCGCTCGGCGCGATTCCCTTTGAACAATTCTTTGCCAGTGCCGCGGCCCGTGAGGGGTTGGCCGCACTGGTCGAGGCGACCTACGTAGGCTCGCTCGACTGTCCCCAAATGGAACGCTTCCGTTCGGCCGCGGCGATGCTCGACACCTACCGCAGTTCACCCGAGCACGATCCGGCGGATTGGCTGGTGCTGGTCGACGCTCGGGATTGCCCCCTCGGGTGCCTGATTGCTACGCCCCACGTTGCGGCGGGGACACTTGAGATCACCTACATGGGGCTGGTGCCCGAGGCGCGTGGCTTGGGTCATGCCGCATCGATACTCGAGCGGGCTTGGGATGCGGCCGAGCGGCATGGGGTGCCGCAGCTGACGCTGGCGGTCGACCGTGCAAATCGCCCAGCGGTTAAGCTCTACCAACGGCATGGGTTCGAGCGTCTGATGAGCGAGACCGTCTGGGGTCGCGAGCTGAATTTGGAGTCGGAATCCGCTGCGGGGGGCAAACGGGCGACGCGGGGGGACGTGAAGGTTTAGTTGATCCGTAAGTGCTTTGTAGTGAACGGCTTGCGGTTTCTCGTTTCCGCTCCGGCCGCGCTCGATCGGCAACCGCCGACAGCTTTTCCACCGGCCGTCAAAGTAGATTTGAGTTCCCGGCGGGCGGGCGCCGACGATGAAGAAACCTAGGAATCGAACCATTCTCAGCCGCGTGGAGCAGGAACCGGTTCGGCCCTTCCGAGGCTCGGTTTGACTTCAATGCTAGCTAACTTAGAATCCGGCCCGTTCGCTGATTGCTCGACGGGAAAGCGATGCCCGGACCACAGCCGCAGGAATCGCGGAGCAGGCCCCCAGTGGCCGCTTCTGGCGGTCACGGGGTGAGTCGCTGAGAGGATGGCTTCCGCTCGCTTTGCTGCCGGTTTGCGCCGGCCCCGTTGGAGTTTGTCTGATAGCTGCCAAAGTAAGCCACGAGGGAAGGTGCGCTACCGCTATGCCCGCGTCGGAAAAGTCAGGTGGCATGGATGTCGCTGTTGAAATTCAGGATGCTTTGATCCGGCGTTTGGGTGCCGACCGCTATGCGTTGTGGTTCAACGATCAGGTGCGGCTGCAGTTTGCTGGCGACGCGTTGACGGTTACCGCGGAGAATGAATTCGCGGTCGCTCGACTGCGGAAACGTCTGCTCGGCGATCTCAAGGCGGCCGCCGGTGAAGTGCTCGGTGCGGGCGTCTCGGTCCGGCTGCAGGTGGCGGCTGAGGAACCGACGACCGCCGCTGACGGCGACGCATCCGCGGACGATGGCTCCGCAATTGGCGGCGCAGCAGAAGATGCGGCGGCGAGCGATGGCGATGCTGCAGTGGGGCGGGAGCCGCTCGGTGGCGAAGGAGCTGGCCGTCGGGCGGGACGCCAGCGGGCCCTCCGCTCGACAGCCGGAGGAGACGGTTCGGGGCTGTCGACGCTCGGCACGCTGGCCAGCAGTGCTCACGGCCGTGGGGGAGCGAAGCGAGGGGCTGGGGCCGCGAAAAACGCCGCCGGCCGCGGCGGCGCGGCGGCCCGGTTCGGCCGCGGAGCCCGCTCCGCCTCGGCCAAGCCCGAGCATCCGCTGCGGATGGTCTCGGCTGATTCGTCCGAGGAGAGTCCAGCGGAATCGACCACCCCCCGGTCGCCGCTGGCGGGTGCATCGGCTGGAACGTTCTCGGTCGGCGACTGCAATCGGCTGGCGTTCACCGCCACGCGGATGGTGATCGAAGAACCGGGATCGGTTTCGCCGCTGTTCTTTTGGGGACCGGCAGGAACGGGCAAGACGCATCTGCTGGCGGCGATCCGCAACGAGCTGCGGCGGCGGCACCAGCTCCGGCGGGTCGTGATGCTCTCGGCCGAGCAGTTCACCAACGACTTTACCGGTGCCGTGCGGGGCAGCGGGTTGCCCGGGTTTCGCCGCCGCTACCGGGATGTCGATGCGTTGCTGATCGACGACGTCCAGTTCGTCGGCGGCAAGCGGGCGACGCTTCGTGAACTGCTCTACACCGTCGATTCGCTGCTGCGTGGACGCTGCCAGCTGGCCTTTACCGCCGACCGTCCGCCGCTCGATCTGGAAGGGCTCAACGAAGAACTGGCCGGTCGGATGGCTGGCGGGATGGTGTGCGCCCTGCGGCCGCTCGACCGGGCGACGCGTCGCGGGGTGCTGCAGTCGATGGTCGAGCGGACCGGGACCGAGGCTTCGGCGGAGGTGCTCGACCGCTTGGCCGACGAGCTGGCCGGTGACGCGCGGATCCTCTCCGGCGCCGTCCATCACTTGCACACCCTCGGCCAGATGATCGGTCGGCCGGCGACTTGGGAAGAGCTGCAGCAGTCGGCACCGGAGTTGATTTCCGCAGGCCGTCCGGCGGTCAACTTGGGAGATATTCAGAAAGCCGTCTGCGATATGTTCGGCCTGCCCAGCGGCTCGCTTCGCTCGCGCGGCCAGCAGCGAGCGGTCAGCCAACCGCGGATGCTGGCGATGTATTTGGCCCGGCAGTACACCCGCGCCGCCTACAGCGAGATCGGCGACTACTTCGGCAATCGCAGCCACAGTACGGTGATCGCGGCGACCAAGCGGGTCGAGAACTGGATCGCCGACAGCGCCCCGGTCCAGCGAGGCAGCAGCACGCTGCAGACCCGCCAAGCGATCGAAGCGATCGAGAACCTGCTGCGAACCGGCTAGAGAGTCGCCTTTCGCTCCGCGAAAGTAGCGCCCGGCGCCCTCCCGCTTACGCCGCACGGTTCCGGATGTAGGCTTCCTTCTGCCGTTCGAACCCGTGCCCTTGCGGTTCGATGTGGTCGAACAGCGCTCCGAGGAAGCGGGGGCTGAGGCAGATGTAGGTCCAGAACAGGCCGATTGCCAACCCGCCCATCAAGTCGCTGGCGAAGTGGGCGTAGGAGGTCATCCGCTCGGTCATCGACAACCCCAGCAGCAGCGCGAACATGATCCGTCCGCGGGGGAACAGCAGGCACAGCCCAATCGTCAGCCCGGTGGCGATCGCCGTATGACCGCTCGGGAAGGACCGCATGCTGGAGTCGAAAATGGCGACGTGATCGAGCGTCCAGTCGAATGACCACTGCCACGCCGCATCGTAGGGAGCCGTGTTCAGATTCAGTCGGTTCGGGCGGCCGCGGAGGACGAACATTTTAACGATCATCGCAACCGCTCCGCTGCCGAACGCGAGGGTCGCCAAACGCGGAATGCACCAGCGTTTGCGAGGCGCCAAGTAGAGGATCAGCATCAGCGTGATGATCACGCCGATCCCGTGGGCATAGACTTCGGTCAGCTCGATCGTCTTGCTCAAGTCGCCGGGCATGGGGCGACCGCCGAGCCACCGCGAGACCGAGACGTCGAACAGCGTCGAGACGGGGACCAGAGCTGCCGTCAGCAATGTGGCCAGCAGCAGCGGGACTCGCAATCGACCTCGCTCTATGCGATCGGGGCTGCCATCGTAGATTCGCAGATCGGCTTGCGGCCGGAGGGGTTCCGTAGTCACTTGGCTCTTCCATGAGCGTTTGCGCAGCGGACCGCGGCGGAGGACCCCGCCGCTTCCACTGCGACCGTAGCACATCCGGAGGGAAACTTCCAAGATCGGTCGGCGCATCGACGGGCGGAGGCAAGCCCTTGACCGGTGGCTGCCGCGGAGGTCACGATTGAGTACCGGAAGATTGAGCCGGCACGGGCAACGCTTTGACGGTTGCCGCGTTTGTTCCTCCCACCGCTGGCGGCGCTGAGCGGCGAGCGAACCGTACCCCTCCGCAACAACGGATATTTTGCGATGCGCTTTTTGGTCTACCTCGTTGCCGTTTTGGTCGCTGCCGGCATCGTGTTTTACCTCGGTGGCAGCCGAACGCCCGAAACGGCCCTGCAGGCAACCCCCGCGACGGCCGATGGGCCCGCGACGGTCGATGCGGGCACCGTAGAGACCGTCAACCTCCGGGTGCCCGACATGCACTGCCCGATGGCCTGCTACCCTTCGGTGAAGAAAGCGCTGGAAGCGGAAGCAGGTGTCCAGAAAGTCGATCTGGTCGAGCAGAAAGAAGAGGGATTGATCGACAATCCGGTCGTGATCATCGAGCACGATGCGGCGTTTGACGTCGACCAGGCGGTCGCCCGGCTCGAGAAGATCGGCTTCAAAGGCGCGACGGTCGCCTCCAAGTAACGTTGGACGGCGAACGGGAGGGGCTGTTGCTGGTCGGGCACGGCACCCGCGATCAGGAGGGGACCGAGCAATTCTTTGCCTTGGCGGAGCTCCTCGCCGAGCAAGTCGCGCCGCAACCGGTCGAACCCTGTCTGCTGGAGTTGCAGCCTCCGACGATTGGCGAGGCTTGGAGTCGGCTCGTTGCCCGCGGGGCGAGGCGGGTGGCCGTCTGTCCGTTGCTGCTGTTCACCGCCGGGCACGCCCGCCGCGACATACCGGAAGCGGTCGCCGCGGCGGCCGCTCGCACGCCGGGAGTCGAGTACGCGTTCGCTCGGCCCCTGTCGCGGCACGGCGAAGTGATCGCGGTAGTGGTCGAGCGGCTGACCGAGTCGCTGCGGACTCCGTTCCTGCTGCCGGCGGCTCGAACCGCGATCGTGATGGTGGGCCGCGGCAGCTACGATCCGTGCGCCCGCAGCGATATGCAGGTCCTCTCGGCGGTCGTCGCGCGGCGAGTGCCGGCGGCTCGGGTGGAGACGGCGTTCTACGCGATGGCCGAGCCCCGCTTGCCAGCGGTGCTCGAAGAAGTGGCGGCAGATCGGGCCATCGATGCGGTCATCGTCCAGCCGCATCTGCTGTTCGCCGGTCGGCTCTACCAGGCGATCGAGCGGCAGGTGCAGGAAGCTGCGGCAAAACATCCACGGATCGAGTTTCGCACCAGCGGCTATTTGGGGCCCGACCGGCGGATCGCCGCAGCGCTCCGCGGCAGGATGGAATCCTGCACTCAATCCCCTTCGCTCGGAGTGAATTCGCCGAACACGGGCAGATGGGGGGACAGCTCTTCGGCCTCGGCCGACGTCAGATTGTAGAGCCGAAGGAAGTCGATCACGCCGCCGCGGCCCAGGTATTCGGTCGTGGTCCGCTTGGGCAGGATCAAGTTGGAGAGCTGGTAGCGGGCAAAGATATCGGTGGGCGTCGCTCGGACGGCAGCCTCGCTGGCCTCGCCACCGAGTTCGGCCACCAATTGTCGGTCGTCCGCTTGCAGCATTCCGCACAGCAGCAAGTCGTCCTCGCCGCGACCATCGGCCGCCACCGCTGCCATGAGTTCACCGAGCAGCGGCACTTCCTGGGACGCCCGCACGGTGTCGACGCGAAAGTTGACGAGGCTGAACGTCCATGCGCGTCCCGGCGGCAGTCCGCGGGTGCGAAACCAGCCGACCAGCGGGTCGTAGGAGACTTGCTCGCCTGGATCGGCGACCGTGTACAACTGGCCGCGATCGGTCTCGATCCGCTCGGTATCGAACAGGAAGGCGTACTGCTCGCCGAGGGCCCGCCCCTCCTCGCCCGGCGGGCTGACGACGGGCCCGAGCAGGAAATCATACTTGCGGCCGGTCCGGTTCACGTGCTCGACCAGCCGCGGCAATAGGTCTCGTTCGGGCGTCGTGATCTGCTGCAGGGCGAGTACGTCGAACTGGCGTGCCAGCCGCGCAAAGAGATCGGCCACGTGCGGTTTGGCGAGCTTGTCGCGACCAAAGCCGGCGAGCGCCCAACTTCCGACGCGAATCGAGCCCGCTCGGCCGGCGGCGACCCTCGCTGGCCCCCCCGCTTCGCTCCCGCGGCTGCTTGGGCCAAGGCTGTGGCTGACCATGTTGGCGGTGGTCCCCTTCACGTCGAGCCCCCCGCCGCTCGTACTGGGCAGCCCGCCCGCTGAGCGGTGGAGAGAGGAACCGGAAGCGGATGAGCCGGGATGAGCTGAACTGGGAAACAGGGAACCGGGGTACAGTGAACTGGCCGCCGGAGTGCTGCCGGGGCGACGGGTGCTCTCGGAGAGGAACGCATCGAGCGCGTGGTCGTCGGGCTCGTGCGGAGCCATGCTCTTGGGACGGACTGCGATTTGGTCCAGCCCTTCGATTTCAAAGTTCCGCACGAATGCCCATCCCCCGGCTGCGAGCAGCAGGGCGGCGAGGGCTTTTCCGATCGGGCTTTTCTTGGCGTTTTCGCTCATGACCGCTTCGTTCCGAGAGGCATCCGTTCTCGTTACTTCGGACAGGGCGGCGGTGAGTTGAAATCAATGTCCGCCGAGCGGAGGGTGCCGACCGGTTCGTCCTCCGGCCATGCCGGTCGCAGCGATCGCGCCGGTGGCATCGATTGCAGGAGGCTTGAGGCGGAAGGGCCAATTTTGGCAGCCCCGGCCTGCTGACAGAACCTTGGCTGGGGTTGTATTCTGGAGGCCTCGACTTTTTCCGGTTGATCGCTACCGGTTCGCGTCCTCCTCCCCCAACCCTACCAGCAGCTTGTGATGGTCGAAGTCAAGGTTCCGCAAGTCGGCGAGTCGATCAGCGAAGTCCAGATCGGACAGTGGCTTAAACAAGAGGGAGACTGGGTCGCAGCTGGCGATGATCTAGTCGACATCGAGACCGAAAAAGCTTCGGTTCAGGTTCCGGCGCCCGAAGCGGGGTTTCTCCGCAATATCCGCGTGCCGGCCGATGAATTCGCAGCCGTGGGAGACACGATCGCGGAGATTGAGCCCGCTCCGCAGCCGGCCGGCGGCTCGACTGCGCCCCCCTCGGCTCCGGCAGCAACTCCCGAGAGAGCCGCAGCTCCCGAGCCGGCTCGCGGGGCCGAGCCCGCTCCGACTCCCGCTCCGCACCGGGCGGCTGAAAGCAACGGTGCGGAGGAGCCGATCGTCATGCCTGCCGCACAGCGGTTGCTCAGCGAGCATGGGCTGCGGGCCGAGCAAGTCCCGGCGAGTGGCCCAGGAGGACGGTTGCTTAAAGAAGACGTGGTGGCGTTCGTGGGAGCTGGCGGAGCGGCGGCCGCTCCATCGGCTCCGGCTCCCGCAGGAGGCGGCTTGGTCGCTGCGGCCAGCGGTGCCTCGCTGGTGACCGCCGGAAGCCAACGGGGCGAAGAAGTCAAGCCGATGAGCATGATCCGGCGGACGATTGCCGCCCGCTTGGTCGAGGCTCAACAAACTGCCGCCCTGCTGACGACTTTCAACGAAGTCGACATGGGGCCAGTGATGGAGCTCCGCAAGAAGTACAAAGACGTGTTCGTCGAGAAGCACGGCGTCAAACTCGGCTTCATGTCGTTCTTCGCCAAAGCCGTGGTCGAGGCGCTCCGACGGTTCCCGGCGGTCAATGCCGAGATTCGCGGCAACCACGTCGTCTATCGTCACTACTACGACATCGGAATCGCCATCGGAGGCGGCAAGGGGCTGGTCGTCCCGGTCGTTCGCAACGTCGAGCAAATGAGCTTTGCGGACATCGAGCGGGCGATCGCCGACTACGGCCGGGCCGCCGCCGAGAACCGTATCAACCCACAAGACCTCGAGGGGGGTACGTTCACGATCTCCAACGGTGGCGTGTATGGCTCGCTGCTGAGCACGCCGATCGTCAATCCGCCGCAAAGCGGAATTCTGGGTCTGCACGCGATCCAGGATCGTCCGATGGCAGTCAACGGTCAGGTGGTGATCCGGCCCATGATGTACCTGGCCCTGACCTACGACCACCGAATCGTCGACGGTCGCGAGGCGGTCAGCTTCCTGCGGACGATCAAAGAAACGATCGAAGATCCGGCTCGCCTGTTCCTGGAAGTCTAGTCTCCTCGTGAAAGCACCTATCGATGTCGCAGAAGGCCCGCGTCGCTTTGGTCGGTCTAGGTTTTGGCGCCGAGTTCATTCCGATCTATCAGGCGCATCCGGACGCTGAAGTCGTCGCGATCTGCCAGCGGAATGAGCAGAAGCTGAACGCGATCGGAGATCAGGCGGGAATTGCACGGCGGTACACCTCCTACGCCGAGGTGCTGGCCGATCCGGACGTCGACTTTGTGCACATCAACAGTCCGATTCCCGATCATGCCTCGATGTCGATCGCGGCCCTCGAGGCGGGCAAGCACGTGATGTGCACCGTGCCAATGGCGACGACGATCGAGGACTGCCAGCGGATCTGCGAACTGGTCGCCCGCACGGGGCTGAAGTACATGATGGCCGAAACGGTCGTCTACAGCCGCGAGTTTCTCTTTCTCAAGGAGATGTACGAGAGCGGCGAACTGGGCAAAATCCAGTACTTAGCGGCCAGCCACCCTCAGGATATGGACGGCTGGCCCGAGTACTGGGAGCGAATGATTCCGATGCACTACGCGACCCACGTCGTCAGCCCGGTGCTCGGGCTGGTCGGGGGGCGAGCGGAGGTCGTTTCCTGTTTCGGCTCAGGCACGATCCGCGACGAGCTGATCGCCAAGAGCGGCAATCGCTTTGCGGTCGAAAGCTGCCATCTCAAAATCAAAGATTCCGACATCGCTGCCCATCTGTGGCGATTTCTGTTTGACACCGCGCGACAATACCGCGAGAGCTTTGACGTCTACGGGACCAAGAAGAGCTTCGAGTGGGCGCTGGTCGAGGGCGAACCGCACATCATTCATACGGCGAAAAAGCCCGAACCGGAGATTCCCGAGCGGATCACCGTTCCCGACTACGCCCATCGCCTGCCGGAGCCGATTCGCAAGTTCACGCAATCGATCCAAGACGCCGAGCACCTCAGCTTTGTCCAAGGAGGCGGGCACGGCGGTTCACATCCCCACCTGTGCAACGAGATGGTCCGGGCCGTGCTCGACGATCGCGACCCGTGGCCCAACGCGACGATGAGCGCAAACTGGACCTGCGTCGGAATTTGCGCCCACCAAAGCGCCCTCAACGGAGGCGAGCTGGTGCGCCTCCCCCAATTCACCCTCGAGTGACCTGCATTCACCCTCGAGTGAAATGCATTCACCGAGGGATGATTCGTTCAGCGGTGGGCGTCGGGCTTCTGCTTGCACACCAGCGGGCATTCGGTGCATTCAAAGTTGCGGGCCGCGTCATAGCATTCGGGGGCCCGCGGAGCCTTGCTGGCGTAACGCAGTAAGACGCCGGTAATGAGCACCGATAAGCCGGCGACCAGCCCGACGGCGGCAATAATCGAGGTCACGCGAAAGCCCTGGCGAAAGAGTCGGAGGCGAACGGATCCAGCGGGTCAAGTTCAATCATACCCTGGTGGACCGACTATACCCAAATGAACTGCCCTGTGTGCCGCCCTGCGCGCTGTGGCCTTCAGGGGGCCTGTGGGCGCGCGTAAAGCGTCATGTTTCCCGCGGCAGCGGCGGAACCCAAACCTGGTGCGGTTTTCCGCAAAGCCTTTCCCCCGGGGAAGGGCCTGCGGCTCTCGTTTCTCGCCTCCCTGCGGACGCAGGTGGTACAGCAGGCGGTGACAGTAATTCTCGCTGTGACCGGTTGTCCGCCATTGAGTGGCTTTGCTGGCGAGTTGCCTGCCGTTAGCTCCTCGGCGGAGACTCGTCCGGCGTCCGGCGTACGGCACCTCGCGCATCAAAAACGGGCTTGAGGCCAAGCCGGATTCTTCCGTGGACAGCTTGACCTCTACGTAGACTGTCGTGTTCGCCCAGCATCGCTACTCTGAGGGGTTAGCTTTCGCCAAGTGAACGGATTCGCAACATCCCTCACGAAGGGGGGCGTCCGGATGTCGTCGCGGCATCGGAACATCTTGGCTAATGCGACTCTCGGGTAGTCACTGTTGTGGCAAGTCCGCAGTGATTGCGAGGAGTCGAAGCCAAGATGCTATTCACCGATCCTGCGTTCCCGCAGGCACCGGGTCCAGAGCGCCATAGGATAGGCATCCGCCTGCTCTGGCTGGCGACAGTCCCGAGGATGGGCCTCGTAGAGTTTTCTCCTCTTCAGCCTCGCCTGCGACGCGAGGCGTGTGGCGAGGCCTGGTGGTCGAGTCGTCGGCAGTACCCTAGCGACGCATGAGCTAACTGGGTGGAGCGACCCAGCGTCCTCCGGCCCATCTTTCTCGGCAAGCGTCGGCGCTTGGGCCGGGCGCTGGAGCGCCGATCTAAATCTGCCGTTCGCGTTGGCGGCGGCATGTGCTGAGTGTTTCTAGCCTGTGGTTGTCGATTGCAATCTGGAGTTTCGGTGGGGTGTCACCGACGGGAACGAAGTCCAGACCGACCGCACATGATGGATTTTCTTACACCTTTCGTTTCCTTCTCGCCGCCGCTTCGAAATCCGTAGACCGGGGGGCTTGGCAGGGGCGAATGATGCTTCACAGAAACCTAACCCAACCGGGCGTTATTGGAACCGGGATGCCTGACAGGTTGCTCCTGGTTCGTTGTCGGACGCTCGCATCGCGGATTGCATTTTTCAGGGAGCGAGTTGATGGGTAGGAGTTCGAGGAAGCAGGGGGCGTCGGCTCGGCTGCGAAGGTCGATCGATCCGAGCACCAAAATTCCTGCTCGTCAGGCGAAATCGAAGCGGCAGCCGCAGCCGCAGCCGAAGAAAGCTGCAGAGCCGCTCACGGAGTTTTCGCGATCTCAGCATTTGCCGCTGGTCGTGTTGAGTGGGCTGGTCCTGTTGCCAGCGCTCCTTTGGGCGTATTGGCCGACGCTCGTCTGGATGGAACAGCAGTGGCGAACCGAGCCCGATTATTCGCACGGTTATTTGATTCTGCCGCTGGCCGGGCTGATTGCGTACAACCGTCGCGATCTATTTCCGGGGTTGCGGCCCCGCGTCAGTTGGCTGGGAGTGGGGCTGATCCTGGTGGCGATCGCGATGCGGTTGGTAGGGCGATTTGCCTATATGGATTTTCTCGACGGCTGGTCGCTTTTGCCGTGGACGGCGGGAGTGGTTTGGATGTTGATGGGGCCGAAGGCCGTGCGTTGGGCGCTGCCGGCGATCCTGTTTCTATTCCTACTCGTTCCGCTTCCCTACCAGGCCGAATCGTTACTGAGCTGGAAACTGCAAGGTGTCGCGACACACGCGAGCACGGCGCTATTGCGAATTTTGGGTCAGCCGGCGGTTTCCGAAGGGCACACGATCTGGTTAGGCGATTCGCAGCTGATGGTGGAAGAAGCCTGTTCGGGACTCCGGATTTTCGTCGGCGTCGGGGCGCTGGCGTTTTTCTGGGCGGCGATGGCCAGGCGTTCTTGGATTGACGGAGTGGTGATTCTCGCCATGGCGCTGCCGCTGGCGATCTTAGCAAACGTTTTCCGCGTGACCGCGATGGGATTCTTTTCCACCTGGTATGAGGGTCCGACCTTGGATGAGATCCATGACTGGGTGGGGATTGCCATGATTGGAGTCGCAGCCTTCATGCTCTGGTCGGTCAAAGCCTACTGGGAATGCCTCTACCGACCGCTGGAGATTCATACGGCTCGACAGCGGCTTCAGTCGTTGTGAGTTAAGGCGAAAACCTGCAGTGAGCGAATCGAACGTAGGGGAAAGCGACTCTGTTCTTCATTGAGTATTCGCTAGTGCACTGGGCCGGTGTCTTTTTGTAAGGAACTTTCCATTGGCTACCTTCACACAGACTCGCCCGACGGGATCTGCGTCGATGTACGTACTTCCCAACGCATCGCAGTCGCATGGTTTCGACCCTTGGCTGATATGGGTCACCATTCGCCGCTGCTGGTTCTGGGCGCTTCCGATGGGTCTGATGCTTGCCGCAGTCGCGAGTTATTTCGTCTTCCAGACCTTCGTTCCGGAGTATCAGGCGACCCACGTCCTGGAAGCAAACCACGATTATGTTGTGTTCAAAGGGGTTCTTGCCGCGCCGCGAGACTTCTCGCGGGTTGAACGGCAGTTGCTCACAAACTCTTTGGTGCTCGATCCGGTGCTCGCCGATCCGGAGGTTTGCGAGGCCCCGAGTCTGCGCAATGCGGAGTCGAGAGAGAGGGAGATCCGAAGCCGCATGACCATTGGGAATGCCGGAACGGACTCCTTGCTGACGGTTACCTATCGCGACCCCGACCCCCAGTATGCGGCGTTTGTTTGCAATGCCATTGTCGACTCATACATGAGGCAGCGGGAGACGTTCGATTCCCGACGGATTTCCGACCTTGAAGGCTGGTTGAGGCCAGCGATCGATCAGTGGGAAGCGGAAGTCAAAACGCACCAAGAACGCGTTCGCGAACTGAGCCGCCAAGCCCACGGCTACGATCCCTATCAACAGATCAGCCGTCTCGGTAGCGACATGTCCATGGCGACCGCCTTGTTTGCCCAACTGACCGATGTAAAAGGAGACGAAGAGGTCCTGCAGGCTCAAATCAAATCCGCGATGGCAGCGACCGAGGAAGAGGTAAGCCTGGAGACTTTGCTTGAACCCTCGCCGGATGAGGTGGAGCGGCGGATTGCGACCGATCCCCAGGTCGTACGTTTGCAGAGCCGTCTCAACGACAAACGCGGTTACATGCGGAACATGGAAGACCGCGACTTGGTCCGCATCAATCGAGACTGGTACAACCGACTCGCCAGCGAAGCCGTGGAGTTTGAGCGTGAGCTGAGGCTTGCCAAGGAGGCGGCACGAAAGAGGGTCGTGCCGATGCTGCAAGAACTCGAACAGCAGCGGCGTGCCCACGGTGACGCTGTTCAACTCGAGGCGATGCGAGGGGAGCTGGCAAGTCTCCAGAGCAAGCGTGCGTTGCTCGAAGCGAGTTTCGCCGAAGAGAAAAGAAGACTCGAACAGCTCTCCGGTGAGACCGCCGATCTTTTCTTCGCACAGCAAGAGTATGCGCAGGCGGCGGCGGTGTTAGAAAAACTTAATACGCGAATCGCCTCGCTGCGGACCGAACGCCTCCGCGGCGCGACCATGCAGACTTTGGCCGTCGCGAAACCTCCGGCGACTCCCATTGAGGAGGTGCCGATGAAGAAGATTATGATGGCCGGTGGCGGAGCTTTGGTGGTTCCTTTCCTGTTCGGGCTCCTGTGGGAGTTGAACACCAAGCGGGTGACGACCCCCGCCCTTCTTGAGTCGCAGAAGCTGGCGCCGGTGCTCGGAGAGATCGCCTCCCTGCCCAGCGGCGCCCAAGGAGGGCGGCGGCAGCGGGTGTTTGAGGAGAGTGTCGAGGCCCTGCGAGCAAATCTACTCCTTTCTCGCGAGTTTGGGACCTTGCGCTCGATCGCCGTGACGAGCAGTCTTCCGGGCGAAGGGAAGAGTTCGCTGGCCTCGCAGTTGGCGGTCGCCATGGCGCAGGCGAGCGGTGAGCCGGTGCTGCTGGTCGATGCCGACATTCGCCGGCCCGATCAGCATCATCTCTTCGGGCTCGATCTCGGGCCGGGATTGGTCGACGTGTTGTCGGGCAAGATCACGCTCGACGCGGCGATCGACCGCTCGCTCGGAGAGCTGATCCACGTGCTCCCCGCCGGAGAATTGGACGCGAGCCCTCATCGGCTTCTCAGCCCCTCAGCCCTCCGAGATTTACTGGATCAATCGCTCGAAGATTTCCATTATCGCTATGTGATTTTCGACACCGCCCCGGTCCTTTCGGCTGGTGAAACGTTGGCCGTGGCGGCGGAAGTCGACGCGGCGTTGCTGTGTGTGATGCGCGACGTCAGCCGCGTGAGTAGCGTCGAACGCACGATTCGACGGCTCGAGGCCACCGGAGCGACAGTCGCCGGCACGGTATTTAACGGAGTCCCGTCTCGCCATTACGCCTATCGATATGGCGATTATCGCTACGCCATGAAGTCTTCAGTGGTGGTCGACTAAGGGAAGCGTAGCGGCTGGAGGGGAGCTCCCTTCGGCCTCCGCCACGGAATCTGTTTGGAGCAGCGAAATGAGCACAACCTCTGAGTCCTGTGATCCCCCTGCCTCGAGAGTTAACGCCCGAGTGCGTAAGGCGAGGGCCGTGGAGGAGGCTGCGGGAGCGGGAGCGAAGCCGGGAGAAAGCTCTCCCCCGCCCTCGAAGGCTTATGCGCGGTGGGCTTGGAATCTACCGCTGCTGTTCGCGTCCTTCGCAGGGCTGGTGATGGGGGCGCTGCTGTTGGTCGTGCTGTACCAATGGCAGTCGGCCCGCGTCGGTGATCAGTTTCTGCAACTGGCCGAGGCGGCACGGTCCGAGAAGAAGCCGCGGGAAGCGGCGCAGTGGCTGAACCGCTATCTGAGCCTGCGTCCAGAGGACGCTGACGTCCGGGTCCAGTTGGCCTGGACCTTCGATTCGCTAGCCAGCGAGCCGGCCGACATCGAACAGGCTCGGCGGCACCTGATCCGAGCCATCGCCGCCTTGGAATCGGAGGATGAGCGGGAGGAGAAGGATGCCCTCCGGCGGCGGCTGATCGACCGACTGCTGGAACTGGGGGGAGGATGGCTTGTGGAAGCCGAACGTCAAATTTCTCTCCTCAATCCCCCCCCCGGGGACCCGGCGGCCCTGCACCAGTTGGCGAGAAGCCTGCTGGGACAATCTGAACTCGGCACCGCCCGGCCTCCTGCCACCACTCCTCCCCTGCGGGAGGAGGACTACTGGGGCTGGGCGGCAAGTCAGCCGGTGGGCAAAGTGCTGCGGATGGCGGTGGAGGCGAATCCCGAGTCGGTGGAGCTGGCCGGTGCGCTGGTGGCGGTTTACGTCGATCGGCCCGAGCTATTCGATGTTCCCGGCGTCCCGGCGGACCGTACCGACTACATCGGACGCGCGGCGAGCCTGTTGGAGCGCCTGAGCGAGAGGAAGGATGACGGTCACGCTCAGTGGTTCGTCTACCACTACGGAAGCCGGATTGGTTCGCTGACGGAGACGGAGCCGCTCGCGGTGATGGCCGCCTTGGCGCTCCAGCGCCTGCAGCAACACGCTGTCGGGCCAGAGGCTCCGAGCGAAGCCGCGAGCCCGGCGGTAGTCGCGGAAGGTAAGGACAGCACTGAAAGCTACGCCCCCGGGTGGGACGCCGAACTCGTCCTGGAACATGCCGCCCGCCTTGTCCAGGCGGGAAGCGTGGGCACGGCAAAGGACTTCTACAAGGGGATGGCCGCCCTGCCGCCCGGTATGCTCGCCGACCCGCAAGCAGAACGATGCTTCCTGGGACTCGGGCAAACGCATTTGCAGCTGGACGAACGGCAGGAGGCTCAAGAGGCGTGGCAGAAGGGGAACGAACAGCTGGGGGGCGAGAGCCTGGTGCTGCTCGAGCCGTTGGCCACTGCCGCAGCAGTGGATGCTCCGCTCCCCGAGGCCCAGCAGTGGATCGACCGCTACGTCGAAACGATCGATCGCATTGCCTCTCGGTTGGCCCGGACCCGCATGCTTGATCGGGAGCGAACGAAGCTGGAGAGCCGGCTCGACACGGCCCGGTGGCGGGGCGAGGTCGGGCAGGCCCGAGTCGACGCTCGCAAGGGGAATCGCTCCCTGGCGGCGACGCGTTTGGAGCGGGCTTTGGCTGCTCAGCTGGGGATCCCCGTCGCGCAGCGGATCGGAGCGGCCGAGTTGCTCGCCCAGATCTATGGCGAGCAGAACCTATGGGATCTCGCCGGGCGGGTCCTCGACGAGGCGGTCCTGTGGGCGCCGGAGAACCGGGAGCTGCGGCGGCAGGCTGCCGAGGCATGGCAGCAGGCTTCGACGCCCGCCCGCACCATCGACCTTCTGCGACATGCCGATGACGGATCGTATCAAGTAGCCTATGACTACGCGCACGCACTTTTTCTACATCACTCTCAGCAGGGTGCCAGCGACGACGAGCTGGAAAAAGTTCAAGCGGCAATCGCCGAAGCGCAGAAGCGGTTGGAGCAGGCCCGCGAGGCGGGGCAGTCCCCGGCGGAGCCATGGCGGCTGGGGTTGCTGCAATTGGCGCTTGCCAGCGGAGACTCCAGCGAGGCAACCAGCTCCCCTTCCTCTGAAGTCGGCCCGACCGCGGAGGGTGCGGGGACTGTCCGGCAGGAAGCCCCTGCGACCACGCAGTTGATCGACCTTTGCTTGCAGTATCCCAAGGCCGCGGAATTACAAAGCACGGCTGTGCTGGCTTTGGAGCGGCAGGGCGAGCCGCTAGCCGCCGACGACGCAATGCGCCGCTTGGAAGCGATCCCGCAGGTCGATCGCCTGCTAGTCCTCGAAACCGAAGCCCGGCTGTCTGTACTGCGGGGGACTGTCGATAAGACGCTGGAGAAGTTTGAGGCCTACGCAGCAAGCCATCCGGAGGAGCAGCCCCGTGTGGTCAAGCTCTCCGCCGAACTGCTCAAGAGCAGCGGGCAGCGCAGCCAGGCAGTCGAGCTGCTGCGCAGCCTCGGTCCGGAAGCCCGGGACATCGAGACATTGGTCCGCTTGGGCGAGTTGCTGCTCGAACTCGAGGCGACCAGCCCTGCCTCGACGGCTGGAGAGAGCGAGCGGCTAGCGGAACTTCGAGAAGTTGAAGAGGAACTTCGTGCAACCGAGGGCGAGGAGGGAACGCACTGGCGATGGCTGGCCGCGAATCGTCTCCTACGGCAGGCCGCGGGGCGCTCGTCTGCCTCGCCATTGTTGGCCAAAGCCGTTCGCCTGCAGGGCGAGATCGTTGCTCGCCGCCCCCGCTGGGCACGCGGGATCGCGCTGGGCGGACGGATCGCCGCCATCGAAGGAAAGCCCGCACAAGCTGTGGAGCTGTTGCGGCGGGCCATCGCCGAAGGGGACCGCGACGTGGGGACCGTGTTGCTGCTCGTTCAGCAGCTGAACCGATCCGGTGAGGTCGCCGCTGCGGAGCAGGAACTCGCGCGACTCGAGCCGCTCAGCGATTCGTTCGGAGCGATCGCCGCGATGACCGTGGGATTGGCGGTCGACAAGGGGCAGTTCGAGCTCGCCCTGGACCGCGCACGGGCGGCCATGCAGGACCAGCCAGACGATCCCGACGTGTTGCTGATGTTCGCCCAGACCGCGGTCCTTGCCGCGGAGGCTCAACCAGCCGAGGCCGAACCGCTTCAGCGGCAAGCCGCGGAGGCTGTCGAACGCGCACTGCAAGCGACCAAGGGAACCGAAGTGCGGGTCTGGGACGCTCGATTCCGGATGCAATTCCACCTCGGCGGAGCGGCCGCCGCACGGCAGGTGCTGGAGTCGATGGAGCGCAGTCGGCTGCCCGAGAAGGTGCGGTGGTTAGCGCTCGGACGCGGCTACTTGGCCATCGGCGACACCGCAGCGGCACGGTCCCGGCTTGAGAAAGCCCGGCAACTCAATCCCACCGATGTGAACGTACATCTGGCGCTCGCCGAGGTGCTCGAAGCCGCGGGCGAAACGGAGGGACTGCTGCAGGCCCTTGAAACCGCCAGTCGCTTAGCACCCAATCGCGAAGATGTCCGCAGCCGGCTCGCGTTCGCGCTGGCAGCGCACACTGCAGGGGATGTTCCCTGGACCCGCATCTCCCAACTCCTCGATTCGGACCTCGCGGGCGCCTCTGCAAAGAGCCAGCTCAGGCACTCCCTCCTGCTCCTCGCCCGGGGTGACGAGGAGCAAATCGCGCATGCGGGCGAGCAGCTGCGACACTTGCTCCGCTCAAACGAACCCGGGGTGTCCGACGATGCGGCCCGGTTGTTGCTCTCGGTCGAGCGACGTCGCTGGCAAATTGCCCAGGCCGGTCCCCCGTCGAGCGAAGCTCGCGAAGCGTTCGCCGAATGCCGCCGGCTTTACGAACGGTTGCTGGAGAAAGACGATCCGGCTCCCCTCGATCTTTACGGATATGGCGAACTGCTCGTCCGTGGCGGAGCAGTGAGCGAGGCGGCTCGAGTTGCCGACCGGCTGGCGACTCTTGCGCCGTCGAGCCGTGAAGCTCTCGACCTTCGCCTGCGGATCGTGAAGCAACGCGAGCAGGAGTCGCAGCTGGCTCCGTTGGTCAACGATTGGCTGGCAACGCCGGGCAATGCAAACTCGCCCGCTGCGAAAGCGGCCGCTGGCCAGGTGCTGTCGAATCTTGGCTCCCACGCGCTGGCAGTCGACTTGCTCGCTGAAGCGTACGAGGCGGAACCTGCGAGTGAATTCTCACCCTTCGTCACAGTGCTCTTCCAATCGGGCGACGCGCGGCGGGCTGCGGAAGTCTGCATGGCACATTTCCGGAAGCACCGGTCGCCCGAACCGGTTGCTCTCCTGGCCGACGTGGTGGTGAAAGCGGGTGATCTCGACCTGCTCACTCCGGATGTCGAACACGTCCTGGCCGATGGAGCCACCGCGTTTCCTCAGAGTGTTCGGGTGCTCGAAGCGATCGGAACCTTAAGGCTTATCCAACAACAGTTTGCCGAAGCGGTCGACTGCTATGTCCAGGCGGAGAAGCTCGATCCGAACAGCGCTCTGACCCTTAATAATTTGGCAATCGCGCTGGTCGAGATTCCTGGACGGCAAGACGAGGGGCTGGTCCGCATTCAGCGTGCGATCGAGCTCTACGGACGATACCCCGAACTCCTCGACACGCTGGGCTTCGTCCAACTCCACTGCCAGCAGTTTGCCGAAGCCGAGGCGACGCTCCGTGAGGCCTTCGCGATGTCGAACGACCCGCGACACCAGTTCCACCTCCTGTTGGCCTTGCACGCCCAGAAGAAAACGACCGAGGCGAAACAATTTTGGAGCCAACTCGATCTTTCACAACTGGACGCTGCCAACCTGACTCCCAGTGAGCGGAAGCAACTTGACGACCTGCGAAAACAGTTTGGTCCGCCGCCGTCCGTCGAAGTGGGAACGCGCGAAGGCGACCGCCGATGGCGGTAGCGGTCCTGCGAAACCGACTTGTTCAAGCCGTGATTCCCGCTGCACGCCCGGCGCCGCGTGAGCGATGCTTCCATACCCGCGAAAACCTTCCACACCTGCAAATAGCCGAGTCTTGGCAATGAACAAGTGGCCTTTCCTCGTCGCGCTGGCGGTCATGACATCGTTAACGGTCGCTTCGCGAACCCTGCATGCTTATCTCAATGGGAGTTGGTCCGAAAGCGTCGACGTGCAAGCTGCCGCCCTTCGTCTGCCCGACTTGCCCGAGGAATGCGGACCATGGGTTCAGGTCAAGGACGAGGCGTTGCCTCAGGCAGCGGCAGAGACACTCCGCTGCTATGGCTATCTCAATCGCGAGTATTGGAACCCGGCCACGGGGGACCGCGTCAGCGTCGCAGTGTTGTTCGGCCCTCGCGGACCGATCGCCGTGCATACACCCGAAATCTGTTACAGCAGCGCCGGCACCGTTCCTTTGGCTGAGCGGGCCGTGGCGACGGTGGAAACCGAAGCCGGTCGAGATCAATTCTGGCATATCCAGTTTGCCCGTGCCGATGCGTCTCCATCGAGCGAGTCTCGCCCCGATCTGGATGTCTGGTACGCCTGGAGCGATGGCGGACCGTGGCAGGCGAGCGAACACCCTCGCTTTTGGATGACCGACAGTCTCTACAAGATTCAACTCGCTGGCCAGCCCTCCGCAGACGGGACCACCCTTCCCTGCCGCGATTTTCTGGTCTCCTTTCTCCCCGTCCTCCGCGACGCGATCCGCGCACCGTAACAGGTTCAAATGGCTCCCCCCCTGCCGAGTCCCGCTAGTTGTACTCGCTCGAACGTCGCATGAGTTCGACATCTCTAAAGGAGGTTCGCTGATGTCCTCTGCTGAACAGATTTTGACACTGGAGCCTGCCGCAGTAGAAGATCAATCGGAAGGGGCTGACGAGCGTCCCCGCCAGAAACAGTTCACCGATCACACCCTGGTCCAGGCAGACTATTGGCGATGGAAGTACGGGTTCGAACGGTTGCTCAGTTGTCTTTTATTCATCCCAGCGGCTCCGGTCATCCTGCTCCTCTGTGCCTGCGTGAAGCTGACTTCCAAAGGACCAGCGCTCTATCGTCAAGTGCGGCTCGGACTCAACGGCCAGCCCTATGAAATTTTCAAAATCCGAACGATGAGCATCGACGCCGAGGCCGATGGTGTCGCGCGGTGGTGCGTGAAAAACGATCCCCGGATCACCCCGCTCGGACGCATCTTTCGGAAGCTTCATCTCGACGAGTTTCCTCAGTTGATCAATGTCGTCCGCGGAGAGATGGCGTTGATCGGACCTCGCCCGGAACGCCCTCAGATTTGTGCCAAATTAGCAACCGACATTGAGAACTATTACGATCGCTTACGCGTCAAGCCGGGGATCAGCGGCCTGGCGCAGATCAATCTTCCCCCAGATGAAACGTTGGAAGACGCCCGCCGCAAACAGGTTTTGGACCTGCTGTACATCGAGCAAGCCAATCTGTGGCTCGATTCAAGGATGCTGTTCGCTACGGCCTTGAGAGTTGTCGGAATACGGGGAGGTCGTGTGATGCGGCTGATGGGGCTCTGTCGGCGATCGCACCTCACCAGGCTCCCACTTTCCACGCCGCTATCCGCAGCCAATGCCGAGCGGGGGGAGCTGGTGCCGGAGGAGAGCCACGAGGGCGCGGGGGTCGGGAAGGACCGGCAGCGTTCCCCGGTGCGGAAACGCGCGACGCAGCCTCTGCCCGCTTACGTTCCTCGGCACCCTCGCTGATGGATGCCGCGATGAACCGTGCCCCGCTGGAACCTTTGACGGTCAATGCTCTGACCGTTGATGTGGAAGACTACTTCCAGGTCTCCGCGTTCGATGGACGCGTCTGCCGATCGACTTGGGACAAGCTCGAGTGCCGGGTCGAAGCCAATACCGATCGCTTGTTGTCGATTTTTGACGAAGCGGATGTGCGAGCAACCTTTTTTGTGCTCGGTTGGGTTGCCGACCGGTATCCAGCGCTGCTCCGGCGGATCGCCGCGTCGGGCCATGAGATCGGCTCGCATGGTTATTGGCACCGCCTGGTCTATGATTTGACTCCAGACGAATTCGCCCAGGATCTGCTGGCTAGCCGCGAGGCGATTGCCACAGCCTGCGGTGTCAAGGCCATCGCATATCGAGCTCCGAGTTTCTCGATTGTGGAGAAATCGCTGTGGGCGCTGAGTATTCTCGCTCAACATGGGTTCAAGATCGATTCCAGCATTTTTCCGATCTGCGGCCATGATCGCTACGGTGTTCCAACCGCGAACAAGCAGATCCACGATCTCGAGACACCCCAGGGGACGCTGTGTGAATTTCCCCCCTCGGCATGGACCCGGGGACGCATGAGTGTCCCCATCGGAGGCGGCTACTTCCGGCTCTTCCCGCTTTCGGTGACGTTGCAGGCGATCCGCGCGGTGCGGCGGGAGGGCCGCCCCGCAATGTTTTACATCCACCCCTGGGAGATCGATCCGTGGCAACCGCGGATTCGGTCGATCGGACTGAAGAACAAGTTCCGCCACTACGTTGGAATCGCAAGAACCGAACGGCGACTTCGCCGGCTATTGATTCTTCAACCGTTCGGACCACTGACCCAGGTCGTGCAGGCCGTTCATGCAGTCTAATCCCACAGTGGACCTTTTGAATCCATTCGCAGTCCAACGGCGACACTCCATAAAGCCGATGCCGGATGAAGCTGGCAGTCACCGATGGTAATGGTATCTGACCGCTCAGCTCGCCCTCGTTTGTTGATGCTGACGCATCGGTTTCCATATCCGCCCAATCGCGGCGATCGAATTCGTTCTTATAATTTGTTACGGGTTCTGAGTACGCACTTTCAGGTCACGCTGGGTTGTACTGCTGATGAGCCCGTGGCGGAGAGTCAGCGAGAGCACATTCAGAAGTTTTGCGAACGCCTCTTTGTCAGTGAGCTTTGCCGCCATTCACGAATTCTGCGATCGCTCAAGTCCGTCGTTCAAGGCAACAGTCTGACCGTTGGGATGTTCGCTTCGCCGGATCTGGGGCGTCAGGTACTTCGCTGGCATCGCACGCATCCGTTTGAAGCGGTGTTGGTGTTCTGTTCGAGCATGTTTCCTTATGTCGATCATCAAGCTTTTTCGAACTCTCGGATCGTCGTCGACCTGGTCGATGTCGATAGCCAGAAATGGTCGCAGATGGGACGTGAGTCAGGATTCATGAAAAGTTGGTTGTATCGGCTGGAGGCGGCGCGGGTTCGAGCCCTGGAGCAAAGGATTGCGAGGCATGCCGACGCGGTCGCCTTGGTCAGCGATCAGGAGGGCGAGCTGTTCGCAAGAACCGTTAGTCGGGAGCGACCTGCGGTGGGGCTCAGCAATGGAGTCGATACCTCCTACTTTTCACCCGCCGATGCGGCGGCTGCCGGCGGCGTGGAGCGAGTCGCGAGCCCCCTTCGGCTCGTCTTCACCGGAGTCCTCGATTACACCCCCAATGTTGAAGGGATCGATTGGTTTTGCCGATCTGTTTTGCCCGAGGTGCAACGGGAGCTCGACGTGGAGCTAGCCATCGTTGGACGCCGTCCCCACCCTCGGGTCCTTCGCCTGGCCGGGCTCGGTGGCGTTGACGTTGTCGGAGAGGTTCCCGATGTACGCCCCTACCTGCAATCCGCTCATGTCGCTATCTCGCCGCTCAAGTTGGCGCGGGGGATTCAGAACAAGGTGCTCGAGGCCATGGCGTCCGGGCTTCCGGTCGTGCTGACCTCGCAGTCGGCTCAAGGAATCGACGCCCGTCCGGGAGTGGAATTTGCAATCGCAGATTCGGTCGATCAGTGGTGCGGGGCGCTGCTTAGTCTGGCACGCGATTCCGCCGCCCGAAGGGAGATGGGAGGGGCGGCTCGGGAGTTGGTGGTGGCCGAATACTCCTGGGACAAACGGATCAGCGGAATTGTGCCCCTGCTGAATGGAAACGCGTTTGCTTTGCAGACCGGATAGCGGGTCGCCGGAGGTTCTCTATCTTGGCCAGTCTGTTTTACTGATGGTCTTTCTCTTCACTGATCCGTCGACGCTGCGCCGCGGGAGATCCTCCCACGATAGTTCCTGTCGCGCCCTCTGCGGCGGGGCAAGCAGTCGAGAGTTGCGGGTCGGGGAGGATGGAAGCGTGCGCAAGCGGACGCTCGACCGCATGGTCCATAGGTATGCGAACCTAATGCGCGGCGTAGTTCTCCGTCCTCAGAGTAAGGGGATCTTTCTCTGTCATGAGTGCCGCGAACGAATGTTTGCTGTGCGTCGCAAACATATGAACGCGGTGCTGCGTCACAATGATCCTTCATACACTCGTCTGGCGTTTCTGATCGCCCTGTTCTGGGTTGGTGGCATTGCCGCCATGCAAACGGTTTTCGCAGATTCGGCTCCAAACAACACGCAACGAGGAGAAACGAAGTGCTGTGTGTCGCCTCCCATTGAGGTGGTGACGCTGTCGGGAACAAAAGCGTATAAGGGCGGCCCTGTGGTGTCCGTATACGATTACGTTCCCAGACCCAATGATTGGATAATGCGCAATCGACTCTCTTCTTCACGCCTCCTCCGCATCGAAAATTTAGAAAACCGACGTGTGCTCAACGCAGCACTGGGAGATGAATGGAGCCCCCAGGATGCTGGCGGGGCTATCTATGCTAGCAATAGCACTCTCATTCAGAATGTCGGACACACCCCACACGATCCGGCGGCTCCGTCGCATCTGGAGGGGGAATCTATCGCTATGACCGCTGCTGCGGCGGAGATGCCGATGGAGCATGGCTCTCATGTGAACCATCTCGAGGGGATGCCGAACTTTGTCGAGCATCCGACGCATGTGATTTCTGAGAGCGGCCGGTGGTCGCAGATCGCTGCACTCGAGAACGTCG
>NZ_WRPR01000148.1 GCF_010367455.1 Candidatus Laterigemmans baculatus | reverse complement strand
CGCTTCTTCGACTGACTCATGCGAGCTCTCCTAGGGAAACCGAGCCCGTCAATCGTAACTTACCGAAAGTCCCATTTCCGCTGACGCACTACACGACGGTGTCTTTGTTGAACAGCCACTTGTTCACCGCCGCCGGGTCGACTTGGTCCGGTGCTCCTTCCTCTTCGTCCCACTCGAGCGAATCCCAGCGTTCCTTGTCTTCTTCCGACAGATCCTCGTACTTGATCCCGTCGCGCTGAAACTTCAGCGGCACGGAAACGGCTTTTGGAGGAACGAGAAAGCCATCGCCGACCGCGTCGTCCAACTCGTAGGCGTCGGTGGGGACGCCGCTTTCGAGATCGAACAGCCCGTAGGTGTTCCGGTCCACCTCCGCCTTGGGTGTCGCGGTTAGCCCGACCAGCAGCGAATCGAAATAATCGAAGATGGCCCGGTACTTCTGGAACACTGAACGATGGGCCTCGTCGATGATCACCAGATCGAAATGGCCAACGCCGAACCGCCGGCGGGCGCCGACCATCTCGTTGATCATCCCCATCATCGTCGGGTAGGTCGAGACGAAGACACGCCCTTCGCCCTTCCGCTCGGTGACCAGGTTGACCGGCGACGAATCGGGCAGGAACTTTTTGAACGCGTTCGTTGCCTGATTCACCAGCGCGACACGGTCGGCCAAGAAAAGGATGTGCTTGGCCCAGTTGCAGCGGATCAGCAAATCGCACAGTGCGATCACTGGAGCCACGGAGCCCGCCGGTATCCGAGTCGCCTACGAGTATCGCAAGGACCGGTTCGTGTTCGTGCGACAGAAGGAATTCAACCACGCGACGACGCGCAACTCCGGCGAGAGCAACCTCGAGTACCTGGTGCGGATGCGGCGTGAATTCGTCGACTTGGCCTTGCAGTGCCGGCAGCAGCGGTTCTACACCGCCGACGAAATCAACCGGCTGTATGCCGCATTCTCCCTCTACAAGCAGATCAACCCGACAGCGACCAGCTACACAATCAGCGACGAAAGAATGGGGGTCGGATATTCGGAGACCCTGTCCGGCTACATCGTCGGAGATGTGGAGGTACCCGCAACGGCGTCCGCGGAGATCGAGAGAGCTGTCAACAGCAACTTCAACGAAGCGGGGCCCGTATCCGAGGCGATGTATCCGGCCGTCACGGTTCGCATCGATGTCGAAGCACGAACGGCCACAATCAACGGGGTCACGCTTTCCGCGACCGATTTCCGAGATTTGCTGCTGGCGATCGGAGGCCGAGGAGCGATGCTCGATTTCGAAGGCTACACTGCCTCTGGAGCTCGTCGATTACGTTACGGAACCCGAGAGCGATCCCGACGCCGGCATCGAGATCCGGTTTTGATCCAGCTGCGGAATGGTCGATCGGGACCGATCGTGAGGTGGCAACTGAACCGTGGCGTCCGCACCGATCGCAGTTTCCCCTCCGAATCAGCCCCACTAGCCAGTCAAGTTTCGGCGGGTAACGGCACGCCGACACGGATAGCCATCCGATTCAGATGCCCTTCATCAGGCAAGCGATCGTAACGTCCAGTGTCCGTGCGATTCGCTCGATGTTCCGCAGCGCCACATTCCTCTCACCGCGTTCAATTCCACCGACGTAGGTCCGATCGAGGCCGCACTGCAGCGCGAACTCTTCCTGTGACCAGCCTCGCTGCTTCCGCAATTCACGCACGCGATCGCCGAATCGCTCAAGAATATCCACTGGCGGGCTCATGCCGCGGATCATCTCTCGGTGGACGACGATGGGTCCACGGACTATAAGTATCATTCATGCCCCCCCCTTTCAGCCGGAGGGCACGGGCGATCGGGGAGAAGTGCTGTGAATGACGGAAACCTGCAGAAGCGAGTGAGCAAACGTGCGGTGCCCGGAAAGCGAAACTGCAGTGAGCACCACGACGACCACGTCGCCGACTCGCGGTGTCTCAGGATGCGCGGCGAGATTCCATCGCACTATTTCACACTCGCGTTGTTCGTAGACCAACAGCACCCTGCTAAATAGACGACATTTCTGAGACAACAAGGAATATTTGCATGAATGAACCGAGAAAAGAGAACGACCGAGGGATAATGGCCGTGACTGGCGCTGCAATGGTTATTTTTGGCCTCTTGGCTCTCTCAGGAAATGCCGACACATCTGACCTTCGCGGCAAGATGGGCATCGTTGCATTTCTGCCCTTTGGCGGACTAATAATGGTGATTCTAGGAGCGCTATTCGTTTACAACTACTTTAAGCCATTCGATATCGATCAATGAGATTTCTCGATCGGTCAATTTTCCGAGGCTTTAACTTCCGTACTGCTTCGTGGCAGAAAATCGGGTAAGGGCGGCCATTGCTGACCGCCCTCCCCACACCACCGTGAGCTCCTTCGAGCATCCGGCGCATCGAAATCTCGCTCCACCGCCTTCCTGATGGCTAAAAAATGACTTGCCTTGTTCCGGCCTCAGATCATGTGAAGAGACCCCGCACCCGATAGCCGCTGAGTCATCAGCCGCTTGAGGTGCGGAGCCTCTGAAACAATTCAGAGCAATGTTTGGCATTGTTACACAAACTAATGGGTCGTATTAGCCAACCGATTGCGCGTCGAATTGCTCCTTGAGCACATCAATCAACTGGCTTGCCTGACGCAGGTCCAGACCCTCGGGTGAATGGACGCCATATCGCTCGTTCAGCTCTGAGGCGAGCTGAATTCCGGCGCGGTGAGCGATCGCTCGGATCGCTTTCACTTGGGCGGCGGTTGCCGGCCGAGGGGAATTGGTGGTGGAGACGCGGGGCCCGGCAGTGGGAGGGGGAGACGTGTAAGTTCGGTTGTTTCTTTGGTGAGCAATGGAGGCTGCAGCCGGTGATTGCGCCAGCTCTTCCTCTACGGCTTGCCGGCAGGCGGCGAAGGCTTCTTGGGCTCGCTGCTGGAAACGTGCGGGATCATGCGAGAGGGTCGCGAAATCCAGCTCAACTTCCACGTGGCAACTGGCCCCACGCGAGCCGTAGTTCGACTCGCCGATCTTGCGGCTGAGCCCCACGTTCAGTTTCATCGACATCTCGGTCTCTCCTTGTGGGTGTGTGGGCGGTGGATCGGACAAGCCCCGCTCAGGCGGCGGCTTGATCCTGGAGTCTTTCGGTCGATCCGACAGCGGAAGGCAGGTGGCTGGTCGACGGGCGACGCTTGAGGTCCTGGGCCAGTGCAGTGGTTCTGCGGAGCAGCTCACGCAGTGACTCCTCGAGTGCCTCGACGTGCTCCGTCACGCGGGTCAGGCTCGCCGCTTCGTGCTCCGCCGCCGCACGACTGGTGACTGCGGGAGTCACGGCCGAGAATCTGCGGCTGTTTTGCTGGCGGGTGGGCGAGACTGGCCGTGCGCTCTCGGCCGGCGATTCGATCCTCACGGCGGCCGGATCGGCAAGGATTGCTCCCTCTTTGCTGAGCAGGCTCCAGACATACACCCGGCGTGCGTCTCGGCAGCAGGCGGGCGACTCCGCTCCGGCGAACTCCACGTCGCGGAATCCCATTCGCACGGCTCGCGCGAGAAAGTCGCGGTTGGTGTTGAAGCGGAGGGCTTCCCCTTCACGCCGCGAGCCAGTGAGCACGACCTCGGTCGGAGCCGGTTGATCGCTACTCTTCGCGCGAATGGCGACCGAGCCGTTGAGCTCCACGGTGACGGGCGAGTTGAGCTCGTCGCTCGAAGGAATCCGCCGCAAAGCTCGCTTCAGGAACGATGCGTCGCTGACGGACAGACGCAGCGTCGACTGGGTTCGGCTCGGCTGGGGAATGCAGTCGTCGACTCGGGGGTACCGTCCCGCCTTCTCGATCCGGAGGTGAATCGTCCAGGGACCGCGGCGAAGGACGACCCAGTCATCGGTGCTGCCGATCTCGAGCGGTCCGCCGGTCTCGAGATCCGGGCAACCAAAGACGCGGCAGGCGGGGACGAGTCGCTCGTCGTCCCAGGGAAAGTGAAACCCGTCCTGGACGAAGAGCTGTCGGCCGTCGGTGCCGGCGATTTGGCCGTCGCTGCCGCGCAGCCGGATGCAGTTCAGCACGTACCGAGACGATTCGCTGTCGGTCGTCTCGACAGCTTCCCTCAGTGCCGAGAGCAGGGCATCGGCATCATTCGCCAGCATCGTCTTGGGAAGCGGCAGTGGTTCATCGTTGTCCGTGATCTGAAACCGAGCGATCTGCGGGATACCGGCGTCGGTCCAGCGGGCTACGATCTCATCACCTTCGCGTTCGAGGGTGACCAGTTCGTGCTTCGTTCCCTCGCACCGCTTGAGCAGCTCAAAGGGAACAGCGAACGACTCGGAACCGGATGCAGTGGAATGTTGGTAGGCGACCGCCGCGTCGTGGCCGACGATGGCGATCGTGACTCCTCCGTCGCCGGCGCGGAACTGAACGGAAGGCGTGTGGCTGCGGGGTGCAATGCCGAGGGTACGGCTGAAGACGATACGCAGCCGGCGGGCGAGTGAGTGGGGGATGGTGATCAATGAGTCTCTCCTGGTTGGGGTACCGCCGCTCGGCAGAGAGCCAGCGGCGAGCCTGGTGAGCAACAAAAGAATCAGCCCCGCCTCACTGAAGACGTGCGGTCCGATGAGGCGGGGCTGAGAGAGAAAGAGCGACTGGAACCATCAGACGGCGATCGACGGCTCTCGCTGTTCGAAGAAGGCCAGGTTGCGGTACAGCTCCAGTTCGTCCCAGTCGACCGTGCTGGGCTCGAGGCTTTCATCATCGAAGTCTTCCACTTCGAGCATCCCGGCTTGGAAGCCGAGGCGGCTGATCTCCGACAGCGAGTCGCCCGTGGCGTGAGCAATCGCGTGATTGAGTTCGCTCTGAGTCATAGCGCTAATTCCTTGAGATAGGAGAATGGGAGAAATAGCGCCGCCCCCATCGCGGGGCGGCATGAGAAAACACACCGCCCCACGAATCGGGGCACGTCAGAAACAGAAACAAAAACAGCCCGCGGCGAAGCGGGCTGTCATCGGGCAGCTGATAGAGTGCTCGGCGTGAGCCAGTGCTCTTCGAGCCAGCGGAACTCGGCGTCCAAGGCCTCGCTACGGCAGGCGAATGGCCCCAGCACCGGGCCGTTCACAGGTGACAAGTCGGCCGTCCACTGGCCGTCGCCAGTTGGCTCCACATGCGAACCACGTTCGATCGCCAGCCGGCCGAGCTGGTGAAGATCGAGCTGTTCTGAGTAGATGCAGCGGACCGAGCCGCTGGGGGTGATGACGAGTTGCATTTGCACTCCCTAGCGAGGGCGGCGGAGGATGTTGCGCCGCGGCCGGTCGGTCATCCAGCCTTCGAGCGACGCTTCGACTCGCGTCAGCTCCTGAGCGACCTGCTGCCGCAGTCGGTCCCGGTCCCGCAGATCCTGGGGCCCAACGCCCCGGATAACCGACCGAGCCTGCTCGACGAGCTGGTCGAGCTGATCGTTCGAGCGGACGTTGAGTCGCTGGAAGCGGTCGAAGAACTCGTTCAGGTTTGTGACAGCCGAGTCGCGGAAGACCTTCGGTTTACCGTCGACTTCACCGGTGAGCCGGTCGGCCAAGTGGGTCACGAGCTGCGACAGCTCATCGGCAAATGCCTGTTCGGCCATCTGGACCGCTTCCTCGAAGCGGCTGCGGACCCGCTGGCATTCCGCTTCGTAGAGCTGTGGACTGACCGAGCGCAAATACTCCGGCGGCTCAACGCTCGGATAGTCCCACTCGATCGCAAATAGCTCGCTGAGACTCGGCGGGTAATCCGAGGCGTCGAACAGATCTCCGAGCCGTTGTCGGGCCTGATCGACCAGTTCGCCGTAGCAGCGGTCGAGCTCCGCCACAGCCTCCTGTAGCTCGATGCGCACGCTCGCCATGTGGACGTCGAACGCGGGAACGTCTTGGCGGCGCAGCAGCCGCACGCCCGGCTCGATGTACGGCAGCGTGCTCCCGCGCCAGTAGGCGACCGCTTGACTGCGGACCGCGGTGACGGCTTTGAAAGCCGGGTGGGAGGTGTCGAGCAGCTTCTTGGCGGCGGAGACGCTTTTGGTGTCCGCCTCGAACGCATCGGCGGCGACCTGCCGCTGGTGCTGGCTGAGCGTCTTGCGGACTCCCGGCCAGCGGATGTGAAGCCGGACGGCAGTCGTCTCGGACTTCAGCTGTTCGCTGGCGGTGGTGTGGGACTGTGCGGGGCTTTGGGTACGGGGTTCGGCTTGGGGTTCATCTAAGAGTGTGCTCATCACGAATTCCAGAGGAGGTTAGAAAATGAAAACCGCCCGCCTGGAACCAGTCCAAGCGGGCGGTGCGGAAAGACGGTATGAATACCGGTAGACGGGGTAGCGATAACCCGCCTCGGTGATTCTGGATGCAATCAGTTCTGAGCGAGGACGAAGCTCCTATTTCCTGCGCAAGCGTGGTCCCCAAATGTGGTGACCAAAGCCATTGAGAATGCCATGATCCGCTGCATTCCCAAAGGACTTTGCTCCTGGAACTACCGCTTGCACGCAGGCGGGCATTCGGCCCGGATCGAAATCAACTGGACCAGTGAGCAGGGAGCACTGGAGATCGACGGCGAACGTTACGAGATCCAGAAGCACGGTCCACTGAGCGGACACTGGACACTGACTGCCGGTTCGAAACAGCTCGCATCAGCCAAAAAGATCAGTGCTTTTACGCGAACAATCGAGCTGGACACCGAGTCAGGCACCGTGACGTTGAGCGCCGAGTCCGCGTTCGGACGAACCATGCTCCTCGCGGGGGCCGGCTTCGACGCAGTCATCGCACCGGCACATCCCTTCACACGGAGAGCTTCGATCACCGGAACCATTGGCGACTTTCGCACTGTTTGCTTTGCGTTCTGGCTCACAGTGTTGCTCTGGCGGCGGGCGGCGCAGAGCAGCCACTCGTGAGTTACGGGCCCGGGTCTCGGCTGACCAGCGTTGGCAGCCGCAACCGAATCATCCGAGCAGCACGGTTCCCACTGAAAATCCGTCCCTGGCTAACTGACGAGCGAGGCGTCGATCCTTGAACAAGAGCGGAGCAGCGATGCGTTCCGTGCTGCGGTTGTACGGGACGTACCGTACCGCCGAATGCTCGAAGAGCAATGCAAGGTTTTGCACCTGGCGAGCTGACAGATGCTTCTCGATCGTCTCATCGAAGTAGCGATCCGCCACATCACCAGCCGGGCATATCTCCTCCCGCCAGAACTGGAGAGCCGCCCGCACTGTCGCTAGCTGTACTTCGGACAGCATGAAAATGTCTCCTGGCGTGGGGACTGCGGACCACAGCGGAACACCGTGACCGCAATCATGACTGGGGACCAATTACCCATTGGCCCGGCGCCGGCACTTTGCAGGCGTCGGACAGACGAGCCTGGCCGCGGCCGCTCTCGCGCGGCGCTTTGCAATACTGCGGCCGAGGAGCTGCACTCCGTGCCGGAACGTCGGGTCGCGAATCAGTAACCGGAGCGTGACAAGCGCGAGCCGGACTCCCACCTCGCGCATGAGCGACCCCAGCGAAGGCCGTACAGTCACAGCCATAAAACACCTCCATCGATTGAGAAACATTGGGGCCTGGTGCAGAACACGGAAGTGAGAAGATTCACTCGCGGACCTGGAGGCCCGGCAGCCTCTTGATGGTTGACCCGAGCAGCTTCGGCTTTGGTGCTGGTGGTTGCCGGTCGAGCCAGTCTTCGATCAACACCTCCGAGAGCTGTCGGTCCTCGGGCGTCTCTCGCGTCCGCAGCACGAACCACGCAAAGACGGCCAGCGGCGTTAGACAGACGAGCGCCGTGCCGACCCGCAGAATGGCTTCCGCGACGACTGGAGCGACAGCTTGTTTGCGGACGAACGCTTGCTGATCGGCGTGCAGCTGATCGCGCCGTCGATCGAGCTCCCCGCGAGCATCCTCGAGCTTGAGCTGCAGCGTCGCCCAGTCGGCTCTAGCTGACGCGTCGTGCTCGACCAGATGTCGACTTCCCGAAGCCACGTCGGCTTGCATGTCCGCGAGCCGCTCGAAGTGACGACTGGAAAGGTCGCTGCGGTTTCGGCACCCGAACACCAGCAAGAAAAAGAGCAGGATCAGAGGGATCGGGTTTGGTGCTTTCATGGCATCTCATCTGCGCGACACGAGTAAGCAGGACCAGCAGCCCACGGCGCCGATGCCGTTCGCGGAGCGCCAAAAACATCGCGCCCGCGGTGGCCAAGGCCAGCAGAAATACGAGGGTTGGTTCCAAGTGATTGCTCCCTTGAGAAAGTGGTGGGGGAAGAGTGCTGAGCTCGGCGCCCAGCTGGTTTAGTTCTCCGACGGCTCACCGCGAGTGACCCTGCGGCGCTGCTTGCCTGCCGGCTTCGCACCCGAGTAGATGCCCCCGGAGTCCGCGTCCAAGCAGCGGCCGCTGGCCCACTGCCGCAGCCGCGTGACCGATTCAGCCGAAGTCACCGCCACCGGCACGACGTTCTTGGCGGCCTCTGCTAGCGGCAGGTCCAGTAGCGCCGCCAGCCGACAGCAGGAGCGGATCTCCGCTCCGGTCCAGTCGTCGTCCCGCGGACGCTGCTGGTCGGCATCGACTCCGAAGTAGGTGACGTACATCTGCCAGATCGCATCCTTCTGTTCCCGCTGGGGCAAGTCCAGAAAGAACACTCCGTCAAACCTCTCACTCCGCGAGAACTCGGGCGGGAGCTTCGTGACGTCGTTCGCCGTGCAGACCACGAACACATCCGATTCGTGATCGTTCAGCCACGATAAGAACGTCCCAAACATTCGGGCCGAGACGCCGCTGTCGTTTTGGCCCGAGCCGCCGACTCCGGCGAACGCTTTGTCGACTTCATCCAGCATCGCCACGCAAGGCGCCATCGCGTCGATGGTGCGGAGAGCGTGACGAGTTCGCTCTTCGGATTGCCCAACGAGACTCCCCATCAAACTGCCGACATCGAGGATCAGCACCGGCCGCCCAACCTCCTTGCCGAGCGTCTTGCAGAACTGGCTCTTCCCGCAGCCAGGCGGCGACAATAGCAACACGCCGCGGGCCTTTGCCGAAGCGGCGACTCGGGGGCTCCGCAGCAGCGCCCGACGTGTGAACGCCTTCAGCGCCGACAGCCCGCCGAGATTGCTGAAGTTCTCTTCGCCGCGGTACAGCGAGAGGAGCCCCGACTTCTTGAGCGTCTGCGTCTTGAACTCCCAGATCGTGTCGGGACGGATGCATCCGTGACGCACGAGCGACAGCGAGAAGGCGGCTTCGGCTTCGTAGCGGGTCAGTCCCACGGCCGCGTCCAACACGCGGTCCATCTCACTCTCCTGAGGAAGTTCACCTTCTTCGGTGGCGATACTCCGCGCCAGGACGTCCAGTTGCTCTCGAGTAGGCGGTTCGTGATCGATGATCACGAACAGCTTTTCGAGTTCGACCGGCAGCTGGATGACAGGCGAGAGGACGACCACGAACGTGCGGTGCAGCTTGCCGTCGATGACTGCCCGGCTGACCGCTTGCACGATCTCCGCCGAGCCGAGGAAGCGGTGATAATTCTGGAGGACCAAGAGCGTCGTGCCAGCTTCGTCGGAGCCCGCGATTGAGCCTAGCGCCCGCACAGCGGAGAGGGGATCTGACGCGTTGGCCTGTGCGTCCTGGCCGCTTAGGCCTTGGTCGACATCCCACAGGACCATCCGCCAATCTTCGCGCTGGCAGAGTACACCGATCTCCGCGACCGCGTCCTGGTGTTCATGGGACTGAATCCAGATTCCGGTGAAGCAGGCCCGGACGAGTTCATCCAGCCGTTGAGTGAGCGTCATAGAGAATCTCCATGGGACGATGGTTCGAGGACAAAAGAAGTGAGCGCAGCGAGACCGCCTGCACGCCCTCTAGAAAGTGCCCACCAATAGGCGGGCCGCGGCCAGAGAGAGGTGGCCGCAGAGCGAATGATCGCGAGCCGATGGTGACCGACTCTGCGCTTCAGCACCTACTGCTGATGGTGCTGCTGATTCGCCTGAGATGCAGTCTGGTGCATCTCGGCCGTCGGCGTATCCGACTGCTTTGCACCGATCGCCTGTTCGAGCAACCGGCTCGCATCACGGCACTCGTTGCCACTGAACCCTTTGGTTTCGAGCCGCGACGATCCATCGGGCGAAACGGTGATTTCGATGGTCTTCATGCAGCACCTCCGACCTGAACCGTGAGCTTGATGCTGCCATCGCCCAGCGTCTGCTCGCTGACGCTGTGTCCCTGTTTCCGAGCTTCAACCTTCGCTTTCTCGACCGCATAGGCCTGCAGAAGCTGATCGAGATACCGCTGCTCACCCCAGCGGCCCTGGTAGTTGTCGAAGTGGGCTTCGCCGCTGCCGGTATCAAAGACCACCGGGTATCGCCAATTGGTCAGCGGCACCGACCATCCAGTCTGCTCGGAGCTGAACAGCCGCACCTTTCCGTACTGAGGGCTGGGCACCGACAGTCGCGCCGTAGCCAATCGAAGTGCAGCGAGATCGCGCACCTCCGTCCGAATCCGAACGACGTGGGACATATGCAAAACTCCAAGAGATAGACACATCCGCGGCTTCACGTGCGTCAGAACGCACGACTCGGCCGCGGAACGAAGTGAATCCCGAGCCAGAGAAACCTAGCCTCGGGTACATCGTGTCTATATGGAGCAAAAGGGCCGGAAATTTAGTTTAGTTGGGGCCTGTCTCGCGGCCCCTCCGGATCAACACCTTGCCGAGTGCGCAGTCAAACCTCCTGCACGGCGACACCCTAGCCACCGCTAGTGGATTGGGCTGAGCGGCCGCAGCGATTGAAAGCACAGGTCGATCGATCGCACTCAAGCGACCGGGTTGCCGCTCCGCTCGAGATTTTGGCCACGCATGAGCCCGTCTTCGAACTGGCGGCTGGCAAGCGGCGCCGATCGTCCCACTGCGTGCAACACTGCGTGGACGAGAGGTTTTACCTGACCTTTCGTCTCCACCAAGTCACTCAGCTTGGACGCCTGCCCCCACAGGCGATCGCGGTGTGAGACGCTAGTGAGGTAGAGAATGACGCCATACCACGGAGGGCGTCCGCACAGCTTACCGGCACATCGCCATCCGCTCTGATACCGCTGGTCGCCGCCGATTACCAGAAGCTCAATTTCGTTTCGACGAGCTAAATGCACTGCTTCGTAGACATCGGATGCTTGCAGGACCTCAAACCCCGCAGCAACCAGTTCTGCTGCCAACTTGCCTCGAAACGAGTGGGGTTCGTCTACCAGCAGCACACGCCGCTGGTCGCTGGGAGGTGGTGTAAGAGGCCGCTCGTCGGCGGTCGTCCGGGTGGCGAGTGTCGGCGTGATCCAAAAGGGATTGGAGGGAAACGCGGTATTATCCTGATACAGCAACATGAGAGAGTTCCTTCTGTGATAGCGCCAAATGGCGTCTGCAATGCAATTGAGAAAGACCGGCAGCCACACGCTCGACAGACGTGCTGCGTGTTCGGTCGCGGTCCCACCGAGAAGGTCACCCGAGCCAGATGACCGGAACGGGACCGCTCAACATTGCCAGCGGCAGAAGGAAATGCAGAAGCTGGGCACGACGCGGCGAGCAATGACGCCTCGACCGAGGTGCATCGAGAGTTTCGCACCGGCCGCGTCTGACGCAGAACCACTCGCGAGACCATGGCCAGTGGGCGTGCCTTCTCGCGGCTCAGAGACGCTGATGCGAGCCGAAATCCAGGCCACAATATCGGTGTGGCAGCAGTCGCACTCTTCGCGCGGCGACAGTGCGTTTGCCAAGCACGAATGACTCGCGGGGCCGCAACACGCAGGGGCAACCGTCGCACCGCAACGCAGGGTCTCCTCGCCCCCGCAATCTCCCTCAGCCGCGACGACTGCTTGAGCCGAAGCGACGGCCAGAACCAGCAATAAGCTGCTCCAGCGCACCAACGAGGAGGATGGGGAAGAAGGCACCGATAACACCCTGAAAACTCGACCAGGCAAGTCAACCTGACGCAACTATGCCCTTAACCGCTATCGACCGTCAACATTGCATTCTGAAGAGCCATCTGCAAATGCTTCTCAAGTCAAGCTCGCTGATCACCGAAGCAACGAACGAGAGGGCATGCCGGCAGGCGAACGACCGGGACGCGGCGCTCGATCGGGGTTGACTCGCTGTAAATCCGCCCCGCAAATGGGCCCGGTTTCCTCACTCGAAAGGCGCAGAGTGGAGCTGAAAACTTTGAAAGTAGCCGCCCCGAGTGCCGATATACTGTCCGAGCGGGGGAGCTTCAGCGTCCCCGCTTGAAAGTCTTCCCCTGAAGGCGTCAATCCGTCAGGCCTGCTTATTTCTGCCTTGACGCAGAAGCGATTATGCCGATAATGTAGCTGCCCCGAGCCCTGCATATCCACTGGAACTGATCCGTGTTTCGTCTCGCTCTCAACGCCGTCCTTTGCCTACTGGTGCTGGCTTGTCCAGCATGGGGCGGACGTTGCTGTGGCGGCGTGTCTGAGTTTCAGCCACAAGCCACTTCGCCGGAGCAGACTGGCTCGGACGGATGCGGTGCCTGCTGCGAGCGCCATCAGTCGACCGACTCTCCTCTGCCAGACTCGCATGACTGCCGGACCTGCTTCTGTACCGGAGCACTGCCCGATAGCACGAGCGAGGTGGATATTACTGCCGATGTTGAGCTCGTGGTTGGGTTCGTTCAGCCACTCTCTTTCTTCTGCGGTGTCGACGCTTCCACGGACCGACTCGACGCCAGGCTCTCTGGTATCTCACCGCGTGCCGGTCGGCTGATGCTGACCCTCTACTGCACGCTGCTTCTGTAGCGATTGCTCGATCTCGTTCGCTGACGCTCGTCGGTGATTTCGCTGATCCCCAGGCTACGAAGTTCCTTTGGCACTCTAATGTTTCAGCTCGCCTTCATCTCAGTTTTCGCACTCCGTGTGGTGTTTTGTCCGCTCCTCTGCGTGGAGGGTGATGGCGTGCGGACACTTGGCGTCGAGCCATCGGTCACTTGCGCCTGTTCCGGCAGCGAGAAAGAACCTTGTGGAGGCGACAATCTGCCACCGTCTGCCTCGCCATGCGACTGTCCCTATCCGTGTGACTCCGGCTGCGCCTGCCAGTTCATGCCGGAGTTGAACAGTCGCACCGTCACGGCGGAGTTCGAGTTGTCGTTTGACCTTGCTCCAGTATTCTTCGGCACGCCGGACTTCTCGCACGTCTTCCCATGCGAAGAGCATCCGCGGCGACTTGATCTTGAGAGCGGACGTACCGTCCGTCTCGCCTTTGCTTCGTTGCTGATCTAGGCCGCTGCTGGCCATCGTTTGTCCGACCAGTGGTGCTTCCGTGCCGCTTGCGACCGTAATTGCGCGGTGGCTACATCCGCGTGGTTCGACCGCGTTTCCGGTTAGAGTCCGCGGTTGCGACAGTCGCAGTCCGTGCTTGCGCATATTTAAACAGTAGGAACCCTATCATGAGCCACTCAATAGTTCATGCGACGAAATCGAGTCCGTATCGCCATCGCACCGAACCGACTGCAAACGGTCGGTCGGTCGAGACACCCGAAACACAAACAGAAACAACCGCAAAACCTCGCGGCGCCATTCGTCGCGGCGTGTCGTTAGTCCTCGGCAGCATTGGGCCAACGCTGGTGCTTGCGGGCTTTGCGGGAGCCTTCTACTACGGCCATCACAACGACTGGACGATTCCCAAATTTGCCGCGCTCACCGGTTCGGTTGAGCCGGTCGTTAGCGATTGGTGTGAAGAACACTCGGTGCCGGAATCCATCTGCGTCGAGTGTGATCCCACGCTGATGCCCAAAGGTCCTGACTACGGATGGTGCTCTGTGCACGGCGTACATAACTGCCCGCTGCACCATCCCGACGTGGTGCAGCTGAAGGAACCGCCGACGGACCTGGCGAGCGATCTGGAGCGGGCGTCGAGAGCGCTCGCAATCGCACCGCGGAAGGAGAACAACAGTGCCTGCGAAGTCTACAAGACTCGAATTCAGTTCGCGTCAGTCGAGTCGGTTCGGCAAGCGGGCGTTGACGTCGAGCTTATCGAGCGGCAGCCGATAGTCGAATCAGTGACCGGCAGCGCTGAGATCGTTTACGACCCGACTCTACAGGCCAGCCTCGCTTCACGGATCCCGGGAAGCGTGTGGATGGTCGCCAAGAACGTTGGAGATCGTGTCGCTGCGGGTGAAGTTCTCGCGGTTGTTGACGCGGCTGACGTCGGAGAACTCAAGACCACCTTGCTGCGATCGCTCGCCGAGCAAAAGCTCCAGCAACAGAACGTCTCTAGGCTCAAGGATGCCCGCAGCGCCATCGCGGGAGCACGAATTCTCGAGGCGGAGGCCGCCTTGGCGAAAGCTCAAGCTGATGTGCTGAGCGCAGAGCAGTCGCTGCGAAACCTCGGTTTGCCCGTGCAAGCTAATTCACTGCAGGGTCTATCCGAACAACAGGTTCTCGACCACTTGCGATTGCTCGGTATCCCAGATTCGATCCGCGGCCAGCTCGACGGCGGACCTTTGAGCTCAAATCTTTTGCCGATTCGCTCGCCGATTGAGGGTGTCGTTGTTAGTCGCTCGGTATCGCCAGGAGAAGTCGTTGACCCTTCGCGGATTCTGTTTCAGGTCACCGACGTTCGCCAGATGTGGCTGACGCTTCATGTTCCGCTAGAGAAGTTGCAGCAGCTCGCCATCGGACAGACGGTTCGCTTCCACTCTGACGGCAGCGGGCAGACCGTCGAAGGCAAACTGGATTGGATCAGCACTTCGGCAGACAGACTCACTCGCATGGTCGAGGTTCGAGCGGTACTGCCTAACCTCGACGGTCGACTTCGCAATGAGACGTTCGGCACCGGCGAAGTTATCTTGCGGCAGGAGCCTGACGCTATTGTGATTCCAACTGACTCAACGCACTGGGAAGGCTGCTGCCAAATTGTATTCGTCCGAGACAAGAACTACTTCGACAGCCCCGACAGCCCGAAGGTATTTCACGTTCGTTCGGTCCGCTTGGGAGCCGCTAACGGCGGCTACACGGAAGTGATCGCCGGCGTCCTACCGGGCGAAGTCATCGCGACTAGCGGCAGTGATGTGCTGCGGGCGCAGCTACTGAAGAACAATCTTGGCGCAGGATGCGAGTGCGTCGCCGAATAGGGAGAGCATAGATGCTTAACTGGCTTATTGATTTTTCACTGCGGCACCGCGCCCTCGTGATTTTGGCCACGGCGCTGTTCGCCGTCGTCGGCGTCTTCTCGCTCTTCCAGCTGAATATTGATGCGTTCCCGGATACTACACCGGTTCAAATTCAGATCAACACAGTCGCACCATCGCTGGCTTCGGAAGAGATCGAGCGACAAATCACGTTCCCTGTAGAGCAGGCAATCAGCGGATTACCCGGGCTACATGAACTTCGCTCGATTTCAAAGTTCGGATTGTCGCAGGTCGTGGTCATTTTCGACGACGGAATCGACATCTACTTTGCACGGCAACTGATCAACGAGCGACTGTCAACGGTCGAACTGCCCGACGGCATTGACCGGCCGCAGATGGGGCCAGTTTCGACCGGATTGGGGGAAGTCTTCCACTACGTCCTAATCTATGACGGAGTTGACTTCTCGAGGATTTCTCGAGAAGAACGCGTCAAGCGACTAACCGAGCTGCGAACCATTCAAGACTGGGTCGTCAAGCCGCAATTGCGGTCGGTTCCCGGCGTGGCGGAAGTCAATGGTTGGGGTGGCTACGAAAAGCAGTACCAAGTCCGACTCGATCCCGACCGGTTGTTCAAGTACGGACTGACATTCGAGGAGGTGTCCGAAGCGATCAGCGCCAACAACCAGAATGTTGGCGGCGGTACCGTGACCGACGGCAGCGAGATGCTGCTGGTCCACGGTGTCGGTCGCACGGTGAACATTGAGCAGATCGAAGACATCGTCATCACAGCGAAAGATGGCGTCCCGATCCGTGTCAGCGATGTCGCCGACATTCAGATCGGGCACGAAATCCGCCGCGGAGCCGTCACTGCGAACGGCCGAGGCGAAGCGGTGCTCGGCCTGGGCTTCATGCTGATGGGTGAAAATGGTCATGATGTCACTTGGGCAATCAAACAAGAACTCCAGGCCATCCAAGAGTCGTTGCCCGCTGGTGTGAGTATCCAAACCGTCTACGACCGCACCGAACTGATCGATCACGTCATTCACACCGTCCAGAAGAATTTGTTCGAGGGCGGGCTGCTAGTGATCGCGGTGCTGTTCATCTTTCTCGGCAATCTCCGCGCCGGATTGATCGTCGCCCTAGCGATCCCACTGTCAATGCTGTTCGCGTTCTCAGGAATGCTTCGATTCGGGATTGCAGCCAGTCTGCTCAGTCTCGGTGCGATCGATTTCGGGCTGGTCGTCGATAGCTCGGTCGTAATGATCGAGAACTGCGTGCGGCATTTGGCCCATAACAAGGACGGCCGCAGTCGTTTGGAAATCATTCGCGATGCGGCAGTAGAAGTTCGTAAACCGACGATGTTCGGCGAACTGATCATCATGATCGTCTACCTGCCGATCTTGACGCTCGAAGGCATCGAAGGAAAGTTGTTCCGTCCGATGGCCCTGACCGTGATCATGGCGCTAGCCGGATCGATGGTTCTGTCACTGACGCTGATGCCGGTACTGGCGAGTCTGTTCCTGCCGAAGAACCTTCAAGAGAAAGAGCCGTTATTGATCCGGGTTCTCAAACGGCTCTACGCACCGGTCCTGCGGTTCACGATGCACCACAAAACGTTTGTAATCGGTACGGCAGTGCTGTTGCTGGTCAGCGTTTTCGGACTCGTGGCCCCCAATCTTGGCTCGGAGTTTCAGCCGCGGCTTTCCGAAGGCGCCATCACGATCAACGTCGTGCGACTTGCGGGAACGCCGCTGGAAGAGTCCATGCGCTACAACACGCAAATGGAGCAGGTGCTGCTGGAAAAGTTCCCTGACGAGATTGCCCAGGTGTGGAGTCGAATCGGAACGGCTGAAGTTGCCACGGACCCGATGGGAACGGAGCTAACGGACTTATTTATAACGCTGCATCCGCGCGATGAGTGGACGCGAGCCGAGACGCAGGAGGAGCTGACCGTTCTGGTCCAGGAGGAGCTCCGTGATCTGCCTGGTCCGCGGCTGGCGATGTCGCAGCCCATCGAAATGCGGATGAATGAGATGATCTCCGGCGTGCGATCAGACGTTGCCGCGATTCTTTACGGCGATGATCTTGACCTAATGGTGGAGAAGGCGTCGGAGATTGAACGTGCGTTGAATACGGTTCCCGGTGCCGAGGACGTCAAGGTCGAGCAGGTGTCGGGCCAACCGGTGCTACAAATCCGGATCAAGCAAAATGAGATTGCTCGTTATGGTATCCCGGCCAGCACGATCATGAATCTTGTCCGCTCTCTGGGTACCTATGATGTCGGCGAAGTGTATGAGGGACAACTGCGATTCCCGCTGATCGTTCGGCTGCCAGAGAAGGCGAGGACCAACCCCGACGCCATCCGACAGATTCTAGTCGCGACGCCCTCGGGCGAGAGAATCCCACTGTCACGCTTGGCAACAATTGAAATGGTCGATGGCTACAACACGATCAAGCGTGATTGGTATCAGCGACGGATCACGATTGAAGCCAACGTTCGCGGACGCGACATTGGTAGCTTTGTCGCCGAAGCTCAACGTGTTGTTGATGAAAAGGTGCAACTGCCCGCTGGCCGATACCGCGTCGAATGGGGCGGCCAGTTTGAGAACTTGCAACGCGCCCGGACGCGGCTGATGATCGTCGTGCCGATCGCGTTGTTGATGATCCTCTCGTTGCTTTACATGACATATCGCAATTGGATTGATTCGTTACGCGTCTTCACCGGCGTGCCGTTCGCTTGGATCGGCGGCGTGCTGGCGCTATGGATTCGCGACATGCCGTTCTCAGTCCCGGCGGCGGTCGGCTTCATCGCGTTGTCGGGCGTCGCCGTGCTGGACGACATGCTGCTTGTCTCGACGATTCGACAACTCCGACGACTTGGCCGGTCGCTGGATGACGCGGTGGAAGAAGCAGCCATGACGCGGCTAAGGCCGATCCTGATGACCACGTTGGTGGCCAGCCTTGGCTTTCTGCCGATGGCGTTCAGCACCGGCATGGGTGCGGAAGTTCAAAGGCCGTTGGCAACCGTAGTGATCGGTGGCGTTTGTAGCGCCATGATCATGAGTTTGCTCGTCCTACGAGTGCTCTACGTCGTGTTTAACCTGCCGACGGAGAGTTTTGATGACGATGGCGGAGACGATGACGGTCATCGTCACCAGCCAGATGAACCGACCGATCCGGACGTCGAGCAAGAGTTTGATTCCGGGCATGTGCCCGGGCACGGACGAATGCCCGAACGATTGACGGTCTAAACTTTGATTCGGCGAAGCCGAAAGGAACTTGAGATGAATTGGATGTTCACGACCCGCAGTCGCTCGCTCGGGATGCTGGGGATGCTCGGATTGTTGTCGCTGAGCGTCGTCGCTCTTAGCGGTTGCGGACAGGGCGAGACCGCGTCGGAAAATACCGCCGAGACACCCGCAGTAACCACCGTCGACCATAGCCACGACGGCTGGTGGTGTGTCGAACATGGCATCCCGGAAGAGGAATGTGCTTTGTGCGATACAAGCTTGGTATCGGCGTTCAAAGAGTCTGGCGATTGGTGCGACGAGCATGCACGCCCCGAATCGCAGTGCTTTATTTGTAGCCCGTCGCGTTTCGACAAATTCGCAGCTCAGTACGAAGCCAAGACGGGGCGTCAGCCTCCGAAGCCCACTGAGTAAGCCGCAAGGCGACGAAACCGGCCATCCGCGAGTGGTGGCCAATGAGCCAACTGAGATCTAACTTGAATGACCGCCGCGGGTGCGGCGCAGCGATTGCACCCGCGGCGGACAGTTGGAACACTTCCCCTACGAGCCCATATGCAATTTAGACTCATCGCAGTGCTAACGATCTTCGCTGCGGCGATCGCCGGCTGCGATACGCACACCCGCTCGCCACATACGTCGAGCAATCCGTCGACCGCCCCACAGCCGGTCCAACTGACCGATGAAAACTTCGCTCGTGAAGTCCTTCAGAGCGATCTCCCCGTTCTGGTCGACATGTGGGCTCCGTGGTGTCAGCCATGCATCGCGATGAAACCCACCATTCAGGAGATCACCAAAGAACTTGCTGGCAGCGTCAAAGTCGCTGAGTTGAATATCGAAGAGCATCCATTCATTAAGGAGAAGTACGCTGTAGACAGGTATCCGATGCTGCTGCTGTTCGACAACGGTCAGGAGGTTGAGCGATGGATCGGCGCGAAATCGCGGACAGAGTTGCTGAATCTCCTCGATATATACGACTGATGACAGAAGGGATATCGGCGGGTAGTTGGATGTAACTGATTGGGGACTGCATGTGAAGCAACGGAATCTACATATCGTCAGCCTGGATTGCGAACATGACGCCTCGCGGCTCCGCCGCTCTCTGCAAGACGTGCCCGGCGTGGAAGTGTTGCAGATTTCGCCGGTGGCATGTCGGGTGCGGCTCGCGCTAGATGACTCCCAAATCTCGCCCGAGGAACTGGAGTCGCGGCTGAGCGCCGCTGGCTTTCCAGTGGCGCGAGACACGGAGCGAGTTGGCGCCCCTCCGTGGGGACGATCGACAGGACCTCAGGGCCAGCACGCCGCCTTGAGTTCCCTTACCCGATTGTCTTAAGAGAAATGGTCACATGCCCCACATACCTCACGACACAAGCTTGGATTCCACTCTGGCGCTGGTGGGCGATCCCTACCGATTCATCTCGAGGAGATGTAAACACTATCAGTCCAACCTCTTTCAGACCCGGCTCGGTCTCCGAAAGATCATTTGCATGACGGGGCCGGAGGCGGCCGCATTGTTCTACGACGAGGATCGCTTCGTTCGGCGTGGCGTGGCCCCCGGCTGGCTCAAGAAGACGCTGTTCGGCAAGGGCGGTGTTCAGGGGCTGGACGGTGAGGCGCACCGGCACCGCAAGCAGATGTTCATGTCCTTAATGGGGCCTGAGCGCGTCGAGCGGCTGAGGGCGATGACTGCCGAGCGGTGGCAGGTCTATGTGCAGACGTGGTCGGGGATGGACCGAGTCGTTCTCTACGACGAGGTGAACGAGCTTTTGACCACGGCCGTCTGCGAGTGGGCTGGTGTCCCGCTTGCAGAGCCCGAGGTCGGCCGGCGGACGGAGGAGCTGATGGCGATGTTCGACCGAGCGGCGGCACTCAGCCCGGCCCACCTGTGGTCCCGGCTGGCCCGCCGACGGGCCGAGCGATGGATTGGGAATCTGATCGAGGAGGTCCGCGCCGGCCGGCTCAAACCGCCTGAGGAGAGCGCGGCCTGGGTGATCGCGATGCACCGGGATCTGAAGGGCGATTTGCTGGACCGGCACACGGCGGCGGTTGAACTGATCAACGTCCTCCGCCCGACGGTGGCCGTCTCAGTCTTCATTGTGTTCGCCGCGATGGCGCTCCACCATTACCCGCGGTGCCGGGAAAAACTCGCGGCAGGGGAGCCCGGGTTCTCGGACCTGTTCGCACAGGAGGTCCGGCGGTTCTATCCATTCTTCCCGGCCGTCATGGCGCGGGTCCGGCAGGACTTCGAGTGGAAGGGCTACCGCTTCCCCGAAGGATGGCTGGTGGCGCTGGATCTGTACGGCACCAACCACGACCTGCAGACGTGGGATGCACCGGACGAGTTCCGGCCGGAGCGGTTCCGCCACTGGGACGGGAACCCGTTCAACTTCATCCCCCAAGGCGGCGGCGACCACTACGTCAACCACCGCTGCCCGGGCGAATGGAACGCGATGGAACTGGTCAAGGTGGCGGCGGGCTTCCTGGCCAAAAGCGTCACCTACGACGTGCCGGAACAAGACTTGAGCATCGACTACGCGCGGCTGCCGGCCCTGCCGCGGAGCCGTTTCGTCATCTGCAACGTCAAGGAGAGCGAATGACCCTGGATGACGACGAACCCCAGCTCAACGCCGAAGACGCCGCCGAGCGGCGCACCCTCAAGTGGGTGCTCGGCATCAACGCCACACAGGTCGCTGTCGCGGGCGCCGGGGGAATCCTGGCACAGTCCACGGGTCTGCTGGGCGCCGCCCTGGACAACCTCGGGGACGCAGCCGTCTACGTCGTCGCGCTGTTCGCGGTTGGCCGGGGGGTTGCCGCCAAGGCGCGCGCCGCACGGCTGTCTGGCGTGCTCCTGATTGTGATGGCTCTAGTGTTGCTCGGCGAGATCGTCCGGCGGTTCGTCACGGGATCCGAGCCGATCGGGTGGGCCATGATCGTCACAGCCGTCGTGAACGCGGCGACTAACCTGCTCAACCTGCGGTTGCTGCGGTCACACCGCGAACAGGGCGTGCACCTGAAGGCGTCGTGGATCTTCACCACGAACGACATGATCGCCAATCTCGGCATTGTCGCGTCCGGCATGGCGGTGATGCTCTTGCAGTCTCGGCTTCCCGATTTGCTGATCGGCATGGTAGTCGTCGGGATCGTGATCCACGGCGGCTGGGAAATTCTGGAACACGCGCGCGAGGCGCGTACGCGGCCGATTCGGCCTCGCTCAACGGGGATTAAGTGAAGGCCGATGTCATCAACCATGAAAGGTGCTTCACATCGCCGAGATGGACTGCGAAGCAAGAGGATGTGACAGACCTCTCCGCAGCACAACCGCACCTATTGACCACTGCGCGAGTAGGTTGTCCTCCCTGCCCGTCGAAACGCTGCAAATCACCGGCTCTCGCTCGTCCCTGCGGGCAACTTGCTCGCGCATTGGTCAATAAACTCAGACGGCCCTTTTCGTCAGCGACCTATCAGGCCCAAGAACGACGCTACGGCCCGAGGCCGCCTGTAAGCGACTCACGCCCCTCCGGAAGCATGCTTTCTGCAGCATGGGGATTCCTCCGACGGGACGGGAGTGTCTGTTCAGTGCGGAATACTGCGGGCACGCCGTTGATCGCGATCTGCGAGTGCATTCACGCTCAGCCCGCCCTCTGCTTTGCTCGCCCAATCCGCGCGCCCGTGGCGATCGGCGGCGGGTAGCGACCGCCCCAACGCTCGGAGCACCGCAGCAACCAGCGGTTTCGGTCGGCCCTTGGTTTCTACCAAAGCAGATAGATGCGACACCCGTCCCCACAATCGATCGCGATCCGATACGTGGTCAAAGTACAGGATGACACCGCACGAGGGGGACCGGCCGCAGAGTTTCCCTGCACACCGCCAGCCGCTCTGGTAGCGTTGGTCGCCACCAATCACCAACAGATCGATTTCGCTTCCCCGCGCTAAACGCAGGGCTTCATATACGTCAGATGCCTGTAGAGCGACCACATCTGCGCTGAACAATTTCGTGGCGACCTGCTCACGGAACGGGTGTGAGTCATCAACCAGCATCACACGTGATTGGCCACTCCGAGGTGGCGAATCTGGCACGTCGGCAGCGGTGGTTCGGGCGGCCAACGTAGGCGTGATCCATACATAGTCGGATCGCCGATTCGCTTTTTCCTGGCACGACAACATAACAGAGGTCCTTCTGTGGTGCGCCGCATGGCGCAAGTAGCAGTACGAATAGCCCGTTGAAAGAAGGTCACGCGAGCGTCGTGACCGGCGTGGGGCTGTTCAACACTGCCAGCGGCAGAATGCTACACAGAAGCAAGGAGAGACTGGCGGGCGACTGCAGGGGCACCGAGGCGAACGCTCGCTCCACTCTTGAGGTTTGCGTTGGCCCAGGACTGGCGGACACCGGGGATAAGAAGTTTACGCGGCTAGAACGTTGGCGTGTTGCGCCTCGAACTGGTTCGGCGTCAGGTAATCGAGTGACTGATGGATTCGGTCAGTGTTGTAAAAGGTTTCGATGTACCGAAACACGCTCAGCCTCGCGTCTTGAATATCGGCGAACGTTTCAAACTTCGTCCATTCGTGCTTCAGTGACCAGAAGAATCGCTCCATCACGGCGTTGTCGTAACAGCAGCCGGTTCGGCTCATCGAACAGCTGATCCCCAAAGTGCGAAGAGTCGATTGATAGTCTTCACTCGTGTACTGACAGCCGCGATCGCTGTGGTGCAGCAGTTCGCCTGGTTTCGGGCCGCGCGATTCGATCGCCTGCCGCAGGGCGCTGCTAATCTACGGGAGTCGCCAGACTCTCGGAGATGTCCCAGCCCACGACCTTGCGGCTGAACAGATCGAGAACGACGGCGAGTTAAACCCAACCTGCCGCAGTCGGCAGGTAAGTGATATCGGCGACCCACTTTTGGTTCGGGGCCGTCGCGGTGAACTGCTGTGCGAGCAGGTTGGGCGCCGGTTGCTTGGAGGGATCGGTCTGAGTCGTGGTCGGTTTGAACTTCGCCGAAACACGGCTTTTCAGCCCCATCTCACGCATCGCCTTGGCAACCGTATTGCGGCACGCGGTCTCCAGACTCGAGGCGGTCTCGAGAGTGCGGGCGATCTTGGTGCTGCCGTACCCCTGATTGGACGACTCGAAAACAGCGGCGACGCATTCGCGGATGCGGGCCGACCGCTGAGCCCTCGGTCCCGGCTGGGCCTTGCGAGAGCGATAGAATCCGCTCGTGCTCACCTGCAGAGCCCGACACATCACGGCGACCGGGTAGGAGTCTCGATGATCTTGAATCCAGGCGTATTTCACTGTGACTCCTTCGCGAAGTACGCCGTAGCTTTTTTTAGGATTTCGCGTTCCAGTTCGGCCTTCCGGAGTTCACGCCTGAGGCGCTGATTCTCCTCTCTGAGCTCCTGGAGCGAGGCGTCCTCGCCCGCAGGCTGGGGCGTGGGGGCGAGCTGCCTGTGCCAGAGCCTCAGACTCCCCTCGCCGACTCCGACCGACTTCGCTGCGGAACGAAAGGAGTACCCTTGTTTGACGACCAGATCGACGGCGTCGCGTTTGAACTCGTCGCTAAATGATCGTCGTTTGTGCTGTGATTCCTTGGACATGATGATCTCCTAGGGAGATTCTCGGAAAATCCCCCGGTGTCCACCAGTCCTGGGCCAACGCGCTATCATGTGGCTGAGAGCACAGCCCAGAAATATTTTAGGCGGCTCCGCATTTGCGGGGTCTGGTCTCCAGACCGGTACTGTGCATTTTCCTTCAGGCTGTGAGCATGGGGGCTAACCGTGACGACACGCAATCAATCTGTACCGTCGAGCGCGGGAACGGCCGCCCGCTGTGAGTTTCGCGTCGGAGGTATGGATTGCCCGAGTTGCGCCGACGAAATCCAGCGCTCCCTCCGCACTCTTGAGGGAGTTGACGATGTCCAGGTCGACGTGGTCGGAGGACGAGTCCGCGTGGAGTACGCCGAGGGCAAACTGGCACGGGGCGATCTGAGCGGGGCCATTCGCCGTGTCGGCTACCGCGTAGAGGAAGGTGAGGCCCGGCGGGCGGTGTTTCATGTCGCCGAGATGGACTGCGCCGATGAGGTGCGGCAGATCGAGGACCTGTTGGGACGCCTCCCTGGCGTCATTGATCTGCAATTCGATCTGATCGCCCGGCGTTTAATCGTCGAGGGGAGTCTTTCCGCCGCCGAGATCCAGCGGGCGATCGGTGAACTGGGGATGACCGCCCGGGTCGAAGGAGAGGAAGCTCAAGCTCCCAGTTTTTGGCAGCGTCATGGCCGGCTCGTGATGGCGTCGCTCTCCGGCGTGTTCCTCCTGCTGGGATTGACGCTCGGTTGGGCTGGTGTGGCCGACGCTTTCATGGTCCCGCTGCTAGCGCTCTCGGGGCTCACCGGCGCCTGGTACATCGCTCCTCGCGCTTGGCGTGCAGCGCGGCATGGCGCCCTGGACATGAACTTCTTGATGATGATTGCGGCGATCGGCGCGGTGGTGATCGGCGAGTGGAGCGAAGCGGCGTCGGTCGTCTTTTTGTTTTCGGTCGCGCAAGTCCTCGAAACGCATTCGATGGACCGGGCGCGAAACGCGATCAAGAAACTGATGGACCTCGCCCCCACCGAAGCGACCGTGCTCCGCGACGGTCGCGAGGTCACGGTCCCAGCGGACCGCGTCGAGCCCAATGAGACGATCGTGGTCCGCCCGGGCCAGAAGATTCCACTCGACGGCGAGATCCTCCAGGGACGTTCGGCGATCAATCAGGCATCCATCACGGGCGAATCGATGCCGGTCGACAAGGAACCAGGCGACGAGGTGTTCGCCGGGTCGATCAACGAACAAGGGCTGCTGCAGATCCGAGTGACGAAGCTCGTTCAGGACACGACGCTGGCGCGGATCATTCATGCGGTCGAGGAGGCGCAGGCGAGCCGTGCACCGTCGCAGTCCCTCGTCGACCGCTTCGCTCGCGTCTACACGCCGCTCGTCGTGGGCCTCGCCGCGGTGGTGTTCCTCGTCCCGCCGCTGGTGGGCTGGGGGCCGTGGGAGACGTGGTTCTATCGAGCCCTGGCGTTGCTCGTCGTCGCCTGCCCGTGTGCTCTTGTGATCTCCACCCCCGTTTCGTTGGTCAGCGGCCTTGCGGGCGCGGCTCGCCAGGGGATTCTGATCAAGGGCGGTTTGCATCTCGAAAACATTGGAAAGATCACGACGCTCGCCTTCGACAAGACCGGCACCCTGACCGAAGGCCAGCCGAGGGTTACCGACGTGATCGCCCTCGGCGCTGAGGACGAAGCGTCCGTGCTGCGGCTCACCGCGGCGTTGGAGCACGGATCGACGCATCCGATTGCACGGGCCATTCTCGCCCATGCCGAGCAGCAGGCGATGGAGTTTCCCGAGGCGACCGAATTCAACGAATTGGTGGGGCGGGGAGTCGAGGCTCGAGTGGAAGGACGGCTGCTTACGGTGGGCAACGAGCGGCTCTGCCGAGAACGGGGAATCGACGCGCGGGTTTCGGAGATTCTGCGGCCCCTCGAGCACGAAGGCAAAACGGCAGTCACGCTGCTCGAGGGAACCGAGCCTCTGGGAGTGATTGCCGTCGCGGACCAGCCGCGCGGCGAAGCGGCCGAGGCGATGGCGAGGCTCCGCCGCAGCGGAATTGGCAAACTCATCATGCTCACCGGCGACAACGAAGCGACGGCCCACGCGGTCGCCGACCGTCTCGGTCTGGATGACTTCCATGCCGAACTGCTTCCCGAGGATAAAGTCGAAGTGGTTCGCCAAGCGGAAGCCAGGGGAGAACGGGTCGCCTTTGTCGGTGACGGGGTGAACGATGCACCGGCGCTTGCCGCAGCGACGGTCGGCATTGCCATGGGCGCCGCGGGGACCGATGCAGCCCTGGAAACCGCGGACATGGCGCTCATGACTGACTCGCTTTCACAGCTCTCGACCGGCGTCCGAATGAGTCGCAAGACGCTGCGGATCATCAAGCAAAACATCGTTTTCTCGCTGAGCATCAAAGCCGTGTTTGTCGTGCTCGCAGTCGGCGGCTGGGCGACGCTCTGGATGGCGGTCGCCGCCGACATGGGAGCCTCGCTGGCCGTGATCGCCAACGGTCTGCGGGCGCTGCGAGACTGAAAGCGGCACGTCCCCGACTTATGGACCTCACAACCCCCTCGGTTTACAAGCACCGTACGCGCAAGCAAATCAACCGCGACGCGTTATGGAAAGATTCTCGCAAGCAGAAAATCGGCATCATGGACAAAGCCTGCTGTTGTGCCTCTGCCACAATGCCCGATATAAGGAGTGGCCGTCATTCAGTGACCGATCGCGCATAGGCCGTGGCTGTACAGATGCTTCGCGTTCTTCTCCTGCTACTGATCACTTCCCTGCTGGTATGCCCGGTGCGCTGCCAAGCGGGAGAATTGCCAGCAGTCCAGGAGTCTGCGGCTACGGCCTGCGGCTGCTGTAGCCCACAGCCAGCGATACCCAGTCGCGGCTGCCCCGACAACGATTGTGACTGTGGCGATTGCATCTGCCATGGGGCCATTCTGAGTAGCGGAGCGGAACTGTCGGTGGCGGCGGTTCTGGATTTCGCCGCCGTCGCTTCTTTGACAGGCAGCGACATCGAACGGCCGTTTGCCGAGGCTGCCTCGGCGGTCGATCCGGCCTCTAGCCGTTGCGTCTACGCCAGCGGTCGCGATGCGCGCATTGCGTATCAATCTTTGCTGATTTGATTCAGTTTCTTCTGCGCGTGCTCTCACGCGGTTGAGCTTTGAAATGTTTCGCCATTCCAGGAACTCGTAGGTTCGGTTGCGCTCGCGCGACCACAGCGAGCGGTGGTGTTGCCAATCGCCGCGATGCTTCTGGAAAGCCATCCATCAGGTTTGGGTAATTGACCGGTAGGCTGCACGCGGCGGTCGTGCGCGGCTGGGTCATCCCGTTTCTTAGTACGGTTTCAGAAAGAGGAGTTTAGGCATGTTGAAGTTCTCTCGTCGGACCGGTTTGGTTGCAGGATTCGCGCTCTTGGTCGCAGTCGTCGCAACCGCGTCGCCGCTCGCCGCGGCGGATGGGGAGAAGACGAACACGGTGATGACCGTGGGTGAAATGTGTGGTGGTTGCGTGAAAAAGATCACCAAGCGGTTCGACGGCATCCGAGGCATCGCTGGCGTGAAGTGCAGTATTGAGCACCAAAGCGTGACGGTCGCCCCTGAGCCGGGGGTTCGTCTGAGCCCGCGGGGCGTCTGGGATTTGATGGCAGGCATCGGCAAGACGCCGACGAAGATGGTTTCTCCGGCCGGTACCTTTACGTCGCGACCGCCTCGGTAAAAGGCGTGTCTCGACAAAATGGTTGAGGCAAGCGGGAATTGCACGGGCGACTCTCGCTTGCCTCAGCACTCGTCCCATTCCTTTTCGGAACATGCACGCAAGCATGCGCCGGCTAAGTCACCGGACTATTGCATCGGGCCCTGCGAATCGCTCCGCGGTGCAACTGAGACTTGGCGGGTAACCGAGCACGCTTGCGGCCCAGCGGCTGCGATGACTGCCGCCGGATCGAGCTCGCTTTCCTGGACCACACCGCCGTAAAGCCGACGCAGGAAATACAAGCTCACGTGTACCAGTCCAATTAGGACGGGAACCTCCACGAGCGGGCCGACCACCGTCGCGAAGGCCACCGGCGAGGCAATGCCGAAGACAGCGATCGCCACGGCGATAGCCAACTCAAAATTGTTGCCCGAAGCGGTGAATGCCAGCGTGGCAGAGCGCGAGTAGTCCGCCCCGACCTTCCATGCCATAAAAAAGCTCACCAGGAACATGATCCCAAAATAGCCGCCCAACGGGATCGCAATCCAAAACACGTCCAGCGGCTGTTGTATGATCCGCTCGCCTTGCGTCGAGAACATCACCACGATCGTAAAGAGCAGTGCGGTGAGCGTAATTGGCGAGATCAGCGGTACAAATTCGCGGTCGTACCACTCGCTTCCCTTGAGCGGAACGAGAATCACTCGACTAAGGATTCCGGCAGCGAACGGAATCCCCAAATAAATGATGACGCTGGCAAAAACTTCGCCGATCCCGACGTCGACTGTGGTCCCCTCGAGTCCGAACATCGGTGGAAGCACGGTAATGAATATCCAGGCATAGATGCCGAACGTCAGGATTTGAAAGATGCTGTTCAGCGCGACTAGCCCAGCGGCATACTCGCTGTTTCCCCGGGCGAGCTGATTCCAGACCAACACCATCGCGATGCATCGGGCGATCCCGACGAGGATCAAGCCGACCATATAATGGCCCCACCGCTCGTCAGCTCCGAACAGCCCCGGTGCAATGAACCCAAAGAAACCGACCGCCAAAACAAACATAAGAACCGGTCCCACGATCCAGTTTTGCAGCAGCGACAGACCTAGAACCTTGAAGTCGGAAAAGACTTTGGGCATCAATTCATACTTCACCTTGGCGAGCGGCGGGTACATCATGAGGATCAATCCGGCGGCGATCAGCAGGTTCGTGTGCTCGCCGATCGTCAGCACCTCGTTGAACCGCTCGATACTCGCTTGGAATAAGTAGCCGATCGCCACTCCCAACGCCATCGCGCAAAAGATCCAGACCGTCAGGTAACGGTCCAAGAGTGAAAGTTCTCCGGCAACACGTTGCTCTGCCATGACAGCTCTCTCAGACTCCTCGTTATGTATTCTTGGCGGAGCGTGCTGCGGTATGACACAACTCGCGGAGCGCCGCTGGGCCGACCGGCTCCTTCGCCACCCAGGGCGTCAACGCTAGCCGCGATGCGAACTGCTCACGGACTTTCTCGATCTGTGCCAGTTCCGAATGGGCGCGAGCGGTCAGCAGCGGATCGCTCGGTCCGGCCGCAGCCAGCGAAGCGTTCAGCACCCAAGCCCACGGTTCCACTCCCGCCCGCCGCAGGTCTTCCTGTAGCGCCGCCGCCTCCAGAACCGGTGTCGTCTCCGGTAGCGCCACAATCAGCATCTTCGTCTGTTTGGGATCCTGCAGCCGCATCATTGGGGTGATGATGCGGTTGGCCTCCTTCATGTGACGTACGACGTCGCGGTGGTAGGAACCGGTGGCGTCGAGCAACAGCAGCGTATGACCGGTCGGTGCGGTGTCCATGACGACGAATTTGCTGCTCGCCTCGCGGAGCACTCGAGAGAACGCCTGGAAGACCGCAATTTCCTCGGTACACGGCGAACGCAGATCTTCCTCCAGCAGTGCTCGCCCCTGGTCGTCGAGGTTCTTGCCTTTCGTCTCGAGCACATGCTGTCGATAGCGTTCGGTCTCGACCAGAGGATCGATCCGGCTGACCTGTACGTGCTCGACCTCCGACTCGATCGTCTCGGCGATGTGGGCCGCTGGATCGGTCGTGGTGAGATGGACGTCGTGCCCGCGAGCGGCCAGTTCGACCGCCACGGCGGCAGCAACGGTCGTTTTGCCCACGCCCCCTTTGCCGAGCACCATCACCAAGCCGTGCCCGTCCGCTTCGATCGCGTCGACCAGTTCACTCAGCGACGGCACATCGGCCCCCGGAGCCGTCATCGACTGGTCGTCAGCAATGGCCAATGGCTGCGACTCCCCAAGCAGCCCCCGCAGCGCGTCGAGACCGACGAGGTTCATCGGCAGCAGTTCCACATCGTCGCGTGGCAATTGCCGGAGTGCGTCGGGGATATTCTGAAGCGCCTCGGCGTCGTGGTCGCGCATCGCGCGGGCCAGCGGATCGCCGCTGCCCGTGTCGGGCATTAGGCCGTTGACGATCAGCCGCTGGTTATGGACGCCCAGCGACTTGAGCTCGCCGCTGGTACGTGCCGCCTCGCCGAGCGCTGCCCGCTGGGGACGGCTGACCAATAGCACTGAAGTCCGCCGGCCGTCGGCAAGCGTCTCAACAGCCGCCTGATATTGCTGTCGCTGTTTCTCCAGGCCCGCCAGAGGGCCCAGACATGATGCACCGCTTTCATTGGTTGCTAAGAATTCCGACCAGGCTCGCGGCAGCTTCAGCAGGCGGAGCGTATGACCCGTCGGTGCGGTATCGAAAATGATATGGTCAAATCGCTCGTGCACCGCCGGATCGGTCAGCAGAGCAGTGAATTCATCAAAGGCTGCGATCTCCGTGGTACACGCCCCGGAAAGCTCTTCCTCCATCTTCGCGACGACGGCCGTGGGCAACTGACCACGGACCGGCCCCACGATGCGGTCGCGGTACGTTTGAGCGGCCGCCTCGGGGTCGATATTCAGCGCGAAGAGACCTGGTACCTCAACAATGGAGGTCGGCTCGTGCTCGTCGATCTCGACCCCGAAAACATGAGCGAGATTTGAGGCCGGATCGGTGCTGACCAACAGCACCTGCTTGCCAGCATCGGCTAGCCGGACGGCGGTAGCACAAGCCAGCGACGTTTTCCCAACCCCGCCCTTGCCAGTGAAAAACAGGTGCTTGGTCGCCCCCTCGTGCCAGCTGCGGGTCGTGGTCATTGCATTTCTCTTATTATTCGCTTCGGTCGATTACAACGCGCTCAGCAACACCCACTGTCATTCCCTTTGCTACCACCACAGCAGCCGCCGCCAGGCGGAACGACTGACAGTGAGGGGCTTTGACGTTGCAGTTCAGAAGGCTGAGCTCCAGGATTCTGGTCGACTCTCGCAGAGAGCCCCACCATTTCCGCCAGCCGTTGCCGCGCGGGGTATTCCCCATGACTGACGACGGAGCCGTCGATGATCACCACCGGCAATCCTTCGCCGTCGGTCTCGCGGAGGACACGAGCCACGTCTGGTTGGTTGACGAAAGCTGCCGGCTCCTGCGAAAGGTTGTACCGGCGAACCTGCATTCCCTGACGCTTGAGCCAATCAAGGTCCGCTGAGAATTGAGCCAGCCTCTCGTCCGGCTCGGGACCGCAAACGCCCGTGCTGCAGCACATCGGCGGATCGAACACTTCAATCGTGGCCATTGTTTTAAACCTCATCAGTCAGGGTGTTTTGTGTTTTCAGAGCCTCGGGCAGCGTCGCAACAAAAGCCCGAATCTCATCACGCACGCGGCGGTAATGATCGAGCGCCTTTGCCGAATCGGTTTCTTGTGTGGCAAGCTTCGGAGGATCGTCGAATCCGACATGCACCACCTCCGCGTCTCCGGGAAAGACCGGGCAGGTCTCATGGGCGTGGCCGCACACCGTGACGACGTAGTCAAACCGCACATCCTGCAGATCGGCTAAGGTTTTGCTGTAGTGGCCGGAAATGTCGACATCGGCCTCTCGCATCACCTGGACGGCATTGGGGTTCAGCCCATGCTTTTCGATCCCGGCCGAGTAGGGATTGATTTGCTCGGATTTCAGATGCCGCGCCCATCCTTCAGCCATCTGTGAGCGGCACGAGTTGCCCGTACAAAGAAAGAGCACATTTAGCTTCGGTTGTAGCATCCAGCTAATTCCTCCAGGTCTGTATTGCGGACACAGCACAGTTTGGCCGCATCGGCGGTGATGACAGGTTCCTCTTCCAGCGATTTCAGCGTCCAGCGAATCGCTTCGCGAACGACCGGCGGGGCGCCGCGGCCGGCAAGCTTGTAGTAATGCCAGCGGCCCTCTTTGCGTCGCTCGACGAGATTTGCCCTGCGGAGCAGCTCCACGTGCTTGGAGACGGTGGAAGGCGCGAGCCCCAGGACTTCGACGATCTGGCAGAGGCAGAGTTCGCCTTCGCGCAGACTGAGCAAGATCCGAACCCGGTTCTCGTCGCTGAACGCCTTCGTAATCGACATAAACTGCTGCATAAATCCACTCCTTCACTTCGCCAACTAACGAAGTGTAGGGAGCAGGAATCAGCCGGTCAAGGGTTGCCGGTTTGCCGCTATTGGGAGCCGTAGATGCGGCTCTTGCCAATCCGGCAGACCGCCCGCGAACGCAGCGGAGCGTCCCCCCGGGTATTGGCGACGCGGTTCTTGGCGATGCGTCAGCCTGCTCCTGTCGAGTGTCCAGCCTGAAACACCAGCCTGAAACCTACGGACGGAGCGGACGGAACCCAACCACGCGATGTCGATGCGCGATGGGGGCAGCCGATAAAAAGGGGGACAGAGTGGGATGCTCTCTGAAGACTACTGGCGCAGCTTCTTTGACATCGAGCAGACCTTAAGCCACGGTTTGACGCAGGTGCAACGGCTCAAATAGCGGCTCGGCCAGTGCCCGGCAGCACACGCTTGAGGAACTGCGAGACGACAGCGAGGAGCGGCAGTTCGATGAGCGGCCCGATCACCAGCGATAGGGCGATTAGCGGCCGCTCGGGAAATGCGGCCACGGCGATCGCCAACGCAATCGGAGAGTTGCGCGCAAGTGTCGCAAAACACAATGCCACGCAATCACCGCGGTCGAAGGGAGCCAATCTCGCAATGACGAGTCCCAGCCCAAGGTTGACACCGAAGAAGACCAACAGTGGCGGTAAGAGCCAAACAATGATCTCTGGGCGGTCGACAAGTGTGCTTCCTTGCGAAGCGAACATTGCCGAGATGGCGAGCAACAGAAAAACCAACTGAAGCGGCGCGATGCGAGACAGCACGCTCCCTTCTAGCCAGTCCACACCCTTGGCCCAAATGGCTACCGCCCGGGCAAGAGTGGCCACAATCAACGGCAGGACCAGCACCCACAGCACGCTTTCCACGAGTAAGCGAGCATCGAGGGTCACAAACGCCCCCACATAGACGAGCAGGTAGATCGGCAGGAGTAACAACTGAAGAATCAGGTGCCAGGGCAATTGGGCCGTGGCCAGCCGGACATTACCACCGGTTAAATGGATGAATACTAGATACCAGTCGGTACACGGCGTCACCAGAAGCATCAGCAAACCGATGCGCAGCTCAGGCTGTTCGATTAGGAAGACGATTCCCAGGACCCAAGCAAAGAGTGGCGTCCAAAGAAAGTTGATCCCCAGATTCCAGCCGGTGAAACGGAGATCCGCAAACGCTCGTCCAAGGCCCCGTAGCGGGACGTGCAGGAACACGCCGGCTAGCATGAGCATGAGAAACGGAACGACCAGTGTCCCAGCGGACTCGCTCACCCAAGAGACCTGCCCCAGCAGTAGCCCCAGCACGACCGACAGTAATATGAAAATGGGCTGAGATTTCTCCCAGAAGCTCATCCGTTCCTTCCTTCCACCTGTACGCGGTGCGTGCGAGTTATGCCTGCCGCAGTGCGCTGACGATCGGCACACTGGCGATCTGAACCGCGGGTGCGAAACCGGCTGCAATGCCGACGACGCCCGAAACGCTATCGTCGCTCCTTCGGCACTAATGGCAAAGCCGCCCATCGCCGACGTTCCGCACGGAGAGTTTTCCAGCGAATTCGTAGAGGCCAGTCTGTCGCATCAGTGTGGCGTCACCTGCCCGTGGTGCTCCGTCCCACCCAGCTGTTCATCGGAAAGTTCAAACTCCAGCGTGGAGTGGCCAATCTCGAATTGCTCCTCAAGCACCCGTTTGAGACTGTGTTTGACAGCTCGCATCTGATTGACGGCGGAGGGGTCGATGACGACGTGCGCTTCCATCGCGCAATGGGACTCGTCGAGCTGCCAAATATGCACGTGGTGGATCTCCTCGACGAGCTCGTGCCCCTGCATGGCCTGCACGACTTCATCAAAGTCGATCCCTGGTGGCGCAGCTCCCATCAAGATTCTGGCGGCTTTGGGCAGCATCGTCAGCGCCTGGTACAAAACGTATCCGGCGATCACGAGCGTCAGCAATGGATCGATCCAATAGACATCGAGATAGATGATTGCTAGCCCACCCAGCAGGACCGCCACCGAAGCGGCTGCGTCCGTCATATTGTGGACGAATGCCGCCCGCACGTTGAGGTTGCCCCGGCTCATCACCCACAGCAGCACGGCGGTGGCAATGTCAACGACCAACGCCAGCCCGGCAGCTGCCATCATGAGCCACCCGGTGATTTCTTTCGGTTCGATGAACCGCATCACCGCCTCGTAGATCAGGTACAGCCCGACCATTGCGAGTGCGGTCAGATTGATCATCGCACCGATCAACTCGGCCCGCCGGTAGCCAAAGGTAAAGGCTTTCGTCGCCTGGCGCCGCGACACGCGACGAGCGATATAGGCGATGAGCAGTGCCATCGCGTCGTTGAAGTTGTGCAGCGCATCGGCCATCAGCGCGAGGCTGCCGGAAAAAACCCCCGCGACGATCTGCCCTAACGTGAGCAATTGGTTCAGACCAACGGCCCACAAGAGCCGCGAGTCGCTGACCCCCGAAACGTCATGCGCGTGGCCAGCGTGGCTGTCAGCGTCCATTCCGGAATCGTCGTGCGTGTTCATAAGATACGGAGAGTGGCCTGCGGAATGAGCCACGAAGCCTTGCGGACGAATCTTAAACGGCTTGCGAGCAGCGGCACAGTTTGCACGTGACGGACGATCCGGCTCGGATCCTCATTCCGTCACGGAGCCGAGTCGATGGAGCCTGAGTTCTCCAATTCAACGCCACGCTTCCGAGCTTTAGACAAACCGGTGCCCCTTGGCTTGCGGCGTGCAATCGCCGCGCCGGGCGCGGCCACAGCACAGGAGCAAAGACTGAGTGAACTCAGTCACGGTTTAGCCAGTGCGGGATCCTGAAGGCGTCCCGCAGACTGCAATCGGCCGGTGGCCGGTGAACTGCGGATTTGTCCTCGGTCCAGGAATTTCATGAAATGGCGACTGCAGTACGCCGATAGCGTGTAGGGACGCCGCTCTGGAGTGGCCTTTCCTATTTTGCGGCCGAACTCGGCCGAACTCGGCCACGGAGGGCCACAGCCGTGCCCCGCAACACGCCAGACACACCTACTGCCGCGAAGTGCAGCCGTACTCGACGAGCGCGGACCACCGCCGTGCGCCGCGGGGGACTCAGGTGGCTTCTGTTGCTATTGCCTATGGGCGGATGCGCTCTTCCCGGCCGGCAAACCGCTGATGCGATTCCCCAACCGGCAGTCGAGCCCACCGTCTCGGCGATTCAGCGGGCGGAAGAGGCTCAAAGTGGGGTAATGCTCGCGCAGTACCAAGGGCCCGCTACGGAAAGTGAATCGCCGGTCGAACTGGCCGAGGCTCCTGAACTGCTGCCGGTTCCGCCGGCTAGCGAGCTTTCAGACGACCAACTGGAGCTGAGCGAACTTGAATCGCTGGCGCTCTCTAACAATCCCGCCGTTGCCGAGATGCGTGCTCGCATCGAAGCACTACGCGGTCGGTGGGTCCAAGCGGGGCTACCTTTCAACCCCGTCGCTCAATACCAGGCGGACGAGATCGGCAGCGAGGGTGCGGCGGGGTTGCACAGCGTGGGGATCGGACAAACGATCGTGACGGCCGATAAATTGCAGCTGCGACAGTCGGTGATCGCGGCAGAGATCCAGCGAGCGGAGGCAAATCTGGCAGCAGATCGATTGCGAATCGAAACGGATGTGCAAACCGCTTTTACGATTGCCCTCGTTGCCCAGAGACGGGTTGAGCTTGCACAGCAGCTCCGTCGCATCGCCGCCGAATCGATCGAGGCGGTCAATCAATTGCTGGTGGCCGCTGAGGTGTCGCGAGTTGCCCTCCTGCAGGCTCAGACCGAACTCCAGCAGGCTGAGTTGACAGTCGAGACTTCGCAAGCCGCTCTGGCCGGCGCACGCCGCCAGCTAGCCAGCGTCGTGGGGGTCGTCGAATTGCCTCCAGCGACGCTTGTGGGCGACCTCGAGCGCGAGTTGCCCGAGGTGCCCTACGAGGCCGCACTGAGCCATTTGCTCGCCGCCAGCCCAGAGCTGGCTGATCGTGCGGCAGCGGTCAACCGAGCCCAGCGCTCTCTTCGCCTCGCCCACGCGGAGGTGGTGCCGAACGTCACGGGCCAAGTCCGAGTCGGATATGACACCGGTGCCGACGACACTTTCACCGGAGTTCAGCTCAGTCTTCCACTGCCCACTATCAACCGCAACCAAGGGAATATCCGGAGAGCCCGAGCCGAAATCGCTGCGGCGCAACTCGCTCAAGATCGCACCGAGTTGAATCTCGCCAATCGGCTAGCCGCGGTCCTACAGCGATACCAAACCGCCCGCATTCGGGTCGAGCGGTTGACCGAGAGCATCCTCCCGACAGCCGAAGAAAACCTCAAGCTGTCGCGTCAGGCGTTTGAGGTCGGTGAGAGCGATTACTTGCAGCTGCTGACCGCGCAGCGGACCTTGTTCCAGGTACGCTTGGACGCGCTCACCGCCACCGCCGACGCTCGGCAGGCCTCCGCTCTTATCGATGGATTTTTGCTGGAAGGGAGCTTGGATCCGAATCGGTTCGCGCCGAATCTGGACTTTGATCCAGGGCTGAACTAGCTGGCAGTGAAAATGTTTGGCACCCAAAAGATCACCACGGCGAGCCATGTGAGCAAAGCTCCGATAAACAAACCTAAATGCCACCGACGAAATCCGTGGGGCTCGCCGTGCCTCCCACTGAAGTGAATGCAAGTGGCATAGAGGAGAGGCATCAGCGCGACGAAAGACAGATTGACCCACATCAGTCGAAAATTCTCCACGGGCACAGTCACCAGTGCCAACGGCAATAGCGCCACGGTCAGCGTAACAGCGTGGTCGCCGATGACGCTGGTCACGCCACTGGTGACCTGACCGCTGCGAGTGACCTTCCAGGTGGCAAACAGTTCTGGCATTGCAGCCACTGGAGCGGTGATGAACATGCCCGCAGCGATCTTGGCCAGCCCCCACGCGGACGCCATCTGCTCAGTCGCACGGACCGCGAAATAGGTGCCCCCTGCGATGGCCGCGACTCCCCCCAGCGCCAGCAGGACCTCTTTCTTTTTCCACTCGACCCGCTCGCTGTCGGACCGGCCGCGAAGGAGTGCCTGCGCTGCGTAAAGAACGTAGGCCCCGACCATGATCCAACCATCCATCGGTTGCAGTCCCCGCCACTGAGCCGGCAGAGTGAGGACAGCCAACAGGCCGACGATCACGAGGTATGGCAGCGCCTGGACAGTGACCGCTTGCGGGTCCACCGCGATCCGTCTTTCGCGGCGGTGACGTCCGTGTTCCTCGTGATCGGGCAACTCCCGCTTCCGCGTTGCGATGTATGCAGTGCAGACCATCAGCGGAATGGCGATGATGTTGGATGCCAGCATCATCCCCAGACCGATATCCGCTACCCCGCGAATTGCACTCGCGGTGTTGATCCCCGTCTCGGGACTGGCGGCAGCAAGACCCACGATGCTGCCCCCGGCGGCGACAGAAAAACCCCACTGGCGGCGCAGCTTCTTGAGCGGACTCGAGAGCCGTTCAGCTCCCCAGTGTGCTGCCCACAGCGCTGCCAGCAGTACGACTCCCCACAGCAAAGTGATCACATCGGCTCCTCATTGCTTGCCTCCTGTGACGATCTCTGCCAGCCACAGCATTTCAGGTACTAGCGAGGGACTCGCTGCCATCGCGGACCGCCAAGCCAATCTTCGTCAGTGGCCATTGCAGCAGCGCCGTCCGCACTTTGGGACGGACGGCCACGACGACCCGCTGCCGTCGGTCAGCAGCAAGCGGCGGTCGAAGCTTCTGCGAAAAGTGCGCCGCTTAGAATGCAGGTCGCGGTCGCGGATGTACACGCTTTTCCTCACCCGGCCGAGGATAATCCGCTGATATGGGCCGCCGATGACGGCCGCGATCCTCTCTCGCCGCTTAGCGTAGAGACAAGCAGAATAGGGACGCCCCCGAAGTCTGGCGAATCTCTGCCGGACCGCCATGGGCTCGCGTTTGGGGTGGTAAAGTGGTGCTCGAGCGTTTGTTTAGCGCTGAGGCATCAGCCTGCTGCCGATCTACTTCGCAGCTCTGCCGGCCGGAGCGGTAGCGGGTTTGCTGCTGCCCGGCCTAGGGATGGCGATGGAAGGGGCCATCTGGCCTGTTGTTGGCATCCTGCTGTACTTCACCTTTCTCCAGGTACCGCTGCTGAGGTTTCGGAGAGCACTGGCGGATGTGCGATTTCTGGCCGCCATCCTGACGGCCAATTTCGTGTTTGTTCCCCTTGTCGTCTGACTCCTACTGTGGATGCTTCCCCCGTCGACAGCGATCCATCTCGGCGTGGTACTTGTTCTGCTGACGCCCTGCACGGACTGGATGAACCCGTTCACATTGCTGGGGAAGGGAGATGCCCACCGGACGCTGGCAGCCACGCCACTGCTGCTGATAACGCAAATCCTCCTGCTGCCCATCTTTCTGTGGCTGCTGCTGGAGAGCGACACGAGCCGGACGGTGGCGACGGAACCATTCTTGCAAGCGTTTGTCGGACTGGTCGCGTTGCCCCTCTCGCTGGCGTGGCTGACTGAAGGGTGGGGCAAGCGAGGCGAACGAGTGGTGAGCGGAATTGCCAGGTCCAGCGTCCTGCCAGTCGTCCTGCTGGCGTTGGTGGTGCCGGTCATTGCCGCTTCGCAAATTCAGCATATGCTGGATCACGCGAGCCAACTAACGCAGGTGACGCTGGTGTTCGTGTTGTATGTGGCACTGGCGGCGGTCATCGGGCGGCTGACGGTCTGGCTTTATTCCCTGCCTCCCAAATCAGGTCGAGGCGTGATCTTCAGCACCGGCACCCGCAATTCATTCGTGGTGCTGCCGTTGGCATTGGCTCTGCCTTCTGAATGCCGACTGGCCGTTGCCGTCATCGTCATTCAGGCGTTCGTGGAAATGCTTGGCATGCTGGTCTGTAGTGGCGGCGCTAAATCGCGCGCTGGAGTGGCTACTCTGGTGCACCGGCTACTTGCACAGGGCAGCCAACTGCACGATCGAGCCGCGCCAGTGTACCGGCCAGTGACGCTTCCATCCGTGCAACCTGCATCTGATAGACCAGCAGTTCCTGGTAGATGTCGATCAGGGTAAAGAAATCGACTCGCTCACTACGGTAATCGGCCGTGGCCAACTCCAGCGTTCGTTCAGTGCGTGGAATGATGCGCGTGCGATACAGTTCGATCTGTTCAAATACCGCTTCCGCCTCGGCCAACAGGCGGCGCAGGGTGCCGAGCAGTGCGTCCTCTTCCGCGTCTCGCCTTTGGGCCGTGGACGCAGTATTCGCTGCAGCCTCACGAATTCCAGCGTTGATCTTCTCTCGCCAGATCGGCAACGTGATCCCCACGCCGAAGTTGAGATTGTCGTTGCCATTGGCCACACGGCTGAGCGCGTCGTCCGCAGTGACGGCGGACCAACCGAGGCCGAGCTGGAAATCGGGATATCGTTGCAGGCAGGCCAGCCGCTGTCTTTCGCGATTCGCGGCGATCTGCAAGGCCAACGAACGCAGTTCCGGATTGCATGCCAATGCGGCCGTGATCAGCTGCTCCAATTGCCCCGCATCATCCGGGAGATCCAATTCGTCCACCGGCTCGGGCTGCAGTTCGAGCGGCAGCTGACTGCGAGCAAACGTTGTCCCGATGACGGATCGGTGCTAAGATAGCCGCATGTGGCACCCCGTTTTCCCGCGCCGTTTTCGCTCGCTGATCGTCGTCTGTCTGGCGCTCGGCATGACCTGCAGCGGGTTCTCCGCCTCGCTGGTCCGGAGTGCTGAAGCGGCGGGGGCTGCCAGCGCGACTCCGCCCGCGACCTGCTGCTGCGGGTTGGACGGCAACTGTGGGATGGGATGCTGCGTGGTCCAGGCGCCGGTGGCGCCCGACTCTCCTCCAGTCCGCGACTCGCGCTCCAGCGAGCGTGCGTCAAGCTGTTTCATGCTGAACTCCGAGTCAGGGTTGCCGAATTCGGGCCCAGGATCGGTTCCGCATGCACGGCACGCACTGCAGGCGGCCCACATGATCACTGAACCCTCTCTGCAACGGCTCCAGGTTCGTCTGGATATCTGATCTGGCGACCAGCGCGATTTCTGCGCGCACGGCTTTCCTCTGTCGCCCGTTTTCCGCTGTCGGCTCGCCGGTATTTTCGACCAGCTGAGCTACCAAACGCAGCATGCAGGTTTTCCTGCGGTCGCGGGAAAACCACGGTTAATCCGTCGTTCTCAAGGACGTTGTTATGCGCCCATTTTCTAGTCTTTTACGCCGTCATTGGGGAAAGTTGCTCCTGCTCTCCATGGTCGCAGTCGCCGTCGGCATCGTTCTGACAGTTCCGCAGGCTCGCACCCAGGCGGATGCGGTATGGCACAGGGCGGTGGCATGGGCCGGCTTCGCAGACGAGGCCGGTGACTCGGGCGTCGTCTATTGGTGCCCGATGCATCCGCAAATCAAGCGGAACGATCCCAATGATGTCTGCCCTATCTGCAACATGGCACTGGTGCCGCTCGTAGGCGGCGGGTTGGAGGCACCGGAACACCTGACATTGACGTCGCGCCAAATTCAGCAGGCGGGGGTCGCGACCGAACCGGTACTGCGGCGAAAGCTGCATCGCGAGATCGATACCACGGGCCGCATTGCCGCCGACGAACGGCGGGAAGCGAAAATCACCTCCTGGATTCGCGGCAAAAGCCGCATTGAAAAGCTGTACGTCAATTTCACCGGAGCGCACGTCCAGCAAGGCGATGTGATCGCCGAGCTGTACAGCCCGGAATTGATCGTCGCGCAACAAGAGTTCCTGATGGCTCGCGACACGTCGACCTCGCGATTGTCTGGAGTCGACCTCAGGAAATACGCCTCGCAGAAGCTGCGCGATCAGGGGATGACTCAGGAGCAGATCGACCGTCTCGTACAGACGCAGGAAGTGCTGGAGCGAGTTCCGGTCCACGCTCCCCTGACCGGCACGGTGCTCGAGCGACACGTCCAGCAGGGCGAATATATCGAGGAGGGAGAGACGCTATTTCAGATTGTGAATCTGGAAGAAGTCTGGTTGCTGGCGGACATTTACGAGGAAGAACTGCCGCTGGTTGACATGGGGCAGCAGGTGACCGTGACGGTGCCAAGTTTCCCGGGAGAGAGTTTTGAGGGAGTCGTCTCGTTCGTTGATCCGACGGTCCAGCTGGAAAGTCGTACGGTGCGCGTGCGGATCGAAATCCCCAACAGCGACGGACGACTGAAGCCGAGAATGTACGCCCGCGCCCAATTCCGCGCCGAGTTGCCGCAAACGCTAGCGGTTTCGGAGAACGCGGTGTTGTGGTCGGGGCAGCGGCAAGTTGCAGTCGTCAAGCTAGGCGAGGGTGCGTTTGAGCCCCGCGAGATCGAGATCGGCCTTCGATGGCTGTATCCAAGCACGAGCGAAGCCGCCTATCAGCCGGGAGCTGAACTGCAATTTGGCTCCGACTTCAAAAGATACCACCATGTCCTCTCAGGCCTCAGTCCGGGCGAAGAAGTGGTCACCGCCGGAGCCTTCCTGCTGAGCGCCGAGAGTCAATTTCAAAGTGTGCTGACGAAAATGCTCCCCCCTGAGGAGCGGTCGGCGACGCTGGAGGAAGCGATTGGCGAAGAGCTGGCGAAGGACATCCGTCAGTTACTGAACCGCTACTTTCATCTGAGCCAAGCGCTCGCCGGTGACAAACTGGACGAGGCCGTCGCGGCGTTCGCGGCGCTCGGCGAAGCGGCCTCGACGCTGGCCGTGCAGGCCCACGAGAATCAGGTCCCGGAACTGACGGTTCTGTCCGAGCGGATTGCACGCCAGGCGGACGAGATCGGCAATCAACCCCCAGCCGATTTGAAAGAGGCACGGTTCCACTTCGGCCGGATCAGTCGGCAAATGGTCCAGTTGCTCGCCGAGAACGGTGGACAGACATTGTTTGGCGAAGATGTATTCCTGTTCCGCTGCGGGATGTCCAAGGTCGGCTATGAGAATTGGCTCTGGTGGAGTGAAGAAAAGCTGAACCCTTATATGGGACAAAAGATGTTGACCTGCGGAAGCCAGCTCGATGTGTTGGAGCCGTAGGTGCCGGTTTTTTGGTTCAAAGCTCTTTGATTCGGAATGTGAACGCGTCGATGTCGGCGCGTTCGTGACAGGTTGGAATTAATAGGAGATGAGAGAGATGCGAAGTCTGACGATATCCGCGGCGCTGCTGGCGATGATGGGATTGGCTGTAACGACCTTCTCGGGTTGCGGTGCAAATGACGCTGCGGTCGACCAGAGCCAACCGATTGAGACGGCTGTGCAAACGGACGTGGACCCCGAGGTGGCCGCTGAACTGGCCAAATTGCCTGAGGTGGACCGCCAGTTGGCTGCAGCGCAGCGCATCTGTCCTGTGGCCGACGGGCTGTTGGGATCGATGGGAACCCCCAAGAAACTGACGGTAGAGGGGCGTGATGTGTTTATCTGCTGCGAGGGTTGTGAAGAGAAACTACGGAGCGATCCGGAGAAGTATTTCGCCAAAATCGACAATCAATAGGAAGACGCCGAAGCCCTGCGTTGGGGGTTCGGCGAGGTTTTGGAGACGGATTCGGTTTTTGATAGGAGTTTAAGGATGCGTTATTTCGCGATTGTTTTGTCCGCGTGTGCCGCGGTCGCTTTCCAGGCTGCCGCCTTCGCTCAGGAAACTGGCGAGGATGAGGCCAAAAAGAAGCAGCAACTGCTGGTTCAGGCGCAAAAGATTTGCCCGGTATCGGGAAAAGATTTGACCAGCATGGGCGGCCCGATCAAAGCAAAGATCGGCGACCAGATCGTCTTTCTGTGTTGCAAAGGATGCTTCGGTCGTGATGTCCAGGAGCAGCATTGGGCGCAGATCCAGGCCAACCGGATCGCGGCCCAGGGCAAATGCCCGGCGATGGGCAAGTCGCTACCGGAGAAGCCTGCTTCGACGGTCGTTGATGACCGACAGGTTTTTGTCTGTTGTCCACCATGCACCAGAAAGATCGAAGCCGAGCCGGAGCAGTATCTGGCCAAGGTCGACAAGCTGCTCGAGGAGAATCTCAACCGTAACGCCTCCCAGAGGTAGAGCGGCCGCTATTGCAGACGTCACAGCCCGTGGGATTCTCACATCCCACGGGCCAGAGGGTCAGCGGCATGGATCGCTCGCGAATATACGCAGCAGCTTAGTAAGAATTTGGCACGAGCCGTAAGGATCACTAATGATCGATCAGCAGGGGCGACAAGAGCCGCCCACCAGGCCACGAGGGAGCCGTTTTTCGGCCCTGCGGTCGCTCTTCCGGAGAGGAAAAAAGCCGCCGACACTAGGTGTTCAGCTTCTCGTAATCGTCAATGGTGCGATGGCGATTCTTCTTGTCGCGTTCCTGGTTCTCGACTACCGCCGCGAACTGAGCGACCGATTAGAGCAGAAGCGAATTGCGCTCCAGGAGGAAGCGAAGACGATCCTCCCTGCCGTGTCACGCCTGCGACCCGGCGGCCTGGACGCAGTGCAGGAGTACCTCGACGCGGTCTGCCGCCAGATGCATGACGCCGAGTCGCCCGGGCACCACATTACCGTCGATATAGGTGCCGCGGTCATTCAATCGACCGCACACGGACGCTCCTCCACAGAGATGTTTCAGGCCATGCAACAGAGTCTGGCCGCGCAACAATCTGCAGGGCTGGGAGAGCACGATCTGGTCGTCGGCAGCGCTGATGAGGGCGATGCGACTGTCTATGTCTCGGAGGACGTGGCCGTTCTGCGGCGCGCCGTTTTCGGCCAAGTTCTATGGCGTCTGGTGGGGATTCTGGCGTTAGGCGTGGTAGCCGCGGTTGTTGCCAGCACGGTCCTGCTACGAATGGTGGCCAGGCCAGTAAGCCGGTTCGTCACAACGGTGACCGCGATTTCTGAAGAGAATTTTGAGGTCCATTTCCACAGCGCAAAAAGCCGAGAACTAGCTGCACTGGCCATTGCGATCGAAGCGATGAGCGAACGCCTGCAGGCGACGGCCGAACAGCGCCAAGGAGAGATGGCCAAGGCACGAGAAATTCAGGAGCATCTTCTCCCTACCTCTGCGGTAGTGCCCGGAGTCACACTTGCGGCCCTCTACCGCCCGGCCGCCGATGTGGCTGGCGATTACTATGACATCTTACCGCTTGCAGATGGCAGCTGGATTCTCTGCGTCGCAGACGTATGTGGCCACGGCGTACCTGCGGCCATGAGTGCGGCCATGCTGAAGGCGCTATTGCTGAATGCGGCGGAGCACCATGTTGCACCGGGGGAACTGCTGAAGTTCATTAACAGCCGATTCGTAGTACTTTCTCCGCCCGGCATATTCGCCTCAATGCTACTCGTCCGCTGGGAACCCCAGCGAGGGGTGCTCCAGTACGCCAGCGCAGGCCATGAACCCGGCTTGCTGCTCCGCAGTGACGGCACGATCACAGAGCTGGGTGCCACAGGTTTCTTGTTGGGTATCGAGTCGGAGGCATCGTGGTCCACGGAGGAGTTTTCTCCTCGAGCTGGTGAGCGTCTTCTCGCCACTACCGATGGGGTGGCTGAAACTTGGAGCCCCCGGGGGGAGCTTTTCGGTAGAGAAAAGCTTCAGTCACTGGTGCGGAACTCTGGAGCGGAGCCCGTAGAGGAAACGGTGGGGCGGCTCAACAGAGCGTTAGTTGATCACCAAGGCAGCAGCGCAACGACGGACGACATGACCATTCTGGTGGCGGAATTCGTCACTAGCGCGGTTCCAGCCGGCGCTGCTAACCAATCACCGGAGGCGGTAGCCCTGGGCGGCGGCAGGAACGCTAGCGAACGAGAACAGGGTATGCTGCATTGATCGCAAAGTTCATCGGCTGGTGTATCGACAATCGGTTCATGGTCCTCACGCTCGCAGCCATTTTGACGGCTGTCAGCGTATGGGCCACCTATACGATTCCGATCGACGCCATCCCCGACCTCTCCGATGTGCAGGTGATCGTCTATACGCCGTGGGAGGGACGTGATCCGCAGACGATCGAAGATCAGGTCACGTACCCACTGACGACGACGATGCTGTCGGTACCGGGCGTGGCGGATGTGCGAGGCTACAGCTTCTTTGGCCTCTCATTCGTCTACGTGATCTTTGATGACGGGACCGATATGTACTGGGCACGCAGCCGAGTGCTGGAGTACATGAACCAGGTGCAGGGACAACTCCCCGAGGACATCACACCGCGGCTAGGGCCCGATGCGACAGGTCTCGGATGGGTCTACATCTATACTCTCGAAGATACAAAAAACCGGTACGATCTTGGCGAACTACGGGCGCTTCAGGATTGGTACGTGCGCTACCAACTGACATCGGTACCGGGCGTGGCGGAAGTGGCCACGGCCGGCGGTGCGGAACGGCAGTACCAGGTGACGCTCGATCCGCGACGGTTGTTGCTCTACGGAATTCCGCTTGAGCGAGTGACTCATGCAATTCAGAATTCCAACAATGACGTCGGCGGCCGTGTGGTGGAGATCACCGAGACGGAGCATATGATCCGTGGCCGCGGTTACATCCAAAATGTGCAAGATCTTGAGCAGATCATGCTCTCGGCCACCGAAGACGGGACGCCGGTTCTTTTGGGCGATGTCGGCGATGTGCAAATCGGCCCCGACATCCGGCGGGGCATCGCGGAAAAGAACGGCACTGGAGAGGTCGTCGCCGGAGTCGTCGTGATGCGCTTTGGCGAGAACGCCCTGACCACTATTGAGGCGGTGAAGGAGAAGATCCGAGAGATTGAAGCGGGATTGCCCGAGGGGGTCGTCATCCGTTCCGCCTACGACCGCAGCCATCTGATCCATCGCTCGATCGAGACGCTCAAGCACACGCTCATCGAAGAATTGATTATCACGACCATCATCGTGATCTCATTTCTGTTTCATATTCGCAGTGCGTTGGTCGCTGCCGTTGTCTTGCCGCTGGGCATTCTGATGGCGTTTTTGGCCATGAAGCTGACCGGTTTCAACGCCAATATCATGTCCCTTTCCGGGATCGCCGTGGCAATCGGCACGATGGTCGATTCGTCCATCGTGGTCGTGGAGAATCTCCACAAGCGCAAAGAGCGGGAACCGGATGCTGATCATTGGCAGCTGGTGAAGTCATCAGCCCAGGAAGTCGGCCCAGGGCTGTTTACCGCGCTGTTGGTAGTGACGGTAGCCTTCCTACCGGTGTTTGCACTCGAGGGACAAGCCGGACGACTGTTCAAACCGCTGGCGGCCACCAAGACTTTCGCGATGGCGGCCGCGGCGCTAATCGCGGTGACGGTGATCCCGATCCTGACCGGACTGTTCGTCCGCGGACGCATTCCTTCGGAAGAGAAGAATCCGCTGAACCGCATGTTGATTTGGATCTACATGCCTCTGATCCGATTCGCCCTTCGCCACAAATTCATCAGCATGGCGATCGCCTTTGCGCTGTTGGCGGTGACGGTCGTCCCGTGGACGAAGACGGGCAGCGAATTCATGCCGCCGCTCCGCGAAGGAGACATCCTCTATATGCCGACCACCGTCCCCGGACTCTCGGCGACCGAAGCGCGGCGAACGCTCCAGATCCAAGATCAGATGCTGGCCCAGTTCCCCGAAGTGCGAGTGGTGCTGGGCAAGATCGGCCGCTTTAACACGCCGACCGATCCAGCGCCGCTGTCGATGGTCGAAACGCACGCGGCGCTCCGTGCGGAGGAGGACTGGCCGTATCGATTGGTCGAGGAAGGCTATCTGAAGGAACGGGCAGCGGAGATGCTGGCCGATCTGGAGGCGGGGGGCTTTGCGACGGGCCAGGGCGAGGAACTCGATCGGAAGACAATCGCCACCCAGCTCGAGGGCATGACGCGGGCGGAGGTTAATCGGCAGACGCGATTGGAGCTGATGCAAGCACTCGACGAGCAGATGCCAGAAATGCGAGAGGCCTATGAGCAGCACCGGAGTCAGTTGATCGAGCGAGGAGGGAACCCGCTGACGCGGTTCGACGAACAGGGGCTGGAGGATCAGTGGACTGCCGGAATATTGAGGCGAGCCATGGGGGAAATCGGCCCGCGGCTTCCGAAGCGAATCGTCGCTCAGGCCAGCCAAGACCTCGTGGAGATTCTCGGCTCTCAGGGCGGCATCGCGCCGGCCCTCCAGGACGAAGCGATCTCGCATCTGCGGAACACCTGGACCGGGCGCATCGAGGCCGCGGAGATTCCCTTGGTCCAGACGACCTTTGCGGAGCTGACCAAAGGTGAGATGCAACGGGAGATCAGCATTCCGGGGATGCCTAATTGGTGGCTGATGCCGATCGAGACGCGGATCGGGATGCTGACGACCGGCATGCGGGGTCTGCTGGGACTGAAGCTCTACGGCACCGACTTGGATGGTCTGGCGGACGTTGCCCAGCGAATCGAGGACGTATTGAGGGATGTGCCGGGTACAAACAGCGTCGTCGCCGAGCGGGCCATGGGAGGCCATTACCTCGACATCCACGTCGACCGGCAGGCGGCGGCCCGGTACGCGCTGGAGGTGGGGGACATCCAGCGAATGATTGAAACGGCGATTGGGGGGATGAATGTTGCCACCACCGTCGAAGGCCGCTATCGCTTTCCCATCAACGTCCGTTATCCGCGTGAGCTGCGAGACGATCCAGAGAAGCTCAAGCGAATTCTGATCGCCACACCCAGCGGCACCCAAATTCCGCTCGGCCAGGTCGCCGAGATCCAATTCGCCGATGGGCCACCGGTCATCAAAAGCGAAGCCGGCATGCTGCTGGTAAACATCCCGGTCGACATCGAAGCCGGCACGGATATCGGCAGCTACGTCAACGGCGCGCAAGCGGCGATCGACCGGGCTATCGCCGACGGCGAGTTGGCGATCCCGCCCGGTTACTACATGCAGTGGAGTGGTCAGTATGAGTTTATGGAGGAGGTCCGCGAGCGGCTGAAGATCATCATTCCGATCACGTTGGCGATCATCTTTGTGCTGATCTACTTCAACATGAAGAGCGTCACCGAGACGCTGATCACGATGATGACCCTGCCGTTTGCATTGATCGGTGGCGTCTGGGGCATGTATTTATTGGGGTACAACTGGAGCATCGCGGTCGCGATCGGGTTTATCGCGCTGGCTGGATTAGCCGCCGAAACCGGGATCATCATGCATGTCTATCTAGACCTGGCCTACAAGAAGCACCGCAAAGAGAAAGGTCGGCGACTGACGCCGAAAGAGTTGCAGGCGGCGGTCATCGAGGGCTCAGTGCTACGCGTGCGGCCAAAATTGATGACCGTCTTAACTGACTTTATCGCACTGATGCCGATCCTCTGGGCCACCACGCCGGGAGCCGGACCGATGAAGCGGATCGCGATCCCGGTGATCGGAGGCGTGATTACCTCGGCGATCCACACGCTGATCCTCATCCCCGTCTATTACACACTGCACAAGCGGTGGGAACAGTGGCGGGAGTCACGGCAAGAAGGAGCACCAGTCTCCGAAGCAGAGCCAGAGGATCAGTTCATGATGGAGGACGAGTGGTCCTGAGGCAGTAACACCGTTTGATTCCCCAGCGAGGCAAGTATGGCCTGGACTAGAATCCTCCTCCTCGCAGTTATCGCCCTGATGTTCCTCTGCTGCGGCGGCATGGTGGTGATGGCTTGGAAGCGCAGTGGGCCACCCGATGAGAAGGACAGGAAATGAGTCTGCAGTCATTATGACGCTTCAAACCGGCACGGTGATCGCTGAAGACCGAGCGCCCGAGCAGACCGGCTGGTCCAACTCGCGGCGCGTTCCATGGCAGCCGGACGGCTTGCGACGCCGCCGGCGGTTCCGCACTGCTCCAATCAGTTAACGTCCTGGCCGTCGTTGCCCTGTCGCTCCTTCATCTTCTGCATCATCTTCATGCACATTGGGCACATCGCGCCCTTGGCGTTTCCGGTCCCCTCTTTCCTCTGCAGTTTCGTCAGCTGCATCGCGGAGAGCGGCCCCGAAGGCGCTTCCTCAAGCTGCTGGCGCTGCTTCTCCGTCAGTATCTCCCGTGCTCGCTCGCGGGCCTCAGCAGTAATTTCCTCCAGCTTTTCCTGTTGTTGCTCGGTCAGTGCCAGCGAGTCCTCCTGGGCCAGCAACACGGCTGGGGTATCGGCGTACAAGTGCACCGGCTTGATCGCCTCCATCATCGGGCACATCATCATCTTGCCCTGCTGCTCGGCGCTCGCGCCGCCTTCCTCTGCGTTTTGCGCAACCGCCTGAAAGCCGAACGCAGCGCTCGCGATCACGCTCGCCACGGCAACGGCCCAAAAGCTGTTTCTGTCGGTCATCGGACTGCTCCTGTTTCGCAGATGAAATGCCTGGTCGGATTTACCCCGTGCGGCCAAGCGGTGAGGCGAAAGTTTGCGGCAATCGGCGCGCCGGTGAAGCTCCACTGGATTACGTATTCCCACTGCCCCTCTGCACAGCCATACATCAAATGCAGGCGACCCCGACATCCGCTGGTAGGCCATTTTCGATATCGCTGGTTTGGGACGGCGATTACGCAGCGGGAGGGCAAACCGGGGCGGTTGCCGAACGTAATATGCGGCGCGGGAATTGCCGTGGCAGTACGACCCACCGGTTCGCCGCTGCTCTAGCGTTTGAGGCCCAATCGCCATCAATACAACTCTGCCGAATCGGTACGCTCGACGGGCGCCAGTCTCGCCGCCAGGGACTGTCATGGGCTGGAGATGCAAGCAAACGCTGAGTTGCCAAAATGCTGAGTTGCCAAAATGCTGAGCTGCCTGACACGGAATCTGTAATGATTTCATACGCAAAGCTTGATCGGGGTCCGAAATGAACGGTGAAATGATGGGCGATGGGATGATGGAAGGTGGCATGATGATGACATGCATGATCGCCACGACTCTCTTTGTGCTGATTGTGCTTGTGACGGTTATTGTGCAGGTCGTCCTTCAGGCGAAAATACTGCGGGAGCTACGGCGGATTCGGTCAGAACCTGCGGCAATCAGCTCGAAGTCAGGCAGGTGAGGGGAAAACGAAAGAAGTGGGGTATGCGGTGGCTGCTCGCAGCCTTGGTAACCCTGGTGCTGCACTACAGCTGGGAAATGCTGCAGGCACCGCTGTTCACCGACTTTGTCGGGATGAGCGTGTGGGAACACGCTTGGCCGTGCTTCCGCGCGGCGCTGGGGGATTTGGCAATTGCCGCGGTTAGTTATGGGATGGCCGCGCTGCTCGTATTTCGCGTCGGCTGGCCGTTTCAGGACCGCTGGTCCGTGCCCTTTGCGATTTGTGTTAGCTGCGGCCTAATAGTCACAGTCGGCTTTGAGATCTACGCACTGGCCACCGATCGCTGGGCGTATGGCCCTCGCATGCCCATAGTGGCGGGTATCGCTCTGGCTCCCCTGCTGCAGTGGCTGGTGGTGCCCTCGCTGACGTTGCTCACTTTGCAGCGAGTGGCTTCGCTTGACTGATTACCCACGGGCGGCCTCCCCGGAGGTCTGAATGGTTGGGGTTTGCTTCGAGCCCCCCGATCGCCGCCCGGCGTGGCATGAGGCTTGCGGCAACAGCCGAAGGGACGCGTTTTACGAGGAATCGGATGATCAGGCCTTCCGACCATCAAAGCGAGCCGGCTGAAAGAGAGCAGGCCGAGAAGACATCAGCGGCTGGCGAACAGGGGTGCCGCATCATCATTCCCGGCGAGCCGAGGAAGCGTCGCGGCGGCCAAATTCGACAGGGATTGGCGACTCGTGGAAATACAGCGGACGTCTGACGTAATTTCCTGGCTGCTGAAACCCATGCCCACCGCAACACGCATCGGTTGGATCGACCGAGGTAGCCTGCGGCCATCGGTCTGCCGGACCGACGCATCCAAAGGTTCAACGGCATGCGGGCGATGGGAGCCGCCTCAGATGAGGCGGACCTTCCCGTGCACGACCGCTGGGAGACCGACGGAGCGCGCAGGCCCACCCAAACTGGTCGCGCTTTCGGTTTGGCGGCGCGACCCGTCATTCTCGATTTCACATCCGAGCAAAGGGGGCAGGGCGGCACGTTCGCACGCCGACCTGAATTGAAAAGCACGCTGCGAGGCTGCGTGTTCGGACCGACCTCTGAGCATCAACCCCAAAACCGCACTCGCTATCTTATAGCTCACTCAACGCGACTAGCTGCTTGCCCCGGTGCCGCCATCCACATGCCGCCATCGCCAGCAGGTGGGGCGAAACTGGGTTTGACGAAGAATCAAGCTGCTGCCCCTGCCATGCGGCGGCACTCCTTAGCACACTGCTCGCACGCGTCTGCGCACCGTTGGCAGTGATCGGCCTCGTGATCGCGGCATTCAGCCCCACAAGCTTCGCAGACATCCGCGCAGATTCGGCAGATTTCCTGCATGAACCTGGAGCCTCTGCTCATGAAGGCTGCGGCAGTCCAGCAGATCTCTGCGCATTTCTTATCCAGCCGTATGCATTCCGCCATCTTCGCAACGTCTTTCTCATCCAGGCAAGCATTTCCGCAATGTTCACATTCCTGAGCACAGCGAATACAGGCCTCAATACATGCTTGGTGTTCTTGGTGGGTCATCGGAATTCCTCAAAGTAGAAGCCGGAGGCAATTGTTCCAAGCGGTGAGCACCAGCTCCCCAATGCCTGAACAGCGGGTGCAAGCGACATTCCGAAACAGCACTAGAGGATTTGGGCTGCCCCATCCATTTTCCGGTACACGCAGCATGAGAGTTTGAAGACCAGACGGCGCCTCCAGACGCGGGAGCGCGGCATACAAGTTGCTCGCGCCAAAGTGCTTGCGACAGAAGTGCCTTCAGCTCATGCGGCCAGCGCGGTCGTTGTCGGGCGCGTTGTGTGGCTCGCCACCCGCTCACGTTTATGTCAGCCCCAGAGGGACGCTCATGCCTCAGCACGAACATGATCAGCAGGAGCCGCAGACAGGCCACGGTTCCGGAGCAGATGGCGGCCATCGATCCCAGGGCGGAATGGGGGAGCGCGGTGCGACCCGACCGATGGAATTGATGCACGGCGGACATGGCGACCACTCCATGAGCCAAGATCAGCGGCACGAGATGCTGAAAATGCATCACAAAAAGACGCTGTGGATTTACTGGATGCTAATCGTCCTCGGGCTGTGGCTCCTTACGTCACCGTTCACCTTCGGATACTTGAACGAAGACCTGTGGGTGGACCCGAGCGGCGGTCGCGGCGCGTGGTTCAGCGACCAGCCGCACACGGCCCTGCGGGCTCAGCTGATGGTGGCCAGCGATCTTCTTAGTGGGGTCGCGCTGCTGGTCCTTGGGTGGCGGTCATTGCGGCCAAATCGGCCTGTCAGCATGTGGGGATGCTGCTTCATCGGAGTCTGGCTGACGGTGGCTCCGATCGTTCTCTGGGCTCCGACGGCCGGAGCGTATCTCAACGACTCGATTGTGGGAGCGTGGATTGTCGCGCTGACAATCTTGATACCCGGCATGCCCAATATGATCATGTACATGCAAATGGGGCCCGCTTCACCTCCGGGATGGAGCTATAACCCGTCAAGTTGGCCTCAGCGGTGGATCATGATCGCGTTAGCCTTTGCAGGCTGGATGGTTTCCCGTTATCTCACTGCGTTCCAGCTGGGCTACATCGATTACGTCTGGGACCCGTTAGTGGGATTCACCCAAGGCACAAAGAAAGTGCTCAATTCCGGCATGTCCCATGCCTGGCCGATATCCGACGCAGGCTTGGGGGCCATCTCCTACACGATCGAGTTTCTGATGGGCTTTATGGGCAGCTCCGCGCGGTGGCGAACCATGCCCTGGATGGTGACGTTCTTTGGGATCTTAGTCATCCCATTGGGGCTGGCTCATGTGATCCTTGTTATTTCTCAACCGGTGCTGGTCCATCACTGGTGTGCGATGTGTCTGCTGGCCGCTGCGATTATGCTGCCGATGATTCCGTTGCAAGCTGACGAAGTCGTGGCGATGTTCCAGCACCTCAAACAAGCCCGCCGCCGAGGCGACCGGGGAGGATCCTTGTGGGCCCTCTTCTGGAAGGGAGGCACGGCAGAGGGATGCGAGCCAGACGAGCGTTCGCCGGAGTTGGTTGAATTCGCCGAACGCCCGGGGCAAGTTGTGAAGTCCTCGGTCTGGGGGATGAGTTTCCCCTGGACCTTAAGTGCCGCCACGCTGGCCGGGGCATTCCTGATGCTGGCTCCCAGCTTCTTTGGCATAGATATCAAAAGTGTCGCTGCAGACATCGGCCATCTCGGCGGAGCCTTGATCGTCACCGTCTCGGTGATTGCGATGGGCGAAGTCGTGCGGATCGGACGCTATCTGAATGTCTTGATCGGTCTGGTCGTGGCGGTTGGAATCTGGTTCGCCGAATCTTCGTCTGTCGGATATGCAGCGACGGCGACTGTGTTGGGGATTGTCGCAATACTGCTATCGATTCCGCGAGGTCGAGTGCTGGAGCGGTACGGTGCCTGGAACCATTACGTCCGCTAGGGCCGGCACGGGGGCGATTTAAGACGAATCGCGTGGCAGCCGCTGTCTTCTGCAGCGGCTGCCAGCGATCAGATTACCGGCTACCAGGACCAGTTTCCGGACGAGAGCTACGCTCCGGACTCTTGGCTTTCACCCTGTGCAGCTTCACTGGCGGGGGCATGATCGTGGTCATGGTCGCCGTGGTCATGGTCCCCGTGATCGTGCCCTTCGGCCTCCGAGGCTTCTGCGAACTTTTCTGCTTTCTCCTCTTCGCTCAGCGCATCCCAATCCTCGGGGCAGCCGTCACAGCAGAAACCGACCGTCTTTCCGTTCCACTGACGAGTCAGTTCGGTATCTAAATCGCCACCCATGATCGGGCACGACTTGTTGGCAAAGCTGACCATGGTTACGTCCGCCGCATCTGTCTCCGCCTCGCTGGCAGTGGGAGTCTCTAAGGTTCCACAGCCGACCACGGAGAGCCCGAGGGTGGTGGCGGTGAGCAGAGCGAGTACTGAAAATGAAAAGGTACGCATGGTAAATTTTCCTGCAAAAGAGATGGAACATATAAGAGTGCACCCGAGAGTGCAGAGATTCAGCGGGGTAACCGCACTGGCGAAAGCTTCAAGTCCCGCCTGAAGCATAGACTCGCGACGTATGTTCTTCGTGATTGCGGACTGCTTGCGACCTGTGAGGAACGCAGCAGAGCTACCGCGGAAGCACAGCACGCGATTCAGCGAATCAGATCAGCCAAACGCAAAGATGACGCTGTGCAAAGTGCGCAGCGTGAGGACGCGTGCTTGCAGAGACGCGTTCGCTAGCTTGGAGACCGGCGTCGGCGACGTATGCGGGCCACCACTCGCCGGACAAGCCGATTTCCCAACGATCACTGTCTCGCGACCCGTGGGGGGCGGGCTGGCTGCCTGGTTGCGGGACTGGGTTGCAGGAGCAGCTGTCGACCGAAGCAGTCAGCAGGTGTGCGTGGGTCGGTTCGGATTCTGGAAACCACGTCGCCTTACTGGGTGCTGCCTCTGAATGCCCGCACGAGGGCGTCGCCTTGGTTGCGCGAGCCCTTTCGGCAGCGCGAGCGTCCTCGGCAGGCGCGGACTCGGTGCAGCAACGGCAAGGCCTCTGCGACTTATCGTCAGTACAGCAGCGGCAGCTGTCACTCGCGATACTGCGAATCCTGAACTGGGCGCCGCAGGCATCGATCCCCGCCACGGCCATAGCAAACGGCTGGAGCACCGTCGCGATGACTAGCAGCGGAGCGAGGACGCTGCGGAGGACTGGTGGGAAATGCATCGCCGGATTACTGCTGATCACGAAGCGTTCTTTGCCACTGCGGCGTCAGCACATGATTGCGGCGCCCCAGGGCGAGTTCAAGGGTATGTCGCACGAGGCAGGCGTCGAGGAACAGGATTGAGCGGTCTCCATCGGCACAGCAGTTGCCTCTGGCGTGTGACTGGATTCCAAGATGGTGAGCGATATCGCAGGAGAACAACCATGGCTCAGACACCTAGGCATGAGCGGTGGCAGCATTGGCACTGCGACTTATGCTCCCGATTCCCCGAAGTCCAGCACCTCCAGGCGGAGGAATGGCCCGTGAGTCTGGCGGTCGCGGTGGAAGATATTTTCGCCGATCCAAGCCGGCCGGAATCAGAGCGATTGACGAAGGCAGAACAGGAAGTTCTCACGCACTATACGAGAGGCCTTCCCGCCGGCAGGCGCGAAGAAGTGCAATTGTGTCTCGCCGAGGCCGTGCGGCTTCAAGTTCAGTACGACTTCGAACACTGGAAGATTGACGCCAGCGTTGCGTGAGCCGTCCCTGATTGGGAGTTGATTGTGCTCGTGCGTCGAACCGGCTTTCTCCGGTGAGTTGCCGGATCCATCGCTTCCTTTAGTGGTGTCCCTCACTCTGGTCCGAAGCGTCGTTCCTCGCACCTCCGTGCCGGTGTCCCTGTTCCACAGCCTCTCGCAGGACATCTCGTTGGTCCGCGGTAAGATCCGAAAGCTGGCGAACGAAAGCAACAATCCGCCACACATCTTCGTCACTGTGGGTAGGACCAAAGGCCGGCATGCCTGTCATGCGGATACCATGTTTGGTCAGCCAGTATAGTTCTCCGTCGCTCCAGTCAGCCAAGACGGTCGAAAGCTCCGGCGGATCGGGGTTGAGCCCTCGGGCAAATTCCTCCGGCTCAATTCCGGGAGCGCCGTGGCAGAGAAGACAGGTGTCGCGGAAGTGCATCATTCCCGTTTCGATGGCGGCCGGATCACCGGTGAACGGGTTTTCAGACTCCGGGGCCCGGAGCGCCGCCGAGGCGTTGAGGGATAGGCTAGCGACGCTGCGTTCGATCGGCCCTGGTTCCTGCGTCGCTCCCATGTTAATTACGCCTGTAGCCAGCACCAGGAGCGGCACGATGACAGTGACGAGCACTCCCACCAGTACTCCCAAGCCGAAACTTTTTCCCGTGCTGCGTTTTGAGACGCTTCTTTCTCCGCTGGTCGTCTGATCCATGGCTTGTGCTCCCCGCGGTATACCGCGTTGCTGCTACGACCACCTCGTTTCTTTACCGGCTGAGTGAGTCCCCAGAGCTTCCGGCGAACGGCACGGCCCCTATCGCACGCAACTCTGGTACCGGTGAAGACCCACCGGCGCATCGGAGGCAGCGAAGCTTTGCGCGCGATTATGCACGCTCTGCCTCGGCGATATGAAGTGCCGCCCGGATGAGGCCCAAGTGGGTGAATCCCTGAGGAAAATTCCCGAGTAGTTCACCGCTGTCAGGATCGATTTCCTCGGCGAGGAGTCCGAGATCATTTGCGTATCCGCAAATGTGTTCGAACAGATCCTTGGCTTCCTCAACTCGCCCGGCTTGTGCCAGATTGCTGACCAGCCAAAAGCTGCACAGGGTGAAGCACCCCTCTCGGCCCGGCAGCCCGTCGTCGTTGAGGTAGCGGTAGAGGAGGCCATGGTGGCCGAGTTGTCCACGAACCTGCTCAACGGTCGAGAGGGACCGAGGATCGGTCGCAGGCAGGAATCCCACCAGCGACATCGTCAACGCGCTAGCGTCCACCGTCGTGCTCCCAAAGGATTGGGTGTAGGCGCCAACGCTCTCGCAGTAACCCTCGGCGACGATCGCCTCTCGAATCTGCTGACGTTCGCGCCGCCACAACTCGAGGTTTCCCTCCAGCCCTACGTCTTCGGCTAGTCGCAGGGCCCGATCCAGCGCGACCCAGCAGTACAGTTTGGAGTACAGGAAATGCCGCGGCTCGCCGCGCAGTTCCCAAGGCCCGTGATCTGGCTCTCTCCAGCCGCGAGCGGCACAGTCGGCCAGTTCCCGGAGGAGGTTCCAGAGCTGAGGGCGGACGGGGCGCGGGAGGCGTTCCAGACACAGGACGACCGCGTCGAGGGCATGACCTTCCGCATCTCGCTGCGTCTGAACGGCCGCAGCATTGCCGATCCTCACCGGACGGGAGCTGCGATAGCCTTCCAGGTGATCCAGCAACACTTCGTCGGGCGCAGGACCGCCGTCGACGCTGTACATGATTTGCAAGCCGTCTTCGCCTGCTCCCCACAACCGCTCCAGCCAGGAGATGAATTGCATCGACTCGTCGTGGTAGCCGAGCTGCTGCAGGACGTCGAGCATCAAACCCGAGTCGCGAAGCCAAGTGTAGCGATAGTCCCAGTTGCGGGCACCGCCGATGGTCTCGGGCAAAGATGTCGTCGGCGCTGCGACCAGCGCTCCGGTCGATTCATAGATCAGTAGTTTCAAAACCAGGGCGCTGCGGTGGACGAGCTGCTGGTAAGGCCCCTCATAGCGAGCTGCGTCGAGCCAGTGGTGCCAGTAGCTCGTCGTGCGTTTGAGCTCCACTTCCGCGTCTTCCGCGGAAAACTGCATCTGATCGTCCGAATCTCGGGCCGGGCCATGGCTTAACACGAGCCACATGCAGTCGCCCTGTCCGACCGTCTGCCGACCTAGGAGCGCATCGGAACTCCGGCGGAGGGGAACCGGACTGCGGAGATTCAGCGATTCGTCGCCACTGCGGGCGATTCCCCCGGACCCGTCGGTTTCAAGTTCCGCATTGGCGCGAGCATAGTCGAACGTCGGGCGCAGCTCGACTTCGAGTTCGACTCGCCCCGCCACACCCTCCACTTTTCGCAGAATGCGATGGGGGAAAACTCGCTCGCCGTTGGTCTCTGACGGAGCCGGCATGAAATCGCTGACTCGGACCTCGCCATCCGCCGAGCGAAAGGTCGTGGCAAGAATGTTCGTCCCGTGCACGTAGTTCCGCCTGGTTTCAGACGGCGTCGTGGGCCCAATCCGAAAGTAGCCGCCGCGGCTAGCGTCGAGGAGTCGACAGAAGACCGCCGCGCTGTCGAACCGCGGCCAGCAGCACCAGTCAATCGAACCGTCGGAGGCTACTAATGCGGCAGTTTGCCCGTTCCCGATGATGCCATAGTCTCCGATCGGTCGTTCCACGAATTTCTGTCCATTCGCCATCTTCAGGGCCTCGTCGGCTTCTGTCGAATTCACCAGCGGTCGTGGCTCCCCGTGAGTATGTCCGCGAGGAAGTTGCGCGTTCGGTTGCCGCTATCTCGCAAGCACCGTGCCACCTCTCGTTCCCAGTCCAGTACCCCGGTTTGCCGACACGGCACCGTCCGGCTTCATCGGTCAGCCGACCGCTCGTCTCGCCCGCAGCGCGGTGGCGTCTCAAACGCTCGGCGGCTGGTAGCTCCGAACCCCGTCGCGCTTCCAGGCTATGTCCGGTCAGCGAAACTGTGCGGGCGGCGGCGGTTTTTCGGGAGATGGCAGTTACACCTACCCGAAGAGAAGGCTGGGAAGAATGAAGCGGCGTCGGTTGCCATTGCCATCGGCTCGATCCGATCCGTCGTCTGCCCGGGGCGCCGGTCATAGCAGGTGGGAGTCTGAACATGAAAACGACACCGCGTCGCCCGCAGGCTGTTAACCCGCCTGCCGCCACAGACCGCAGACTCCGACTGCAAGTTTTCCTCCACCTGATGTGGGCCGCCGCAGCAGCTGGCGGTTGCAGTGCGCCTCGTGCTCCGGAAATCATCCCCCTCGCAGTCCACCCTCCGAGCCAGACGGGTCAGACGAGTGCGGAGAGGCGCGCAGTGTTGGGCAAAAGGCCTTCCTTCGAGCAGCCGAGCCTCCAGGCTGCCTCGTCCGAGTCCGATCTTCTGCCCGACGTGCAAGTCGCGCCGGTCAGCCACGTCGTCGAGGCCAAGCAGGTCGTTTTCGACCAGTCTCCGTCGGACGAACGACCGCCCCGCAATACCGAGGAGCCGGACGCCGATGATGGCAATGAACCGGAGCCCGTCCAGGTCCCCACTGCGGTGCAGGATGCACCCGCTCCGCAACCAGTGGAGTACTACATCGCCCGAGCTTTGCAGTCGCATCCTCGCCTCGCGGCGGCCCGCCTACGGGTCGCGGCCGCCACCCAGGAAATTCCGCAGGCCCGGGCGTTATCCGACCCCACATGGAACAACACGTTTTGGCCGATCGAAGACAATGCCTTGCAAACCGCGGGCGGGCGGATTGCGCATCAGATGATGCTTCAGCAGCAGGTGCCATGGCCGGAAAAGCTGCGGGCTCGGGCGGCCATCGCCAGCCGCGAAGTGGGGATCGCGCGGGCCGAGTTAGAGCAGGCCGAACGGGAGATCACCGAAGCGGTTCGGCTGGCCTACTACGAACTGTGGTATGCGACCGAGGCGATTGCGGTCGTCGAAGACAACCGGGCGCTGGTGAGCGACCTGGTGACACTCGCCGAGACCCGCTACCGCACCGGTGGAGCGCAGCAAGACGTGCTGCGGGCGGAGTTGGAGGCTGAAAGGCTCGAGGACGAACTGATCCGACTTCGCAGCCAGCGCACCGCTGCCCAGGCCGATCTCGGTGCCTTGTTGCAACGACCCCTGGAGCTGGCACCCGAACCCGTGCGGGAGCTCAACCTGCCGGAGAACGCCGGGGAGTTGGACCAGCTGGTTGACGCCGCTCTCGCCTGTAGTCCAGAGCTACGAGAACTGGCGTGGCAGATCGCTCGGGACCGCGAGCGTGAGCGACTGGCCTGCCTTCAACGGTACCCCGATTTCCAACTCGGCGTCGGCTGGTCGGCGGTGACCGAAGACGACGCACTCAGCGGTGTGGCAAACGGCAACGACAACCTGAGTTTCATGCTCGGCATGACGCTGCCTGTTTGGCGAGAAAAGATCGATGCGGGTGTCCGTGAAGCGGCGGCAAACCGGGCGGCCACCGCTCGCACGCGTGAAGCGGAAGAAGATGCGATCTACGGCAGAATTCGCCGACTGCTGGCTGAAGCGGAAGGCCTGTTCCAACAGCTCGAACTCTATCGCACACGGATCATTCCGCGGACCGAACGAACGTTGCAGCTGGCGACGGCCGACTACCGCGGCGAGCGGGTCGACTTTTTCAGCTTGATCGATATCTACCAAGAGCTGCTCGTCTACCAGGTGCAGATCGCGCGGATGGAGGCCTCGCTGGCCGGCACACTGGCGAGGCTCGACCGGGCGGTCGGCTGTCCGCTGCCGACGCGGAATGCTGTGTCCGAGTGAAGCCTAGATAGCAACAGAAGCGGAAGGTCAGATTCGTCACGGCAAGATTTGCCGGTTATCCGGACTGTGCCGTCCCCAGCGGCGGCGCCACACGGATCTCGCTTGAAACGGTGTGCTGCCGAACGTGAGTGTCCGAAAGAGTGGATTATGCAAGGGACCCACCAGAATAGCGGGTCCCGCAATTTCGATCGGACCGCGCGAGCGGGCGGGAGAATGGGGAGCGGTGACCGTCCGCTGCTCGCTTCGTCCCGCATGACCGATCCCACACGGCGAAAAGGAGTTCGGAGGTGGTGCATCGCGGTTTCGCTTCGAGTGGTGTCCTTAGGCTGGCCCTGGTTGCCGCCGCGCTCGGCGGGTTGCCAGCGGTCGCTTCTGCCGACGAGACCGATCCGGTCGCAGCGTTGCCGGCGGAATACCTGCCGCCACCGCCGCAGAAGATGCTTCCGCCGCGCGATTGCCTGCAGTGTCCCGGCCCGGCCCCAGGGGCTCCCTGCTTCGACACCCACCGCGGGTTCCTCTACTACGGTAGCTACCCGTGGGACGACGATCCGGCCAACGGTTTTGATGACTGCCCGGGAGGGCGGTGCGGCCGTCCAGGAGCAGCGCTCTCGCTGTGGTGGATCGGGATCCACAACGCCAAAGCGGGCGCTCGCCATCACGCCTCCCACCGGGGCCACCATCACCGCTCCCCACATGGACAAGCCGGCTGCTCATCCTGCAACGCCGTGCCCCATTACCCGCTCGGCCCTGATTATCCGGCGGGCCCCGATCATTCAGCGGGCCCTGAACACGCAGCGGAAGTCTCCTATCCCGCCGTCGGACCGATCGGAGGAGCCCGCGAATGAAACGTCTATTCTGTCACACCAGTGTGTTCGTCAGTTTGGCGATGGTCGGTTGTGCGTCCCCCTCGGCTCCGATCGGCGGCTTTTCGAAAGCCACGGCGGTACCGGATGGATATTCGCCCCCGGCTGAGTCGGTCGCGAGTGCCGAAAGTTCGGCCCCGGTCACAGCCCCCGAACCAACTTCCGCACCAACTCCTGAACCAACCCCCACCGCAGCGGTCACGGCGGTCAACTTTCAGGACGAATCCGCTCCGAACGTGCCACGGCGGCAGTTGCTCGATGAGCCGGCGATCACGCCCGAGCAACCTTATTCGTCGACCGAACCGCAGGCCCCAGTCGAGAGCGGGAACGTCTTTCTACCGGCTCCGGAAATCCCGCCGGCGCCGAGCGTCACCTGGCAACCTCAGGGGATGGAGTACGGCGGCCAACCGATCGACGTTGCGCCGCTCACGCTGAGTGAGCTCGAAGCGATCGCCTGCCGCAACAACCCGACGCTGCTGCAAGCTCGCGCTCAAGTGCAGGGGAGTCTGGGCAAGGCGATTCAAGCGGGGCTGTGGCCGAACCCGACGTTGATCTATCAAGCCGAGCAGATCAGCCTCAACGACACTCCGGGCGAATTCCACGGCGGTTTAGTCCGGCAGCGGATCGTCACGGCTCATAAGTTAGATTTGAGCCGCGAGAAATTCATGGCGCGCACGCGGACGGCGGAATGGGTGGCGCTCGCCCAGCAGTATCGCGTGCTCAACGACGTCCGGATCCACTACTTCCGGGCCCGCGGTCGCCAAGAAATGGTCGAGGTCCAGCGGGAGCTCTTGAAGAATGCCGAAGACAACGTCGTCACCTTTCGCGAGATGTACAACGTCGGCCAAGCGACACGGGCCGAGGTGCACCAAGCGAATGTAAGGTTGCAGAACCAACGCCTGAATCTCCTGATGGCGGAGAATGATTTCCATCAAGCGTTTGAAGAGTTGACGGCTCTTAGCGGTGTTGAGCTGCCGCCGGGTGGGCTCGAGACGCCGTTGGTCGGAGAACTGGAGTTGATCGATTACGATCAGGCTCTGGACCGCTTGCTGCAGGAGAGCCCGCAGATCGGTGCCGCTCGGAGCAAACTGGAAGCGGATCGCCTCACCATCCGCCGTGAAATTGCGGAACCGGTGCCGGATATCATTGTCGAAGGGGGAGCCGGTTATAACTTCGTCGACAAGCAGACGGTGGGGGCTGCCGGAGTAATGCTGGAGGTTCCGGTTTTCGACTGGAACCAAGGCACGATTCGCCAGGCCGAAGCGGACTACTCGCGGCAAGTCGGAGAAGTGCGGCGGACCGAGTTGTTCCTGCGGCAGCAACTCGCCCAGCAGTATCGCAACTATCTCACCGCCGTTCAGCAGGTCCGCAACTACGAGCAAGTGATCCTGCCCGAATCGAAGCTGGCGTACGACCTGCGCTTGCAAAGCTATGAGGAAGATCGGGCTCCCTGGACAGACGTCCTGCAAGCCGAACAGGATTACTTCATCCACCGCGTTGAATACATCCGCAACTTGATCATCTGGCGGGAGAACGAGGTCAGCATCATGGGCTTCCTGCTGCATGGTGGGCTGGCCGATCCGCCCAACCCGACGCCGCCGGGACACATCGACGCCGTGCCCCAGCCTCGCTGAGGCGGCTCGTGCGGCACCGCAATCAGCCGAGGGGGGCAGCTCGATCTCGAGCTGCCCCCCTCGCTGCGTTTGAGTGGTATGACACTGTGCTACCGCTAAACGGAGAGCTGGGAACGGACGGCTGGCGGAAACGGGATGGACTGCCGCCTAGAATGGCTGGTAGCGCTCGATCCAGGATCTCGCATCAGCCGCTGAGCGCTAGATCGGATCAGCCGCCACGCGCTAGCGTTCGGTGCTCACGAACTCCGCAGAAACCGGACGCTAGCGCGTGGCGGCTGATGAATAATTCCGGCTAGATGTCACACACCTGAGAGAGAGGTCTCGATGACTGACGACAACAGCCGACGGGAATTTCTGCGCCGTGGAGCAGTCGCAGCCGCTGCAGGAATCGTCTCGGGAGGAACCGCCGCCGCGGCAAACGGACAGGATCCGCCACCCACCGCCGAATCCCCCACCCCGCCCCCTGAAAACGCAAACACGGCGACTGCGGAACAGAGCGAGCGGCTGCCCGAAAAATTTCAGGAGTACTCGCGCTACCGCCCCAGCTACGGCGGGCCTCCCGAGAGCGACAACTATATGGGCAAACTGGTACCGGGGCTGCGCGGCTCCGGTCTGCCCCCGGTCCCTGTGGAAGCGCCCGATCTGGGGAAACTACCCTGGAAAATGGTCGACGGCGTCAAAGAGTTCCACATCTACTGTGAACACGTCCGCCGCGAGCTGTTGCCGGGCAACTGGATGGATTTCTTCGGTTACAACGGCAGCATGCCGGGACCGACGATCGAGGCCGAACAGGGGGACCGCGTGCGGTTCGTGGTTCACAACCATCTGCCCGAGCCGACCTCGGTTCACTGGCATGGCCTGGAGTTGCCCGTCGAGGAAGATGGTGTCCCAGGACTGACGCAAAATCCCATCCCGCCCGGGGAAACGTACGTCTACGAATACGACCTGCACCAAGCGGGCACGTTCTTCTATCACTCGCACATGCCGATGCAAGAAGCCTTTGGCATGGTCGGCTTTTTCATTATCCACCCCGCGGTGGCTTTCGATCCGCCGGTCGATCGTGACTTTCTGCTGCTCTTCCAAAATTTTCGCATCGACCCGAATCAGACCATTCCGGATTCGATGGCCATGGAATGGAGCTGGCACACGATCAATGGCCGCAGCGGTCCCTACACCACGCCCATGGTTTGTCGGCATGGTGAGCGGGTGCGGATTCGGATTCTGGACTTCAGCCCCATGCAGCATCACCCGGTCCATATTCACGGCCACACCTTTTGGGTGACGGGGCACGAGGGAACGCGGATTCCCAAATCGGCTTGGATTCCCCGCAACACGGAACTGATCGCCGTGGCGCAAGCCTCCGACTTTGAGTTCATCGCCTTCAACCCTGGGGACTGGATCATGCACTGCCACATGGTCCATCACATGATGAACCACATGGTCAGACAGGTCGGACCGCGGATTCGCGAAGACGTCGATGTGGCCCGCTATCGGGGCAATCTCGACTCGCGCCCGCAAGTGAAATTTCCGCACACCGATCCTGGTTACCAAGTCCCCGGCTACCCGCAGATGATGCAAGGCCAGGAGATGACTCCGGCGGAAATGCAGAAGATCAACAATCGCCGTGAGACTCGCGGGATGCGTCCGATGTGGCACATGGGCGTCAAGGGTCTGATGACCGTGGTGCGAGTCCTACCGGACGACCTCTACGATCTGGTGATGCACAGCGACGAGAAACTCCAGCCCGGGCAGGTCTTTGAGGAGATCAAACGCCGCCGCGGCAAAACCGAGGGCAAAGAGCAAGCGTAGCTGGAGAATAAATCTCCTATTGCGTCGCCCGAGTCACACGCCAAACGGCACCGGTTCGGGCGTGCGCGTTCATTCCTTTCGGCTCGAAATGGATGACGCCGAAGTCGACGATATAAAGCGCGCCGTCGGGCCCCCATTCCAGCTGGACTGGCCGTTCCAGTCCTCCGGCCGGCCCCGGCTGGTCGGGCTCAGCCGCCGAGGCTGGACGCCGGGAGCGGTTGATCACGAAGTCGGAAACGCGGCGACTGTCGAGATCGATGAGTTGCACGCGGAACCCGGGCCAATCGAAGTCGACGTCCGGCGGCGGATCGGACGGAGCGGCTTTGCCCGGCCCGACTCCCTTGCCCTTGAACATCGGCACGATCGCCCCCATCTCGGCGACCAGAATCGAATTTTCGGACAGCCCAAAATCGCGGCGTCCAAAGACCATGCCTTCGGCCGCACTGTGGGGACTGAGTCGCACGAGCGGCTGGCGAGGAAGCGGTTGGCCCTTGAGCAGCCGGCGGTGGGTTTGTGCGGTCAACACAAACTCGTTCTTGCCCTTATGCACCTCGAAGCGCGGATCGGTGATCGGGATCCCGCTAAAGAAATCGGGCCATCCGTACCACTCGCCCTGCACGACTTCGTAGACGGTCTCGTGGTCCCACCAGAGCCCGCGGGGGGGCATCGGATTGGCGCTGTTTTGAGTGCAGATCAGGCGACCGTCCGGAGCAAAACGGTAGCCGAAACTGGAGCGGAACCCCCAGGCGATTCGCTCCAGTTCGCTGCCATCGGTGCGACAACGAAAGAAGGCGCCGTTGCAGATTTTTTTGCCGCCGACCATCTTGCCGCGTTTGGCCGTCTGGCCGAGCGGCATGAAGGCACCCGTCATTTTTGTGTCGCGGACGTTCGGAGTCGATGGATCTTCGACAGGCACGGGAAAGTTCTGGCCCGTCAATTCGATATCTTCACCCGGGATCTCGTGCGCTGCTGGCTTGTTGAAGGTGTTGATCACCTTCATCCAGTGCTCTTCCAGGACTCCTGAATTTCCTTGAGTCGACAGAAAGAAGACCATCCGTCCTTGGTCGTCGAAAATCGGTTTGCCGTTGAGGAACTCGCCCCACGAAGGCAAGCCATTGACGATCGTTTTGAAGTCGCCGGTTTTTGGATCGAGCACGGAGTAGCGAAAGCGGTGGGAAATATACAGCTTGCCCTCATGCCAGGTGACGCCGGTCACCGGCGGGATCAGCCCTTCGGACATCTTGTCCGAGCTGTCCGCTTTTTTAATCTCCTGCATCGGCACCATTTTGTCGAAGACGACCTTGGTGCTTCCGTCGGGCATCAGCTGGATAATTTTTGCAGGGGGGGCCATTTTGGGGCCGGTCCCATAGGTGTGTCCGCCGGCCAGCGCAAGATAAATCTCTCCCTTGTTTCCAAAAGTGATATCCACAGGAAAGTCGAGCTTGGTCGCCACCGGTTCGATTGTGTAACCAGCCGGGACGGCGATTGCCGCCGAATCGTACTGGCGAACCGCCGGTGTTTTGTCCTGGCTTTCTGCAACGGAGGGTCGGTTGCAGATCAGCAGGGCCAGCAGCGGGGCAGTTGCCCAGCGCAGACCGCGGGGCTGAGTTGATTGGTGGCCGATCATGTCTTCAATACCTCGCGTCTGCTCAATTGGATGGAAAAGAGCGTTCCCGCCCCCCATTCGCGTGCAAGCGGCGCACCATGATCTAGCCCGGATGATTCATCAGTCGTCGCCGGCTACCACACGCACTTTCATGCCACCGTCACCTCAGGGCTGAGGTAAACATCCTGCACGGCGTGCAGGATCTCGACGCCTTCGGCCATGGGGTGCTGGAAGGCTTTGCGGCCGGTGATCAGGCCCATGCCGCCGGCGCGTTTGTTGATGACGGCGGTCCGTACCGCTTGCTGCAGGTCGTTTTGGCCCGAGCCACCACCGGAATTGATCAACCCGCAACGTCCTGCATAGCAATTCAGCACTTGGTAACGGGTCCGATCGATCGGATGCTCACTGGTCAGTTGACTGTAGATCCGCTCATCGAGCTTGCCGTAGCTGCCCTCGCCCGTGTTGAGAGCCTTGTATCCGCCGTTACTCTCCGGCTGCTTTTGCTTGATGAAATCCGCCTCTATCGTCACTCCAAGATGATTCGCCTGCCCAGTCAAATCGGCTGAAAGTTCATGATTCACGCCGCCTCGTTCAAAGGCCTCGTTTCGCAGGTAGCACCAAAGGATGGTCGCCATCCCAAGCTCGTGGGCGCGGTGAAACGCGTCGGAAACCTCTTGCAGTTGCCGGTCGGACTCTGAAGCTCCGAAGTAGATGGTGGCTCCGACCGCCACGCAGCCCATGTTCCAGGCGTCTTCGACACGCGCGAAGAAAAATTGATCGTACCGGTTCGGGTAACTCAGCAGCTCGTTGTGATTTAGCTTGAGGATGAAGGGGATTTTGTGCGCGTACCGACGGGCTACCGAGCCTAACACGCCAAACGTGCTGGCCACGGCACTGCAGCCTCCTTCGATCGCAAGTCGGACAATGTTCTCGGGATCGAAGTACTGTGGGTTAGGCGCGAAGGCGCTACCTCCCGAGTGCTCGACCCCTTGATCGACTGGGAGGATCGAGAGATAGCCGGTGCCGCCCAAACGCCCATGATCGAATAACGTCTGCAGAGCTCGGAGCGTGCGGGGCGAGCGATCGGACGCGGACCAGACGCGATCGACGAATTCGGGATGCGGCAAGTGCAGGCTCTCGTTGGAAATCGTCTCGCAGCGGTGTTCCAGCAACGAGGCGGCTTCCTCGCCCAGGAGAGCAGGTACGTCGATCGCCGTCGGTTTGGCCATGGATCTCAATTCCAAGAACGATGAATTTGCAGCGGCTTGAATGCTGGCGGTCGCGTGACCGGACCGCTCGCAAACGCATCCGCGTTGGCGTACTGTAGATGTGTTCGCGCAGCTTGCCGCCTCGGCACTCTTCGATGGCGTGCCTTCGTCGCTATGTCGCAGTTACCGATCTTCCGAATTGCTGCGATTCTGCCCGCTACCGCTGTGCTCGTGCTTGCCCTCCTGATGGCCCTGCATCTGGTCCATCATCTTCTTGCACATCGGGCACATCTGCTTGCCTTGCCCATCACCCCTTTTCCCCATCTGGCCTTTCATAAGCGTGTGGGCGAGTTGCATCGGGGAAAGTGGTCCAGAGGGGGCCTTTTCGAGCTGCTCACGTTGGTCCTCGTCGAGCACTTCCCGGGCCTGCTGACGGGCCGTCTCAGCGATCTCCCGGAGCCGCTCTTTCTGATCCGCCGTCAGCTGCAACTGTTCGTCCTGGGCTAACAGCACTGGGGGCGCGTCGGCTGGTAGCTGCAGTGATTTGAGTGCGTCCATCATCGGACACTGCATCATCATCTTCTCTTTCTGCGGCTGGTTTTGGGCATTCGCTTGGAGGCTCAGGGCCGCGAGCGCCACAAAACCCAACGCTGCGGTCGTCAACAACGTGTTCTTGGTCGGCATCACTTCGTCCTCAGTCGACAGTGGGTGAACGTCATCGCTGCGGCTCGCACATGGGCCGCACATCAAGACTTGCTGCGGGCATTTCGTGCGCCAGAGACGGTGCCGTGACGAAATCGGGTTGCCATGATCTCGCTGCAAAGCTGCAGCCAAAGAACTTCGGCTAGCGATTGCATAAAGCGGAGGAGCGGTTCCCCCGAGAGGACCAGACGCCACTGCGGCCGGCATATGGTTTGCGGCCATCCCCGGCGGCTTCAGCTGGCCCCTGGGGGCGGATATGGAAGTTCGCTCCAATCTCGGCCTCACAGGCGAGCGCTGAAGCGTCTCAAGGACTCTCCTCGATGCCTGTACCCCCTGGGTTGGCGGAGCGTCGGACCATATTGGGAGCACGAATCGGATGAGTGATGATGGCAATCGGGAGCAGGAGCGAATTGCACCGACTGGTCACGTAACTAGTCCCGGGAGCGGAGAGGAGCATCGGCACCCGCCGCAGCATGCTGACGAGCACCTGAAAAGCGAGCTAGGCGAGACAGCCGAGCATGCCCGTTGGCAGCCTGAGAAGCATGCGCACGGCAAGCCGCATGATCACGCTGCTCATCGTGATCACGCGGGACATGGTGATCATCGGTCGCATCACGCGGCGATGGTCGCCGATTTCCGCCGCCGCTTTTGGATCTGCTTGGTCCTGAGCATTCCGGTGGTTGTGCTATCGAAGATGCTGCAAGAGCTATTCGGAGTCGCCGGGATCGTTGCGTTTCCCGGAGACGCCTACGTCCAGCTCACCTTTGCGACAGCCATCTACCTGTACGGCGGATGGCCATTTCTGAAGGGATTTGTGGACGAGTTGTGGCGGCGTGGGCCTGGAATGATGACGCTGGTCGCCGTGGCGATCAGCGTGGCCTATCTCTACAGCGCTGCGGTCGCATTGGGGCTGGTCATCGGCGAGCCGTTTTTCTGGGAGCTGGCGACGCTGGTCGACATCATGCTGCTCGGCCACTGGATCGAGATGCGGTCGGTGATGGGTGCCTCGGCAGCGCTCGAGTCGCTGGTGCGGCTGATGCCGTCGGACGCCCATCGTCTGCTCTCCGACGGCAGCACTGAGGACGTTGCGATCACCTTGCTCGCCCCGGGCGACCGGGTGCTCGTCAAACCGGGCGAAAAGGTGCCAATCGACGGGGAGATTCTCGAGGGACGGACTTCGATCAACGAGGCCATGCTGACCGGTGAAAGTCGGCCTGTCGAAAAAGGGGCGGGAGACAACGCTATTGGTGGCTCGGTCAACGGTGAAGCGGCGATCACTGTCGAGGTGCAAAAGACGGGCGATCAGACGTATCTGGCACAGGTGATCGAGCTGGTCCGTAAGGCGCAGGAGTCGCGTTCCCGCAGCCAGGACTTGGCCAACCGTGCCGCCTTTTGGCTGACCCTAGCCGCGCTCTCTGTCGGCACCGCCACCTTCATTTTTTGGCTCGCGTTTGGCGAGACATTCCAGTTCGCTCTGACTCGGACTGTCACGGTGATGGTGATCGCCTGCCCGCATGCGTTAGGCCTAGCCGTGCCGCTAGTCGTCGCCGTGTCGACGGCCATCTCGGCCGGCAGCGGACTACTCATCCGTGACCGCTCGGCCTTTGAGCGTGCACGGAATGTGCAGGCGATGATCTTCGACAAGACGGGCACTTTGACTGAGGGCCAGTTCGGAGTGACAGATGTCGTCTCCCTCTCAGGACGGAGCGAAGAGGATCTGTTGCGTCTCGCCGCTGGCCTAGAGAGCCAATCGGAGCATCCCATCGCTCAGGGCGTCGTCCGGGGCGCTCAGCAGCGCGGCATCGAGTACTCGCCTCCTCGCGAGTTCAAAGCAATTCCGGGGAAAGGGGCCCAAGCGCTCGTCGACGGCGAGCGAGTTAAGGTTGTCAGTCCGGGCTACCTCCGCGAGCACGATTTGGCGATCGACGATGAGCACCTCCGCGAAGTGGCTGAACAGGGTAAGACGGTTGTCTTCGTGTTGGCGGACGAGCAGCTGATCGGCGCGATCGCTCTGGCTGACATCATCCGGCCAGAGTCGCGGATGGCGATTCGGCGGCTCAAGGAGATGGGCATTCAGGTGATGATGCTCACCGGCGATGCCGAAGCGGTGGCCCACTGGGTAGCTAATGAGCTCGATCTGGACGACTACTTCGCCGAGGTCCTGCCGAGCGAGAAAGCCGAAAAAGTGAAGGAGGTGCAGGGTCGAGGGCTGGTCACGGCAATGACCGGCGACGGAGTGAACGATGCGCCGGCGCTCACCCAAGCCGATGTGGGGATCGCTATCGGTGCGGGTACCGACGTGGCGATCGAGTCGGCCGATATCGTGCTGGTGCGGAGCGATCCCCGCGACGTGACCGCTCTGATCAGGCTTGCGCGAGCCACTTACCGCAAAATGCTACAGAATCTCTGGTGGGCCGCCGGTTACAACATCGTCGCCATCCCGCTGGCCGCCGGAGTGCTCTACTACTGGGACTTCTGGATGCCACCTGCTGCGGCGGCGGTCTTGATGGCCGCATCGACGGTTATCGTCGCTATCAATGCTCGCTTCTTGCACGTCGAGCGCGACGAGCGCCTAGATATCGCACCGCCGGAAGAACACGTTTCGCTAGCCCGGAGCGACCAGTCGGACCAAGGCGAGCGGGTGTTGCCCGCTTCCCGTAGCGAATCATAATCCCATGCCACTCAACACCTGCCTAGCGTCGCAGCACGCGTCCCAGAGCGTCACATACTGAAAAGACCTTAATTTTCCGGGAGAGCCTGCAAGTACTAGGCGTTGGCGAGGGAGAGCCGCTGTCCATTTAGTGCCGAGCCATGTTCGCTAAAACAGAGGTCACCATGAATCGCCGACCCAGTCGGTGTGTCGCCAGGATCGAAGTGTTCGGGCGGATTACTTCGATGGCTCCACTGGTGATGCCGCAGAATGTTGCATCTGCGCCTACACAACGAAGTCGATCCAGCAAGCGAGGGCGACATCCGACCGTGACTGGCACAGAAGCCATCTGCAGTCGGTTGAGAGCGAACTGCGACTAGCCGAAGCGCAACTGAGATGGGCCGAGGAGATCAACGCAAAATACCCGGCATTGATCCGCGAGGACCAAGTCAAGCGACTGCGACTCGCCGCCGAACTGGCTCAACTGGCGCTGAAACGGGCGCAACAACCTCAAATTACATCAGATCCGTTGCATCACCTGCACTGGCAGGTGGATCGTTTACAATCGGAGCTACTCCATCTTCAACTTGAATTCGAGCGGGTTCGCTCTGGAGACCGAGCAGAAAGAAACTCAGCTGGGTGAAAATAGCCGTGATGAAACACACGCGTCAGTCTCATTGCCATCACTGTGGGGCCGGTATCACCGACTCCACTTCGGAGCGACCTGCGAAAGTGCCCCTCTGGGAAAAGACTGACGGTACACCGCGACCGCTTGGTGTCACGTGGCTGGAACACGATCAACAATACAACTTTGCGCTATATGCAGGCGACGCTGCGACTGTCACTCTTCAGTTGTACCAGAAGCACGAACTGCGTGTTCCATGCATCTCCGTGACGCTTGATCCTCTGCTCAACAAGTCGGGACCGATCTGGCATTGTCGTGTCCCAATCTCAGAGGCGGGCGACGCCGAGTACTACGCCTACCAAATCGATGGTCCTGTTGATGGCGCGGTTCTACAATGGCACGCGTTCGATCCGGAAAAGGTTCTGCTGGATCCTTACGCGCGAAGCGTCTTTTTTCCAGAATGCTTCAATCGGGAGGCAGCGCGGTCGCGAGGTTCCAATGCCGGTCGCGCGCCGCTGGGGCGGTTGGACATCTGTCGCTGTTCCTTTGACTGGACCGGTGAGCAACGCATTCGACATGGTTCCGATTTAGTGATCTACGAGATGCACGTGCGAGGGTTCACACGACACCCGTCCTCCGATGTGGTTGCCAACAATCGAGGGACATTTGCTGGTGTCGTCGAGAAAATTGCCTACCTGAAGGAGCTTGGAATCACGGCAGTTGAATTGATGCCAGTATTTCAATTCGACCCCGAGGACAACAATTACTGGGGTTACATGCCACTGAATTTCTTTTCGCCTAACCACGCCTACTCTTCGCATCAGTCGTCATGCGAGCAACACGGCCAGTTTCGAGAAATGGTCCGGGAACTTCATGCAGCTGGCATCGAAGTCATTCTGGATGTTGTTTTCAACCATACCTGCGAAGGCGATCATCGCGGCCCAACATATTGCTATCGCGGAATCGACAACGACGTCTATTACGTAGCTTCCGGCGATTCGGCATTCCCCTACGCCAACTACAGTGGCACCGGAAATACGCTCGACACTGCGCATCCCATTGTCCGTTCGCTCATCGTTGACAGCTTGCGTTACTGGGTTAGAGAAATGCACGTTGACGGATTCCGATTCGATCTCGCGTCGGTCTTCTCCCGTGACTCTGAGGGAAAAATTAGTCTGCAACAACCACCGCTTTTCGATCAGATCGCCAGCGATCCCGAGTTGGCGGACATTCGCTTGATCGCGGAACCATGGGACGCTGCGGGATTGTATCAACTCGGCAGCTCGTTTCCCGGGCAGACTTGGATGCAGTGGAACGGTCGTTATCGGGACACGCTCCAGCGGTTTGTTCGTGGAGACGCTGGAATGGTCTCTGACCTAATGACGCGACTGTACGGAAGCTGCGACTTATTTCCTGATCATCCGTCGCGATCGTTTCGTCCTTTCCAGAGCATTAACTACATCACGTCCCACGACGGGTTCACCCTCTACGATCTCGTTTCATTCAACGACAAGCACAACGGTGCGAACGGCCACAAGAACGCCGACGGCCCAATTGAATACGGGTGCAACAGCGGTTGGGAGGGCGACATCAACGCCCCTCAACACGTTCTCGATGTGCGAAAACGTCAGATCAAGAACTTCTGCTGCTTGTTAATGCTTTCAGCGGGCACACCGATGTTTCGCATGGGTGACGAATATATGCAGACGCAGGGAGGCAATAACAATCCTTACAATCAGGACAACGAAACGACTTGGCTCGACTGGCGGCGATTGAAGGAGAACGAGGAGGTGTTTTCTTTCTTTAAACGCATGATCGCGTTTCGCAAGTCGCACACCTCGCTTGGGCGTTCGACTTTCTGGCGAGACGATATTCGCTGGTTCGGTGCGCAGTCCCCCGAAGTTGATTTATCCGCGGAGTCTCGAACTCTCGCCTATCATCTGCGTGCCGGTTCGTCCAGCGAGCGTAACTTGTACGTGATGATCAACGGTTCTGGCGAGCAACGAGCATTCAATCTACGCATGGTAGCCGCGATTGGTTGGCTGCGGGCGATCGACACGTCGCTTCCTAGCCCGCTGGATGTTGAAAGCGGAGACGACCGAGGCGCGTTTCACGCAACCGCCTACCAGGTCAACCCGCACAGTATCGTCGTCATGGAAGATACAGAACTCGCGACACACATGTATCGTTAGCCGCAGTTGTCAGGCTTGCTCGATGCCCAGTCTTCACAGTACCTCCGCAGGAAAAGTGAATCTCGAGCGGCTGCTGGAGGGTTCCACGGACGGCTTCGTGCTCGACATCGGAGGCGAAGGCCGCCACCGCGGAGCCTGGAATTTGAATCCGCGGACGCGGCGCACTTTAGGTCCGCTTCGCGGACAGCGAATCCCTCGGCTGATCCAGGGACGCGGAGAGCATATTCCCCTGCCAGCAGACAGCGTCGACCTTGTGATCGTGGAACGGACGCCCCTCCGCCTTCGAGCACTCGACGAGATCCGCCGCGTCACGAAGTCAGGCGGATGGGTGGTGTTGCGACACGCGCCAGCCCCTGTGGCACACCCGCACCTTCCGGCCCGGCGGTTGCTGTCCGGCACCTTCTACGCATCCGCAGCTCGCATCGGTCGCCAAAGCGTCACGCAGACAATTTTTCGAATCGCAGACGCCTGAGCGGTCAGCAGCAGTGGAGCGTTTCTGGCTGCCTCGCGCGTGTTGCCCGCTCCCTCCCGCGACGGTCACTCGAGAAGCTGGGATGCCCAGCTTTTGTTGAGGCCGACCCGCTGCCAGAACCGCTGCGATCCGCGCCGCACCTACGGCGGCCCAGAAAGCAAATTCCCGGCCCTGAAACAGTGGTAGGCTATTCTGTAGAGAAACGCCCTGAACCTGCGATTGAAACAGCTCGCAAGCGCTGTTCGGAATCCACCGACCGATGAATTTTCACTCCCTGCAGCAGTCGACCGGCGATCTTGCCCGTCGTCACCGCACCCTCTTGATCGGCGGTGGAGCCGTCGTGCTGTTCTTGCTGGGGTTTGCCAGCAGTTGGCTGATTGCGGACCGGGAGCGCCCTGCGCCCCAGGCGGCCGGCTCGGTGGAGACCGTTGGAGGCTCCAAGGCAGAGATTTGGACTTGCTCAATGCATCCGCAAATCCGCCAGCCGCGGCCGGGCAAGTGCCCGATCTGCGGAATGGATCTGGTTCCCGTCGCAAGTGCGGGGGACGGATTGACGGGACTTCGACAAGTCTCCTTCAGCCCCGCCGCCAAGGAGCTGATGAACATCCAGAGCGTCCCGGTCGAGCGGCGTTATGTGACGGCGGAAGTCAGGATGGTCGGCAAAGTCGACTATGATGAAACGCGGCTGCGGCACATCACGGCATGGGTCCCGGGACGGCTCGACCGGCTGTACGTCGATTACACCGGCGTGATGGTCAACGAAGACGACCACATGGTCTACCTCTACAGCCCCGAGCTGTACACGGCTCAGCAAGAACTGATCCAAGCAGTTCGCAATGAGCGGCAGCGACGTGAGCCGCAGAGTCGAATCCTCTCGGGCGCCGGAGGCCTGAATTTGGTCGAAGCGGCCCGCGACAAGCTCCGCCTCTGGGGGCTGACGGCCGAACAGATCAAGCAGATCGAGCAGCAAGAACAGCCCTCCGATCACACCACGATCCACGCTCCGATGAGTGGGATCGTGATCGAAAAGCATCGCCAGGAGGGAGATTATGTTCGCGTCGGCGAGCGGATCTACACGCTGGCGGATCTGAACCAGGTGTGGGTCAAGTTCGATGCCTACGAGTCGGATCTGCAGTGGCTGCGGTATGGGCAACAGATGACGTTTACGACCGAAGCCTACCCGGGCGAGGAGTTCAGTGGCCGCATCGCCTTCATCGATCCTGTTCTCAACGACCGCACGCGAACGGTCAAAGTCCGCGTGAACGTTGCGAACGAGCATGGCAAGTTGAAGCCCGACATGTTCGTGCGTGGTGTGGTGCGAGCACAAATTGCTCGTGGCGGTAAGGTTCTCGACGAGCAGCTCGCCGGCAAGTGGATCAGCCCGATGCATCCGGAGGTCGTCAAGGACGAGCCGGGCGAGTGCGACATCTGCGGGATGCCGCTGGTTCGGGCCGAATCTCTCGGCTACGTCCCGGCCGACAGCGGCGAGGGACAGCCGCCGCTGGTCGTGCCCACCTCCGCCGTCCTCCTGACCGGCACCCGGGCGATCGTGTATGTCGAAGTTCCGGAGCGTGACAGGCCGACTTATGAAGGCCGTGAGATCGTGCTGGGCCCACGGGCCGGCGATTACTATTTGGTGCGCAGTGGCTTGTCCGAAGGCGAGATGGTCGTCACGAACGGCAATTTCAAAATTGACAGTGCTCTGCAGATTCAGGCCAAGCCGAGCATGATGACGCCCGAAGGTGGCGGAGGCGGCGGCCACGACCACGGGGGCCATGGCGGCGGCGAGGCGCCCAAAACCGACGCCGAGCCGACCGCCGGCGAGATGGCAGGCGGGATGGCGATGCAACTCCCCGCCGATTTCCTCGCCCAGCTTCAAGCCCTGCACATCGCTTACGCGGCGGTCCAGGAAACGGTCAACACGGATCGCCTCCCCGAGATGCGAGCCGCCTTTGCGCGGTTCGGTGAGACGCTCGGCGAGGTCGATGGGGAGTTGCTCAGCGGGCATGTCCTGATGCAGTGGAACGAGCTGGCGATGCTGCTCCGCAACGACGCGATCGAGGGGAGTGCTGCGAAGGAAGTTGCCGAGGCGCGGCGGATCGCCGTCGGCATGGAGCGGACGATGCAGCGAGTCCAGGAGCAGTTCATGGCGGCACCCTCGGAGCATGCCGGGCACGGTGGGTTCGCCGCCTCGGTTCCAGCTGAATTTCAGGAGCAGTTGGGCGGATTGTGGCAGGCCTATCTGGCGCTGCAGCAAGCCTTGGCCGGTGATCAACCGCAACCGGCTCGCCAAGCGGTCGATCGCTTGCAATCGGCGCTAGCGGCGGTCGATGCAGCGCCGCTGACCGGCGAAGCTGCCGAGCGTTGGGGGCGGGAGCGACCGAACCTCCAGAAGATTGTCGCGCAGCTGCAGAGCGCTACCGACCTGAAAGCGCTGCGAGCCGCCTTCGCGCCCCTCTCGTCGGAAATGGAACTGCTGGTCCAAAACTTTGGCTTGGGCGATGCCGGGCCCGTCTACTCGCTCCACTGCCCCATGGCGTTTGGCAACCAGGGAGCGACATGGCTGCAGGCGGACGACCAGCCGCGGAATCCCTACTTCGGCGCCAGCATGCTCAAGTGCGCCGACCGGGTGCAGAAAATCGCCAGCGGCGCGTCGAGTGGGCAAGACAGCCATCGCTCCGTCGACCACACAGCCCACTGACCATCTCTGCCGGACCGTCCAGCGGTGGTCGACGAGCCTCGCTTCCGCGACTTGCTCCCGCACTGCTCCTTGCCCCTCCTTAGCCGCTCTTTGCCCTTTGAAACGCCGCCCATGTTGAACTGGATCATTCGTTTCTGCTTGGAGAACAAGCTCGTCGTGGGGCTGCTTGTTCTGGCGGTGGTATTTGCCGGCGCGCTCGTGGCCCCGTTCGACTGGGACGTGTACGGGCTGCCCCGCTCGCCGGTGCCGACCGACGCGATTCCCGACATCGGCGAGAACCAGCAGATCGTCTTCACCGAGTGGATGGGGCGCAGCCCGCAAGACGTGGAGGATCAGGTCACCTATCCCCTGACCGTCTCGCTGCTCGGCATGCCAGGGGTCAAAACCGTCCGCAGCTACTCGATGTTCGGTTTTTCCTCGATCTACATCATTTTCAATGAGGACATTGAGTTTTACTGGTCACGCAGCCGCGTCCTCGAAAAACTCAACAGCTTGCCATCGGGGACATTACCCGACGGAGTCCAACCAGCGCTCGGCCCAGACGCCACAGCCTTGGGACAAATCTACTGGTACACGCTCGAGGGGCGTGATCCCGATGGCCAGCCATCGGCGGGCTGGGATCTCCATGAACTCCGCAGCATCCAGGACTGGTACGTCCGCTATGGCCTCTTAGCTGCGGAAGGAATTTCCGAGGTCGCCAGTGTGGGTGGCTTTGTTCAGGAATACCAGATCGATGTCGATCCCGATGCGATGCGAGCCGCGGGGGTCAATCTCCACGAGATCTATAACGCGGTCCGCAAATCGAATCTGGACGTCGGCGCCCGGACGATTGAGGTCAATAACGCCGAATACGTGATTCGCGGACTGGGCTTTGTCCAAGAGCCGGAGGATTTGGCGAAGGTCGTCGTCCGGGTCAACGACAATGTACCGATAACGATCAAAGATGTGGGACGAGTCTCAATGGGGCCCGCGCTCCGCCGCGGAGCGCTCGACAAAGCAGGCGCCGAAGCAGTCGGTGGCGTCGCGGTGGTCCGGTATGGATTCAATCCGCTCGAAGCGATCAGTAACATTAAGGACAAGATCGAAGAGATCGCGCCGGGCCTTCCCACCAAGGTTATTGTCGACTACGGCGACGTTTCCCGCTCGCAGGTGGTGGCGTTTGCCGAGAGACAAGGCTTCGAAGCCTACGAGGGAGAGGAACTGCGGCACGACGAGTGGCTACGCTGGCTACGCAGCCGAGAGCGAGACGAGTGGCCCCGTTGGATCAATACCAGCCAAGTCACAGTCGTTCCGTTCTATGACCGCACTGGTTTAATCTACGAGACACTCGGCACGCTCAATACGGCGCTAGTCGAGGAGATCCTGGTCACGATCATCGTCGTGATCGTGCTGTTGCTGAATCTCCGCAGCTCGCTCTTGATCAGTCTGCTGTTGCCGCTGGCGGTGTTGATGTGCTTCATCGCGATGCGAGTGTTTGGCGTTGACGCCAACGTGGTGGCGTTATCAGGGATCGCGATCGCAATTGGCACCATGGTCGACATGGGAATCGTTCTCAACGAGAACATTCTCAAGCACTTGGATGAGGCCGATGCGAGCGAAAGTCGCCTGGAGGTGATCTACCGGGGATCGACCGAAGTAGCCAGTGCGGTGGTGACTGCGGTCTCGACGACGGTCGTTAGCTTTTTGCCCGTATTCACGATGATCGGAGCCGAGGGCAAGCTGTTTCGCCCCCTCGCGTTTACCAAGACTTTTGCGCTGCTGGCGTCGGTCATCGTCGCACTGACGATCATTCCGCCGGTCGCCCACATGCTGCTGGCACGCCGCCCATCCCGCGGCCGGTTCCGGCAGATCTCCCTCGGGGCACTGATCCTAGCGGGGATTGCTGCGGCCATTTGGCTGGCATGGTGGGTGGGTGCAGTCCTGATTGCCATCGGGCTCTGGAAACTCGCCGAACCGAAACTGCCCTCGCGAGCGCGGCAGGCCGCGCCTTGGATTGCGAACGCCGCGGCCTTGCTCCTTGTCGGGGTCCTGTTGACGACCGAATGGCTGCCCCTCGGGCCCGAATTGGGGCTGGTGCGGAATCTTGTCTTCGTCACCGTCATCATTGGCAGCGTGCTCGGCGCCTTCTACGTCTTCCAGACATTTTTGTACGCCCCCCTGCTACGGTGGAGCCTGAATCACAAGCTCTTGTTTCTCACCGTTCCGACGTGCACGATCCTTGCGGGCCTGGCAGCGTGGCTCGGGTTCGAATCTGTGTTCGCCGTCGTTCCGGCGACAGTCGAGCGGGCTGGGATTTCGCAGTCTCAAGTGCGCGAATCGACGGCGTGGAAGTGGGGTGCCGAGCAGTTCCCGGGCCTGGGGAAAGAATTCATGCCGCCGCTGGACGAGGGCTCCTTCCTGTACATGCCCACCACCATGCCACACGCTTCGATTGGGGCAGCCCTGGAGGTGTTGCAACTGCAGGATCAGCGGATCGCGTCGATCCCTGAGGTGGAAACGGCGGTGGGCAAGCTGGGGCGGGCCGAGACTTCGCTCGACCCCGCACCCATTTCCATGATCGAGACGATCATCAATTACAAGTCGGAATACGTGACCGATCAGGCGGGCCACCAGCTCCGGTTTCGCTACGACGAAGAGCAAGCGGCTTTCGTCCGCGACTCTGCTGGAGAGTTGATTCCCGATCCCGACGGTCGCCCTTTTCGCCAGTGGCGCGAGCACATCCGCACGCCGGAAGACATTTGGAAAGAGATCGTGGCCGCCGCGGAGATTCCGGGGACAACCTCGGCGCCCCGTCTGCAGCCGATCGCCGCCCGCATCGTGATGTTGCAGAGCGGCATGCGAGCGCCAATGGGGATTAAGGTCAAAGGCCCAGATCTGGCCACGATTGAGGACGTGGCGTTACAGCTCGAAGGACTGCTCAAACAGGTGCCGAGCGTGGAACCTTCGGCAGTGATCGCGGATCGCATTGTGGGAAAGCCGTACATCGAGATCGAGATCGATCGCGACGCAATCGCCCGCTATGGACTGCAGATCGAGCAAGTCCAGGATGTGATCGAAGTCGCCATCGGTGGCCGCAGGCTGACCACCACCGTCGAAGGTCGCGAGCGGTATCCGGTTCGGGTGCGGTATATGCGAGAGCTTCGCGATTCGCCCGAGCAGCTGCAGCGAATTTTGGTCGCAGCCCCCGACGGTGCGCAAATCCCACTGGGGCAATTGGCCGATATACGTTTTGTCCGCGGTCCGCAGGCGATCAAGAGCGAAGACACGTTCTTGATCGGCTACGTGCTGTTTGACATGCGGCCGGGAGAGGCCGAAGTCGATGTGGTCGAGGAGACGCAAGCGTTTCTGCGAGGAAAGCTCGAGAGCGGAGAGTTTATATTGCCGCCCGGGGTGAGCTACACCTTTGCGGGCAACTATGAAAATCAGGTGCGTTCGCAAAAGACGCTGATGATTGTGCTGCCGGTGGCGCTGTTTTTGATCTTCATGATCCTCTACTTCCAGTTCAAGGACGCAATTACCAGCTCACTCGTCTTCAGCGGTATTGCTGTCGCCTGGGCTGGTGGTTTTCTTTTGATCTGGCTCTACGGCCAGCCCTGGTTCCTGGACTTCGAGGTATTCGGAGTCAACATGCAGCAGCTGTTCCAGGTGCACCCGATCAATCTCAGTATCGCGATCTGGGTTGGCTTCCTGGCGCTCTTTGGGATTGCGACCGATGATGGCGTGGTGATTACGACCTACCTGGATCAGAAATTCCGGGAGCGCGAAATCACGACCGTCGAGGATGCCCGCGCGGCGACGCTTGAAGGAGGACTCCGCCGCGTCAGACCTTGCTTGATGACGACGGCCACCACCATTCTGGCTTTGATCCCCGTGCTCACGTCCACTGGGCGAGGTTCCGACATCATGGTGCCGATGGCGATCCCCAGCGTCGGAGGCATGCTGATCGAAGTGATGACGATGCTGGTCGTCCCCGTCCTCTACTGTCTGGTCAAAGAAATGAAGATCAAGTTCGGCATCCGAGACCGACTGTTCGCCGCCGCAGAGACGAATGGCAGCGACGCGAGTAATCGGCTCCCGCTGTCGTCATGAAAATGGCCCCGGCAAGCGCTCGAAGGCGGCGCAGGAATTGCCCTGGCCGTTGACTCGAAGCGCAAGATTCCCAGAGCGCCCGAACCGTTTCGGTTCACTCCAAACGCGACGGAGAGAATGATGGCTGCTGACCAGGAAGTGCTCGAAGGTTATGTCGTCGATCTGGCCTGCCTCCGCAAATATCCGCGTGGCGAGTTGGTTCAGCGGGCACGAGAGCACTCACAAAAGTGCATGCTGATGGGCCACTGCTTGGAGAGCGGCTACGGCCTGGTCGACGAGCAGGGGCAATTGAGTCTGCTCGATGCGGAGGCCACATTGCCGGTCATCTATGCGGTCCGAGACTGTGGGCGACGCAGCGGGATCCGGCTCCGCGTCGTCCGCGAATTTCGTGATGGTGAGATGCAGACCCGAGAGGTGCAGCTCAGCCCGGTACAAGCGAGGGCTGAAGTTCAGTAGGGGTCAGACGCTGTTTCGGGATTCCAACCATCGAGCGTGGTGCAGAGGCCGGCCGGCAGCGTTGTGAGAGTCACTGTCGATTCAGCGGAGCGGCCCCCGCCATTCGGTCCGACTATGGCGGCAGTTTCATGGGCACGTTCACCTGCCGTTGATCGTGGATGTCACGCTGCGGAAGCGAGATCAGCCGGTGGCTGCCGCGGAACGAGGTGGCGAAGATCCGCGGAGTCGGCGCGCCCTAGACTTGGGATCGCAGCACCCCGTAAATCCGCTCCACGGTGCGTTGCTTCCACGAGCGATTCTGCCACTCCTCTAGGGTATACCTCCGCGACTCCCGTCTGTCGGAGCGGAAAACGGCGATTTGCTGCTGGACGACACCAGGGTCGTAGACGTTGAGATTGGCTTCGTCGTTCAAAGGAAACGATCGCTCGTCGAAATTGGCCGATCCGAGTGACAGAAAGCGATCATCAATGACGAGATACTTCGCGTGGAACATGGTGGGCTGGTACAGATACATCTCGACTCCGTGCTCCAGCAACTTCCCCCACTGGGATCGGGACGCACGCCGTGTCGCCTTCACATCCAAATGGCGGCCGGGGATCATGATTTCGACACGAACGCCGCACTCTCGAGCCGCCACCAGTGCTGATATGGCCCGATCGTTCGGAGCAAAGTAGGAGTTGGCCAGCAGAATCTGATCACGTGCGGCCGTGAAGCAGAGCAGGTACATCAGCCATAGCGGGTCTCCCCGACTGCTCGATCGGCTCGAAAACAGCTGACAGCTCGCGGGGCCATTCTGCTGGATGTGCGGTGTCGACCGTCCTCGGAACTGATGCGTGCAAGGTTTGAACAGCGCCCGTGGTAAACACGTGGTCGATACGGATCATTGGGAATCGGCTGTGGAAGGTCGGCTTCGGCTGTTCATTGCATCCCCGCACGGCGTCACGGAAGGATCGGCCGAGCTGACGGTAAGGTCGCGACCAAGGCACCGAGTTCAGATCGCCGCAGAGGACGACCGGGCCACGGTCGATTGCTCCGCCGGCCCACCCGGGACCGAGCAACGCCTCGATTTGCCGCTGCCGTTCTCCGGCGGCCAAGCCCAGATGAGTTGTCACGACCTGCAACGCTCGACCGGCGTCAGCGATTTCCACCCACAGGGCGTCGCGAGGTTCGGCCGAGCGTGGGGTCCGCTCGGGCAGCGAACCGGCACGGTTAACCCGCAACGGGTGCTGGCTGAGGATCGCGTTTGCTTGCTCTTGATTTGGACTCACTTGCGTGAAGAGTTCAAACACCTTTTCGAGCATGTCTGCCGGAATCCCTATCCCGTTATCCGCCACAGTCACGACGGCCGAGTTTTCTCGGTGCTCGACACCGACATGAATGCGTCCGCCATCGGGGGTGTATTTGGCGGCGTTGTTCAGCAGGTTTAGGAAAACCTGCTCGAGCCGTGCGGGATCGGCATGCAGGCAGAGTGGCTGATCCGCCAGGCTGAGCGAGAAGGCATCGCCAGGCTGAGCGAGAAGGCATGCTGGCGCTCCTCGAGGACAGGACGTGCCGTTTGCGCCGCGCGTTCGACGATCTCGTTCAACTCCACGGGCTCCTTGCGGACCTGAAGTTTGCCTGCAGTCAGCCGGGAAGTGTCGAGGAGATCGTCAATCAGCCGCACGAGTTGCCGTACCTGGCGCTCCATCAATCCCAGAGCCTCCCGTTGGATTGGATCACGCTCCGGAGCTACTTGCAGGACGCCCAGGGCTGTAAGAAGAGGAGCGAGCGGATTGCGAAGCTCGTGGCTGAGCATGGCGAGCGATCGCTCCCGCTGCGGCCAGTTTCCGGCAAAGCTCTCGGTGGGATTTCTCTGACTGCTGCAGCGCGTCCTGCGTCGCTTTTTGCTCGGTCTGATCCCGCATCACATTGGCGTAGCCGCGGAGTGTCCCGTCCCAGTGCCGGCGAGCGGCGTGAGCAGCTGATCTTTCCGCTCGAGCGACCGCCGGACACCGACGCACCGATCGAGATCACTGAGCGTCTCGGCGGGACGCTCCGCTCCTACCGGCGCGCCGCCTGAGGCCGCGTGGTCCCTGATCGCGCTGATTTGGGATGGCACTCATCCGGCTCGGTCATTTCCGAGCCGGATTGGACCGCCAGGCGGTAGAGAGTTGATAGGCGGCAAGCCGCGACCGATTGATGCCTCCCAAAGGACGGTGCGCTACCAAGGCGTTCCAAACGCTAAACGCCAACTCCTCTCCCCGCTGGAATGATGCCGCGTCGAGTTCCTGTCGCGGGATGACCAGCCGAGCGACCGGACGATAGGGCGACTCCCTTTCAGGCCACAGCACGGTCGCATCTTCGACCGGCATACTCGAGCCGTTCGTACGGAGTTGAACCTCAAAATCAAAAGACAGGCTCGAGGTGCGAAGCATCTCCTGCAGGGCCAGACGAAAGGCGTGGCGGTGACGAAGGGGCGATTTCACTCGCGGGGTCGCCGGGACGGGTGCAGCCGGCTTCAAGCGGTACTTGGCAACGTAGCCCCCAAATCGGATCGGAACCATGCTGTAATAGGTGAGACGGGCCGGGTGCGTGGGGAACCGAGTTAATACTCTGGCGGCCGCAATCGCCCCCTTCCATTGCCAACGACGGGGATCCCAGCTTCCTCCGGTGAAAGCTTTGACGGGAAGTTGCGGCCGGTGGAGCCCCTCCAGCCGCGTCCGTTCGATGCGAAGGTAATCCTTGACATCGCGGGAAATGAAGGTGGGGCTGTTCACCATCACGAAGTCCTGGACACCCGGGTCGGTGGTCCCCTCAGGCAGGAAGGAACCTGTAACCTCTTGCACCTTGACGGCGATGCCGCGGCCGTCCGGAATCGCATCCGGCATTGGCTGCGGACTGGAATTCGAAAAGCGAACCAGCACGGGGTAGGTGCGTTCCTGTTCAAAAAGCCCCTGGCGCAGCTCAGCCGGCAGGCCAGGACGAACTTCCAAGCGTCCCGCCGGGCAGCCGTGCGACTTGACGTGCACGTCGCGGCGTTTCTCTCCACTTGCTTCTTTGTCCTGGCGAAAGAGATCTCGCATTACCTCCAGAATCTCCTGGATGCTCGTTGCTGACCACAACGCCTACCATCTTGGACAACTGGTGTTGCTTCGACGATGCCTCGGGGCATGGGGCGACTGATGCCTAGCCACTCATTTGCCGCAACGGCTGACCTTCCCCCGACTCCGCGAGCTTGTTCATGGCCAGCGACCTCGACCAACAAATCATTCCCGGTATCTTTCTCACACCATCGGGACAAGCAACGGTCGATCCGCCACTGGTGAGCGTCCTGCTCGACTTGGCGCTCAATCTCGAAGAGCCGACACGGCTTCCTGTCGACGTTGAGCACGTCTTGGCGGCTGTCGTGCTGGCGGCTCGCGCGGGTGAGCTTGATCCGACTACAGAACTAACGGCAGACGATCCAGCGCTAACAGAGTCTCTCGTGCGTCACGTAAAAACGGTGTTTTCACTTTACGGCGGCAAAGTCGGCAAGGACGACTGAGGATCACCCGCCAGTTGTTTTTAATATCGCTGGTGCGCTGCCGGACACCGCAGCTTCTACGCGAACGCGATGGGGCTATCTATCCTGGACGCGTTGAGGAATCGAGGCGGCAGGCCAGACTCGGAATGCATCGTGGGCGGGAGGCGACCAGCTACTCCGGGTCCGGCAAGAATACAGCCTGCAAAAGAACTGCATGAGCCGAGCGGTAGAATGGCAACGGACTTGGAGCAGCGATTCGAGCGTCAGCAGTTCGCCAACGACTACGTTTTGGCGAACGGTGTAGCCCTCCACGCTGAGAACGGCGATCGCTTCCAAATTCCACCTGATGTCATCAAGCGGCACATCAAGTTGGGCCAGTTCGTGGAACTCAGGGTCGACTCGCCGAGGTTCTCGGTCCATGAAGATGCTCTCGAGAAATGCTCCTGTCCCTCGTGCAACGGTGAGATGACGAAGCCGATTCTGCGGCATCCGCATCCTGCCTCACTGGTCCCGCTACCCGAGCAGATTGTCCCCTCCCGAGGCTGGGGCGAGGATTTCTGGGTGCGAGCTACAGAACGGTGGGAGAAATTCTTTGTCGGCGTCGTGGATAGCCCGCTGGTGGAGGCTCGCCTGCACGAACTGCATCAGGGCGACGAGATCGTATTTCACGAGGATCACGTTCTTGCGGTCCACGACATCCACCGGCAGGAGCTAGTCGCTTGGATGGATGCCGCCGACGTGAAGGAGTTGACGCAGTGGCTTGCCTCGCTGCGGAGGTGAACAGAATTGGCCGTTCGGCCTGTGACGAGGATGCCCCATCAGAGATCCGACTTGAGTGCCGACCGCACCATGTGTAGCGGGCTGGCCCTCTTCATCGAATTTGCCCATCGCAACTGGGCGGACTAATCAGCCCCTCTGGCTGCCTTCAGTGACTCTCTCCCATGCCACTCATGTTCTATGTCCCGCATCAGCAGGGCACAGTCAAACTCGGCAGATCCGGAAGGAAAAACGTCGGCGTTGCCGAAAAAGCTGGATTCGACCCGATTCACTGCCAACGGCTCGACAGTCCAATCAAAAGTCCGAAGCTCAAGCCCGTCGTACTCGCCGCTGCACGATGTCGCAGAGTATCCCAGCGAGCCGCACTCGAAGAAGCTCGACGCTTCATTCAAGGAGCTTAAGATCGAGTTTGACGGGATAGCGTCGCAACAATGCCCGTCTACCCTGACCTGAGCATTCCCGTCGTCGCTAGTCATTCGAACGCTGTATTGCCCATCCCGCTCTCGGGATTCGAACGTCGCATGGTGATGCACGCCGGGGAATACCCGGCCTCCGAGTAGCGTATTCAGCCGAGAGGAGGTGTCTCGGCGTGGAACGTAGACCCCCGACCGCAGCTCCCCATCCTGTTCCCATTCAACGGCGATTCGATGAGCAGCGTTTTCTGACGAGGTCCCCATGACCCCAGGCAGGTACCGTGGGCGGACGTGCTTCAGGCGGATCAGGCAGATCCCGCCGATTCCGACGCCCTTCACCAGCTGCGGACGAAACGGCTCCGGCAGCACCTTCTGGAGAGCATTCGGATCGACCCGATAATTTACCAGGATGCGACGATCAATCACGCCTCGGATTACTGGAATACGCACGTCGTTTCCTTTCGTTGAATGAACCGTGGTCGCTTCCGGTGAATCGGTCGGGCGACGCAGATTCGCGATCCGAAGTCTACGGCTTCGAGTGGATCGTAGCCGCCTGGCAGTTTGACCGGATTAACTCGGAGCAGGGGAGGCTGCGCACCGTTATTTGCGGTGTTTCTGCGTTTCGCTGTGTGACAGCTTGTGAGCGGCAAAAAAGCTCGATATGGTGGTTTTTCCTGGGAAAACGTGAGGTTTTCGAGCGGCCCCGGAATTGTCTCCGAAGCCGAAGGTTACAGGTTCGAATCCTGTCGGGCGTACTGAGACAAAACCCAGTCGAATCGTGACTCAAGGTCGACTGCATAAACCCACCGCTCCCGCCGCCGTCACGATCGACGGCCGCGACATCTCCATCGGCAATGTACGGCACCGAAGATTCGAGGCGCCAGTACGACCTTCTCCTAGCCGGTGAGACTGCTCCCAAAGCCGAGAGGGCTCCGGAACCGAGCGAACAGGCGATCACCATCGTCGCGAAGTCTGGGCCGCCTTCTGGAACTACGCTCAGGATTTACTCGGCCACGCTGCAGCCGTTGTGATGCAGATGGAACTCCTCGAGACGGTCCTCAGGGACTACTGCGACCGCTACGGCGATCCGCTTGAGTACGAGGGCATAGCCCACCAAGACCTGATCCAGGAGATTTGGAAGAGCTGCACGCCTCAATGACCCACAAGGAGAACCGGTGATAAAACTGGACGGGATGAAGGTCGTCGTTGCTGGCGGGAGCGGCTTTATTGGGACATCCTTGACCAATCACCTGACCACTTGCGGTGCATCGGTTGTGATTCTCTCCCGCTCCAAGCCCCCGGCATCCGGGCTTTGTGAGCATCAGCCCTGGGACGCTCGCTCGGTCGGCTCTTGGGTGGAAGCGATCGACGGTGCCGATGCTGTGATCAATCTGGTCGGGCGGACCGTCAACTGCATCAAGACACCGGATCACCAGGATGAGATCCTGAGATCTCGGATCGAAGCGACGCGGGTCCTCGGTGCGGCGATGCGTTCGGTGGCATCGCCGCCGCCCGTCTGGGTGCAAATGAGCACGGCTCATATCTATGGCGATCCGCCGAGCCTCGTTTGCACGGAAAGCTCTGCCGAAGGTTTTGGGTTCGCACCCGAGATCGCTCGCGCGTGGGAACAAGAATTCGCCAACAGCAAACTGCCGGAGCAGCGCGGCGTCATTTTGCGAACCAGTTTCGTCGTAGGACGTGACCGGGGTGCAGGCGGCGGTGCCCTTTCGACGCTCGGACTGCTGGCGAGGCTGGGATTGGGCGGGCGCGTCGGCAGCGGAACACAGGGGATGAGCTGGATTCATGAGACCGACCTGAATCGTCTGTTCGCTCAGGCGATCGCCGATGAAGCGATGTCGGGCCCTTATATCGCATCGTCACCCAACCCTGTTTCGCAGATCGAGTTCATGCGCACGCTTCGCCGAGTCCTCGGCATGCCCATCGGCTTGCCAGCGTTCGAGTGGATGGTGCGGATTGGCGCTCCGTGGTTCTTGCGGACCGATCCTGAACTAGCCCTCTACGGCCGGTACGTGGTGTCGGAACGACTGGCGGACGCGAAGTTCGAATTTCATTACCCGGCATTGGAGCCTGCGCTGCGCGACCTGTATGCCAAGCCGATAAAATAGGCCCGGAGCCGGTGAAATAGATCGCACTGCAGCTTCAATCGATGAGACGACGGAGGCGAGATGAGCACCGAGCCAATCGCCGGCTGTATCCTGGGCACCGCGGTCGGTGACGCGCTGGGGCTGCCGTATGAAGGCGTCGCGCGCGATCGGGCTCCACGCTTGCTGGGGCCGCCGACGCGGCATCGCTTCCTGTTCGGCCGCGGGATGATCTCCGACGACACCGAGCACACGCTGATGGTCGCCCAGTCGCTGATCGAGGCGGGCGACGACGTGGACGATTTCGCACGTCGGCTCGCGTGGCGACTCCGCTGGTGGATCCTGGCCCTGCCGGCTGGTGTCGGGAAAGCGACCGCTCGCAGCGGAATCAAACTCTGGCTCGGCGCCTCGCCCACAACCGCGGGCGTCTTCTCAGCCGGCAACGGACCAGCGATGCGAGCCGCAATCCTCGGAGCGGTGATTGATGAGAGGGATAGACTGCTCCGCTTCGTAAAGGCCTCGTCGCGACTCACGCACACCGACCCCAAGGCCGAGGCGGGTGCGATCGCGGTAGCGCTCGCGACTCAGGCCTCGCGAGCGGGCATGCAAGCCCCGAACCGCTTCCTGCAGTCGCTCGCCGAATGCGTCGGCGAGGAAGCTAGCGAATTGGTCACTCTGGTCCGCCGGGCGAGCGAGAGCGTGTCCGCCGGCGAGTCCACACGATCCTTTGCTGCGTCACTCGGCCTGGAAAAGGGAGTCACCGGGTACACGTACCACACGGTGCCGGTCGCAATCCACGCTTGGCTGTCCCACCCGACCGACTACGCTGCCGCAGTCACCGCGGTAATCGAGTGCGGCGGCGACGCGGATACCACCGCGGCGATTGTGGGTGGAATCGTCGGAGCAGGAGTCGGTCGCCAGGGAATTCCGTGGGAGTGGATCGACGGCCTCTGCGAGTGGCCGCGAAGCGTCCGCTGGATGAATCGCCTGGCACAGCAGTTAGCCAAAGCCCACAGCGCCTCAGCTCCCACGAAAGCCATCAGCATCAATCCTTTGGCGGTGCTGCCCCGCAATCTGCTGTTTCTCGCGGTCGTCTTGTTTCACGGCTTCCGACGTTTGGCTCCACCGTACTGATGACCGTCGACCGCGAGACGATCGAAGCGAATCTCCGCCAGCACGTCGAGACCCTCGCTGGACTGATCGGTCCCCGCACGCTCGAGCGTCCCAAGACGATCGCAGCCACTGTCGGGTACCTCGAGAATCAGTGGCGAGGGATCGGCTTCGAGGTCGAACGGGAGTCCTACGTCGCCCTCGGCCAGCAGGCCACGAACCTGATCGTGGAGAAGAGGGGCACGAGCCGCTCCGATGAAATCGTCCTGCTCGGCGCCCACTACGACACGGTCAGCACGACGCCCGGAGCCGACGACAACGCATCGGCCGTCGCAGTCCTGCTGGAGGTCAGCCGTTTGCTCCGCGGTCACGATGGCCGTCGGACCGCACGCTACGTCGCGTTCGCTTGCGAGGAGCCGCCCTTCTTCAACTTTGGGGAAATGGGGAGCCAGCATCACGCCAGCCAATGCCGGCAGCGAGGCGAGCGGATCGCCGGCATGCTCTGCTTGGAGATGGTCGGGTACTTCAGCGACGAGCCCGGCTCCCAGCAAGTCCCCGCGACCATCCCCAGCCGTTTGCACCGCTTCTTCCCCCGCCGCGGCAACTTCTTGGCCGCCGTCGGCAACCCGCCGTCGTGGAAGCTGGCCTGGGCATTCCGCCGCGGCTTCAAGCGAAGCACCCGGCTGCCCCTGTTCTCAATCTGCCTCCCGGAAACGGTCCACGAGATCCGGCTGAGCGACAACAGCTCATTCTGGGACCAGGGCTACCCCGCCCTGATGCTGACCGACACCAGCTTTCTACGGAATCCCAATTACCACCTCGAAAGCGACACCCCCGACACGCTCGACTATGCCCGCATGACGGAGGTCACCCTGGGTGTAGCCGGCGCGATGCGGCGACTGCTCAAGTAGCGGTTACGGGGCTGTCGGGCGGCATTCTCACATTACGACCAGTCTCGCAATGTGAAACTCACTGGAGAGGTCACTTGGGGCGCGATACGCTTCGACGATTGATCCCGACAGGTATCATTCGCCCTTTCGCGGTTTCCTCGAATCCCCTGTGGCCACTGCTCGCACGCCCGTCTTGTCCGGTACTCCGAGAGGCACCAGGTCCTCGGTCCTCGGTAGTCGGTTCGTCGGCCAGTGAGAAGTACTTACCAGTCAGCGATGCCATAGATGAAGGCCTGCGATGAGCCGGGGGATCGACGGAAAACGGTGCATTACAAAACTGCAGGGAGCGGCACCAGCTTACCAGCGTCGCCGGCTATCGGTCAGGCGGCGGTTCGGTCGCTGTAGACCCTTTGCCCCGCTTGGGGAAGCAGCACTTGACCGCGTCAACGAAGTGGCCCAAGGTCGCGCAGTGCACCACGCGAGCCCCCATGAAGCGGGCAGGACCTTATGAACGAGTCACTCGTCTCCACCAGCAAGTTCCTCAGCCTTGTTCTGCGGCACAAGCCGGAGGTGATCGGGATGCAGCTCGATCCGGAGGGCTGGCTCGAGATCGCTGCGCTGCTCGACAAGGCCAACCAGCACGGGCACTCGCTCACACTGGAGCTCCTGCATGAGGTGGTCGCGACCAACGACAAGAAGCGGTTCTCGCTCAGCGACGACGGCCTTCGCATTCGAGCCAACCAAGGGCACTCAATCACGGCGGTCGACCTGAAGCTGGAACCGGCGACTCCGCCCGGTGCTCTTTACCACGGGACCGTCGAAGCCTTCCTCGGTGGAATCCGCAAGCACGGCCTGCTCAAGCGGTCTCGCAACCACGTCCACCTTTCTGCCGACGAGCTTACGGCCACCAAGGTCGGCTCGCGTCGCGGCAAGCCAATCGTCCTGACCGTGGCCGCCGCCCGAATGCACCAGGCCGGCCACCAGTTCTACCTGTCGGCAAACGGAGTCTGGCTCACCGAAGCCGTGCCAGCCGAGTACCTGACCTTTCCAGCCGAGTCCTCGCGAGAGACGCCGTCGAGCTAGGCCCGGGCGTCCTGGAGTAATCTCCCACCGCCAGAGCAAGCGTTATTCGCACTCCCCACGATGGACGCCAGGGAAATCTCCAGCCTGCTGAGGAAGCGACCACGAGGAACCACACGTCGAACCGATTTTTCTAGAGAGCCTCTTCCTCGGGCTCAGCGTCGCCCGGAGGTGGCATCGGCAGGTCGCTCTCGTGGCCCCATAGCGGCAGAAAGCGCGGGTTCGGCGGTTCCCACCAGTCAGCATAGGCGACCGGGAACATGCCCCGCTCGGCGTAGCCCAGCATCCGTGCGTACCAGCCCGCGTACGCCCAGTCATCGCCAAACGCCCCATCGACGACCTCGGGTAGCCGCTCCGTAAACTTTCTCGCCAGCTCCGGAGCGTCGTCCTCCTGCGCATCGGTCCAGCCGAAGTATGCGTCCTCTTGGCCAGTCGTGTAGTGGACGGCCGCTGGGGCACCGTAGTCGGCCAGCATCGCGCCATTGTCTCGCCGGATGTTCGCCCGCTGCGTCACCGCGCACCGCCAGTGGCAACCCGACGCCGACATCCCGGGTGCGATGCGAAGTAGCTGGTAGCCCTGCTTGTGCAGTTCGTGAACCATCTGAAGAACAAGAAGTGCTCGTCGCTGCAGCCTATCCATCGGGCCTCCTCATCTTCGTAGTACGTGCCGCGAGCCACGCCCCTCGCGACTTCGGCTAGAGCGTACCACCGTGCTGGGAGCAAGGCAGCCGGAGTCCGGCCACGCCTTGCCAGCTTCTGGCACGCAGCCACCCCATAGGGCGCCCAGCCGCATTCGCGAGGCGAGTGACGTTCTCGGCTCGGCTCCCACCCCACTTCAACAATGGGCTGCAGCCGATTCGCCGAAGCCGCCGCCGAATGAATTTCTCGAGACCGCCAGACTCTTGGCCAGTGGCCGCAGGCAATCGGCGGGCAGGCCCGTTGCTCTAGCCCAGCCGCCCGTCGATCCAGCGACAACGGAGCCGAAACGACCAGGTGCGAGTGACGATTTTTGGGGAAACGGAGGCGGCCGCGTAGGTTGAAGAACTGGAAGAGGAGGCGGTGAAGCCACCACCTCTAGAGATATCAACTTCTTTAATTGAGGCATCAAATGCTCAGGACACGTCCTTCCCAATGGACAGAATCAGAAATCGGGACCTTGCGAGCGATGTATGAGCGGGGAGACAGCATCAAAGAAATTGCCGAGACTCTGGAGCGCAGTGATTCAGCCGTGAAGACACGGGTGTCGCTATGCGGGATGTCCCGCGAGTGGAAGCCTCGCAAAGACCGTGCTGAATTGCTGGCACGAGCTACGCAACTCGGCCTCATCTCGGCGTTGCTGGGTTTGACCGATGGTCAGCTCGAGACGTTACTGGCGGTGGTCGAAGCCGGTGCCGGTGACACAGCTCTCCTGGAATCCGTACTGCAGACGTCGCGGGACATGGTGAATAAGCACCTTCGCGTTTTGGAACAGAGGGAGCTAATCGCCATCGCGCCCTTTGACAATCCTCGGATCGTCGTCCCCCGGCTGTCAATCTTCTCGGCGGCTATGGAGCCCCCTATCCCAGCCCCCCTTCCTGGACGTGCAGAGCCGTCGAATGCCGTCGCTGAACTGCTCGCCCTCCGCCGCCCGCTCATCGAACGGATCTTCCGGCAGTTCTGTGCCAAGCAGCAAATATTCGCGGTGCTCGAAAGACACATTAAACAGGCACAACAAGCAGACTGGAAATCCAGGGATTTTGTCCTGCAGGTGCTGAGTTAACCCACCCGTTCGCCGACGAAAGCGATCATGACAGCTAGTTGAAGCCAGCGGGATCGATCCCGCTGGCCGTTTGGCATCATGACCAGTCGCTTCCTCTTCAGCACGGGACACTCGCATAGACGACACCATCTGGGGGAAGGAATGAGCTAATTACTCGTTGACCCTTCTTCCGGGAGTGACCGTTCGAGCCGGTCTAGCCGTGCTTGAATATCCGCAAGAGTCGCCTGAATTGCAGCGAGTTCGGGCAGCACTAGCTCACGAATGGCTCGTCGCGTATTCAGCCGATTCGCGAGTACTGTCACCACACCCACGGATGTGTCCCACGAGCTGGGTTGACCAGTACGCCGCGCTCTACCGTCAGCTTCTCCGTCTCGATGGCAGAGAGAATGGACAGAGGGATTTCCACAGCGGTGCTGATGACGAAGCTCGTATTTTCAGAAACGCTTGTCAGTGCTTCGGGGCGTACTCCGATATCACCGATCGCCTGGCTGAGCTTTACGCATCCTGCTATCAGCCGGGCCAGCCTGAACGGGGCAATGTGTTCCAGTTGGCTGCGGCGGACATGCTGGAGCGTTGTGGCCGCAGTGGGTGGGTGGAAGAATTGCTCGTAGCGGCGGACGATCTCGGCTGAGGCGCGGGTTATGTCGTTCAGTTCGTCTGCGAAGCTGTGGTGGATACGTGCACTTGGGTCGCATGCACCATTCGAAAGGTCCTCTACCTGGTCCGGCTCGGCGAGGTGAACCGCATCGGCAAGGGCATAAAGATGCTCCTCGCACCGGCCCCGGTCCTTGTGAAGTGCGAGCGTGGCCAAGGCCCAGCCGATGGCCGCCTCGGTGAGATCGATTTGAGCTTCACGGGGACATCGGATCGGCACACCACAGATTGCCGTCATCACCTCCACAAGGCGGTCCAGCTTCTCTCGCGAAGCTCGCCCAGAGTCTGCGGGCGCATCGCCCGCTTCCGGCACTCGGCCGGCCAGGCATGGCTGTACCACCAACTGGCTACCAGCCTTGGCGGAGTCGACGTGTGTCGCCGCACCACGGATGAGCGTCCGAATCAGCTGGGCTGGATCGCACGCGTAGAGCCGGGCCAGGCACGCCGACCAATCGAGATGACCGTGCTCGAGCCACTCCTCCACGACCTTCCCTGCATCCGCGGGCGTGAGTGCCGGCTTCGGGAGATTTTGATTCAGCTGATCCCACTCCTCATGCTGCACAATTGCATCCGGATGGACAGCCGCTGCGACCGCAACCGCGCAGCGGGCACACGTCACGCCTGCCGTACCAAGCTCCCGGTTGATCCGATTGAAGGCACGCATGGTGAGCAGCCGCCGCGGAAGGTTCTCTGAGCTCATGCATTCAATCCGCAATTTCTGGATTTCTGCCGAGAAAGCTCCGCTGAAGCCGGCAGAAAGGGGTCCTCAGTCGTCTTCGTCGAAGAGACGATCAATCTCGGCACCCACCGAATAATGAGCATCGAGCTCTGCCTGCCACTCGGCCAAGTCAAAGCGTTCTGCGATCAGGGCAAGCCGGTCGCGGCTCGTCCCGTTCCCATGGAAGACAATGCCCCTTCCGGTCCGGGCATCCAGCACGACACGGCCTCGCGGCACCACGAAGTACTCTTCGCGAGCGGACCGACCAAGGCGATTGGCCACGCTCGGCCATTCATCGACATGCGCCAGATTGCTGTCGATGCGTCCGGAAATCCGCGTCGCGTTCTCACTCGCCGGGTGCGTCAGGGCAACCAATCGCTGCCCGTCATCCCACCAAATTCCGATCTTGCCCAATCCTGAAGTCTCTCTTGAAGTGTCCGGAGTTCAGCACCTACTGCGGTTCAGTTCAATGCCTCGGCGTAGTTGCTCGACAACCATTTCCCGCAGTGCCTCTGGTTCGATCACTTCGACGTATCCCGCCCAGGTCATCAGCCAATTCCGGCTCTCTTCCAGGCCATCAACGCAGAAGCCCAAGAGGACGCTACCATCAGGTTGCCACTCGACCGTCTGGGTGTGGTGCCAGTGCGTCTCGGTCACGAGTTTGGCCGCCTCCGGCAGAAAGCGAACCTTCACGTCGTGCGATTCGCTTCCGCGATAGACCGCCCACGCGTTCCCAAGGTACTGCTGCAGGTCGAAGTTGGGGGGAGTCACGGCCGGTGCGTCAAGCGGCGCGAGATTCTCAAAACGCGCCACTCGGTATGTCCGAGGCTCATCGCAATCCAGCGGAACCGCGATCAGGTACCAAGCGTTCTTGACCAGACAGAGCCTCACCGGGTTCAGCCGAAGCTGTGCTGTCGCTGACTGGTAAGGACTGCGGTAGCCGCCAGCTACCTGTACTTTCTTCAGCAGCGCCCGCTGGCAGGTCCGAATGACGTCCTGGTGGGCTGAGTGATCCGCCAACTGCAGCCCCAGCACTGCGACGGTCGACTGAGCGTCCGCCAGCAGTTGGCGGTTCTCCTCCGAGGTCGAGGCGCCAATCTTCTGAGTCGTCGGAGCCGCACCTCCAGCGGCGTCCAGCCCGGCTGCCTCGGTAATCGACGACGCTACCGCTTGGCCGATGATCTCGTCCTCGGTGAGGTTTGGAACTGGGAATCGGAACCCATCGCGGACGCGATAGCTGCCGGAGCGGCGGTCAAAGTAGACCGGCACTCCAGCGAACTCGAGGGCCTTGAGGTCGCGCATCACCGTCCGCGTTGACGCCTCGACCTCGTCAGCGATCGCCTCGGCGTCCCAGCATCCACGACTGCAAATCAATCGCAGCACCTTCAAGACGCGAGCCATCCGGTCCGCCTGGCGGATACGGCGGTCACGATCGGTGTTTCCGACGATGCTCACCTTCTCTGCCTATCGCTGCCAGATACTATCTGGGGTGACAAGTATGTCGGTCCTAAGTTTGTTTCCTAAACTCTCTGCCTGAGCGGCTGATACAAACGAGAATGCGATGTACTTGAGCTGCGCAAAGTTGGCGAGGATGGAGCGACATGTTCCCTCCACCTGATCGCTCCAACGTTGTCGCGGCTGCCCAGCTTTTTCAGCATGACTCAGAACATGGATCCCCAGCGACCGCCGTCTCAACGGGATGCGAGCATTAGCGATGACTGGACGCCTTCTCGGCTTCAGGCTGTCACCGTCGGCTGCCGTCGCAATTCTCGTGATCATGTGCCTCTTCGCGACCACCGCAAGCGCCGCGCATGTGGCCTGCACAACTGGGTTCGTCAAGCTGGGGTCATCCTGAGGACCTTTTACCTCTAGAACGGTCATGCTCCCATCGGCTCTAACAGCGAGACCATCGGGCTTTATAAAGTCGCGCTGCCCCTCCCTGAACAAGTTGTTTCTTGAAGAAATGCCAAGCGACAGCTCCATCGCTAGAAGAGAAAAATCTGCTTCCTCAATACCTGTGCGAACGTAGGTGCAGACACTATTGCCCCTCGAATACTCCAGGAGTTGCGATGTCCAACCGATTCCTGTCACTCGCAACAAATCTTCGTACGTGCGGCCTCCCCGCCCATTCGAAAAGTATTCCGTAGGAGAATCTCGATCCCAGTGGTTGAAATCTTGCTTGCTCACGATAGTTCTCTCGAAACGACCAGACCACCTTTCGAACATGGTGCGGATCGCTTCGTTGCAGCTCGCCTGACTGGAGGCTTTTTTGAACTCTGTTGCAAATCTTTGGGATAAGCGAGTTGGTGCTTCCTCTTCTGGATGCAGCTCCGCATTCCTGAGCTCGATCTGATCCCTCCAGAAATCTATATCCTGATATCCCACTTCCGTAAAAGTGGACAGAGACTCGTAATGCGAGTCGCCATTCTTCAGTAAGCGCTCTATGTCACTGCGGTTTCTGGTTCTGTCTTCCTTGGGCGCGGAGCCATCAGCCGGAAAATAGTCACGCAGGCATACCGAATCCTTCCGCCTCGTCATGAGAAGCCATGTGTGTTTATTTAGGTCTGGAATGTAAACCAACGCTTTAGATGCCAGCATCACTTATACTCTAAACCATTCAAGATCATTCTTCAGTTCCACATTCGCCGCCAGCTCTGCGAACCGCTCAGCGTCATCGAGGTGGATCGGAACCACTCGCGAGCGGGGGAAGGCGGACAGGAGACGTTCTAGCTGCTCCACTGTCGCATGGCCAGATGTGTGGACGTGAAAGTGGGGGACGGCTTGCTGGCTTGACGTCTGCCCGCCAGTCATCTCGCCATTCGGAGCGTGATCGGCCGCTGGCGATGACAAAGGCGACGGTTCCGACAGGACGCTGAGGTGTTTCTGGCTGCGGTTGAGGTAGCCCGACCAGAGGGAACTGATGAACGACGATCCCTCGAGGCAGTTGGCCCGCCTCAACTCTCGGAGCATGCTCGGTCGGCAGACCATCACCGATTCGTGAGCAGCTTCTGCAAGGCTCTCCGGGTAGATGCGGTGCGGATAGTAAGGAGCCGGGATATCGAACGCTTTGCGAGCCATGATTTGCCGCTTCTGACTCCGTGGAAGGAATACCTTGACATCCTCTTTCGCCACGCTTGGCAGGTCATCGTGATCCGCTGCTCGCACAATCTCCGCCGTGTACATGTCCAGGATCAGCTTACGGCCGGAGCGCTCGGCTGCCTCCCAAACCGAGACCAGCCGATCGATGTTTTGGCTCGAGCACCAGACCAGCCCCATCCCTTCCGTCTGCTGGAAGATCTCTGCCATCCGCGCCGCGACAGACTCCTCGTTCGGATACGCATAGTCCGGCGTCCTCCCCACCTGCGTGCCCTCGCAGATCAGGAGGTCGATGTCCGGAGGCGGGCTTGAAACCAGCTCCTCGAAATGAGCGGCGTTGCGGCCGTGGCCACGAAGGTCCCCCGTGTAGAGCAATCGCTTTCCGCCAGCCTCGATGAGCAAGCAGTAGCTATCGAAAGCTGAGTGATCGATGCGGAACGGAGTGACCGTGAAGGGGCCGAGCTGAATTGGCCGCCGGTCCGCGAGCGTCTTCGGCTGAAAATGCCCCAAGCCCGGTAGCGGCGTAAAGAACGAGCTGACTTCGATGATTCGCCGGGCTGCCGCCCCCATGTAGATCGGCACTGGCTCCTTGATCTGCTCGAGGAACCCGTAATGGTCCGGATGCGAGTGGGAGATAAAGACTCCCAGCAATGTTTCGTCCGCGGAACTGAAGCCACTGATTTCCGGGACCGTCTTCGGTTCGCTGTCGCTGAGCGGCAAGCCAACATCGAGCACGATCCGCTGCCCCTGGAACTCGATCTCTACACAGTTCCCACCAATTTCATGGCAGCCCCGATGGATTCGGCACCGCATCGTCGCGTCTGGGGAATGAGGCTGAATCAGAATGTCTCGCTTCACTGGAGGAGGTTAGGTCAGGGCGTCGCTCGCCAGACGGGGCGTCGCCGAACGACGGGCGGTTGGCAGGGTAAGTAGCGGCGAGATCAGCTGCTCACCACTCGCTCTCCCGATTCGCTCACTTGCCAGCAGTGGCCGGAGCGAACGTCCATTGCGGTCAACATTCCGCCGAAGCCACACCCGGTGTCGATGCAGCGGCAGTAGCCAAAGTCCCGCACCTCACCCGGTTCATGCCCCAGAATTGCGACCTTGCCGGACTGGTGGGCCTGTGGCGGACACTCCCCGATCGACGTCCAGCGAAGCAGCGAAGCGGGCTGGGCGTCCGCAGCAAGCGTGGAGTCGTAGTTTGCGTGGAAGAACAGGAACTTGTTCGTCTCGTGGGAATTGACGCAGCCTTCGAGGAACCGCCAATGGCTCTCCGGAACGTCGCGGAGCGTCCCTTCGCTACCGTAGGAATACAACGTCTCCCAGCCTCCCATGTCTCGCCATCGATCCATGGCCGCCCGGTCGCTGCGGGCGTCGAGCATCATCTCTTCGTGGTTCCCCCGAAGGCTCACCAGTTCACAAGCCCCGCGCAGCCCGAGCAGGCACTCAATAACGCCGCAACTATCTGGGCCCCGATTGACGTAGTCTCCGAGCATCACCAGTTGGTCGCCCACCTCCAGCTCCACCCACTCCAGCAGGCTTCGCAGCGCCACCGCATGGCCGTGGACATCCCCAATCGCGATCAAGCGCCCTGGGCGGGAGGGTCTGGCGTTGCTCAAGTCGTTCGACTCCGCTGTGCGTTCAAAGTTCTACTGCCGGCCTCGCCCTGAGGCACGTCGTTCCCCGGCTAGAGAAGTCGGTTAGCTAGAAAATATCCGGCCCCGATGACAACAGTGGGTCAGCGGCGGCGGGAAATCGGAAGAATTCTGTTCGCTGTGCGGCTCCGTCCGCTATGGAACCCCCGACCGCCGCCCTGGCGACCGCCGCCCTGGCGACCGCTCGAGACTGCAGTGGGCCGTGACGCTGGCGATCAATCGCCGCTTCGCTTCCACAGTCGCAGCCGTCCATGGATGACGCCGACCAGTTCGCTGTAGCTCGGCCAGCAAGGCTTGCGGTAGAACGCGCCGTCTCCCCCTCCGCCGTACAGCAGATACTCAGGTACGCCACTCTCGTTTCCAAGCACCGAGCGCGCGAGCACCGCATCGGGATCTTCAAAGTCCGTCCAGTTCCCGCCAAAGCCGGTGCCGGGCTGGATGATCGCGAGCACGGCTGGAGCGACGCGGTTACCGTGGTACAGAGCCTGGAAGGTCGCGACCCCGTCACCCCCGATGTAGATCAAGCTGAAGCGTTCGGGACCATGCTCCGGCCCGTACTCTTCAGTCCGCTTGTGGATCGACCAAACACCGAAGGGCGGCTTGATTCGCCCGTCCGGCATCCGGCTGCTTCCTTCGCCTGCCTGCGGCGGAATGGGGTTCCAGCCGTTCGGCGTAAGCTCTCGCTCCGTAACCTCCCGGTACGAAGCGACCCGATAGCCACGGAACGCCTCGAGATTCTCGAGCAATTGCTCGCGACCGATGCCGTAGTCCACGTAAACGAAGCTGTGGAAGTTCCCACCGAGGAATTTGACCGGATCGCCGTCGAATCCGCTGGCGGGGTAGTAGACCGAGCCAGCCAAGACATCCCGGACCGGCAACTCCGGAAGTGGTTCCCCCACCGAAGCCAGCCACTGTGGAGCGGGTTGAGCAGCAATTTCACGAATCATGGGTATCCAGAATCAAGCAAGAAAATCACCCTAGACGGCGACGACCGGCAGGTGGCATCGTAATCGATCTTAAGAATCGAGCCGGTCAAACGGCCGCAGCTGAAAGTAAACGAGCAGCATGCCGAGTTCCAGTGACAACCGTGGGTCACTCTTGAAAGGGGGCACAATCTCCACAGAGCAGCGCGATTGCGGATCCGGAAACCAGCCACGCAGCGCTAGCCCGACCGCAGGGATGAGGAACGCAAGCTCCCCTCAGAGCGTGCCGAGGCTAGACTTTCCGACCTCGACGGCGACCAGCACCGAAATCCTGGGCAGCCCGGGGGCTTCATCTCGTGTGGGGCACTCCAAGATCACACGGCGTCGTGCACATTCTCCGTGCTCTCGCAGCTGCCGTCATGCAGTAGAATTGTCGAACTTGATGAGGACAGGATCCTCCGGAGGTCATTAATGAGCCCGCGGGAGGCTGCCACATGACCACTGTAGGCTGAACATCCCGCAGCAGATTCACGCAATCCCCCTCCCGCGACTCTTTCGGTCGCTGAATCAATGCTTACCCATCTTCAACTTGCGAACTTCAAGTCCATCGGACATCCGGTCGAGATTGACCTCGGTGAAATAACTTTGCTCTACGGGGAAAACAGCTCGGGGAAGAGCAGCATCCTCCAGGGATTGCAATATGCTCGGGAGGTGTTTGTCCATCGGAACTACGATCCGCTTCGAACCGAAACGGGCGGGCGTTTCACCGAGCTCGGCGGATTTCGTACGTTCGTCCATGGACGGCGTCCCGAGCGTGACGTCACGCTCGGAATCCACTGCGTCATTGATCGGGAGCTCTATCATCCGAAATTGGATGAGTACTTCGATCTTGCTGGACATTCGATTCTGCATCCAGGGATGGAGAACACGCTGAAACTTCTTGCAGACGATGGATATTACTTATTCTCCGAACGAACTCCGACGCCGGCCTGGCCACTGAACTTCGGCGTCGCCCCTTATACTGTCGGAGTGTCAGTAGACATCGGATTCGATCCGCCAGGCCGCCAGTTAGTGCTCAAGCAGATGGAAGTTTATTATGACCAGCGTCGCCTTGTCAGGATTAAGAGGATCGAGTCCGAAAAGGCTGAAGAGCCTGGAAACTGGAGCGTGAATCACAAAATAGAAATCGACTGCGACCATCCCGTACTTCCAGACTATGTTCCGGACCTAGCAAGATGGGACAGGGAATCCCTAGAGATAACTTACGAAAACCTAGGACTCCGATCATCCTTTTCTGATTCGCCGATGAGCCCCGATGACTGGGAATCAAAAGAGAATCATCTGTGGAACGAATTGCTCAAAGAGGAACGCGATTCAGGAGGCAGCTTTGGATGGAAGGATCGATTGAAACAGATCATTGGCGAGAGGCCCCTCGACTGGACAGTTGGGGAGGGAAGCAATGATCTCGATAATCTGTTTGGTGAAAGCCGCTATTTGCCCTATTCCATCTTCGAGGGGTGGTTCTGGAAAAAAGTCCATTTCAAGCAGCCAAACTACCCACAGATAAGTACCGACATATTCGGACGTGTGCTAACAGAAGCGGAGTTGCGGGACGCGTCGGTGCCGACGGTGTATGCCGGCGCATTGATGCTTCAAGCGGTGCATGCCGTGCGCTCTGAGCTGGATCGACTCAGGTATGTCGGTCCGCTGCGCAGTCATTATTCGCCACCAACGGAGAGTCGTACGGCCGGTGATGCCCGAAGCTGGGCAGACGGCCTCGGAGCGTGGGACGAACTGTCCAACTCCACTAGCCACGCATGTGAATCAGTGAACAAGTGGATTTCATCGAAAGAGCTGTTCGGATTCCGGGCAAGGCTTGAGCCAGCCCGGGAGCTCGTTCATCGGATCAGCACTGAACTTGCGTCGCGTCGCTCGAAGGTGGCAGAGGAGACGAATTCACTGCTGGCTCATCTTAAAGCCTCGCGTCGTGTTCTGATCTATAGCCCAGAAAACCTCTGCCTCAACAGCACTGACCTGGGAGTTGGATTTTCGCAAGTTCTGCCAATCATTGTCGCAGCACAGGGCGAAACGGAGGGTTGCTTTCTTCTGGAGCAACCAGAGTTGCACATCCATGCAAAATTACAGGCGGTCCTAGGCGATCTGCTTGCATCCGGCATCGCAAGCGAACCCGGCATTCTGCCTGACCGCCAATTTGTAGCGGAGACGCACAGCGAAGTGCTTTTGCTACGCCTCATGCGCAGGATTCGCGAAACGGCAAAAGAACTGCCGAGTGACGGACCGCATCTTCAGTCAGCTGATGTCTCGGTGTATCACGTGAGAAATCAAGATGGGCAGACGGCGGTGAAGAAGATGGAATTGGATCGCTTTGGATGTCTCACCGACTACTGGCCGGACGACTTGTTTGAGATGAGCTACAAGGAGCGGTTTGGCAAATGATCTACGACGTCGTAATCACGCCGGAAGCATTTGAAGAAATTGCCAAACAGGTCGGTCCCGTGGATGGATTGGAGGCATTGGAGCAGCTGCTCTTCCCACCTCGAATCGACTACCTCAATGTTCTCGTATCAGATCCGCATGCGGAGCACTGGTGGAAAGATGTGGAAAGCCGAGTCTATCGGCTCCCTCCGCAGGCTCGCGATCGCGCCCTTTCACTGCTTGCGCGAATCAACGACGTCGTGCTTTCTCACCGCACAAGCAGTTTGAAGGTTCCCAAATCCGAAGATCAGTGGATTCGCTTTTCAAGACGACGAGAAAATGGTCACATCGACTGGATCTTCGCGTCAAGGGCGGACCCCGGGGGAGACGCTTCCGTCGTTGGAACTGACAAAGTTCGGGATCTTGAGTGGATTCGCCGATCTTTGCCTTTTCAGATGTCGGTAAGTCGGAGTGTCGACGGCCAGAAGAGGCTGCTGCAGAAGCTCTGCGACCACTCGGACTGGTGCGTTGCTCAGTTGCCCTACATAAAGGGCGGCGATTCAGGGGACGAAATCGTGACCGTGAAGCAACTGATCCGTATCGCTTGCGGAAGCGATCGATCGACTCGACCGTTTGCCTTGGATCTTTTGTGCAAACCGGGAGACGAAAGAAAAGCGATCGGAATCCGTGACGTTTTGAGGTCGATGTCACTGTCGTCCGAGCGGCTCGTTGATGTCCGTGTGTATTGGGACGAAGAAGCACTCGACCGCAATTTTCTAGCGGGAACTTTCCAAGAAATGAGCGATGGAACACTGCGACGACGCCCGCGATGGTTGGTTGCAGCTCAGCATGTTGCTGTCGGGAAGAATGGTGACGGGCAGAAAAGCACGTGGACGCTCCGAGATCGCACAGACGTTGAGGCGGAGCACCACAGACTCGAGTCGTTGATCAGAACCATTGGGAAACCGGCAGTGCATGAGGTCATTCCACGAAGCGGCGATGCAGCCGCGAGTGTTCCGCCGAATGTCGCACGGCCGTGACTACGGACCAAGAAACGCCTATCTATCTCAGCCCTGCTCCCTTTTCACAACAGCATGTACGGGGTGGTCCTGGTCGTCGGGCGACGTCATCGCGTTCGCCCCGCGTGATTAGGCAGCGAGCGCCAGGGCGCGGACGCGCTGCAGGATGGTGATCAGTTCGTCGACTTGGTCCGAGGTGAAGAGCTGGTCGGGACCGTGGGGGGAGATGTCGGTGAACGGGGATTCGTAGAGCAGCGATTCGTCGACGACTCCGTGTTCGGCCAACTGGTTGATGATCATGTTGACGAACTCGATCTGGTTGGCCGAAAAGGTTTTGCCGGTCAAAAAAGCCCCCAAGGCCTCTTTGGCCGCCTCTCGGTCCATTCCGACCAAGGACCGGACAAAAAGCCCCAGCCCCTGCGCCTCGGCCTTCGCCTGCTCAAAAAACTCCGACTGCCCGAGCCCGTGCTCGGTCAGCATCTGCTCGAGCCCTTCCAAATCGCTCGCCGTCATCGGCTGGTTTGTACGCAGTTTGGCGATCGCCGGATGCGACTGGTGCTCCCGAAGAAAGGCCCTCGCCTTCTCGCGGAACTTCTCCAGCGTGGCGGCTTGCCCGAAGCCTGAGAGAGGAACCTCCGTCTCCTCACCCATCTTGTCTTCGAAATCCGTGTAGAGCGGCTTCTTCGCCTTCTTTTCGATTAACTGCACCAGGTCTCGCAGTCGCCGCCGCACCGATTCCAACATCGGAGTGGTGACGCCCTCCCACCACACTTCCGTCTGGACGTCCAGGATCAGCGGCATCTGGGCACGAACCGCGGGGATCGACGATAGCTCTTCCAACGCAGCGGCGATTTCCATGACTTGCTGCCGCAGCCGCGCATAGGAGGGCTCGGCCTTCAGGTGAGCTAGCTGCAATTTCAACAGCAGCAAGTCGAAACGCTTCGCCTCTTCGGTCTCCGCTGCCATCTGGGTCGGCAGTCCCGCCAGATCAGCCCCCAACTCGCGAGCGTCCTGGTCGCTGAGCGACGTCCATGCCTCCAGCTTCGCGAATCGCTCCACCAGCCTCCGGTGGGGCCGAACCACAAAGTTGTCCAGGTTCATCGACGCAACTTGCTGCTGCAGCGTTCGTCTCGTGCTGTCGCGGATCTGGATTTCGGTCATTAGCCCCGTGTAAGCGGGGGACGCTTCGTGCGCCACGCCAGCGGCGACCGCTCCACTCGCTTCGTGCCGCCCGTCGAGCTCACGGAACAGCTCCAGACGCGACTTAAATAGGCGGGTCTGCAGCGATTCACCCACTGCTCCTTCGGTCGCGGCGGGGTTTTCGCTGAAGTATTCGAGGTTCTGGCAATAGTCGAAGACGTAGAAGAACTTCTTGTCGTCTCCTGGCCCAAACAGATCGGGAGAGAGCCGCGTCCCACGCCCGATCATCTGCCAGAACTTGGTCTTCGAGCGGACGAGCTTGAAGAAGACTAAGTTGACGACCTCCGGAACGTCGATGCCCGTATCGAGCATGTCGACGGAAATCGCGATGTGCGGCTCTTTCTCCTGGTTGGAGAAGCTGTCGATCAGTGACTGGGGGCGGTCCACCTTGAAGGTGATCACCCGGGCGAAGTGGCCCTGGTAGTGCGGGTAGTTCGCGTCGAACCGCTCTTTGATGAAGTCGGCGTGAGCCTGGTTCTTGGCAAAAATGATCGTCTTGCCCAAGCGGTCGCCGCCAGCCACTTTCAGGCCCCGCGTCATCAAGTGCTTGAGAACCTTGTCGACGGTGTCTTTGTTGAACAGCCACTTGTTCACCGCCGCCGGGTCGACTTGGTCCGGTGCTCCCTCCTCTTCGTCCCACTCGAGCGAATCCCAGCGGTCCTTGTCTTCTTCCGACAGATCCTCGTACTTGATCCCCTCACGCTGAAACTTAAGCGGCACGGAAACGGCTTTTGGAGGAACGAGAAAGCCATCGCCGACCGCGTCGTCCAATTCGTAGGCGTCGGTGGGGACGCCGCTTTCGAGATCGAACAGCCCGTAGGTGTTCCGGTCCACCTCCGCCTTGGGTGTTGCGGTTAGCCCGACCAGCAGCGAATCGAAATACTCAAAGATGGCCCGGTACTTCTGGAACACTGAACGATGGGCCTCGTCGATGATCACCAGATCGAAATGGCCAACGCCGAACCGCCGGCGGGCGCCGACCATCTCGTTGATCATCCCCATCATCGTCGGGTAGGTCGAGACGAAGACACGCCCTTCGCCCTTCCGCTCGGTAACCAGGTTGACCGGCGACGAATCGGGCAGGAACTTCTTGAACGCGTTGGTTGCCTGATTCACCAGCGCAACGCGGTCGGCCAAGAAAAGGATGTGCTTGGCCCAGTTGCAGCGGATCAGCAAATCGCACAGTGCGATCGCCGTGCGGGTTTTGCCCGACCCGGTAGCCATGACCAGAAGAGCCTTCCGCTCCTGGTCGTTCTCGAACGACTCGCCGATCCGCCGGATCGCCCGCGTCTGGTAATAACGCTCCACGATCGTCTCATCGATGGGCGTGTCGGCCAACGGTCGCCGTGTCTGGCGGCGCTGGATCAGCAGCTCGAGCTCAGACTTCGTGTAGAATCCTTGAACGCGACGCGGCGGGTAAGCAGCATCGTCCCAGATCCAGTGCTCCGCCCCATTGGAGAAGAAGATTACCGGCCGCTGGCCGTATGCCTTCTCCAGGCAATCGGCGTACAGCTTTGCTTGCTGCTCGCCAACTCGCGGATCGCGGCCCGTCCGTTTGGCTTCAACCAATCCAAGCGGTCGCCCATCGTCGCCCCACAGCACGTAGTCGACGAAGCCTTTGCCGTCGCCGTTACCCAGCTTTTTGGGCATCCCCGCGACCTCGAACTCCCGATCGCGACGCTGATCGAGGGGCCAACCTGCCTCTTTCAGCAGCAGATCGATGAAGTAATCGCGGGTCTCGGCTTCGGAGTAGTCGTGCGTATCGGGAATCGCCGCCGCGGCCTTCTTGGCTTCGGCAACCTCTTTCCGCAGCCGCTTCAGCTCCTCGTCGAGATGGTCTTTGTCGGCCAGGATTTTGGAGAGTTTCTCATCCTTCTCCCGCAACTCGCTCTCCAGACGCTTTAATTGCTCGAGCGTCTGGCGGGGGATCGGAGCGGTTTTTGGAAGCCGCTCCTCGTGGAACTCGAGCGCCGGATCGGGACGGTGCCGGCGGCCGTACAGACGAGCGAACCAGTAGCAAACGTGGAACAGCTCTTTCACCGCCACCGTGGAATCGGAAATGGGGATTGCGCGGTGGCTGTGAACGGCGAGGTTGCCGAGCTTGATCAGCAAATGTGCTTTGCTGAAGACCTTTTCGCCGGCAGTCTTTTTGAACGTCGGCTCGTGGACCAGGGCCGAGATGTTGTCCTGGTAGGGCTTTTCCAAGCTACGGTCGTACTTGAACGCCCAGTTGACCGCCAACTCCAGTGCTCGCCGCGCGTAGAAGCAGGCGGTCCGGGGATCGGCGATCGCCAGCGACTCCGCGCGCGTGGCCGATTCATGAACGGTGGGAAACTCCGCCAGCAGAAATTCGAACTGGGACATCAGCTCATGTTTTCCCATTGATGCGATCGGCTAGGTGTTGCAGAGTTGCCGACACGTCTGTGAACGACGACGGCTCGGTAAGATACATGTCTTTCATTGCTTCGTAGTCCCGCTCCAGTTCGCGAATGCGGTCTTGGGACGGCAGCAACTGAAACGAACCTGGAACCGCAAGATCGTAACGAGCCCAAGCGCTCCCGAAAAACTGTGACTTCCAGCGGACGACCCGCTCCCGTGCTTCCGCTTGTTCAATTGCGGAGAGACCACTGGCATGGCTAGCCAGGGCGGCGGTGTCGGCGTAGTGGCGGGAAAAGCGTTCGGACGTCGACTTCTCAGCCGGGCGAAAATGCTCCGCATGCAGAATAGTCGCTTTCTCCCAGAAGGTGCGTTCAATCTCCAGGGCGACAACCTCGCATTCCCAATCCGGAAAGGCGACTGGAAAGATTTCCGCCAGCCACGGCTTCACCGAGTGCCGTCCGGTCGGGCGCTGATCGGTCAGGGAGCCAAACTCCAGCTTCACGGAACGTCGGAGATAAGCGAAGCCCGCTGGCTGCGTCGTTGGGTAGTGAAACAAGAGAACCGGTGAATTCGAAATCGAGTCGATTTGGAACTCCAGCCAAGCCGACGTCGATTCACCCAGCACCTCGGTTACAGACTCCTCGAGTGTCGGCTGCAACCGGTCGCGAACTGCAGCCGCGCAAGCGGCCTCCGCTTTCTCCATCCACTCGTTCGCCTTGTTTCGACTCGGAGGCGTGCCAATCTCCGGCAACTCCAAAAACTCCGGCGAGAGTGAGAGATCGATATCCTCGGAGAAACGATCGATCACGCCGAAGACCTTCGAGAGCGAGGTGCCCCCTTTGAAGACGATGTCGCTGGCGAACGGAGACTCGAATAAGATGCCGAGCATCCAGCAGACCCAGAAGTCCTTTTCCAGGATGATCGGCGACACACCTCGCCGAGCTGCCGCCTCGCTGAAGTAAGCACCCCGTTCGGCCGCCGGGAGTCGAAGAAACTCCAGCTTCATTCCTCGTCCTCCGCTAATTGGCGAAACAGCGGGTGCATCCAAACGGGCGCGAGCTTCAGATCCTTCAGCAAGGTTCGACGTTGGCTGAGCGGCAGATTTCGCTTGAGCTGAGCGATATGTTGTTCCGTTACCTGCTCTTTACCCAGATGCCGCAGCGCCTGGATTACCAAACCGCTCAAGCGTCCCGCAGCCGCCATGTTTCGTGGCGTCGTTTGACGGAGCTGAATCGTTTGGCCGCCAACCTGAACGGTGCGGGTCGCTCCGTCGGTCAGATAGACAACCTTGGCCGGCACCTGCTCCGACAATCCCAACAAGTTTGCGGCATGCGCACCGGCCGGCTGCAGACGGGTCTGGTCCCGGCCTGCGATGGCTTTGGCAACCGCCTCCGCCGTTGGCGCGAGCTCGCCCATCACGGGGTGAGTTTTGGGGTAGTCGTAAACGCCCCGTGCCAAGCGGCGGATGGTCCCGCTAGCCGCGAGGCGCGAGAGGGCCTGGTCAATTGCCGCCCTCCCGCCCAGGTCGGTAAACTGGCTCGGAATGAACACCGAACCGCGACCAGCGCCACGGATGCGTTTGAGAAGGCGATTTTCGATAGTTTCCGCCATGAACGAGTCCTTTGCTGTCAGAAAAAACACCCTCTTTTTCTGACAGAAGCAAACGCGATCAAACCCGTCCGCCACCCCGGCCCGGGCGGCTGCGGCCGCCCCTTCCACCGGGGCCGCAGTCACTCTCTCTCAAAGCTCCCCCCTAAACGCCCGATCCTGCAGCGATGCAAACAGCGCGTCGAGTTCGGCGAGCGATCGGCGATGGGACGCTTTAAGACGTTCAACTTCCGATGCGCGGCGTGCGAACGCTAGCTGTGTATCCATAGAGGGAACAGGCAAGACCAGTCGACGTTGTGCTGTGATCGGAACCTGATTCCGCGTCGTCTGCCCCATGTTTTGTTCAAGCTGGCGCTGAAATGCCACAGAGCGCAAAGCTGCAGCCAAATATGCCGGATCAAGATCGCTGCGATTTGAACGGAATGCCGTTAAAGATGTGCCGATTATCGCTTTATTGAACCGGCCATCGTAAGTCGCGACCTTTCCAACAGACGCGTTGTGCGCAAGCAAAACATCGTCCGGCTGAAGCCAACCGAGCCTTAACCTGCTCGCTTTCTCCGGCTTCAGCCTTTCAACGAGATCGCTTATCAACTCGCCATCGTCGGAAATCGATTTTGCGGAGAGAAACGGTACACCGTCCTCCCCGAAGTCTTCGGACCTGGGATAAAGACTCCCATGGTTTCCATCTTTGTGAAGCAAAAGCGCCCCTCGCTCCAGAAGGTCGCCAATCGTCTCAATTGGATTCGCACGTCTCCCAATCATTTCATGAAAGATCGACTGGGTGAGCTCGTCGAGTTGGGCGAGGGCGGCGCGACGCTTGGCCCGCAACGCCTCCGCTCGATCCAGCACCTCCGCAATCCGCCGCTGCTCGGGAAGGGGGGGAAGGGGAATCATGAGCGAGAGCAGCGAGTCGCGTCCAACAGTAGCCTGATTTACCCACTGCCGGCACATTGACTGAAAAATTCGCCGCTGATATTGAAACGTTAGCCAGCGGGCGAGATAGCGTCCATCCAGTACATCCCTGCGTGGACGTATCCGAACAAAATGATTGCTGAATACGACCGGCTCAAGGTGGCCATCGAAATATGCTGACTTCCCAACGAGGTCGGGGCTATTCGTAGCATTGAACAAAACATCCCCTGGCTCCAACAAATATGAGGCGAGCCGCTTGGTTTCTTTCGGAACACGGCGCTGCTTTGAAAGATCTAGCTGCCCCTCTTTCGTTACATTATTCATCCTAAGTTGGAAGACGCCGCTCTCAGGGTTCTTTCCGCATGCAAATCCAGGCTTAGCTTCCTCGACTAATTCCGACATGCGATGAGCCTGCCATTCCGTCACTTCAGCATCCCCCGCAGTTCCTTCATGCCTCGCTGAATCTCATTTTCCAGTTCCTCCAGCCCCGCCAGGATCTCTTGCGGCGGGCGGTGCACCACCTCCTCGTGCACCACTTCTTTGTAGCGGTTGATCGATAGGTCATAACCTTGCTCGGCGATCTCGCTTTTCGGCACGCAAAAACTCTGCGCCGTCCGCGGGTTCTTGCGTTCCCCCTTGTCCCGCTTACCCCACCGCTTCAGCACGTCGGGCAAGTTGTTCTTGGCGTGCTCGTCCTTCGCCAGCCGCACGCTCGGCACCGGACCCTGCTTCTCCGGCGGGAGTAATTCGGTCCGCTTGTCGTCAAGCGACTTTCCGTCGGCCGCCATGTCGTAGAACCACACCTGGTCGGTGCCGCCCGAATTCGTCTTCGTGAACAGCAGGATCGCCGTCGAAACCCCCGCGTACGGCTTAAAGACCCCGCCCGGAAGCGAAACGATTCCGTCGAGCTTCTGGTCCTCGACCAAGATCTTCCGTAGCGTCTTGTGGGCTTTCGAGGACCCGAACAGCACCCCATCGGGAACGATGATCGCCGCCCGGCCGCCCGGCTTGAGCAGCCGCAGGAACAAGGCCAGGAACAGCAGTTCGGTCTTCTTGGTTTTGACGATCTGCAGCAGATCCTTGGCGCAGCTCTCGTAGTCGAGCGAGCCGGCAAAGGGCGGGTTGGCCAGCACCAGCGTGTACCGCTCCTCCTCCCCACCGTGCTCCTCAGCCAGCGAGTCCCGGTAGCGGATGGCGGGATTTTCGACGCCGTGCAGCAACATGTTCATGCTGCCGATCCGCAGCATCGTGCTGTCGAAATCGAAGCCGTGAAACATCGACTCGTGAAAGTGCTTTTTCAGCCGTGAGTCGCGGAGCACTTCCGGCCGATGGTCGCGTAGATATTCGCCGGCCGCGACCAAGAAACCGGCCGTCCCGCAGGCCGGGTCGCAGATCACGTCTTTCGCGTCCGGTTCGGTCATCTCGACCATCAACTGGATGATGTGACGTGGAGTGCGGAACTGGCCGTTCTGCCCCGCGGCGGCGATTTTGCCCAGCATATACTCGTACAGATCGCCCTTGGTGTCCCGATCCTCCATCGGGACCCGGTCGATCATGTCGACCACCTTGGCCAGCAGCGCTGCGGTGGGAATCGTGAACCGGGCGTCCTTCATGTGGTGGGCGTAGGTCGACCCGTCGCCCCCGAGCTTTTGCAGGAACGGGAAGACGTGCTGCGAGACGACCTCGAACATCTCGGCGGGGGCGAAGTGCTTGAATTTGGACCAGCGGAAATCCTCGTAGGAACGCCCCTTCGGATCCTTTCCCTCAGGAAACACCCGCCGCTCCATTGGCTTCTTGAGCCGTGTCGACTTGTTCTCCTCGAGCGTATGCAGATCATCAAGCCGTTTGAGGAACAGCAGATAGGTGATCTGCTCAATGACCTCCAGCGGATTCGATATCCCACCCGTCCAAAACGCATTCCAAATCGCATCAACCTGCGACTTAACTTCACCAGTGATCATTCAGTGTTTTTCCGAGTCGAATCCGAATCATTCAACAGCAGGCGGTTTGCAGCCGCACTCATTCGTTCCAAACCATCACCGCACAGAAAGCCTGAGAGGAACTAATTCAGTGTCGTCTCAAAGGGCGGTCGCCTGGGAGGCTAGGTCACCCATGCCTCGCCGCTGATCTCTCGCGGCCCTTCAGGATCGGGCTGAAACACGTCCGAATCTGCCTGGTACTCAGCCCATCGTACGAGTCGCAGTTCGTCTTCCAACAGAAACACGTCGGTCGACTCCCCTTCACGTCCGCAGTCAAGCCCACCTTCGAAAGCGATCCCGCCTTGCTCAGTAAGCACATACCGGCGATGAAACCGCTCTCCGGATACTGCGGCACTCCAGCGATGAACAGATAGACTCATCGCCTCGGGAATCAGCGCTGGCAACACCGTCTCACAACGTTTCCAGAACTGCTCGTCTGCGTTGAGATGCCGAAAACAATGCAGCTCGACTCTTGCAAGTTTTCTCGCTCTAGGAGCCAGGGCGGTCATCAATGCTCTGAGCGACTTTACGTACCGACTTGCACTGGGATCGAAGTACGGGTCGACGAGCAGAACCTCTCGTGAGATCTCAAGCAAAGGGAGCGACACTTCAACAAGGCTTTCGGGGGTGCGAGGGACTTTATCCTGCCGTCTCACGTGCCAGTTTGGCGATCCTTCGTTTACCTCGGCTGCTTTGATAACCCACTCTCGTTCACGAGGGTTCTCTACTGCGACAATTGCACGGAACGGCTTCTCATGGGAAATTTGGTAGTCCTCTGCGTACTGCAACCACTCGGCCATATTCGGCACCGTCTCGATCGGCGGGTCGAGCGGCCGCACTGCTTTGCGGAGATGCAGCAATTGCTCTTCATATAGACGCCGCTCCCGATCCTTCATCTCACCCGCGAGAAGTCGATACACCTTCCGATGCCATTCGCGAGGGAGTCCGGCTATAACCCTCCCCTTAGACACACCGAACTGCTCTAGGAAGTATCGACGGTTCAGAGGATCCGAGAGAACGCTAGGTTCGATGGCGAACGTATGGATCATCAGAACAGCTCCTCCGCTCGCTCATCAAAAAATCCATGCGGCCATCGGTCGACGAACTCTCCGTCGTCATCGATGCGGAGGCGCATTATCTTCGTTCCCTCTTCAGCAGGCTCAAGATAATTTACTGAGACATCGCCCGGACCGACTTCCTGGAATCCGTCCGGCAGTTCTCCGTCGGTGGTTTCACGAATGCGACGCAGGACCCGCAGAATCAAATGCTCGCTGTGTGTCTCCATGATGGCCCGCTTGGTCTTCTCATCGCCGACACAGGCTTCAATCAGAAGATCACCAAGTTCCGTTTGCAAACGCGGATGCAAATGCAGTTCAGGCTGCTCGACGAGCACGTAGTCTTCCTTGGCTACAAGCAATGCCACGACGACAGGAAGAATCTGTGAAATGCCGAAGCCTACGTCCTGCACACGGAGCACAGCGGGACCAGGCGTTGCCGAACCAGTCACCAGCGGCCTGAGACGAATTCGCGGCGACTGGTCACTTTGAACGGGAAGCCGCGGCATATCAGGGCGTGCAAACAGTCGTTGATATTCGATATTTATCCGGGTGTCGAGTCGGTCAGGACCGAGCCAGAAATTGACCTGAGCGATGCGGTCACCACCCCCATAGTGCAGCATATCCCAAGCGGCTAGTCCCGATGCCCATCGCTGCAACCTCGGTAGTGGCACTGGCGAATAGTTTGGAGGCGGCACCTGCCTCACCGGGCCGATGTAAAGCAGATTGTTTAGGTGATTTCGAACGCATTCTACTGCAGCGCTACAGAACTGATCGACTTCCCGGCCAAACTGAAACTCCTCTTCCGAAAGTGTCCTGTCATCGAGGCGAACTCCTGCCGACAGCGGCGGATCATAACGACTGGGAAGGGCTCCGTAGCCATAGAACGTTTTCCAGGGGTTCTCGCGCTGATCGGGGACGTCTACCTTTTGCTCAAGGTTTTCATAGAAGAATGTCGCGGTGAAATCGCGAAATTTGCCAAGCTCATCCAGCCCACCAGCTTCGAACTGGACTAGCTGTTTGTCATCTGCAAACAGTTTGAAGCATCGCACGATGCCCCCATACCCGTCTTCCGCTATTGAGACGGTTAACTCGATTGCGATCTCGGAAGCACCGAAGGAATAAATACCGGCGTCTTCCTCTTGTCCCCGCAAAAGCAAAGGAATGTGAACTTCTTCCTCCTCAACCCAACACTCGATACGGAATGTCATCTCCCTGTCAATCTCGTGCCCGAAAACGACTTGAGAATATCCGCCGAGGTCAAAACCGTCCGTAAAACTCGAAAGAGCGAATGGATTTGCCGAGTACGTCTCGAAGATCTGCTGCAGATAAAACAGTGACTGGAAGAATGACGATTTGCCTGCGCTATTCGCTCCGAAAAGTAGTGTGATCGGAGCCACCGTGATGCGCTGCCGCTGGCCGAAGCACTTGAAGTTTTCGATTTCGATCGCGGTGATCACTTTTGCTCTCCCTGCGGCTCTTGCGCTGCTGCCTGTCTTTGGCCCGTTCGGACTCGACGAGCCCCTTTTGGCAACGTGTGTGCCAACGGCTGCCGTTTAACTCTTGGGACGGCTCTCGCAGTCCTTAATTCTCCCGCACCCCCAGCCGTTTCAGCTGCGCATCGAGGGTCTGGTAGTTCTTCATGCCGAGCAGGCGGGCGGCTTCCGCCTTGACGCCGTTCGCTTCGCTCATCGCTCGCTCCAGGTAACGTTTATGGATGGAATTCAGGTGCTCGTCCAGGTTAAACCCGTTCCCCAGCGGGCGGTCGGCTACAGCGGCGTCCCCGGCCCCCGCGGCCAGCGTTTCCCCGGCGGCTGCGGCCAGTTCGCGGCGACCGATCTTTTCTCCGTCGGTGAGCACGGCCGTCTGAACCAGAGCGTTGTACAACTGCCTGACGTTCCCCGGCCAGGAGTGCCCCTTCACAAACGCGGTTGCGGAAGCAGAAAGCGTTTTGTGCCGGTAGCCAGGCTCCTCCGCGGCGAACTGGCGGTTGATTTGCTCGAGCAACCGCTCAGCGATCGCAGCGATGTCGGTGCGGCGGTTCCTCAGCGGAGGCAGTGTGATCGTGACGGCCGCCAGCCGGTAGTACAGGTCCTCGCGAAACTCGCCGCGTGAGATTGCTGCGTGCAGGTCGCGGTTGGTGGCCGCGATGATCCGCACATCGACCTTGCGGTCCTTCTCTTCGCCGAGCCGACATACCTTGCGGACGGCAACGCCCTCGCCGGTGATCGGCTGGAGCACCCGCAGCAGCTTGGCCTGCGTGTCGAGGTCGCACTCTCCGACTTCATCGAGAAAGATCGTGCCGCCGTCAGCCGCCTCGAACGCCCCTTTGCGGTGCTGCTCGGCTCCTGTAAACGCTCCCTTGGCGTGGCCGAACAGCTCCGACTCAAGCAGCGTCTTGGAAATCGCCGCGCAATTGATCGCCTTGAACGGGGCGCCGTTGCGAGGGCTAGCTCGGTGCATCGCCTGGGCGAACATCTCCTTGCCGGTCCCGCTCTCACCGAGCAGCAGCACCGAGACGCTCCGCATGGCCGCACGTTTGGCTCGCCCCACGGCGTCGCGGATCGGCTGGCTGTTGCCAACGATGTCCTCGAAGCCATCGATTTCCGCCGGCGCCTCCGACGCCAGATGCTGGAGGTAGGAGTCCGGCTTCTGCAGCACGTCGGGGATGACGTCGAGCAGCTCAAACGGGACGTCCGTGATCCAAACTTTGCCGGCGCGGGAAGTCTCGTAGAACGTCGCCGGATAGCGCGTCTTGCCCAGCAGCAGCCACACCGCCGTCATCGCAGGCGTTCCCGGGCTGAGGTGCAGGCAGATCTCTGCATCACTCCACCTGCGATCGCTTTTCAACTCCCGCAACTGCTGCTCGCAGATCTCGAAGATGCGGCCGTAATCGGTCGGGCGCTGCAGCTCGACAGGGACGAAAGTGACGGGCGTCCCGACCCACTCCGCAAACCAACGGTTGATGGCAGGCGGGTAATTGCTCAGCAGCAACACCCGATCGAACGAGACCTCTGACAGCAGGCACTTTGTCGGTCCCTGATCCGTTTGAGTGCCAGCGTCACCGCCGGTGCATTCGAGCACCTTGCGGCGTCGGTCCGCCGGCAGCGTGGCAGCAAGTGCTTTGAGGTCGCTATGGCCGATCCACTGAATCAGAACACGTCGCCGAGTCATGGGAGGACACCAAGTTCAAGGGTACCGGCTTTGTCGGCTGGCGGTCTTTCCGCGGGACGGCCACCGTGCCGCAAAGATTAATCAGCGGCGGGGCCAGGAACAAAGGCATTTGTGGTGAATACAGGCTTATTTGTGGGTCACGTGGGAGTGAAAAAATTCCGGAAGAACGCAAACGGTTCAGCGGCAGCGAGTTAGGTGAAATCTGACGCACCAGGAAACTTAAGTGGTCACTTCGTTGCTTTAGGGAAGTCCCGTCAGCAGTCACTCCACTTGCCCACGGGATGCTTCGCCAATGCTCGCCCCCACGTCGCCGATTGAACTCGCCGAACAGACCATCGCCGCGAACCCCGACTGGAACGTCTTGTACGATCCGCCCGCCGCGGGACCTACCGAGGGCGAGTTCGTTCCGCTCGCCGACTCGTCCCTGCATCCGGACGTTGTCGCGGCTCTGGGGCCTGCCTTCCCCGATGGTCTCTTCGCCCACCAGTTCCGAGCGATCGAAAGTGCCTTGCGGGGGGCGCACACGGTTACGGCGACGCGCACGAGCAGCGGCAAATCGCTGACATTCTCGCTTCCCGCAATCGACACTCTTTGTCGCGATCCCGAAGCGACCAGCCTGTTCCTGTACCCGCAAAAGGCGCTGGCAAACGACCAGCTGCTGAACTTGCGGAGGCTGGCCGCTGGCACTCCATCGGTCGCCTCGCGGTTGGAGCAGCACCCGTACTTGATCAGCCGCTACGACGGCGATGTGGAGAAGGATGACCGAAAGCCGATCCGCGAACAGGTCCAGTTCCTGCTGAGCAACCCCGACATGCTGCACCTCGGCATCCTGCAGCACCATGGCACGCACTGGGGACGTTTCTTCGCCAATCTCAAGTATGTGGCAATCGACGAGTGCCACGAATACCGCGGCGTTTTCGGAAGCGGAGTGTCGCTGCTGCTGCGACGCCTTCGCCAAATCTGCAGGCTGCACGGATCGGATCCGACTTTCATCGCTTCCTCCGCGACGATCGCCGATCCGCAGAAGCACATGAAGCTGCTCACCGGCCATGTTTTCGCTCTGGTCGGCCCCGAAGAGGACCGCAGCCGTCAGGGACGCCGCAAGTTTTGGATGGTCGGTGGAGCGGACCACCACTATGACATCGGCCGGAAGCTGGCAATGTCGCTAGCCGACCAGGGGCTCAGCGTGCTGGCGTTCTGTCCCAGCCGCGTCGCCGCCGAACGCATGCTCTCGCGCATGCGGCGCAGCGACGGGTCCTTTGATGAACACGTGGCCGTCTACCGCTCTGGGCTCTCGTCCGCTGAGCGGGAAGAGATTGAGCGAGGACTCCGGGAGAAGAGCAAGCGGCTGGTCTTCTCCACCAGCGCCTTGGAGTTGGGAATCGACATCGGCCAACTCGACGTCGTGATCTGCATCGGGCTGCCGGGATCGATGATGAGCCTCTGGCAGCGAGCCGGGCGAGTTGCTCGGGCTGGACGCGAGGGAGCCATCGTCCTGATCCCCGGTGATTCGCCAATCGACACCTACTATGCGCGGCATCCGGACGAGCTCTTCGCTCGAGACAACGAGCCGATCGCCATTAACGTGGAAAACGAGCGACTCGTGCGGCACCACTACGCTTGTGCGATTCAGGAATTGGGCGGCGACGAGAAGCTAGTCGAGGCGGAGCTACTGGGCCCCACGGCCGTCCAGATCCGCCAACTCCGAGATGAAGGAAAGCTCGACCCGGAAGAGTTCTACCGGAACGATCCTCACGGCGAACTCAATCTCCGCACCAGCGGGGACTCCAACTATGAGCTGTGCGACGGCGGCGATGCCATTGGCCAGATCGGTGCTTTCCACCTGCTCCGCGAGGCTCCGAGGAACGCGATCTACCGCCATGGCGGGCGGACTTACCGAGTGAAGGACATCATCCGGGGCAAGCGGATCGTGAGACTTGCCCGGGAGATGACTCGCAATGAAACGATCGCGTATATCCGCAAAGATATCCGCCTGAAACGGTTCAGCGAATCGAGTGACTACCCCCGCGTCAAGTTGGCGACGGGACGCGTTGACGTCACCGAGTTTCTCAGCTGCCTGACGGAAAAAGACCCTGGCGGCAACGTCGTTCGCAGTTGGCCGAACCCGGCGGGAATGCCAGCACATCGTTTACCGACCGAAGCGACATTGCTCGTCTTGAAAGGGCCACTGGCCGAGGTGCTTCGCAACAAGCTCGGAGAGCGGTTCCGCACCGCCCTCGAATCGGTTGAGCGACTGATGTGCGGGCTGTTCCCGACAGTGACGGGCCCCTGCGACCCTCAGGACTATTCGTCCGGATGTACCAAGCTTGGAGGTGGCGAGCCGGCGATCGTACTTTATGACATGGCCTACGACGGCGTCGGGCTGGTGCGCGAGGCTTACGATCACATGCCCGCGCTCATCGAGAAGTCGCTGGACCGTATTTCCTCTTGCGACTGTGAGGGGGACGAAGGGTGCTTCCGTTGCGTCGCCCATCCCCATCAGGCCACCACAGCCAGCAAGTCCGCGGCTGTCGCGGTGCTCAAAGAGTTGCGGTCAGCACTCACCGAAGCATCGCCGCAGATCCAGAAGTTCGGCGAGCCCGGGCTCGAATTGCTGAGCGGCACGGCCCACGCCGCCTGCTCTGAGTGCCAAGCGAACATCCCTTCAGCGTCTCGTTTCTGCATGAACTGCGGCACCCCCGTGGAGTAAGAAAATGAGTATTACCGACGCCATGGCCACGACTGATTTAAGGATGCATTTGCGACGCGTCACTCGTGATGGGCAACGGGTGATACAGCAGTCCGATTTGGACACGGGGCAGCTGAACGATCTGGCGAGCTCCCACCTGGGCATGTTCTCCGGCGGCTTCACGTCCTGTGAACCGATGATTCGAAAGCTCGCTGCGTTGTCACAGCTTAACGATGCACAGCGGTGGATTGTGGTGTGCTCGTCGAAACCTTTCACCGAAACCGCGAGAGGAATGTTCGAGGCCCATGGCGTATCCGTGAAGCGTGATGGTCGACGAGAACGCTGGCGGGCAGGTGGACTGACTGTCACGACAGTCGAGGGACTGGGTCGGCTTTCTGCCGAAGACACAAGCGGGGTGATTCTGCTCGACCCTCGCTGCCACGTTCACAAGGCCAGAGATTTCCGCACGTTCAGCGGTCGGTTACACGACCGCCCGCAGATCCTCGTAGACTACCTGGCTCAGACTACGGCGGCCGGAGCACCCGCCGGCCTCTTTGTGTGGACGCTTGCCGCTCCCAAGTCGCTGCCTACCGCTCGCATGGCCGAGATTTATGCGCGTGCTGCTTGGTGGTTCGTCGACCCGAACAGCATCCGGTTCTGGGAAGACAAATAATCTCCGCAGGCCTCCCGGTCGCAACCGTTTCATCGACAACTCGCTCTCTCCAACGGCCTACACCAACCACCGCCCACTCACTTTCCCCGGCCAAAACATCGAATGAGCACAGCATACCGACGGATCGAGAAATACGAAGTCAAGCCGGGAATGGCAGGCCTGGCCGTGAAGTACGACTGCCCACACTGCCGGACCCGACTCACCTCGAGCATCATGGAAGCCGGTGATGAAGCTCCGTGCCCCGAGTGCCATGGGCTTCTGCAGGTGCCGGGCGAGAAGGAGAAAATGGACGAGGTGGGGCGCCAGCTCGGGGAACAGCAGCGCCGAGAGCAGCGGGGCGCAATGAAGAAAGAAGCGGCCAGCCAGGTTCTCACACAGCGACTGGCGGCCGAGGCGCAGCGAGATCGAAACCTAGCGCTCGACCGTGATCCGCTTCGCGAGTGGATCATTTACGCGGCGGTCATTGGGATCCTCATTGTTGCAGCGGCAGGGATCCACATGGTGCGGGCGGTCGTCACTGACGGTAGCGGGCTGGTGCTGCTGATCATGGGGCTGTTTGGGCTGGGGGTCGTTCTGAATTTTCGGGCAGTCAAAGGCCTGCGCAACGAGTTTGTCTGTGCCGCGTTCCTACTGAAGAAGCTGAAAACGGCTGGGGGCTTAAATGAAATTGTGGCCGTCTCTCCCTCGGGAGTGTTTCACCGGCATATTCAGGATCTCGTGAAGATCGCTAAGCATGACCCGAACGTTTCCCAGGACAGCCTCGTCACGCTGCTCTACAGTCGCATGATGGCTCGGGCCAAGATTGTCGAGGTGCTGTCGGGTGTGCTGGTCTCGCTGGGTCTGATCGGAACCGTCGTCGGGTTGATCACGATGACCAGCGGCCTCGGCGTGACATTGGAAAGCCTGGGGGAGACAAGCGACCCTGGGGACCTCATGACCGGGCTGAGGTCGACGATGGCTGGTCTTGGAACAGCGTTCTACACGACGCTCGTGGGAGCGATTCTCGGCAGCGTCGTACTGCGGGTGCTGAACAACGTCTATACCTCCAATGTGGATCACTTTGTCTCCTACATCGCATCGCTGACGGAAGTTCAGATCACGCCCCGGCTTCGGAAAAACTCGCGTGCCGGCAAACCGGTTGAGGTGACCGCATGAAATCGCTCAGCGACCATTACTCATCGACCCATTCCAGCGCTCACGAAACTTTCGCGGACCTGGTGTTCTGTGCGCTAGTCGTTCTCGTGCTGTTCGTCGTGACTCTGGCCGTCGAAGTCTCCCAGAGGGTTCGAGCGAGCACGGTGACGATCGCCGAAGTCCCCGGGGTGACGGTACCGGAAACGGTCGACACCCTGAGTCCGGAGGAAGTGCAGAAGCTCGCGGAGCAGTTGCAGAAGCAGCAAGCGGAAATGGCCGCGTATCGCCAGCGACTGGAATCGCAGAACCAGCAAATTCAGCAGATGCGGTCGCGACTCGCTGAGCAAGAGTCGGCGGTGTCGAGCAAACTGGCGGCGCTGCAGGGCGAACAGCGATTCACTGGAGCCACGGAGCCAGCGGGGCTTCAAGTCGCGTTCGATTACGACAGAGATCGCTTCGTGTTCGTCCGTCAGAAGGAATTCCGGCACGCAACGACGCGTCAATCTGGCGAGAGTGACCTGGCCTACCTTGTGCGTCTGAAAAGTGAACTGGCGGACCTGGCGATGCATTGTCGGCAGCAGCGATTCTACACCGCGAGCGAGATCAACCGGCTGTACGAAGCATTCTCTCGATACAAGCAAATCAATCCAACCACCGGGAGTTACACGGTAACCGACGAGAGGATCGGGGTCACCTATTCAGTGACTCTTTCCGGCTTCATAGCAGGAGATGTCGATGTGCCGAAGTACGCAGAAGCGGAGATTGAGCGGGCAGTCAACAACAACCTCAATGAGGCGGGTCCGGTGACCGAATCGATGTATCCGGCCGTCACCGTTCGCATCGATGGCGACGCTCGAACGGCCACCATCAACGGGGTCACGCTCTCCGCAACCGATTTCCGAGATTTGCTGCTCGCGATCGGAGGCCGAGGAGCGATGCTGGATTTTGAGGGCTACACAGGCGCCGCCCCCGACTGGCTCGTCGAAAACGTCCTGACGCCCACCGGCTACATCGGCAAAACTCCGAAACTTCCCGAATGATCGGTCCACAGTGCGTGAAGGCATTCGGGGCCATTCGCTCGCGGTCCGGCACGGAGGCGGACACATCGCATCCATCGCAAGTGGAAAGGGACTAGATAAATGGCGGAAGCCCGAATTGAAGCTTCTCAAAAGCCCGTCAAGTGCCCGAAATGTGGCGGCCAACCAGTCGCCAGGATCGTGTATGGATTGCCTCATTTTTCCGATGAACTGGAACAGGAAATTCAGTCAGGCAAAACCGTATTGGGAGGGTGCTGTATTTCCGGAGACGATCCAGAATGGCAGTGCACCCAATTTGACCAGAACATCTACCTAAAGCAGGAGTGACCGAATCCGCATGCCCGCCGGTGCCTCTCTGATAGCTAAAAAATCACTACGGTAGCCGGCACCTCCGCTCAACGGCACGCGCAGGCTCGGTGGGAGCAATCTTGAAATGCCGGCGCCGATGCGGCGTGAGTTCTGCTTGTTGGCCTTGCAGTGCCGACTGCAGCGGTTCGACATCGCTCCAATTACGATAGATTCGGCCTCCTATGCCGATTCGCCTCGCACGCACATCGGGCTGCATCCGTGGATTCGAACTCTTCATTCAACGCTGAACAACTCGCAGCGATCGAGACTACCGCAAAACACGTTCTCGTGCTGGCCGGTGCTGGAACCGGGAAGACGACGACGATCGTTGGCCGCTGCAATCACCTGATCCGCTCGGGTGTCCCAGAGCGTGAAATTCTGCTCATCACGTTCACCCGGCGCGCGGCCCACGAGATTCGCTCGCGGATCCGGGGACCAGAAGGAAAACGTAGCCTCGTTACCGCCTCTACTTTCCATTCCTGGGCGATGCGACTGATTCGCAATAATCCGAATGTATTCAAGCTGGAGTCGCCTTCGCTGATCGACCGGGACGACGTCATCACCTTGCTTCAGCGGTACCGTAAAACCCACGCGTCTCAAAACCTTCCGAAAGCGAGAGACCTCGCGGACTTCCATTCGCTCCTCGTGAACACTCGGCTCCCGGCTGAAGAAGCAGCTAAGCTGGCCGGAATCGATGAGGACAAGCTCTCGCAGTACACCGAGGCTTCGAAGTTTTACGTCGACTTCAAACGAAGCAGGAACTACATCGACTACGACGACGTGCTGGAGCGAGTGGCCGAAGAGATCGCCCGCCCCGCCATCGCGAAGGCGATCGGCAAGCGATTCTCGCACGTCATGATCGACGAGATGCAGGACACCAACCCGCTTCAGTATTTGATCGTCGACGCGCTTGCGCCCCACGTAAACCTGTTCTGTGTGGGCGATGACGCCCAGTCGATCTACGGCTTTCGAGGGGCTGACTTCGAGAGCATTCACGCATTTACTTCGCGATATCCCGACGCGGTCGTCCTGAAGCTGCAAGAGAACTTTCGCTCGACGCAAGAGATCCTTGACGTCAGCAATTGGCTGCTGGAGCGCTCGCCACTCGAATACGACAAGGAGCTTCGTGCGGCCAGAGGGGCTGGGCAGAAGCCGATCCTCCGCGAATTCGAGGATCAGTGGAGCCAAGCCGACTACGTTGCCGAGACGATCGTGACGTCCTTCTGCACGGAGCAGCGGTGGGCGAACAACATGGTGCTCGTCCGGAGCGGCTACAGTGCGCGGGCCGTGGAGTCCGAGTTCCTCTCGAGGAAGATCCCGCACGTCCTGATCGGTGGCCAGAGCTTGTTCGGCGCCAAACATGTCAAAGACGTAATGGCGCTCCTGCGAATTTACGCCAATCGTTGGGACGAGCTGGCATGGATGCGATATCTCCAGCTCTGGAAGGGAATCGGCGAGGTCACTGCGGAACGCATTTTCCGACAGCTCGCACTTGGAGCGGAGGATTCGGTCGGACGCGGGAGGAACACAGAGACGCCGTTGCTCGACATGGTCCGGGACGCCAAGGCTTCGGATAGTGCGGGCTGGACGGAACCGCTTCTCCGTTGTCTCACGGCGTCGTCGAAGCCGGACGAGCTGCTTGGAGCCGTGCTCGACGCAATGGAAAAGCCGATGGCAAAGATCTATCGGAATGACCACTGGGACGCCCGCAGACGCGACTTCACGTACATTCGCCAGTTGGCGAAGAAACACCGGACGGTACACGCATTTGTGGACGAGTACTCGCTGAATCCCGTCTACGAGAAGCAACTGGAGAAGAAGGGGGAAACGGATCTAGTCAAGATCATCACCATCCATTCCGCCAAGGGTCTTGAGGCGCAGCGATGCTTCGTCGTCGACGTCGCCAGAGGTACGTTTCCGCAGCCTGGGCTCACGGAGAAGGAAGCCGAAGAAGAGCGCCGCGTGCTCTACGTCGCCCTGACGAGGGCTGCGGACGAACTACACATCACCAGAGCTGAACGTGGCTGGACAGCGTCTGGCAGTTCTAAAGGGGATGAGGCGTACTTCCTGGACGGCCTGCCTCTGGAGCTCGTCGCTTACGTTACGGAACCCGAGAGCGATCCCGACGCCGGCATCGAGATCCGGTTTTGATCCAGCTGCAGCCTCACCACCGTCCGTGCCACTGCAGGCCGTGCGGCAGTTCTTCGGCCGCGAATTCGAGGTGGATCACTCGGCGGTGCTTTGGAGCGGTGGCGGCGGACGAGGCGTGCAGGATCAGCGGAGCCGGTACCCCGCGGCAGTATCGTAGCCGCGGAAGGCTACTTCCATCTCTTCGAATGCGGCAATCTGCCGGCACCAGTGGTAGACTGATTCTTCCGCTCTCAGAGACCACGCCCAATCTTCGACGTGCAGATACAGATGCTCCAGCCGATGCTCGATGCGGAACTCGCGAAGCTGGCCGCCTAGCCCGCCACGCCGCAAAGGGGGCAGCGCTGCTTTTCCTTTCAAGGCGTCCGATACCCAGCGGCTAAAAGCAACCAAGATAAGGTGGGTCAATGCTCGGTCACCGTCGCACTGGAATCACGCTGCTTGAAGTACTGGTAGTGATCGCCATCATCGTTGTCCTGATGGGGCTGCTGATGCCGGCAATGCAATCGTCACACACGGAATATCGACGGACCGAATGCGCAAACAATCTAAGGAACCTCGCTTTGGCAGCCGTTCAATACGAGGTTGCCAACGGTGAATTGCCGGGTTACCTCCATGATTTTGGTACTTTTCCCGGTGGCACCGATCCGTCGGAGCCTCTGGGAGACGGGTATCCGGCCGAAGCTCATGCAAAGATTGGAACCTGGGCCGTCACACTGATGCCGTACTTGGGGCATCAGCCAACCTACGAGCACTGGACCGAAGACAAATATCCACTCCTGAGCAGCGTGAGCACAGTGGACGGGACGTATAACCGCCGGGCGTTGCCAAACCTGCCTACCTTCATCTGCCCAAAATCCGTCGGCGAAGCCAAAGGAATCGCTCGCAACAGTTACGTCGCCAACTGTGGCGTCACAGGCACCACGCCACTTCCATTCGCCGAAGCGTCAAAAACGGCTAACGGAGCCTTCAATAACAAATACGGTGGGCCCAGCATGTTGGGCGACGCGACTTCGACCGGTCCGCCGGTTCGGATCGATCACTTCAGAGATGGCACAAGTACCACGCTCTTGTTTACCGAGAATCTGCAAGCACAGTCATGGCATCGCATTAGCTTTGAGCCGATGCGTGCTAACCTGGCCCCATCACAGGTGATGCTCAATCCACGCAAATTCTTAGAGCCGAACCTCGCCAAGCACTACACCGGGATTGTGTGGCACCACTACGACCGAGAGTACTCAGCTCCACCCCCGCCGCAGGTCTTGATCAACAGCGATAGATCGACCGCAGCAATATCATCCAGCGGAACCGACCAAATGAATGCTCTCTACGCCCGGCCTTCCTCCGCCCATCGATCGGGCGTCAATGCATCCTTCGCAGACGGGGGTGTTCGGTTTGTGAGCGACGACATTGACTACCGCACCTATCAAGCATTGCTGACGCTCCACGGGAAGGACAGCAACGTACCGCATCCTGGCTTTGTTCCCAGCCCTGATGCTCTATGAACGAGCCCACGGAAAAGAAGTCTACGAGCGGTCTCGATGCATTGCCTCGCGATGGAACTCGGTGCACACGTCCCATCCGCCCCGGTTGCAATCCCATTTTTCCGCTCTTCTTGCTGTGCTTCACATGGACGGTGGCATCGACTTGTGCGGGAGCGGAAGACGATCCGCAATTCGGGGGCAAGCCGGTCAGCCAGTGGATCGAAGTCGCTCGATCGGACACGAATCCGGAACGGCGCCGGAAAGCTGCCTTTGCATTCCGCATGCTAGGCACCGAAGCGAGGCAGGCCGTTCCTGCACTGATCGCGTTGCTCCAAGACAGCGACGATCGAGTGCGTGAAGCGGCCGCACGGGCGCTGGGCAAGGTCGGTAGCGGCCGCTTGAAAGAAGTCGCGGCGCTCGTGGAATCGCTTGACGACGAGCATCCATCGGTCGTTGAGGCGGCTGCCGCTTCGCTGGGCGAGTTTGGCCCTGCCGCTCAGCCTGCGATCGAGGATCTGATCGAAGTTACGGACCGGTTCATCGATCTCAGCGTTCCTGTCGAGTCGCTGTGCGGGATTGGTGAACCAGCATTCAAGCCGCTCGTTCGAGTGTTGATGGATGCTCAACGTCCTGAACGACTCCGCATCCACATCGCTACCGTACTGCCTCGCTACGGTGAGCCGGCCGTCGAGCCGCTCGCCGAGCTCGCATGGACTGCATCGCCGGCCCTTCGCAGCAAAGCCCTCTACGGGCTCGGTATGGTCGGCCCCGTGGCCAAGGAAGTTGTGCCGACTCTGATCGAGGCAATGCAGGCACCCAACTCCGATGTGCGACTCGCTGCGGCCTATGCAATTGGGGAATGCGGCCCTGAAGCGAAGGCAGCGATCCCAGTCTTGATCGACGCCCTTGACGATGCCGACCGCCGCGTCGGGGACGACGCCGCCGACGCGCTTGCTGCGATGGAAGCAGAACTCGAACCGTTCATTCCGCAGCTCATCGAGTGTCTGCTTGAAGAGGACGCCTTCGCCCGCCACCACGCCGCGAAGGTGATTGGCACAGTGGGTCCAGCGGCCCAGAGCGCAGTACCAGCTTTGGTGGAGATGCTGCGAGAGCATCGCCGAGTCGATACCCGGCGCGCTGGAGACGATCGGGGCTGCTGCTATCCCGGGTCTCATCCACGCACTCTCGCATGAAGCGAAGAGTATTCGCCGTTTGGCCATGGAATCGCTCGGACAGATCGGTGGACCACGAGAAGCTGCCACCGCACCGCTGGTCGTGGCACTTTCCGATGACGATGCCGACTACCGTGCCGCTGCGGCACGCACGCTCGCCGCCATGGGCCCTGATGCTGCGGATGCTGCCGACGCGCTCGTGCAGATGTTCCGCAGCGATCCCGAACGCAACAACCGCGTCGAAGCCGCTCGGGCCCTGGGGCAGCTTGGCGAGGAGGCGGTCGTTCCGGTCCTGGCCGAGGCGACCGACGCGCTCGTGGAAATGCTGAACGACGAGGAAGGGCCAGTCCGAGTGGCGGCTGCCCTCGCCCTGTGGCGCATCGATCACGAGAACGCACTCTCCCTTCCCACGCTCATCGCGGCGCTGACAGATTCGCATCAGGAAACGCGAGAGTTCGCAGCACGCGCCTTGGGCACTCTGGAACCTGCGGCCTCGCCAGCTCTTTCTGCGTTCATCGCAGCCCTGGGCGACGAAAGCTGGATCGTCCGTTCGGAAGCGGCTCAAACGCTCGGCGCGATTGGTCCTGCGGCCGCGGAGGCGACCCCGGCACTGATCGAACTGCTACTGGACGAGGAAGAGTACTTTGGCGACGGCGTTCGCCGCTCCGCCGCCGGCGCCCTCGGGAAGCTGGGCGCGGGGGCTGTGCCGCATTTGATCGCGGCGTTCGGTCATCCACGCCTAGCGGTCCGAGTGGCTGCCACCGAGGCTCTTGGAGAGATCGGGGCAGCTGCGCGACCTGCCCTATCTCGCCTTCAGACTCTCCGCGAAGACGACTACGTCACTCTCCGCAACGCCGCTGCCAAAGCCCTACAGAGCATCCGCCAGACGTCGCCCGAGCGGTTCTGAACGATTGCGGACGCGTCATTTGCCAGTCGCCGTGCCCAGCCGCAATTGTCGGGCGATACCAGCGAATCAGTACACCGCGCGCCACAGCACCCTCGATGGCTGCGAGTACTGAGGGAAACCACAGACGAACACTTTGCCCGCTACGAGGCGTACCTAAGGCTATGCTGGGGCAGCCCCGAGGATCGCATTCGCTGCAGGTGACGCCACTGCGGCGTTTGCGTCGGAGCCGTGCTCCTGCCACTGGCTTGCCTTCTGTGCCTCGTGCAGCAGGCCGTGCGGTGCAGTGCCAGTGATTTCCAGATACTCGATGGCACGCGTACAACCGACGTAGAAGTTAGCTCGCCCCAAGACGTCTGTCGGGAACTGATTGGCAGACGCGAGCAATACACAGTAGGCATCGTAGCCCTTGGCCGACGCGACAGTCGAGAATGTCAACCGGCCGCGCTGCCCCAGATGCGTGTCCCGATCGTCAAAGGCAATGTGGATGTCCTCCACGCCCTTGATGCTGGCGCGCCGCACCCATTCGGCAAGTCCCCGGACTCGCTCACGGTAGTACGACAAAACGAGGATGTCCTGGGGACGAACTTCCTGGTCCTCGACCAGCCAGCGAAGCCGCGACACCACGAGCTCGTTCTCTTCCCGTGTTCCACCCGCTAAGCGACTCCAATCTTCTTTTGCAGGAATGGGACGAGCGTGCGATTGAAGCAGACAGCAAGAATCCGAGGTGGGCGAACTGGTTCGTCAAACAGCGAGAGAGAGCCCTTCTGCGCTCGTTCGATCCAGCGGGCGAGGTTATTGGCCAGGACAACCGTTTTGCCGCTTCCCGCCACCCCGCGAATCATCCTCGGCCCTCGTCCCCAAACTTGAGCGGACAGTTTTTGCTGTTCATCCGAAAGCGTCTTGTATGTTTCCGCGGCTTCATCGAACAGCTCGCCGAGAGTGGTCTCTCGCACTTGCCTTGGGGCGCGATCCTCTGGGGCGGGGAACAGGACTGACGAATCACCGAACCCGCTGTACACGGCCTGCAGCTCGTTGGCGTTCCACTGCTGAAGATCGCAGGCCTGGAGTTGCTTGCGTCCGGCCTCTGACAATCGCCCCGCCAAGCTGGCCACGTCTTCTTGGAAGAGAAGCTCCCGAGGCAGAACGGCGTTGCGACCCCACCGATCCTGCCACGCCACTCGGGTGATCTGGGCGAGGACGACCCAGTACCGGATTGGAATCTCCAGGTCGCCAAAGTACGCTCGCTGCGCCGCATCGCGAATGTCGAACATTGCGTTGCGAACCTGGACGAATGGGTTCTTGCGCCGCGTCCCGGTTGCGTAACGAATCGCGAACTGGCCGCCCGGTTCGATGGCCGTGATCTGCTCGAGACCAACTCCCTTCACTTCGATCACATGAATCCCGGCCCTCGGGCAGACGACGACGATGTCTGGCGGGCGGGTGGTGCTGCGCGCGAGGCTCGGTTCACAGAGAACCGTCGAGGACTCACTTTTAAGCTCGCAAATGAGCGAGGCGAGCACGGAACGATGGGCGTGATTGCTGGCGTCCTGCCAGCCAATGACTCGGCAACGAGCGTGCTGAACAGTGCGTCTGAGCTGGTCCAGAGACATGGGGTCCTGCAGGCCTCGGTCGCAGACGGTCGGGAGGGAAAGAGTGCAGCGGACGATTCATTGAAGATACTCGCTCCGAATGTAGCTCGTGTAGCTCGCCTGCGCGATGATGGAAGGCTGTCCGCTGCTGAGTGCAGCAACACTTCTTGAAGCACCGTGCTGAACGTGCGGAGAGCTGACAGGCTCTCGATTCCCGTTATACTGCCCCTTCAGATAGCCCCGCCGCTGAGGGGTGACCGGATCGGGGACGACGCAAGCGTCACCCACGAGCACGAAGTCTAGCTGCACAGTCCAACGTCTCGGCCAAGAACCTCCGGCGGCCCGAGAAAATTGAAGCAGAGGCTTGCGGTGCTGTTGCAGCCCTGGCGGCCCTCGTCCGCCAGATCGCTCAAGTCCGCCCGCACAGGCGACGGCGATGGAGACTCCTTAAGCAGCACCCCAAATTGTTCCAGCAAGCAGCGGGAGCAGGATTCTTAGATCACCATGATCCGCAGCGGCTTGGTGAGAGCCACTTCGACGTCTGGGCTGAAGAACCCGATTTCCACCAATGGCTTGGACCTTGGCCCTGGGAAGTCGAGCCAACATTCGAGGAATACCATGCGGCATCGGATGCCCCAGCAGCTGCCCCCGTCAGCTTGCTCGACGAAGCAGAGGCGTTGGCTGAGTCGGCTGCGAAGAGCTCCGGCGGGACCCTTTCCGCAGACGCGTTCCTTTAAGAATTGCTGCCAAACCCGAAGATGCCATGGCGCAGCGACTGGGGTCGCGATCCGTTTCAGCCGCACAGTCACCTCGCGGACTGCCGGGCTGGGCAAAATTCAGCTTCACCATCGCTCCAGCAAGACCAGTCCACCAACCTCTACTTCCGGAACTCGTTGCCGACCTATCGCCGCGAGCCGGCTCCTGGCCGCCGCGGATGAACGCATTCGCGGAGCCCATCCCGTTCTCACACACCGTCCCGTCCTCAGAAGCAAACTCGGGATCACACTCTGACCCAACCGGCTCGCTTTCAAAGGTGAGCTCGGGCTCAATGGCACGCTCAGTCTCGCAGACCGGAGCAGGGGCACAGACCGAATCTGGCACACATGTCCGATCAAGCTCAACGACGCACGGCGACAGTTCGGGCTTTACCTGGTCAACACTTCCTGACTCGCTTTGCTGCTGGCTGCAGACCAGCCGATCGAGTGGACTGACAACGCGGACATCCTCTCGGTAGACCACGTGCGTGTAGATCATCGTCGTCGTCACGTCGCTGTGCCCGAGCAACTCCTGAATGGTGCGGATGTTCGCTCCCTGTTGCAGCAAATGGGTAGCGAACGAGTGGCGGAATGTGTGGGCGGAAACGTGTTTGGTGATTCCGGCGGCCTCAACCGCACGCCGCAGATGGCTCGGAAAAGTGTCGCGGTGAAGGTGGTGGCGGTGCAGAGCGTGGGTGCGTGGATCTTTGGAAAGCCGGTCGGAGGCAAACAGGAACTGCCAGCGGAACTCGCGAGCGGCCGACGGATATTTCTTAGCCAGTGAATACGGGAGCCAAACTGAAGCGACGCCATCTGCCAAGTCTTGCTCGTGCAGCACCCGCCGTGACTTTGCCAGTCGGCGAAGCGGCTCGATCAGCTCGAGCGGCAGGGGAACGAGTCGACTCTTGCCTCCTTTCGCTTGATGGATCTCGATCAACTGGTTATCGAAGTCGATATCCTTGATCCTGAGCCGCAGGGCTTCGCTGATGCGCATCCCACAGCCGTACAGGAGCTTGGCGATGACCAGCGGAACACCTTTCAACTGAGCGAAAACCTGCTCGACCTCATTGCAGCTCATGACCGTCGGGATCTGCTTACCCTTGGAGGCGCGGATCGCCTGAATGCGGCCCATGTCCCGCTTCAAAACGTTCTCGAAAAGGAACAACAGGGCGTAGAATGCTTGGTTCTGAGTCGACGGCGCAACGTTTCCGTCCACCGCAAGATCAGTTAAGTGCGCTTCGACGTCGGCCGCGCCGACTTTGCGAAAATCGTTGCGACACCGCAGTCCAAGGGCGCTCATGAAGGCTTTCAGCTTCCGCACGTAAGCCCGCTCGGTCTCGTGGCTCTTCCCCAGCCGACGCAAGGTCCGCCGGTAGTCGCGAAGGATGTCAGGCTCCTGCGGGTCAATCCGCCCCACCACATCCTCGATCGAGTCGACACCGGCACCAGCGAGCTGCTCCTTGGCGGCGATCTCTCGAAGTTTCGCCCGTATCGGCAGCAGATCACCTGCCGCTGCTTCTTGGACCATCCAGCGATAACTGATCAGCCCCTGAACAATCCTTAGCCGCTTCCAAGCAGGCGTCCCCTTCCTCAGGTGTGACCGCAGGAAGGCAATCACATGGTCCGCTGTAAACTTCCAACTGCCCCGCGGAACTCGCTGATGAAAGCGGGCCAGATCCCTGAACCAGATTCGCGCCCACTTCAGCTCCCGCTCCGACCTTGCCGACCGCACAAGAACAGCCATCACGATCTCCCGAGTTGCAGCGTCCGGGGAATCCTCTGTGCGAAGGCGGCACACGTGCCCACACCAGCGCACCCCAGAACGCTTCAGTTGACGTAGCAAGCTCCTGACAATCGTCGGCCGCGAACCAGCAAGCCGCCCGCGCCCTCTCCATTGCGAATCGCATGTGCACTCCCCCCAATCCACACGCCCAACCGGACTAAGGGGTCCGCACACTCGCAACCGGAGGGGCAAAGAACGTGCCGGATGTTCAGTACCTGAAGGCCAGTACAGCAAAATCTGCCGAAACTCCGGCAGAGACCAATTCCAGCCCATTTGATTGACGCCGAGCGCCGAAACCGGCGAGAATACGAGCCAAGCCGTTCTCACCAACCAGCGGGAACACCACCCGCCGAACCGGCGAGAACACCCACCCCAACCCCCATCTCGCCGCACCACCCGGTGAGAAACAAGTTCGCGGCGTCGACCACATACCGCCCTCGCGACGTCTGATCGGTTCTTTCCCACTCACGTCATAAATGGTGCGCCCGAATTGTTGATGCCAACCGCTCGGTGACACGATCGGTTTGATGCGCTCGGTTCACTACTTTCGTTTAGTCGTAAGTTCGATCCCGTAAGAGGTGCCCGCGGATTGACTGTGCTCCCGGAACCGCGGCTTTCTGAATTTGACCGCCGGTACCCAATTCGTGGTTTGATTGGCTCGATTCCCGAGGCTACTCTGGATTGTTCAACGCCAGGTGCGCGCGAGAACTGATGCGTTCGAAGATTGGCTCGGCCATTGCTCGCTGCTACGCTTTGCGGTTCCGGCTCGTCGGCCTATCGAGCTGCCGGCTCCACAAGGACTCCGCGAACCATGCGTCGAACCCGAGCGGCGGATGGGGCGTGTCCTGAAAACCATCCACTCGGCCGCCGCCGGGTTAACGCAAACGTTATGGCAATCACCGACGCTATCCGTTCTCTGCCTGCCGTGGTGCGCTCGAATCAGCCCCTATGCACAGTGAACCGCCACCCGCATTAGATTCTGACTATCGTTTCGGGCGCCACTAACTTCCGCGCTCGAGGATTTGACGTCATCGCGATCCGAGGGTTAAATCGGCGAGCAGGTGCGCGTGAAGGTCAATCGCATTGGAGAGTCGTGGGGTCGACAACGTTTATGAAGCACTTCGCTCACGCGACACCGTCGTTGACTGTCTGGCGTTTGATGATCACTGAACCTGGTACGCGGGGCTTGGCCCAAAGAGTGATACGTGAGTTCCGGCTTTCACGATTGATGCCAGAGAACCGGCTGATTCAGGCATGCTGACGCCGAGTCGATCGGTTACACTCGATTACCATGACGCTACATCTGCGGTCCTGGCTCGCCGGGCACTGCTGCGGAGCCATAACAACGCGTCGAACCCGAGCGGCGGATGGGGCACTTACTGAAGACTATCCACTCGGCCGCCGCCGGGTTAACGCCACCGTTATGGCAATCGCCCACGCAACACACTCTCTGACTGCTGAGGTGCGCGCAATCCATCCGCTATGTAAAACGGAACCCATCCCGGATGCAATTTGCTTTGATCTTTCCGGGATGCCATAAACCGCGGCGCTCGAGAATTTGACGTCGTCGCGATCCGAGGGGTCGATCGGGGAGCAGAGGTGCTCGTGAAGGTCAACCGCATTGGAGTGTCGTCGGGCCGGCTACGCTTATGAAGCTCTTCGGTCAAACGGATCCATCGTCGACTGCATGGCGTTGGGTGATCGCTGATCTTGGTTCGCAGGGCTTGACCCGAAGAGTGATGTGTGGACTCCGAATTCCATAGTTGACGCTGGAGAGCTCGCTGATTTCGACATGCTGACGCCGAGCCGATTGGTTACACTGGATTAACGTGGCGTGACCTCTGCGGTCCTCACTCGCTGGGCATCGCTACGGAGCCATAACAACGCGTCGAACCCGAGCGGCGGATGAGGCGTTTCCTGAAAACTGTCTACTCGGCCGCCGCCGGGTTAACGCCACCGTTATGGCAATCACCGACGCCACATGTTCACCGGCTGCTGAACCGCACTCGAATCACCCACCGCACTCATGAATACGGTGTCGCGCCTCGCCGGTTCCGTCGCCCCTAACGGATTCAACGGGTGCGCGTGAGGGTCGATCGAATTGGGGACCCGTCGGGTCGAAAGCGTTTATGATGCTCTTCGCTCATGCGACACCGTCGTTGATGGGGACTCTCGGGGTGACATTCCGGCTCGGTCCGCGGGGCTCAGTTCCGAAGCGAGATACGCGGGTTCCGGCTTTGATAATTGACGCCTCGCAGATCGCCAATGCAAACGCGCTCGCGCTGGGCCGGTCGGCTACAATGGATGCCGTGGCGCGACCGCTGCGGCTCTGGCTTGCTGGGCACCGCTACGGAGCCATAACAACGCGTCGAACCCGAGCGGCGGATGACGCGTTTCCTGAAGACTATCCACTCGGCCGCCGCCGGGTTAACGCACCCGTTATGGCAATCACCGGCGCTATCCGTTCTCTGCCTGCCGTGGTGCGCTCGAATCAGCCCCTATGCACAGTGAACCGCCACCCGCATTAGATTCCGACTGTCGATTGGGGCGCCACTAACTTCCGTGCTCGAGGATTTGGCGTCATCGCTATCCGAGGGTTCAATCGGGGAGCAGGTGCGCGTGAAGGTCAATCGGATTGGAGAGTCGTGGGGCCGACAACGTTTATGAAGCACTTCGCTCACGCGACACCGTCGTTGACTGTCTGGCGTTCGATGATCACTGAACCTGGTACGCGGGGCTTGGCCCAAAGAGTGATACGTGAGTTCCGGCTTTCACGATTGATGCCACAGAACCGGCTGATTCAGGCATGCTGACGCCGAGTCGATCGGTTACACTCGATTACCACGGTGCTACATCTGCGGTCCTGGCTCGCCGGGCACTGCTACGGAGCCATAACAACGCGTCGAACCCGAGCGGCGGATGACGCGTTTACTGACAACTGTCCACCCGGCCGCCGCCGGGTTAACGCAAACGTTCGCGGCGTCGATCACATACCGCCCTCGCGGCCCCTCATTTCGTTCTTTCCCGCTCACGTCACACAAATGGTGCGCTCGAATTACTGGTGCCAGCCGCTCCGTGACAACGTTGGCCTGATGCGCTCAGTCCACGACTCTCGTTCAGCCGTAAGTCCGATCCCGCAACAGGTGCCCGCGATTCGACTGTGCTCCCCGTGATCGTGGGTTTCTGCAATTGACCGCCGGCCCCAATTCGCGGTTGGATTAACTTGGTTCGAGAGGCTACTCCGGATTGTTCAACGCCAGATGCGCGCGAGAACTGATGCGCTCGAAGATTGGCTCGGCCATTCTTCGCTGCTACACTTTGTGGTTCCGGCTCGCCGGCCGATCGAACTGCCGGCTCCTTAAAGACTCTGCGAACCAGGCGTCGAACCCGAGCGGCGGATGGGGCGTCTCCTGAATACTGTCCACTCGGCCGCCGCCGGGTTAACGCAAACGTTCGTCGAGGCATAGATCCTCGCTCATGGCTGCTCCGACCTGATGACTGAGACCGAAGCGTTTCTCTTGACTGCCGCGATCGGTTTCACTTGCATCGCCACAGCCACTTGGGTGTTCTCGTCACGCCCGCGGCTGTTCATCCGGACTTTCACCCCGACTCAGGAACGAATAAACGCTCGACGAGTGCTACCCGATTTAGATAATCTACGACAGGGGATGCGATTGGTAGCTGTGGTGCAGATGATCGTCGCAGCCATTCAGAAGATACGAATGCGACGACCCGTCGATATCTAACACCCGAATTCGTGACTTATTTCCGCTGCCCCCGAAGCACCACCTGTATTACTTGTTTGATTATGGCGATTGCTGGTTATTCAAGATCTTTCGCTCGCGCAAGAATCCGCGGGCTCCTGTCGCTGGAACCGATTATCCGCGGGTCGTAAACGAGTCAGGCGAGAAGCCCACGCAATACGAACTTGGCGATTTCGACGGCTACTGAATTTATCGCTTACCTGCAATTGAAACTACGCATAGCTAATAAGGCTTTGACTTCGCGAGGTACGAGCCGAAGCTCAAGGCCTCTGTTCAAGGGGCCCGGCGGAGCCGTGGTCGCCGTCTTGGGTATTGGTTCAGTACGGCCTGGAGTCAGCGGGCCGATTCGGGGGCGAGAGGACGCTGGCCGCTAACTGAGATCGCAGCGAACGCCGGCGAGAATGCCTTGCAGTGGTAATTGCGGCCCGCTGGTGGTTTAAAGATTCCGCAGTTGAAGCCGGATTGCCAGTGGCAGCGCGGGCGCCCAGTGAGCACCTTCCCGGCGGTGTTCTCGATCTGGCGGTTGAGCAGATTGTAAGATCCTGCATCTCAGCTGCTGTCGAAGTAAGCCAGCGCCCGCTCCGAGAGCACCAGCCTCGGTGTGTACGTCACTTCCACGATCCGCAGCGAGCCGCCACACTCGCCACACGCTTCGGTGATCTTGTCGGGCGCGGTCTAGCAGTAGTCGGCGAACTGGCGGACGGCCCGCAGGTAGCCGGCGTGGGTCCGCTCGCTCATGCCGGCCAGATGCAGGTCCTCGGCCATGCGGGTGTAGCGGCGACCGGTGAAGAAGCGGGAGTGAGCCTTGGACATTAGAGGGGTTCCTTGTTGGGAAAAGAGAGAATCAACAAGGAAACGTGCCCCCAAACTCGCCCCGCCCCGCAGAATCGCGTAAACTGAAGCCGCTCAGCCACCCCGCCGCGCCAGCGGCTTACTTGAACAAACGGATTCACGCGATCGGCGGACAACATCCTTTCTCAACAACACATCGTGGGCCGCCGCCGCGTGATCCCCACCGTTCTGCCCCCAGTTGGTTCGCGCTCTCCGACGATGACAGTTGACCTAGAAGCCGCAATTCGACAGTTCATCAACGCAGCACGTGACCTGCAGGCTGAACCTGAGGTTACGGCAGAGGCGGTTCTGCAACGTGTGATCCAAGGTTATCGTGACGTCAGAATCGACCGTGCCTCCCTTAACTCCGATGGTGACATGCTTCTGCTGCAATGGGGCGCCATCTCGCCGTTGATCGCAGAAGGTCCCGCCGACTTACGGAACGCATCCGCTGACGACATAGCGTTCGAGCAGTCCGAGCGACAGTACATTGACTTCACTCGCCAAGTGTTTGCGGCCGCCGAGGACGAGGACGCTGACTTCGACGATTCGGCGGTCCAATTGAGCATGACGCTCGTCTACGGACAGGCGACGGGAGACGAAGTTTCATCCAACCAGTGGATCGAAAACCCACGCCGCATCGACAATGCGATTACGAAGTTCCGTGACGATCCCTTTGTTCAGAGGCTGATGGCGGCGCCCGCGTCGCGGCTAGTCGCCACCGTTCAGCATTGCGGATAGAGGGCAGAACCAATAAGGCTTTGACTTCGCGAGGTACGAGCCGAAGCTCAAGGCCTCTGTTCAAGAGGCCCGGCTGAGCCGCGGTCGCCGTCTTGGGTATTGGTTCAGTACGGCCTGGAGCCAGCGGGCCGATTCGGGGGCGAGAGGACGCTGGCGGCGGACTGAGATCGCAGCGAACGCCGGCGAGAATGCCTTGCAGTGGTAATTGCGGCCCGCTGGTGGTTTAAAGATTCCGCAGTTGAAGCCGGATTGCCAGTGGCAGCGCGGGCGCCCAGTGAGCACCTTCCCGGCGGTGTTCTCGATCTGGCGGTTGAGCAGATTGTAAGATCCTGCATCTCAGCTGCTGTCGAAGTAAGCCAGCGCCCGCTCCGAGAGCACCAGCCTCGGTGTGTACGTCACTTCCACGATCCGCAGCGAGCCGCCACACTCGCCACACTCTTCGGTGATCTTGTCGGGCGCGGTCTGGCAGTAGTCGGCGAGCTGGCGAACGGCCCGCAGATAGCCGGCGTGGGTCCGCTCGCTCATGCCGGCCAGATGCAGGTCCTCGGCCATGCGGGTATAGCGGCGACCGGTGAAGAAGCGGGAGTGAGCCTTGGACATTAGAGGGGTTCCTTGTTGGGGAAAGAGAGAATCAACAAGGAAACATGCCCCCAAACTCGCCCCGCCCCGCAGAACCGCGTAAACTGGAGCCACTCAGCCATCCCGCCGCGCCAGCGGCTTACTTGAACTAACGGATTCACGCGAGCGGCGGGTGACGCGTTTCCTTGACTCGATCTCGTGGGCCGCCGCCGCGTGATCCTCGCCGTTATGCGACGTAGGCTCCGCTTCATGCCGATAGTTTCGTCCGTTAGAGAGCCGGTGGTCTATCCACTGCTCGTCGTCATCGCGGCGGTCTGGTGCGCGGTGCAATCGTTTATGTTCAGTGATCCTCAGGTCTTGGGCGGAGCGCTGTTTGCGGCGGCCGACCCGGCATTCTTGCTTGTCGCCGGTGGTGCAAACATGGTTGTCGGCCTCCCATTCGGTTTACTGTTGCCTACGCTCAAGGCCGGAGACATGGCTAAACACTGGCGCGTACCACGGCAGACGTATTTGCTTTCACGTTCGGCGTTGCGTGGCCTCTGTTCTGTCACCATTGGCTGCGCCGCTGGCACCTTAGCCGCCTTACCGTTCTGGAAGCTGATGATGTGGCCGATTGCCATCGCCCCAGACGTGCTCGCCGTCAGCCTGGTTCTCTCGACGGCGCGCCGTTTTCGCCGCCATCGTTGTACCGAATGGGTCATGCCACCCCCGGGCTACGAATTCGTGCGTCCATTGCTCCGTGCAGCGAGACCTGACGCATAACGATGCGATTGACGTGAGACATCTGAGGCAACGCGTCAATAGGTTGGCGGTGTTTTTCAGCGGCTAAGTCTGCTTGTCTGAAGAACATGTTTTCCACCGCGCAGGTTCAACATGCACCCGGTTCGGAGTGGCTGTCGGAGTCTGATATGTAGATCGCTCGTCAGTTTAAGCGGCTGGGGAAAGTCGCTCTGCTATTGGCGATCCAGTAGCTTTTAGACGTTCCACATAACGGACATCGTCGTAGGCTTCTCGCTCTTGCCAGAGACGATAGGTGACTCGCATCCACTTGTATGCGAGTGCCCGTCGAGCCATATGAGTGGATTTCCCCTTACTGAGCTGAAGATCGTAATAAGCTTTAGCCCATGCGCACTTGGTTATCGAGAGGCCTGCATATTCGTGGAACGTCTGCTTGATAAACTTCGTGCATGCCCATCGGCTAGATACGTACCGCTGCTTTCCGCTCTGACTTGTAAGAGGTGCGATGCCTGCTGCTGCTTGGAACGCGGCAGCGTTGGCATAACGTGAACGGTCGTCGCCGAGTGCGGCGATGATTCGACCTTGGGTTTTGTGGGAGGCCCCGGGAAGGGAAGCGACGACCACATAGTCGGCGTGCGTCTTTACCAATTTCTTGATCTCTGAATCGTAGGACGAAATCGAACGATTCAGGGAGTCGAGTAGCCCGCAGATGGCTTGGACGCGACGTGCACAGGATCGAATTGCGACTGCGTCACTCGTCAGTGGCGTCGCGTTCATCAGCACGTCCAGTCGCTTCTCGGCTATGGCTTTCGCACCGATGCCGAAAAGCAATTTTCGAAGCTTCGTGCGCCCGGCCGCCTGGACCTGCTCGAGCGACGGGAACTTGAGCAGTAACCGGACAATAAACTCGGCATGGATCCTGGCCGGTTCGAGCAGCAAAATGGCGGGAAAGTACACTTTTAGCAGGGCTTTTAGCTCATTTGCGAGCGCGACCCGCTGGTCGACAAGCCGGCGTCGATCCTCGCAGAGTGTCGCTAGTTCACGGGTCTGGGGCTCGTCGCGGCGCAGCGGTCGCAGTCGCTCGGGATAGCTTTCGAGATACTGGAGGATGAGCTGCGCATCGACAGGATCGCTTTTGCCGCCGCCATGTGCGAACGACTTTCGATAGTTGGCCAGCGCATTTGGATTGACCGGGTAGATGGTCACGTGCGGGGACTCGAGCAGCGCGTTGATTAGTGCACCGCGGGAGGTTTCGATGCAGATTTCAATGCGGGCATCAGGATAAAGCCGTGTCCACGATTCCAGCAGAGTGCCAATGGCCTCGGGAGTCTGTTTGAACTCGCCGGCATGAGTCGTTCCATCGGGTGCTCGAAGTGCGTAGGCGTGGGCGGAATCGGTCCAGTCGATGCCCACGGACACGACGGGTTGGGAGGACTGTTCCCGTGTTTCCGGATTCGCCGGTGAAATGCGAGACTCGCTGCTCAACGGGAGTTCTTCGGCGCGCTGCTTTTCCGGTGTTCTCGTCATGGTGCGTGTCGCGTAGCATATAGTGTGGATCTAGGACGGAAAAAGCCTTCGAGTGGCTTTTGACGGCGAAGTGCTTATCGATGGTCCTTGCCAGGTACGTCATCTGAGAATTCGTTTTGTCAAAAGCCGAACCGGCCGCTGCGAAGGTCTCACGTTAGTCGTCGGTCGGGAGATGTTCCCCGCCGCGGCAGCCGCCGAAATTCGTCAGCGGCCGGCTCGAAGGCCTTGTCTCCCAAGCGTTTGGGAGTATGTAACAGGATATTCACAACGCGGCAAAATTCCGCCGCACGCTGTTTCTTTTGGCCTCCGTTCCGAGCTGGACAAGGGCTCCCACTTTGGCCAAGATATTTGATGTGCGGGTTACGATAAGCCGCCGATGGCCGCGTACTTCGATACTTTCCACACTGCGGCGGCCACGTCATCGCCGCCGTTACATCAACTCGACAAGTGCTTCGGTGAAAGTCGAATCAGCCGACCATTTTACCGAATTGTTGATGAAAAGCGGCCTCGTTCAGCGCCAGCACTATGAAGCATGGCGCAGTAAGCGAAGCCAGGCAGCCTATTCTCGTGCTTCCGATTTAGCGGACTCAATCGTCGCAGATGGTCTCGTTACCCGCTGGCAGGCGGACAAGCTTCTTGCCGGCAAATGGAAGGGTTTCTATTTTGAAGGCTTCGTGATTACTGGTCATGTCAGTGTCGACGAAGAAGAGAAGGCGTCGATTTTTACAGCCACGGATACCACGTCGGGGAAGCATGTCGCCCTCAAGGTGTTCTCTGCTGCCCGCGGCTTTCAACGTCCCGGTATTCCGTACTACACAGTTTTTATCCAGATAAATTAGAAACTGATGTAACAACGTCGTGCACCGGAGATCGCGAATCAGGCTTTTTGAAATGGAAAGCCATCGGCGCGCTCCCGGTGACGACGGACGTTCGCCGAGTGACGTTCCTCGACCCCTCATTGGTCAAGCTGGTTGATACGACACAGCGCCAACTTCATCCTGCTGATAGCCAGCTCGTGGATTGTAATGACGACCACGCACGAAGGCGGGCACATTGTTGGCGGCATGGCGTGCGGCGCAACGCTTGTGGACTATGACCTGGCTCCATGTCGAATGCCGTACAGTTTGCACTCCCCTGATCCACGCCCGCTCATGACGCTTTGGGCCGGCCCACTGCTTGGCGTGCTCATCCCGGTGTCGCTTGCCGCACTCATTCGCGAGCGATGGGCTTGGTTCATTGCTGACTTCTGCGTCGTCGCCAATGGTGGATACCTCGCACTCGCGTGGATGTCCGGTGATCGGTTTCTCGACACGCCTCGCTTGCTCGAAGCCGGAGTAAATCCGGCACTGATCATGCTATACTGCAGTGTGACGATCGGGGCTGGGTACGTTCGGTTTCGGTCCGACTGCATCCACTTCCTCAGACGTTCACCCGCGCATCCAAACGACGGCGAACATCTATATGGCCTTCTGAGTCAAGTAGTACAGATTTTCAGCGGCGGTAAAAGCATGTAGTTTTCTTGACCAGTCAAATTTCGGCAGTTTTCGGGTCGTGCCCGTCCAGGCCGCACTGACGATCCTACTGCTTGACTTTCCCTGAGGGGCGATGGTGACCGACGCGAGCTATTGTCGAAAGTCGTGTTCTTGATTGAGTGAAAAAAGCGGCGCATCCTGCTGAGGTACATCACCACTTCAGCGGCCCAACGCGGG
>NZ_WRPR01000147.1 GCF_010367455.1 Candidatus Laterigemmans baculatus | reverse complement strand
CTACGGAGCCATAACAACGCGTCGAACCCGAGCGGCGGATGACGCGTTTCCTGAAGACTATCCACTCGGCCGCCGCCGGGTTAACGCAAACGTTCGTCGACTAACCCGAATTATGCAGACATTTGAGATCAAACCGAAAGTTGGTGTCGGCCCGATTCGATTCGGGATGACACGAGAAGAAGTTCGCAAGCAGCTCGGTTCTCCAGAAGAGGGCGATCAAGACCGCGAATGGTATCTAGACGACATGGCCATTGACTTTGATGCTTCTGGGCGGGTGACATTCATCGAACTGGCTGAGTCCGAGAATTTCCGGGCGATTCTGGACGACAAGTGTCTGCACGAATTGGCCGCAGAAGATGCAGTCGCGCACGTGCAGCGGATCGCCGAATATGATCCAAATGCGCCTGAGGTCGGATACGCCTACGTTTTCCCCGCGCTGCAGCTCAGCCTCTGGCGTCCTGTCCTCCCAGAGAATGATCAGGATCCCGATGACCCTACTGGACGCCATTTTGAAGCCGTTGGGGTTGCGGCTGACAACTACTTCCCCGTTACCAGTTCGCAGTGAACGACGAACAACGCGATGAACGCGAGCCGTAATGACCGGATTGCTCGCTTCGCTCGATATCCTTTTCCACGGCCGCGTTATCGCGGACGTTATGGCAATCACCGACGTCATGCGTTCTCCGGATGCTGAGGTGCGCTCGAACCCGCCGCTATGGACATGGGAACGCCGACCGGATTCGTTTCGGCCTATCGTTCGGGACGCTGCGACATTGGCATCTGGGAACTTACAATCGTCTCGGTCCGAGGGTTCAACCGGGCAGCAGGTGCGCGTAAAGGTCAATCGAATTGGAGAGTCGTCGATCCGATAACGTTTATGATACTCTTCGCTCATGCGACACCGTCGTTGATGGGGGCTCTCGGGATGACCTTCCGGCTCGGTTCGCGGGGCTCATCGCCGAAGCGGGATTCGCTGGTTCGGGATATCATGGTTGGTCGCCGATGCAAACGCGCTCGGGCCGGGCCGATCGACTACAATGGATGCCGTGGCGCGACCTCTGTGGTCCTTGCTCTCTGGATACCGCTACGGAGCCATAACAACGCGTCGAACCCGAGCGGCGGATGACGCGTTTACTGACAACTGTCCACCCGGCCGCCGCCGGGTTAACGCAAACGTTCGCGGCGTCGACCACCATGCCGTTCTCGCGGCGTCTGATTTGGTCCTTTGCCTCTCGCATTACAAATAGTGCGCTCGAATTACTGATGCT
>NZ_WRPR01000019.1 GCF_010367455.1 Candidatus Laterigemmans baculatus | reverse complement strand
CGGCAAGCCGAAGGCGACTGTGTTTTAAAAAGCAGTCGCCTTCGGCTTGCCGTTAAACGATTTTTCCGCGAGCCGTCCTGCTCCGAACCAATCCCAAGTGGCGCTGTCCAGCTAGCGTCCGGCGGATGGCGAATCCAGCTGCGCGCGGAGCTGCGCTTTTTCTGCTTCGCTCAGCTCATTCACAGCGCGGTCTTGCAGGCCGGCGGCCAGCGCATAGAGAAAATGCAGGCGTGCTTCCGGGTGACGCTGTTCGACCATCCGGTAGACCAGGACCGGACCGAGTTGCTCGGCATCGGCGCGGCTCCGCACGCCGGCGTCACGCAGCCACTGCGCACCTGTGGCTCCGAGATTTCGCAGGTTGGCAACGGGCTCGCTCAGCCCCCCTTCGCCACTGGTGAAACCGACGTCGGCGAACTGGGACTCGAGCTCCGCCAGATGGCGATCGGTGGCGGTGTGGATGACAAGCGCCTGGTTCCGCCCGGCGCTTTGGATTTTGCGAACCCCGTGGCCAAAACCCTTGAGCCGCCGGCGAGCTTCGGACGCCGCCACGTTGACGAGCAGCTTGTCCCCTTTGGGATCCGCCATTTCCAACCCCTTGCCGATCGCGAAGGACCGCAGGCGGTTGCTTCGTTCAACCGCGCTTCGCCAGCACTCGCTGGCGGATATCCTCGAAGACATCATCGGGGCTGCGCATCCCGTCGATCGTCTCCAGCTTCCCCTGATCGGCGTAGTACGTCAGCAGCGGCGCCGTCTGCGTATAGAAGACGCGAAGTCTCGCGTCGATCGTATCGGGGGTATCGTCGCTGCGGTTCTCGATCTTCGCCCGATGCAGCATCCGCTTGACGAGTTCCTCCTGGGGAACGGCCAAGTCGAGCACCATATCGACTCGGTCTTCCTTCTCCGCGAGGTGCTCGTCGAGCAATTGGGCCTGGATGATCGTCCGCGGGAAACCGTCGAACAGGCAGCCCCCTTTGCAGTCGGGCTGTCGGATCCGGTTGGTCACGATCCGCATCACGAGATAATCGGGGGCGAGCCGCCCGGTATCAAGATGCTCGGCAACCAGGCGGCCGAGGGCCGAATCCTGGCGGCGAGTCTGGCGGAGCATATCGCCAGTCGAGAGGTGGGGGATCCCCAGGAACTCCGTCAGCCGTTTGCACTGCGTACCCTTGCCGGCCCCGGGCGGTCCGATAAACACGATCCGCATCGAAGGCTTGGCCCCAGAAACGACGGCGTTAGGCTGATTATCCGCTGCGAGTCGGCTCACGTTACCCGCCGCTGTAGCAAGAAAGCAAACTAGTTCTCTAGCATGCCACGATAGTTCCGCATCACCAAGTGACTGTCGATCTTCTGAATCAGGTCGAAGGCCACACTCACGGCGATCAGCAATCCGGTGCCGCCATAGAAGCCGGCAATCGAATAGGAGACGCCGAGCGAACTGTAAACGATCGTGGGAACGATCGCAACAATCGCCAAGAAAGCTGCGCCGACGTAGGTGATTCGCACCATCACTTTCTCGAGATAATCCGAAGTCCGCCGACCCGGCCGGTGCCCCGGAATGAAGGTTCCCGACTCCCGCAACTGGTCCGACATCTCCTTAGGATTGAAGGTGATCGCCGTCCAGAAATAGCAGAAGAAGAAGATCAGGGCGACGTACAGCAAGTTGTAGATGAAGCTGGTTCCGCTGCTCATCAACGTGCTCAGACCGGTCAACGTTCGGAACGTCGTGCTGTCGGTCTCGGCCCAGCCGGCGAGGAATCCGAACAAGACACCGGGGATCATCAGCAGACTGCTGGCGAAAATAATCGGCATCACGCCCGCCTGGTTGATCCGCAGCGGCAGAAACTGGCGCGTCCCGCCGTAGACGCGACGGCCACGGGTGAACTTGGCGCTCTGCGTCGGGATTCGCCGCTGCCCGAGGGTGATAAACACGACCCCAAAGACAACGGATATGAACAGGACGATCAGGATGATCAGGGTCTCGACGCCGACCGTTCCCTTGGCCAAACCGACCAGCTTCGGCTCCATGTTGCGGACCAACTCGAACAGAGCCTGGGGCATCTGAGCGAGAATCCCGGCCATGATCAGCAGACTGATCCCGTTGCCGATCCCGTACTCGTCGATCTGCTCACCGACCCACATCAGGAACACGGTCCCGCAGGTCATCACGAGCACCGCGACGATCTGCCAGCCAAAGGCGAGCGTATCGGTCCCGGCGGCAAAGAAGTCAGGGTTTACCTTACTGGCCCCGGCTGCCCCGGCCATGATGAAAAACCGCAGATACATCCAGCTTTGGACCAAGCAGATGGCCACGGTCAGGTAGCGGGTGTATTCATTGATCTTCTTGCGGCCCGCCTCACCTTCCTTCCGCAGCTCTTCGATCGGTTTCCAGACGCTGCCGAGCAACTGGAAAATGATCGAGGCGGAAATGTACGGCATGATCCCGAGACCGAAGATCGTGGCCTGCCGCAGGTCGGAGGCGGCGAACAGGCTGACCTTTTCAAAGAACTCCGAGGCTCCTCCCTCGCCAGCCGATGTTTCGGGGATCGCGTTCATCATCGGCAGCGGAATATGAAATCCGATCCGATAGAGGGCTAGTAGCGCGAGCGTGATCAGAATCTTCAGCCGCAGTTCAGGGATCGAAAAAATGATGCGAAGTTTTTCGAACATAAACAACTCACGTCCACGTTGGGGACCGAGAGAGAATGCGGCGGCGAGATTCGCCGAAGCGGCTGGCAAGTAAAAACGGCGATCGGTTTGGGATCGCCGCTGAAATGTACTGGGATTCGTCGAGCGGAGCGAGAGAGATTCCTCGCTTCCGGCGGAGCGGCGAGCCTAGCCCTGAGCTTCCGCCTTGAGAGCGGCGACGCGTTCATCGGGCGTGCGGCGAGCAACCAGCTTGTTGACCGTCCCTCCGGCGGAGGTGATCTTCTCCTCAGCGCTCTTGCTGAACCGATGGGCGCTGACGGTGAGCTTCTTGGTCAGCTCGCCGTCGCCGAGGATCTTCAGCTCGTCGAACATCCCGGTGGCGAGGCCCCGCTGGGCGAGCAGCTCGAGGGTAACCTCGGTGCCGTCCTCAAACGCCTTGTCGAGGTCGCCGACGTTGACCGCGAAGATCGTCCGAGCGAACTGGTTGTTGAAACCTCGCTTCGGGATCCGACGGAACATCGGCATCGCCCCGCCCTGGAAGTTGGGCTTGCGGCTGTAACCGCTGCGGCTCTTGTGACCCTTGTGGCCGCGGCCGGCGGTCTTGCCGTAACCCGAGCCTTGGCCTCGGCCGATGCGGCGGCGCTTCTTATTCTTATTTATCCCGCGATGGACATCGTCGAGTTGCATGGCTACGGATTCTATAAATGAATGGGTTTCAATTGCGAAGGAGAGCAATCGGCGACGCCGACGACTTAGATATCCAGGTCGACGCCACGCAGCGCGGCGATGGTTTCCCGCGTCCGCAGTTTGCTGAGCGCGTCGATCGTCGCCTTGACCAGAGTGACCGGATTATTGGTTCCGTAACTCTTGGTCAGAATGTCGTGGATCCCGCAGGCTTCGCAGACGGCACGCACCGCTTGGCCGGCGATGATACCGGTACCGGCACCGGCCGGCAGGAGGAGCACGCGAGCCGCACCGAACTGGCCCCACACCTGGTGCGGGATGCTGCCTTCGACCAGCGGCACTTCGATCATGCTGCGGGAGGCTTGCTTCTGGCCCTTGCTGACGCTGGGGGGGACTTCGTTGGCTTTGCCATAGCCCCAGCCGACGCGTCCTTTGCCGTCGCCGACGACGACCATCGCGGCGAAACTGAATCGGCGACCGCCTTTTACGACCGCAGCACAGCGCTTGATCTTGACGACGCGGTCGAGCAAGTCGCCCTGTTGTAAGGTGGTCGACACGATAACTTTCCTACGAGCGTTGGATTGATTGAAAGGGAAGCGACTAGAACTGCAGCCCGCCTTCGCGAGCCGCGTCGGCGAACGCCTTGACGCGGCCGTGATAGCGATTGTGGCCACGGTCGAGGCGGACGGCGGTGACGCCGGCGGCCTGAGCGAGTTCCGCCAGCTTCTTGCCGACGGCGGCGGCTGCGTCGCAGTTACCGCCGTTTTGGATCGACCCCTTGAGGTCGGCTTGGCGGGTGCTGGCCGCGCAGATCGTCCGTCCGGCGGTGTCGTCGATCAGCTGGCAAGCGAAATGCTTGAGCGTTCGCTCGACCGAGAGCCGCGGCCGATCCGGGGTTCCACGCAGCGGCTTGCGAACATGGTGACGCCGGCGCGTCCGCTGCTCGTTGAGTTTCTTGTTCTTGTCCATAGCGGCACCAATCTAACGGCGCTGATCGATTTTGGAAGGATGGCTTGGAAAGGTCGGGGCGGTGGCTCCCCGCCCTGCGGTCGGAAGGTAGCGTCGGTGCTCGAGAGCCCCGCGGAATTACTTGGAGGCTGCCTTACCAGGCTTGAGCTTGACCTGCTCGCCCTGGTAGCGGATCCCCTTGCCCTTGTAGGGTTCGGGCTTGCGGAGCGAGCGGACCTGGGCGGCGAACTGGCCGACCCGCTGCTTGTCGCAGCCCTTGACGGTGATGTGGGTCTGGTCGGGGCAGGTCACGTCGAGGTCCGACGGGATTTTGACTTGCAGTTCGTTGGCGAACCCGACGCGGAGCTGGAGCGTGCCGCTTTGGATCGAGGCGAGGTAACCGACGCCGACCACTTCGAGCTTCCGTTCGTAGCCCTCGGTCACGCCGACGATCATGTTGGCGACGATCGCTCGGGTCAGCCCGTGGAAGGCCCGCGATTCGCGCTCGTCGTCGCGGCGGGAGACGGTGACTTCGTTAGCCGCATCGTCCACAGCCACGGAGACTTCCGGACGGTGCTCAAACGCGAGCTTGCCCTTCGGACCTTCGACATTGATGGTCCGATTCGAGACGGAAACCTTGGCTCCGCCGACAATCTTGACAGGTTTTTGACCGATGCGGCTCATGACTGGCTGCTACAGAATAAATATTTGATCGTAAACGGACCGCCGCCGCGCTGGCGTGGTTGGTGGTACGCGAAGCGGCTGTGCGTGGGAGAGAGTCGACCGGCGACTTACGCCACCTCGCACAGCACTTCACCACCGAGGTTTTTCGTGCGGGCTTCGCGATCGCTGATCACGCCCTGGCTGCTGCTGATAATGCTGATTCCGAGTCCGCCGAGGACTGGGCGGAGTTCGCGGCTGCGAGCGTACAGCCTGCGTCCGGGCTTACTGCGACGGCGGATCGACTGGATGATCTGCTCGCCATTGGGGCCGTACTTCAGTTCCAGGCGGAGCACTGCCACCGGCGCGCCCTCTTCCTGCACTTCCTCGTAGTCCCAGATAAAGCCTTCGCGTTTGAGAACCTCGGCGATACCGCGTTTGACACGGCTGGCGGGGATATCCACAAAGGGGCGTTCGACGCGAACGGCGTTGCGAATCCGCGTCAGCATGTCGGCAATTGGATCGGTCATCATGGCGGTGGGCTCCCCTTTCTCTACCAGCTGGCCTTACGGACACCGGGGATCAAGCCGGCGTTGGCCAGCTCGCGGAAATGGATCCGGCAAAGACCAAACTTGCGGTACACGGCCCGCGGGCGCCCACAAATCTGGCAGCGGCTTTCACGCCGCGACGAAAACTTGGGTGTACGTTTTGCTTTCGCGATCTTGGACTTGCTGGCCACGCGTCGGTACCTGTCGGTTCTGGTTTAGGCCGGAATTGATGTGTGGATAAAAACTGTCTGCTGGTGCCTACGCGGCATCCGTTTTCTTCTGAACGTGGCGGAACGGCATGCCCATCAACTCGAGCAGGTCGCGTCCTTCGTCGTTGGTCAGCGCGGTGGTCACGAAGGCGATGTTCATGCCCTGCGGCTTGGTGTATTTGTCCGGGTTCAGCTCCGGAAACACCAGCTGCTCGGCCAAGCCGAGGCTGTAGTTGCCGCGGCCGTCGAACGCCTTGCGGCTGATTCCGCGGAAGTCACGGACACGCGGCAGCACGATCGAGATCAGGCGATCCATGAACTCGTACATCCGCTGGCGGCGAAGCGTCACCATGCAGCCGATCGGCATCCCCTCGCGAAGCCGAAAACCGGCGATCGATTTGCGAGCGACCGTGAGCACCGGGCGTTGGCCGGTGATGTCGGCGATCGCCGAGGCGGCGGTGTCCAGCACCTTTTTGTCGCCGACCGCTTCGCCGACACCCATGTTGAGGGTGATCTTCTGCAGGCGGGGGACTTGGTGCGGGTTTTTGTAGCCATATCTCTCGACCAAGGCGGGACGCACCTCTTCGAGATACTTGGTCTGGAGCCGGGGGATTTCTGGCAGTGCCATCGGGGCAGGGTCCGTGTCGCGTTGTCTGGTTTCGATTCAAATGGGAGAGGCAGAGTCGAGCGGCGGGGCGGCCCGCTCTACTTGGCCGCGTAGGCGGCACGCGGCGGGCTGATCTGCCCGAGCGACGCTCCGCTCTTCTTGGCGTAACGTTCCTTGCTGCCGTCTTCCAAGTACCGGACCCCGACCCGCGTCGGCTGGTTGGTCTTGGGACAGATCACCATCACGTTCGAAGCGTCGATCGGCATCTCGACGTTCAACCGCCCGCCCTGCGGGTTTTTTTGGCTGCGGCGAACATGCTTCCACACTCGCCCAGCTCCTTCGACGACGACCTTGTTCTTTTCGCGGTCGACCTTCAGAACTTTTCCACGAGTGCCTTTGCTGGCACCGGCGATCACGACGACCTGGTCGTCAATGCGGATCAACATCGAACGGAATCCAAACGGGAATGACTGTGTTGCGGGTTTGTCGCCCCATCTCGGGGCGACCAGTGGGGGGCGGCGAAAGCGGGCCGGGGGCCACGCTGGTTTTCGCTGCGGGTTGTCTCTTCGGAACCGCCGCTCAGACGACTTCGTTCGCCAGGCTGACGATCTTCATGAACGCCCGATCGCGGAGCTCGCGACCGACCGCCCCGAAGATCCGGGTGCCGCGGGGGTTCTTGTCCTTGTCGATCAGCACGACGGCGTTGCTGTCGAAGCGGATGTAGCTGCCATCGGGGCGGCGGGTCGGCTGCTTGACGCGGACGACCACCGCTCGCACGACCGCCTTCTTTTTCACTTCGCTCCCGGGAATCGTGCTTTTGACGCTGCACACGATCACATCGCCGAGGCCGGCGAAGCGGCGCCGCGAGCCGCCCAGGACTTTAATGCACATCACCTCGCGGGCGCCGGTGTTGTCGGCTACGTCGAGCCGGGTTTCTTGTTGGATCATGGCGTTATCTCTATTCGCTTACCGGCTTGTTCTCTGCCGATGCGCCACCGGCGACGTTCCCACCTTCGCTGTCACCCGCCCGCGCCGCTTCGATCGCTTCGGCTTCCGCTTGGCTGGCTCCCTTGCGGGCTGCCCGCAGCGCCGTGAGGTCGACCGCCGTGCTCTTCTGGATGACCCGCACCAACCGCCACCGCTTCAGCTTGCTGAGCGGTTGCGACTCGATGATTTCGACCAGGTCCCCGGCGTTCGACTCATTGTCTTCGTCGTGGGCGTAGCAGACGGTTCGGCTGCGAATGAACTTTTTGTACTTCGGGTGCTGCACCACGCGATTGATCTCGACCCGGCGGGTCTTGAGCATCTTATCGCTGGTCACGGTTCCGGTGAGGACGCGCTTCGGCATAACGGTGAATCGGTGTCTAAGTGGACGGCGTGGACGGGGTCACGAAGCGCTGCCGGAGGCGGCTTGCGCGGCCTTGGCGCGTTCGGTCTGGATCGTCTTGATGCGAGCGATCAACCGCCGATTAGCGCGGATCTCGCTGGGAGTATCGAGGCGTTCGGATTGCGATTGGAAGCGAAGCCGGAACTGCTTCTCCGACGCGTCTTTGACGGTCAGTTCGAGCTGCTCGTCGCTCATCTCGCGAAGTTCTTTGACTTTCATATTTCGCTGCGTGCACAAACCTGCGTAAACATAATCGCCGGGCGACGCCTGTTAAGCCGTCCGCCGACGAACAAACCGTACCTTGACCGGCATTTTGCTGGCAAGTCGCGCAAAACAGACCTTGGCCTGTTGTTCAGTCACGCCGCTGAGTTCGTAAAGGATCGTGCCCGGCTTGACGGTCGCGGCCCAGAAGTCCGGCTCACCCTTACCTTTACCCATTCGAGTTTCCAGCGGGGTGCTGGTCACCGACTTGTGGGGGAAGATCCGAATGTAGAGCTTGCCTTCGCCGCGAACGTACTGCTGAGCAGCAATACGACCCGCTTCGATCGTGGTGGCCTTGATCCAGCCGGCTTCCAAAGACTGGATGCCGAATTCGCCAAACACGACCGTATTACCGCGAGTCGCACTACCTTTTATACGACCTCTTTGGCTTTTTCGATGCTTGACCCGTCGAGGCATCAGCGCCATCGGTGTCGTCTCCGTAAGTGCCCTGGTTAATCCAAACTTGAATACCGATATGCCCTTGAGCGGTCATCGCTTCGGTGAACCCGTAGTCGATTTTCGCTTGCAGGGTGCTCAGCGGAATCGAGCCGCTGCTTTGTTTCTCACGCCGTGCCATCTCCGATCCGCCGAGGCGGCCGGCCATCTGGATCTTGATGCCCTTGGCACCCGCATCCATGGTCTGTTCCATCGACCGCTTCATGGTTCGCCGGAAGCTGGCCCGCTTGCTGAGCTGCTGGGCGATGTCCTCGGCGACCAGTTGAGCCATGATCTCGGGCCGACCGATCTCTTCGATCTTCAGGTTGACGCGGCGGCCGATCAGGTTCTGCAGCTCTTCCTGCAGCAGTTCGACCTCTTGGCCCTTCTTGCCGATGATCAGACCGGGGCGAGCGACGTACAGGATCACGCGAACCTCATCGCGAGTTCGCTCGATCTCAATGCGGTCGATACCAGCGTTCTTGTATTGGGTTTTCTTCGGGTGGTTCTTGATGAAGTTGCGGACCTTAAAGTCCTCCATCAACAATTCCGCGAAGTCCTGTTTCGACGCGTACCAACGGCTCGCCCAGCCGCGGGTGACACCGGTGCGGAACGCGATCGGATTGACTTTTTGACCCATTGCTTATCTCAGTTTGAGCCGCACCGCTTCAGGGGCGCGGTGCACGTTTGCCGTATGAGGATTGGAGCGTACGAGTGACGAGGAACCGGAGGGGGCGTGGACTAGAGCTCGTCGATCGGGCTGATCCCGACCGAGATGTGGCTGGTCCGCTTCTTGATCATGAACGCCATCCCCCGAGCCCGGGGGCGGATGCGTTTGAACATCGGTCCCCCGTCGACGCGGACGTCGGTCAGGACCAGGTCTTCGACGTTGTAGCTACGACCACCGTTTTGTTCGGGGTCTTGAGCGTTGCCGACCGCGCTGAGGATCACCTTCTCGAGCATCCGGGCGCCGCGCTGCGGCTGGAACTTGAGGATGTTGAGCGCTTCGTCAGCGTACTTTCCGCGGACCAGATCCGCGACCGGCCGCACCTTGCGGGCGCTGATCCGGGCATTCTTGTGGGTGGCTCGCATCGCCATAACGTTGTGTCCGTGTGTCTCGACGCTGAAAACGTTGTCTCTCGGGGAGCAACCGCGCGACCAAAGCCGGTCGCGAAGCTGCAATTATCGTTTGCCTTTGCCGCCGTGACCGCGGAAGGTGCGGGTCGGCGCGAACTCGCCCAGCTTGTGACCGACCATGTCCTCGGTGACCAGCACCTTCTGGTGCTTGCGGCCGTCGTGGACCATGAACGTCACGCCGACGAACTCCGGAACGATCGTGCAGCGACGCGCCCAGGTTTTGATCGGCTCGTGCGTTCCCGCTTCGGCCTGCTTCTGAACTTTGAAGAACACTTTCGGATCGACGAAAGGCCCTTTCTTGCTGCTTCGACTCATAACGGTATTCGCTGGCTGCTGATTTAGGTAACGCTGTAAGGGTGTCTCGGGGTGCGGTACTCAGTACTCAGTACTCAGTGGACCTAGCGGTGGAGCTTCAGTTGGCCGTAGCGGCGGCTCTTGCGACGACGCACGATCGAGCTGTTGCTCGGCTTGCGACGCTGGCGAGTGCTGCCACCCTTGGCGCTCTTGCCCTGCGGGCTGACCGGGTGGCGACCGCCCTTGGTCCGGCCTTCACCACCGCCGTGCGGGTGGTCGATCGGGTTCATCGCGGTGCCGCGAACGTGCGGGCGACGTCCGAGCCACCGACTGCGGCCGGCTTTGCCGAGCCGAACCTTGCTGTGGCTGCTGTTACCGACCATGCCGATCGTGGCCCGGCAAAGGCTCGGGACGCGGCGGATTTCACCGCTCGGCAAGGATAGCTGAGCCCAGTCGCCTTCGCGAGCCATCAGCGTGGCGCTGGTGCCAGCCGAACGGCAGATCGAAGCCCCGCGGCCCGGACGCAGCTCGATGCAGCAGACGGTCGTGCCGATCGGGATGTTCTGCAGCGGCATGCAGTTGCCGACTTTGGGAGCCGCATCGGGACCGTTGACCAGCTTGTCGCCGGCCTTGAGTCCGTCGGGAGCGATCACGTAGCTCTTCTCGCCGTCGGCGTACTTGAGCAGCGCGATTCGCGAGGAGCGGTTCGGGTCGTACTGGATGCTGTCGACCGTGGCCGGGATGCCGTCCTTGGTGCGACGGAAGTCGATGATGCGGTACTGTTGCTTGTGTCCGCCGCCGCGGTGCCGGGCGGTGATTTTGCCCTGGTTGTTGCGACCGCCCTTTTTCTTCTTCGGACGCAGCAGGCTCTTCTCGGGCGTGGCGCCCGGCGTCAGCTCAACGAAGTCGCTGACCGACGCGTTGCGTCGACCGGCGCTGGTCGGCTTGTAGATGCGAATGCCCATGGATCTCGTCTGATCTGGAAGTGTTGACTGTTGGCCTAGAAGAAATCGATGCGGTGTTCGGCATCGAGTTGGACGATCGCCTTCTTCCAATCGGCGGTGCGGCCGACGCGGAATTTGAAGCGGCGATTCTTGCCCTTGCGGTTCTGGGTCCGCACCTTGACGACTTTCACGTCAAACAGCTTCTCAACCGCCTTGCGGACGTCTTCCTTCGTCGCCTGACGATGGATCTCGAACGCATACTGGTTGTTGCGAGCGGCGCGGTGAACTCCCTTCTCGGTGACCAGCGGGCGGAGCAGCACGTGATGCGGCTCCAGCTGCAGACCCGAAGTGGAGTCACCGGCGGACGGCGGCGTGGGTTTGGATGCTTTAGCGGCCATGACCGGTAGCGTTTTCGGCGTGGGTGCGATGGGTATGGTTCAGGCGGTGTGGGCGTCGAGCAGCGGAGTTCGGCAAGCGGTTCCGGGGCTCGGCGCGGCAGTTCTTTTTTTGGGGGGGCTCAGGCGGCCGCTTCGGCGGTTTCCGGCTCGTTCTTGCCGGCCGCACCGGGCGACTGGTTGAACGTCCCGTCCTTGATCCGGTCGAGCGCTTCGCGGGTCACCAGCATCCGCTTGGGGCGGAGGATGTCGAGAGCGTTCAGATCGTGGGCGGCACGCACGTCGACGCCCGGGATGTTGCGGCCGCTCTTGTAGACCGCGGTGTCGTAGCTGGCAGTGGTGATCAAGGTGGTGGTGTTCTCGAGTCCCACGGCCTTGAGGATGCCGGCCATCGTCTTGGTCTTCGGAGCGTCGAGCCCGAAGTTGTCGATGACCACCATTTCGCCATCGATGATCTTGCTGGCGATTGCCATCCGCGTGGCCAGGCGAATCGCCTTCTTAGGCAAGCGGTAGCTGTAGTCGCGGGTCGTGATCGTGCGGGCCACGCCACCGCCACGGCGGATGTTCGTGCGGCGGCTACCGGCGCGGGCGTTCCCCGTGCCCTTCTGGCGGTACATCTTCTTGGTCGAGCCGCTCACCTGACCGCGAGTGCGGGCTTGGTGGGTCCCCTGACGACGGTTCGCTTGGTACATCACCACGACATCGTGCAGGAGCTGCTTGTTGATCCGCGAAGCGAGCGCCTCGGGGTCGATCTCGTATTGACCGACCTCGTTACCGGAGACGTCGTAGATGGGCAGACTAACCATGGGAATTGTTCAGGCGTTGGGATTTGTGCTCGAGTGGGGCGGCGGGCCAGTCGCGACGACTCCGCTCAGCCGACCTTGTTGGTTTGACTGACGATCACATAGCCGCCGTTGGGGCCGGGGACGGCGCCGCGAACCAGCATCAGGTGGTTTTCGGTGTCGACCTTGACCAGCTGCAGGTTCCGCATCGTGATCCGGGCGTTGCCGTACTGTCCGGCCATCCGGCGGCCCTTGAAGACGCGGCTCGGATAGGCACTGGCACCGGTGCCGCCAGCATGGCGGTGGACTTTCTTAACGCCGTGCGTGGCTCGCTGGCCGGCGAAGTTGTGCCGCTTCATGACGCCCGAGTAGCCACGGCCCTTGCTGGTACCGACGACGTCGACCGCCTTGACTTCGGCGAAGCTGTCGACACCGACGGTGGCGCCCACTTCGAGGTCCGAGCTGCCGCGGAATTCGCGGATGAAACGCTGGGGCTCGCAGTCCGCTTTGGGGAGGGGCTCGACGCCCGCGGCGGCCCGCTTCTTCTGGCCCTTGCTGTCGAGCTTGGCGACGTGTCCCCGCTCGCTGCGGGCGGCCAAGCGACGCGGCTTGTCACCGAATCCGAGCTGGACCGCCTCGTAGCCATCACGCTCGACGGTCCGCACCTGCAACACATGGCATGGTCCAGCCTGAATGACCGTCACCGGCACAGCGGTTCCGTCTTCCAAATAAACCTGCGTCATCCCGACTTTCTTGCCGAGGATACCCGGTGCCATAGCGGTCATGCCTTATGCTGCCTGGTGCGTCTTCGCCGAATCCTGCCAGCGACTCCAAAGAGCGGAGCCGCGGTGGTTATCCGGGCGAAATCCAGTGAATTGATAAAACCCAAAGGGATTGGTTGCGAATGAACTCGCTCTCGGCCAGGTGAGTCCGCGGCAAGCAAATCGCCGCGGCAATCGCCAAGAGAGAAGAACGTGGTTTCTCAGGCCGGCTGCTCGCGGAGAGCCGCGGCTGGCAGGCCTTCGACGGCGGGCCCTGCGGTTCGCCCCGCAGGGGTGCCGTTGTGTGTTTCGGTCGACTACGAGCTCAGCGAGCCGTGGCTTTGATTTTGATATCAACGCCAGCCGGCAAACTCAGCTTATTCAGCGCCTCGATCGTCTTGGCGGTCGCCTGCACGATGTCGATCAGCCGCTTGTGCGTGCGGATCTCGAACTGCTGGCGAGCCTTCTTGTCGATGTTCGGCCCAGAGAGCACGGTGTACCGCTCGATCCGCGTGGGCAGCGGAATCGGGCCGTGCACTTCCGAGTGAGTTCGCTTCACGGTGTCGACAATATCCTGAGCGCTCTGGTCCAGGATCGAATGGTCGTAAGCTTCCATTCGGATGCGGATAACTTCGTTAGCGCCAGCCGACACGGCGACTTCCTAGCTGTCATACGTAAGTGCGAAACAACCGACCGCAGGGGAGGCGTGTTCGTGGTACGCACACTCTCTGCGGTTTCCCCGGTGGGGAGCGTCAGAATTTACGGATCGCCGAAGGAATGGTCAACGGCTGTCATGCAGAATTCTCACAGAATCTTCGCGAACCTGCTCCCGGAAGCGGTGTCCCGCGGGCCGGAGGTCTCTTCCCCATCAGCCGCCGGGCGCTAGCCCCCGGTTTTGCCGAACTCAACGGAAACCGGACGCTAGCGCGTGGCGGCTGATGGTTTGGCGGAAACCGGACGCTAGCGCGTGGCGGCTGATGGTTTGACGGAAACCGGACGCTAGCGCGTGGCGGCTGATGGTTTGGCGGAAACCGGACGCTAGCGCGTGGCGGCTGATGGTTTGACGGAAACCGGACGCAACAGGGGCTAGCGGCGGATGGTAGGGAACGTTAGGGCTGGAACTCGCGGAGCAGTTCGCGCAACGGGTCGCGGCTGGTTTCGCTTGGGGGCGGATCGACCGGGACCAGGTGCGGGACGCCTCCTGGGTTGTTCGCTTGCTTAGCCAATCGGTAAACGTCGACGACGCCGCCACTGAATTGGTTGCCAGGAGGGATGGGGAAGATGCCCAAGCCTTTCGGTTGGTAGTTAACGTCTTCGATCGGATTGGGGCTCTTGCCGGTGCGGTCGATGGCGATCGACTGAAGGAAACGTTCGTACACCGCAATGTCGTAGAGCTGGGCCGGGGGGAGCGCGGTGACCAACTCCTCTCGGTAAAAGCCGCCGAACGGGGAGACGACTTCGTAAGTCTCGACCAACGTCGCTCCCGGGTCTCGCTCGAGTTCGACCTCCACGGCCGCACCGGGGCGGATCCGCAAGGGGCGGCCAAAAGTCCCGGAAAGGTCGGGCCCGCCAGCCGGGTGGTGCAAGCCGCGGAGGTCGCGAATTACCACCCACAGCTCTTCGTCGTGGGAATTGAGCAGCGTCGCCGTCACCGGGGGGAGGGCGGATTTGGGTCGCAGGGCGTGCTCGGTCATCCGCACCCGCGGGAGGTCGAGCCGCGGAGGGACCGCGCGGGCTTCGAGCAGCCAGTCCTGGGCCGGTCCGCCGCTGGTCCGCTCGAGCGTGACCAGCGTGTCCCGCGAGCCGGCGAGCGAGCGGCCCGGATAGGCCACGCTCTCGAGTCGCACCGCCCGGTCGGTCGCCAGCGAGGGGACCAGCCGCCATAGCTGCTGGGAGTCGCGCGACGTGGGGACGAGGACCGCAGCCCCGGCTGGTCCACGGGCCGAGAGCGACCACAGCCGGTCCCCCACGAGCGATTGCAGCCGATACAGATCGCGGCCGATCGGGCCCAACACCCAAAACTGACTTTCGCTCGAAACATCGGGTCCCATGCGGACTGCCCCTTCGCCGCTGGCCGTGAGCACGAGCCGCCGCTCCGCCGCGTCGGCTGTCGTGAGCACCCGCACCTCGGTTTGACTCGCTGCCGGCAGGCCCAGCTCCGGCCGCCCCAGATCGGCTTCGGGGGGCGGGGGAACGGGCAGCGGGGGAACGGGCAGCGGCGGTTGCCCCTGGGCCTCGGTCAGCCAACTGCTGCTGGGCCCAAGCCCGATGCAGAGTCCGACGAGCGTCATCAAGGCCATGTGAAAGTGCATGGGGATCTGCCCTGTACGAGAACCTGCCCTTGAACAACGTGCCCTTGCACAACGTGCCCTTAAACAGGGCCCCTCTGGACCGGGCCCCTCTAGACCGGGCCCCTCTGGACCGGGCCCCTCTGGACCGGGCCCCTCTGGACCGGGCCCCTGTCCAGCACGACGCGGTGCTCCCTAAGTTGAAGAGGTCGCCTGCGCTCGCTGGCGGCGTGGCATGCTCTTTGATGCAGTCGCTATGCCGGCCGCGCGAATTTTATCCCACTTTCCCTCTTCAGCACTCGCTCCCAGCCGACCAACCCGATGCAAGAAATCGACCTCAAAGAATTCGAGTGGAACATCGTCGTCCGCCCCCTCTCGATCGACGACTTCCCGGCGATGGTCGAGATGCAGCAGAAATGTTTTCCCGATATGCACCCGTGGAGTCGCGAGCAGGTCGAGAGCCAGCTGAAGCATTTTCCCGAGGGGCAGATCGGGATCGAGTGCGACGGCAAGTTGGTCGCCAGCAGCAGCAGCTTGGTTCTCCGCTACGACGAGCAGACCGAGTGGCATAACTACAAAAAGATGTCCGACTCGGGATACATCCGGAATCACGTCCCCGACGGCGACACGTTGTACGGGATCGAGATCATGGTCGATCCGGAGTACCGCGGGATGCGACTCTCCCGCCGGCTGTACGACGAGCGGAAGGAACTGTGTCGCCAGCGGAATCTCGCGCGGATCATGATCGGCGGGCGAATCCCGGGCTACGGAAAGTATGCCGACGCGATGTCAGCCCGCGAGTACGTCGAGCGGGTGATGGACAAATCGCTCTACGATCCGGTGCTCACCGCCCAGCTGGCCAACGGGTTCGCACTGCAGGGACTGATTCCCGACTATTTGGCGAGCGACCACGAGTCCCGCGGTTATGCCACGTTCCTCGAGTGGAAGAACCTCGATTATCGCAGCGGCAAGCGGAAGCGGTTCCATCGCTCGGTGGAGCCGGTCCGGATCGGAGCAGTGCAGTATCAGATGCGGCCGGTGGCGGATTTCGACGAGTTCGCCCGCCAGTCGCAGTACTTTGTCGACGTTGCGGGGGATTACAAGTGCGATTTTCTGCTGTTCCCCGAGCTGTTCACGACTCAGCTCCTTTCCTGCATCGAGCCCGATCGGCCGGGGCAAGCGGCTCGCAAGCTGGCCGACTTCACCCCGCAGTATCTCGAGTTCTTCACCGAGATGGCGGTCAAATATGACACGAACATCATCGGCGGCTCGCAGTTCGTCGTTGAAGACGATGCCCTCTACAACGTCAGCTTTTTCTTCGGTCGCGACGGGACGATCGGGCGGCAGTCGAAGCTTCACATCACCCCGTCGGAGCGTCGCTGGTGGGGCGTGACCGGCGGAGACACGTTTGAGATTTTTGAAACCGATTGCGGACCGATCTCGATCCAGGTGTGCTACGACGTCGAGTTCCCCGAGCTTGGGCGGATGGCCGCGGCACAAGGGGCAAACCTGATCTTCGTCCCCTACAACACCGACTCGCGGGCCGCCTACCTGCGGGTGCGGAGCTGCGCGGCGGCTCGGTGCGTGGAGAACCACGTTTACTGCGCGATCGCCGGCTGCACAGGCAATCTGCCCTTCGTCGAGAATGCCGACGTGCACTATGCCCAGACGGCGATCCTGACCCCGTCCGATGTGATGTTCGCCCGCGACGGGATCAGCGGTGAAGCCAACCCCAATATCGAGACCGTGATCATCCAGGACGTCGACCTCGAACTGCTCCGTCGCCACCGTGAAACCGGCAGCGTGCAGAACTGGCGGGACCGCCGCACCGATTTCTACCGGCTGCGGTACCGCCGAGGAGATCAGTGGAACGAGATCTGAGCCGGGATGGGGGCGGCGAGAGGAGTCGTTGGCACGGGCGTTGCGTTTCAGTCGCGTCGCTTTCCAACCCTTGGCTGCGACCTTGCATTCGCGTGCATTCCATCAGCCGAAACGCGCTAGCGTCCGGTTCGTCGAGTTCCGGGGAAACCGGACGCTAGCGCGTGGCGGCTGATGGAACGGGGGCAGCCGAACCAGAGCCCCTTACAGAAGAAGCAGAACGATGGAAGCGGACACGAAAAGGGAATGCTTGATCGCGGAGTTCCAGACGCGGGAAGATGCTCGGATCGGGCTCGAAGTCCTCGACACCTACGACTTTACTACCGCGTCGGCTTCGGTCGTGGCTCGCGAGGCGGGCGAAGTGATGGGGGACGAAGCGGTGCAGCAACTCGGTCGCTATGACCACCAGGTGGAAGCGGCGCACTCTTCGGGCAAAGGAGCAGGGCTCGGAACGCTGCTCGGCGGAGTGGTAGCCGCCCCGATCGCGGCGAGCACGATGGTCGGACCGCTGTTCATCGCCGGTCCCCTCGCCGGGATGGCGGTCGGGGCCGTGGCCGGAGCTGCCCTCGGGGGAGCCGGTCGCTGGGGCGTCAACGAAGAATCGCGGCGGACGTACCAGCAACGGGTGGAAGCCGGTTCGGTGCTGGTGATCGTCACCGATGAGCCCGACCGCGTCTCGCAGGCCGAGCACGGTCTGAAGACGACCAACGTCGTCAACCTCGAACGCTTTTCCTTCAGCAAACCCACGGCCGATTGAACCGCCTTGTGAGCCGACGGCGCTAGCCGCGGGTGAGCCGACGGCGCTAGCCGCGGGTGAGCCGACGGCGCTAGCCGCGGGTGAGCCGACGGCGCTAGCCGCGGGTTCCGTCACGCTGCCCGGCTGGCTCGAGCTTGGATTTAAACGCCACTGCAACGCAACGTTTTCTCATGTTGCGGAGCGAAGGAGGCCCGAGGCTAGCGCCTACGGCTCAAGGGCGGATGCGGTCGATCAGGAGTGGACGCTGCTGGGGCTGCACTTACAATTTCTCGGCGGCTTCTGTCTCTCTTCCCTTCCTCCCCAATCCGCCCGTGCCGAGTGTCGTCTCCGAGCCGATCAGCATCTACGATTCGTCTGGCGTCGAGCTCCTGCGACGAGAACTGCGTCTCGATCCCCAGCGCGTGCGACGCTGGCGGACATCGCTGCTGAAGCGATTCCTGCCGGCGGAGGAGGCACTGGTCGATTTTCCCGCCGATCGGCTCGCCGTGCACGCCTTGGCCGAGCACGGGCGGTTTGATTCCGGCGTCGATGGTGCTACCAAACTGCTGTTACGGACTTCGGCGGGGATGCTCGTCGAAGCGGTGATCCTCCGCATTGCCACGGGCCGCACGACGCTCTGCATCTCCTGCCAAGTCGGCTGTGCGGCGGCGTGCCGATTTTGTGCCACCGGCAAGATGGGCGTCGCCCGCCCGCTCTCGGTCGCCGAGATCCTCGACCAGATCCTGCGGGCCGGGCAGATCCTGCGGGAGGAAGACCGCTCGCTGCGGAACATCGTGTTCATGGGGATGGGCGAGCCTTTCCACAACGAGGAAAATCTCTATCCGGCGCTTGAGACGCTGACCTCTCCCGAGTTTTTCAACCACGCGCCCACGAAAATTCTTGTCTCGACCGTGGGAATCCCCGAGGCGATGGTCCGGTTTGCGGAGCGGTTTCCCAAAATCAACCTCGCGCTCAGCCTGCACAGTGCTCGACAGGAAGTTCGCGAGCAGCTGATTCCGCTGGCCAAACGGTATCCGCTCGATGCGCTGCGGGAAGCGGTCGCGGAGGTCAACCGGATTCAGCAGAAAAGCGTAATGATCGAATACTTGATGCTGGCCGACGTGAACGATGGGGACGAAGACGCGCGACAGTTGATGGCCTGGATCGAGGGGCTCGACGTGCATGTGAACCTGATCCCGTTCAACGCAATCGATGGAGCTCCCGAGCTGACCGCGAGCGATCGACCACGGCGGGAGGCGTTTGCCGCGCGGCTCAAAGCAGCCGGAATCAAAACCACGATGCGGTACTCGCTCGGGCAAGACATCGAAGCCGCCTGCGGTCAGTTGGTCCGTCGGCTGGAGAGGCATCCGCGAGGAGGGGCCCTCCCCGGGCCTAAGAGCCCGACCCTCCCGCAAGCGGGAGAGTGAACTGGAGGCGGCTCTGGAAAATGCTACTTGGCCGTTCTCGGTCTGCCGCGATTTTCTGCTGAGAGCTTGGGCTGGGGGAGGTCGTCGAAGCCTTGCAGGACTTGCTCGTACTCTTGCGCTGTCATGCTGTAGATTTGCGAGCGGTTGGTTCGCTCGTCTTTGACGACGTGCAAGAAGGAGTGGACGAAGGGTTCGGTGACGCGGGCTTTGGCATCGAGCGGAGCGACGATCATCAGTTGCAATCCGAATTGCTCGAAGAGCCGCAGCGCGTATTCGGCGTAGCGGTCGTCGACCTTGGAAAACATCTCGTCGACGACGACGAACTGGAACCGTCCGGCGATCCGGCCGGTGGGATCGAGGTCGTACTGGTAGGCGATCGCGGCGACCAGAATCGTGAACGCCAGCTTGGCTTTTTCGCCTCCCGACTGGCCAGCGCTGTCTTCGTAGAAGCTGCGAGTTTCCCCGTTCTCGGCTTCGATCTCCCGAGCGGCGAAATCGTACCAGCGGCGGACGTCGATGACTTTGTCGCGCCACCGCGTGTTCTCTTGGTCTCCCAGCCGTTGGACGAGCCGCTCGATCCGCACGAACCGGTCCTCGTCCGCTTCGGCCGAACCTTCGAACGCACCGTCGAGGCATTCGCGGAGGGCGCGGCGGAAGTCGCGAATCTCCCGATCGTTGACTTGCCGTGGCTCGAGCCGCATGAAAGTCCCCGGCCGATACGCTAGGCTCCCGAGGGCCACGTTGAGCTGCCGAATTTTCTCTTCGATCTGCTTGCACTCGTCCTGCAGAGCGGCATGAAACAGAGCGACCTCTTGGGTGACTTTGTCGTTCAGCCGGTCCTTGAAACGCTGCTCGTGTTTTGGCAGGTCCTCGCGGCGAATCTGCTCGAGCAGTCCGAGGAAATCGTCGATCGCACCGACTTCGGCCTGCAGATCGTCCCGTTCGGCCTTGAACTCCCGCAGGAATTGCCCCATCGCGCGGAGCAGCCGTTCGGTCAGCGGATCGAGCTTGCCGCGGAGCCGAGCAATCTCCGCCACGCTCGCGTCCTTCCATTCAACTTCTTTCGCGAACAGATTCTCAACGGTCAACGCGGAACGCGTCAGCCGCTTGTCGAGATCGGGAAAGACGGCCTCGTAATGCCGCAACGACTGCTCGCGGCGAAACGTTTCGAGGCGACTGCGAGCCTGCTCCAAAACCTTTTCGCCCTGTTCGATTTCACGCTGCAGCTCCCGCTCGCGAGCCACCGCCTCGTCCCGTTGTTGCTCGAGCCGCACTCCCTCCAGCTCTGCCGCTTGCAGCCGGCCGCGGAGCGTTTGGATCGTGTCGTTGGACGCTTCCAGCTCCGCGCGTTCCCGCTCGAGGGCTTCGATCTCGCGACGGTGTCGTCCCGCGTCGATCTCCTCAAATTGCTCGATCGAGAGCGCCGTGCGGCTGGCGTGGAGGACATCTTGCTGGTGTTGGCGTTCGTCCGCCAAGTCGCTGAGTCGCTCGGCGAGCGTTTGCAGCTCGCGATCCAGAGCGGCGATTGCTTCGCTCAGGCTGCGGCGTTTCTCGCGGTTGTCCCAGCCGAGCACGAAATACCGCGACGCCGAAGCCCGCGGTCGATCGTCCTTCTCATGCCGCTCGCCCCCAGTCTTCACGTGTCGATTCGCGGTCAGCGCAAATCGCCGAGCTGCGGCGAACTCCTCCATTGAAACGCAGCACTGGTAATCGAATCGCCGCCCGAGCACGCCGCGGACCCACGGCGTCAGTGGATGTCCGCTGCGAAACTGCAGCTTGCGGAGCAGCGATTGGGGGTGGAACCGATCCTGCTTGCTCGGCTCCTCGGGTAAACCCGCGACTTTCAAATAGACCAGCCGCTGACCAGTCCCCTGAGCGTCGACCAAACGGTTCTGTTCGACATGCTTGCTGACTCGCTGGTACAAGGGCTCGGGGACCAGGAGGCTGAGAGCGAACGGCCGCAGGACCATCTCGATCGAGGCCTCCCAAGCACGCTCCTCGGGAAGTACTGCGATCAGCTCGGCGGCAAACGGAAGCTCCTTTTCGCTCAGCCCCAGGTCCTCGCAGAGCCGGCTTCGCAGCGTCGCCAAGTTGCCCGGCAGATTCGACCGCCGCCGCGCGAGCTGTTCGAGCTCGTCGGCATCCGCTCGCCGCTGGCCGCGCAGCCGATCGCGTTCGCCGAGCAACGACTCGTACTCTTCGTTGACCGCCGCGGCGCGAGCTTCGCTTTGGCGGACAATCGCGGCGAGGGCTCCGCGGGTTGCGGAGAACTGCGAAGGCGTATCGACAGACTCCGGGATTCCAGCCAGCCGCAGCGCCGCGTGGTAGCGGTCGTGCTCTTTTTGCTTGGCTTCCGCCGCCACCTGCTCCCGGTCGATCCACAATGGAATCGTCCGCAGCCGCTGGCTACCGGCTTGCTCGATCTCGTTGCGGAGTTGCCGGCAGTCCTCGCGAACGCTGCTCAATCGCGCGGCGAGCTGCGTCTTGGCGGCAGTCGCTTCCTCCCACTCCCGCCGACAACGCTCGTTTTCCGGTTCGAGCAGGCGGATCGTTTGCACGCGGAAGTAGGCGTTGATCGCCGCTTGCTCGCGCTCGGCCCGCTCGAGCCGAGATGCCTGCTTGCGATACTTGGCCGCGAGTTGCTCGATTGGCTCGAGTAGTTCCTGCTGGCCGCGGACGCGGACCAGTTCGCGGTGAGCCGTGCTCAGGTCGCTAAAGTGCCCCAGCAGTTTTTGGACTTTGTCGCGCCAGTCGCGAGCCTCGAGCATGTGGTCGCGGATGAATCGATTCAGGCTCTGAATATCCTTGACCGCCACGGTCTGGTTGAACATGTCCATCGCTTTGCCGCGGACGTGCGTGTGGCGGGCGAACCAGCTGTGGTACTCGCTGAATTTTTTGCTCGTTCGGTAGCCATTCGATTGCAGCCGCACGCGGACCTGTTCGGCCCGCTCGATCCCCAGCAGGTCGTCGGCCAGTCGCCGCGAGCCATCGGCCATCGCGAAGAGTTTTTCGACGCTGTCGTCGGCCTTCAGGTACAGCACTTGGAGGAGCGAAAACGATTCGCCGAGCTGCTCGTCGCCGAACACGGCCAGCAAAGCCGAGTAGTGTTTGCCTCCGGGCCGCAGGTACCGCGTGACAGCGGCCTGACCATCGTCACTCCCCTGACCGCAGGCGCCGCGGATGTAGCTTCTCTCGCTCCGCTCGGTCTTCTTGGCGCCGGCGGCGACGTTGTAGTTGCGGATCGCCGCAGGCACCAACAGCGTCAGCACCGCGTCGACCAGCGTTGATTTTCCCGAACCGTTTTGCCCGACCAACAGCGCGGTGCGACCATGGGGCTCGATCGTATAGACCCGCCCGTCGGTGCTGTCGAACGTTCCCCAGTTGTACAGCTCCAGACGCTGCAGCCGGTAACCAGGCCGCTCTGGACGCAGCTCGAAGAGGCTATCGATCATGCTTCGCTCCTTCCGTATTCTATTCTTCTGAGCCGCAGGCGCTAGCTTCGGGCCTCGCGACCCCGACGTCTTCCGCTGCTCGACTCTGTTAACTACGGGGTTGCGCCGCCCTCCCGGGGGGAGGGTGAGTGTGGCGCGGCTTCGGCCGCGGCGATCAGCTGCGCTTTTAAATTCTCCAGCTCGGCGATCGGCAGGCGGGCTTTGAGAATCCGCCGCACCTCCCACGACTCGGGCTCGCTAGCGAAGCGGCGAACGAATTTGAGGGCTTCGAGCTTGCGAACCGCCGACGCGAGCGACTTCCGCAACCGCAGCTCGTCCTCGGTGGCCGGAAAAAAGGTCCTCCAAGCGTCGAACAGCGCTTCGGTCTCGACCACGCAGCGTTCGTTGTCGAGGTCCTCGTCCTCAAACCGGCGGAACTCATCGCGGAGCAAAACGCACAGCAGCGTCGGCTCATAACCGAGGCTCGTGCGGCGAAACAAGCGTGGGAGCTGTTCGTAACCCTCCCGCTGTTCGTCTTCCTGCATCTGGCGGAGGTAGGCCAAGCCGTCCGCTTCGTCGACGACCAGGATCAAACCCACGCGAGCGAAATAGTCGGCCAGCTCCGAAGCATGCGAAAGCAGAATCTCCCACGCCGGCAGCTCGTCGGCATACAGCACCCCGCGCAACAGGTGCACGGCCGGGAGGCTCCACGGGCGATAGCCGGGGAGCGAATCATCGGGACCCAGATCGATCACTGCGAGGCTCCTTCGTTGCGGTTCTCTCGGTCGGCGGCAGCGCGAGCTCGCTTGCGGGCCGCGGTGGCCAAGAACGTGACTCGCGGCACATCGATCGCCAGCCATGGCGGCTCGTGGTCGCTCGTGGCAGGGCGGGGGATGCGAATCGTCTCGGTGTGTTGCGGGTCGACGCGGTGCCCGTCTTCGTGGGCGATTTGCATGTAGCCGAGGACTTCGATGACGCCCTGCGGCGGATGGGCGTCGAGCAATTCGCCAAGCGAGGCGCTTGCGCGATCGGCAAGCAGTCGCGAGAGGCTGCGTCGCATCCCCGTCCAGTCCAGCCGTCGCATTCCAGCCAGTTGGCGAAAGGCGGCAAACCGTTCGTCCTCGTCGGGCGCATGGTCGGCCAGCTCCGGAGCGTGGAACTCGACCGGCGGAGTCCAGAACCCACGTTCGGCGACGTTCCCCAGTCGCAGCTCGCTTTCGATCGCGAGGCTCACGGCATCCCGCGGCGGGGCCTCGGCCATTCGCGTGGCCAGGGTGCGAATCTCTCCCAGCACTTCCCCCAATCGCTTCCGCCCGGCGACCGTTCGGGAGTCGAGCAAGCGTCGCAGGGTGACGCTCAGCCGCTGGGTCGTCCGCAGAACTTTTTGAGCTTCGGCCAACAGCGAAGGGATCATCCCGCGGATCCGCCGCAGCCCTTCGTCCTGGTCGGCCAGCTCCGAGAGCTCGGCGAGTTCGGCGATCACTCGTTCCAGCTCCTCTTGCTTCTTCGGCGAGAGCACCAACCGCACGAACTCGTCGAAGCTGACTCCCTGGTCCTCGGCCCGCAACTCTTCCTCGGCGTCGAGCGCGTAGCCGAGGATCTCGCCCCGCGTCCGCTCGGCATCGCTTTGGCGTTTTTGGACGTCGCGGGTGAGTCGTTTGAACGATTCCTCGACCGCGCGAAAGTCGCCCTGCAATTGCGAAAGATCCTGGACCGCTTCGGCGAACCGCTCGCGGATCGCCGTCGGGCTGTAGGTCGCCACCACGCCGTCGGTCTCGATGCTGCGGATCTCCGAGTCGATCCGCTCTCGCTCGCTGCGAAGATATTCGAGCCGTCGCTCGCGATCATCCGAGCCGCGGACGACGAGATCGGAGAGCGTCTGGATGATTCGCCGCAGCCGCGATTCGGTCCCCACGAACCCCAGCCGTTCGCGGTCGAGCACCTCGCCGAGGAACTTGAGCACCGCTTCGCTTTCGGGCGTCAGCTCGTAACTCGCCTCGCTCTGCCCCGCCTCGAGGAACCGTCGCAGCCACCGCGTCGGCCCGGTCGACCAAGCGGTCAGGTAGGTCTCGGGCCGATCGCGAAGAGCTCGTTCGCGATGAGCCCGATCGCGGGGCTCGTCGACGTCCCTCTGGTGCAGCTCCTCCTGATACGCCGCCAGCTCGGCCACCAGCTCCGAATGAACCGCGACGATCGAGTTCGAGGCTTTGAACCGCTGGTGCAAAAAATCGATCACGTAGGGCGCCTGGGGGGACCGGAACAGACGGATCGCCGGGCTTTTCTCAAAGTACTCGACGAGTCGTTCCAGCTGCATGCCTGTGGCCCGAGCGGAGGTCGATGAGGATAGGATGGGAGCTGCGCGCAAACGTTGAAAACCTTCAAAACAGGCAGGAGCCCCGCTATTCACCATAGACGGAGGCGAGTGGCGAGTGGGTGCATGACTCGTACTCGTACTCAGCGAAGCGGTACTCGTACTCGTACTCGCGTCCCACGCTTACCGTCGGTGCGTCGGCTCGAGTAGGAGTACGCGTAGGAGCTCGTGCCCTGAATCCAGAACCTTCCTTTCGAGTGAACATCAATGCGCAAGTACATGGTGGGTTTCCTCGCCCTGGTCCTGACTCTTGGAACACTGCCGCTCGCCGCGACGGCCGACGAAGCTCGCGTCCCGTTGTCGCTCGAGGGGGCTGTGACCAACTACCTGGAGATCGAGCAACGTGACCAGGGGCAATGGGAACTACGCACGACCGGGGGGGATCCGTTCATTGAAATTCCCCTGCCGGAGCTCGCCGCAGCCGCGCAAACCCCGGTCCTCGCCTTCGAATACTTCTCCCCCCAGGGCGTCGTGGGGATGGAAATCCGCCTTGCCGCCGACAAGGGATGGACCCCGCCGATCGACATCGAGGGACTTCGTCCGGCCGAGGGCTGGAGCGAGGCGGGGCTGCCTTTGTCGGTGGAAGGGAACCGGTTTTGGGAGGAGGGAAAACCGCGGCGGCTGCGGATCGATTTCGGGATCGTCGAGGGAGTGAATCTGCGGGTCCGGCAGCTGGCGCTCCGCCCTCGCTCGGCAGAGGAACTGCGGAGCGAGGAGGAGCAAGCTCAGGAGCGGCTTCAAAAGCAGCAGCACGCCGACCAGATCGCAGCCTATCTCGAGGCCGACTTTCCCGGTTCGATTTCAGCCGTCGCCGTCGAGGCAACCACGATCCGCATCCATGGCCAATGCCCCGAGAGGGGCCAGTCCCCCGAGGGTGAGACGCGGGTCGCCTTGGCCGAACTCCCCTGGCATGCCGACGCCGTCCGCCCCGGGCCGCGGCACGTCGTCGTGCGGCTCGGCGAGGAGAACTGCGACGCCGAAGGCCGTTTTGAAATCGAGTTGCCCCGCGAGGAGGCCGGCCGCGATCGGCTCGGCAGCCGCTGGCAGATCGTGGCGGCGACCGAAGTGGCTGAAATTTTTGAGCCGCTCAGCCACGCTTGCTATGCGACCGACCTGAGCCGGCTCGGAGCGCCCGAGCTGCCTCCCCCACCGCGGCTCGAGAACGCCAAAGGGCTGGGAGGCGTCTCGCCCGTGTTCGGGCTCGAAGAGCTGAACGAGTTGGGGGTCCGGCACATCACCGTCAACATCGTCCTCAGCAAATTGCTCAGCGAATTCCCCTCCCCGGGCGAAGAGGCCCGAGATGCGGCCGGCGGTAGCGGTGAGACCTTCATCCACAACGGTCGCACCTGGCGAGTCAACTCCCGGCAGCTCGCTCACGCCGACCGCTCGATCGCCTTCGCTACCGAGCACGGGATCACGGTCGCTCTGATTCTGCTGCTGCCGACCCGCGATGCGGACATCTTGCTCCACCCCGAAGCGAATCGCGCGGGGGTCTACGCGATGCCGAACCTGGACGACCCGCAGGCGGCCGACAAGTACGAAGCGGTGCTGGCTTTGTTGGCCGAGCGATATTCGGGCCGCCCGACTGCGAGTGGGGGTCAACGCTCGGTAGGCCGCGTCGATCACTGGATCATCCACAACGAAGTCGACTACGGCTGGACCTGGACGAACATGGGCAAGCAACCGCTGGAGGTTTTTTTGGGGACCTACGTGCGGTCGATGCGGATGACTTATCTACAGGCCCGCCGCTTCAATCCGCACGCCAAAGTTTTCATCTCGCTGACGCACCGCTGGAACGTGCCGCGCGACGAGCAGTGGAAGACGTATCCGCCCCGCGAGATGCTGCGGCGGCTGGCCCAGTTCACTGCAGCGGAGGGGGATTTTGGCTGGGGCATCGCCTACCATCCCTACCCCGAGAGTCTCTGGGACTCGCGGACGTGGGAGGACACGCAGATCCAGGACGATTTCGACACGCCGCTGATCACGATGAAGAACATCCAGGTCCTCGATCGGTTCGTGAAGCTGCCCGAGAATCGCGACGCCGAAGGCCGGGTGCGCCCAGTTCTGCTGAGCGAGCAGGGATACCACACCGAGGAGGGCTACAGCGAGCAGACCCAGCGCGAGCAGGCCGCTGCCTTGCTCTATACGTGGGACCGGCTGCGCTCGATCGACACGGTGCTGGCGTACGACTACCACCGCTGGGTGGACGCAGCGGGAGAAGGAGGGCTGCTGTTGGGGCTGCGGAAACTTGGTAGCCGCGGGAAACCGGCCGGCGGCAAGAAGCTCGGCTGGGAAGTTTATCGGGCGATCGGTACGAGCGAAGAAGCCAAGTGGCGGGAGCGACTCGAGGAGGTTTACACGTTCAAGCCGCTGTTCGATGGCAGCTCGCTCAGCGGCTGGAACGGCGACCCAGCGTGGTTTCGCGTGGAAGAGCAAGCGATCGTCGCCGGCTCGCTCGAAAAGCCGATCCCGCACAACGTCTTCCTGTGCACCGACGAGAGCTTTGAGGACTTCGAGCTGCGGCTGGAAGTCAAGCTGGTGGGACCCGGCGAGAACGCGGGAGTCCAGTTTCGAACCGAGCGGATCGCGGGCAGCCACGAAGTCTCGGGCTATCAAGCCGACATGGGCTCGGCCGGCGGGCGACCGGTTTGGGGGTCGCTGTACGACGAATCGCGGCGGCGGAAGATGCTCGTCGAGGCAGACCCGGAAGTGGTTCGCGACATCTTGCGAAAGGACGACTGGAACCGGCTGCGGATTCGCTGCGAGGGCCCGCGGATCCAGATCTGGCTGAACGATCGGCAGACGGTCGATTATCGCGAAGCGGATGAAGCGATCGCCCGCCGCGGCGTGATCGCACTGCAAATTCACGGCGGCCCTCCCGCCGAAGCGTCTTACCGCAACATTCGACTCAAGGAGCTCTAGCAGCCCGCGACCGATTTTTGAGCCGACGGCGCTAGCCGCGGGTGCTACAGCGAAAATTTCGGGGCTGCGAGGCCCGAGGCTAGCGCCTGCGGCTCAAGGGGCCCGCGGCTAGCGCCTGCGGCTCAAGGGGCCCGAGGCTAGCGCTACTTGGTGAGGATCAGTTTGCCTTGGCGGGTGCGGCGGAGGCGATAGATCTGGCCGCCGTTCTCGATCCAGACTTCGTCGCCGCAGCGGGCCAGGGCGGAGAACGCGACGACTTTGGGGAACGCGGTCGCTGGCAGCGGTGCGGCGTCGATCGCCTCGCCCGCTTCGTGCAAACCGTCTCGCGATGGTTCGGTGCCCGATGGGGCCGCAGCGGGCAAGGCGGGCGCAGCGGGGAAGGCGGGCGCCGAGGGGGTGCGGGGCGCTGAGGAGGCGTGGGGCGCTGAGGAGGCGTGGGGCGCAGAGGAGGAGCGGGATTCGGCGGTGCGATTCTCGTCGTCGGTGGGCAAGGGAGTCATCCCGGGAGTCGGGGGCGAGCGAGCAAAAGGCCGTCACCGCTGCTCGGACCGAGCCGCGGTGGCGCTCGATTCTCGCCGAAGAAGGCGATCGGTGCAATATTGAGACTCAGTATCAAGCCGGGTTGTGGGAGAGGTGGGGGGCTCGCCGCTGCCGTCGATCGGCACCGCGACCGCAGCTCGACTCGGGGGGTTGCGCTTGCGGGCGATCCGCGTCATCATCCGGGGTGCCTGTTGGCTTCGAATCATCGTTTGCTCGACCTGCCGTTTGCTGAGTGCCCATGCCCCGCGATTTTTTGAAAGATGCTCGTTCCCGCTACGATGTCGTCGTCATCGGGAGCGGTTTGGCGGGGCTGACCGCCGCCAATATTCTGGGGCGCGCCGGGCACAGCGTGCTGCTGCTCGAACAGCACTACAAGCTTGGGGGACTGGCGACGTGGTTCCGCCGCCCGGGGAGCCACGTGTTCGACATCTCGCTGCACGGGTTCCCGCACGGGATGATCAAAAGCTGCCGCCGGTACTGGTCGAGCGAGATCGCCGACCGGATCGTGCAGCTCAAGAACATTCGCTTCGAGAACCCGATGTTCTCGCTCTCGACGACCTTCAACCGCACCGACTTCACCCGCCTGCTCGTCGAGCGGTTCGGCGTCGAACCGGCGACGGTCGAAGCGTTCTTCGACACCGCGCGGGGAATGAATTTCTACGACGACCAGTCGACCACGACGGGCGAGCTTTTTGAGCGATTCTTTCCGGGCCGCAGCGACATCGTGCGGCTGCTGATGGAACCGATCACCTACGCCAATGGTTCGACGCTCGAAGACCCGGCGATCACCTACGGGATCGTATTCAGCAACTTCATGAGCAAAGGGGTCTTCATCTACGAGGGCGGGACCGAGGATCTGATCGAGAAGATGCGATCCGAGCTGCTCTCGAACAACGTCGACATCCGCATCAACTGTGCGGTCGACAAAATTGAGGTGCGTCGCGGGCGCGTCGAAGCGGTCGAGGTGGCTGGGCGGCGGATCGAGACCGGGTGCGTGATCAGCAACTCGAATCTCCGCTCCACGATCTTCCAGATGGTCGGCGAGGAGCACTTTGATCGGAACTTCGTCGACCAGGCCCGGGAGGTGCGGCTGAACAACAGCAGCACGCAGGTCTACATGGCGATGAAGCCGGAGGTGGAGATCGATGAAGCCTGCGGCGATCTACTGTTCACCAGCACCGCCGAGGAGTTCCGCACCGATCTGCTGCTCAGCCGCGACATCACCAGCCGCACCTTCTCATTCTATTACCCGCGGACGCGTCCCGAAGCGAAGCATCGCCGGCACGCGATCGTCAGCAGCACCAACGCGAATTGGTCGGACTGGGCCGGGCTCGGCGACGCCGAGTACGAAGCGAGCAAACAGGATCTGATCGAGACCACCCTCGACGCCCTCGACCGCTTCGTGCCGGGAATCCGCGACAAAGTCGAGCGCGTCGAAGCCGCCACGCCGCGGACTTTCCAGCACTACACGATGCACCAAATGGGCGCGAGCTTTGGAACCAAGTTCGAGGGGCTCGGAGTGAGCCGCGCTCTGCCCCAGCAAATCGATGGCCTGTATCACGCCGGGAGCGTCGGGATCATCATGAGCGGCTGGCTCGGCGCGATCAATTACGGTGTGATCGTGGCCAATGAAGTCGACCAACAGCTGATGAAAGCGGCCACCCGCAGCAACTGAGTCCTGGGTCCTGAGTCCTGAGTCCTGCGGCGGCTCAGCGGCGGCCGAGCAGCGGGCTGGCGGCCGCCACTCCGCACATCGCCAGCGAGAGCGGCAGCGGGATCAGCGTGAGCGAGAGCAGGCCGAACACAGCGAGCCAGAGCGCCGGCCGCATCAGGTAGCGGGCACCGATCAACCGCAGGCAGATCGAAGCGATCATCCACGCCAAGATCCCCAGCCAGAGCACGCGGATCGCGCGGATTTTAGGGTCTCCCTGGACGACTTGCCGAGGAGCCATCGCGGCGGGAATGTTTTCCACTCCACCGGGAGCCGAGATCAGTCGCGACGGAGTCCAGGTCGGAGGAGGAATCCACCAACTGGAACTGGAGACGCCCCCCGCAGCGACTCGGGAGTCGAATTCGCCCCCGAGGACGCGCTGCAGGAAGCGGGGGGCCCAGGCGTCGATCGCGGTCCAGACCGAGCGCCCGGTCGCGGGATCGTTCCCCCCCGGCTCGGCATCCCCGCCCGGCTCGGCGTCCCCGCCCGGCTCGGCATCCCCGTCCGTATCGGCATCCCCGTCCGCATCGGCTGGGCCCTCGCCGCCTGCTTCCGCCGCATCCCCTTCGGCTTCCTCCGCCCCGAGCGGCGGAGTGGCGGGTTCCAGCCCGTGCCAGCCGAGTTCCTCGAGCCGCGCGAACCACGGCCGCAACCATTCCCGTTTTTCCGCTGTGGGCCGTTCGGCGACGTTGTCGACCGACGCATCGAGGGCGTCCATCATTGCCCCGGCCAGGGCTCGCCGGTACGCGTCCGCGTCGGCGGTCTGCCAAGGGCCTTGGGAGAGGTCGGGGGCGGCCAGCAGGCGTTCGGCTTGCAGCAGCCGATCGAGCGAACTTCCCCGCGCCTCTCCCTCGGCAGCGTCGGCGAGCGTGGGAGCCGCTTCACCGGTGTGGAGGTTGAGGGCGTCGTCGTAGCTCGCGACCCAGGTTCGCGTGACGGGAATATCGACGAGATACGGGAGGGCGAGATCGGCTCCCGGTTCGGCGACCGGCAGCGCCACGAGCAGCACGATCTGCTGGGCCAAGCGGCTGAGGCCCACCGCGACGGTGACCCGTCGCGAATCGTCGTCCGGGCGGGCTTCGCTCGGCGTTCCCGAAGCCCAGCTTCCCAGCACGCGCGCCCCCGGCGGAATCTGGAATTCGACCTGGTCGCGGTTGCCTGGCAGCAGGTCCCACCGCATCAGCGCTAGCAGCGAGTCGTCTTTTCTCGGAAAGAGCGCAACGTCCAACAGCGGACAGCGGGCCGCATCGGAGTTCCCATCCGCTTGGCGGAGAGTCGCCGAAAAAGACTCGCCGGCGATTTCGTAGAACAGGTGGGAGGCCGGCGGCGGGGCGACATCCTGCAGCGAAGTCGGCGGGGCAGCCCAGCGAGCGTTGCGGGTTTGCCAGTCGATTTGGGTATTGGTCAGCCGCCGCGGCGGGGCGAAGAAGCGCTGCCGCGGACCTTCTCCGAGCAAGCGGATGCTGGGGACCGATATTCCCCCTTCGCCGGCGCTCTCCAGGCTCGACGTGATCCGGACGCGAATGTTCGAGCTTGCCGCTCCGCTGGACGGGGCTCTCGCTGAGCCAGTCGTGGGGTCCTGGGGGAGGATGCGAATCAGCTGGGTCGCCGGATCGATCGCCGGTTGGCTCGACCACTTGGCGGCCGGCTCGACATCCAGTCCTTCGATCCACCGCGTGGGAACTTCGACCGTGAGGAAGTCGGTTGAGCCGCCAAAGTCATCGACATCGATCGTCGCCTCGAGCGTCCATAATCCGTCCTCCCAGCGGAGCGTGGTGAGGGTGGTCGCCGCAAACCGCGAGGCGACATCGGTGATCTGATAACGGCCGGCGAGCCGCGTGGCGGTGGACGATTCGGCCGCGGCGAGGACCCAGGAACGCAGCGGGACCGTTCCGGCGGTCAGATCGTAGTCGATCGGCGGACCGGTCTCGGCGACCTCCGTCGGGGCGGCCAACTCGCGAACTCGCAACCGCTCACCGCGGAACATTTGGTAGCGGCTGGTCTCGATTTCCACGCCACTCAGTCGCAATCGCGGTGGCGCAAAGTTCTTGTCCGCTGCAACCGGCAGCGTACCGACGACTTGCACCTCGGTCGGCTCGCTCGCGGCGGTGGGAGGAAGAAGCAGCTCGAGGGCGTTGCTCGCCGGGGGAACGACGATTGCCGCGGTCGGTTCGCCATTGAGCTGGAGGCTCTCGATCCGCATCTCCGGGGGCAACAGGAGCCGCAGCGGTTGGGCCGGATCGCCGATCGTCTGGATCGTGGCGAGATATTCCAGCCGCAAATGGTCGCGGGCGGCGACCAAGCGATGGGCTTCGTTGCCGCGGACCAATTGCGGTGGAGGCGGAAGAACCTGGACGCTCAGTTCGGCGGCTTCGGGCGCCTCCCAGACGCGGTCGGCGGGGCCTTGGAAGCCTTGCCAGAGCTCGAAGAAGTCGCCCGCCTCGAGACTCGTCTCGAGCGTGCTCGAAGCCGACGGCGCGATCGACCAGCCGGTGGGGACGTCGATCGCCAGCAGCGTCGCGAGACCGCCGAGCAGCCCCTCGGGACGGACGTCGGGCAATTCGATCGTGCCGCCGCCGGAGAGCGGCTGGGGCTCGGACCACAGCAGGCGAATCGGTCCCGGAGCTTCGACCAGCGAGACCAAACGCAACGTCCCGGCTGCCGGCTCCACGTCGTCCCGTTCCTGGAGCATCCAATCGGGGCTGGTCACGCTCGGCTCGGGCCCATAGTCGCCGGAGAGCGCGATCACGGCCCCGGCGCTAGCCACGTCGCCAATCTCCAGTTCCAGCTCGCGGCTGACGTGCTCTCCGCTCGCCTGCACCCACCAGCGTCGGCGGACCTCGTCGGTCCCTCGCGGCAGCGTCCCCCCACGGTGTTGCCAGAGGAGCATCAGGTCGTCGATCGGGCCGAGCGACGCGGTGACCCGATTCCCCGAGTCGCCCCCCTCGATCCGGCCAAAACATTTCGGCAAGTTGACGCCGGTCAGCGGACCATCGGAAGCGACCGACAGGCTCGCCCGAGCCACTGCTGGAATCCCCATCGCCAAGCGACAGACCCCACCGGCCGCGGTGAGTTCCACCTCCGGAGAGAGCGAGGCGCGGAGGATATTCATTCCGGCTCGCGGGGGACGGATCAGGACCGAATCGCCGTCGGGGCGGGGGCGAATCTCGTTGGGAACCGAATCGACGATGACTTCCAAGCGGTCGAGCGACATCGGATCGATCGGCAGCCGCACCATCCGCGACGCCGTCTCGATCTCCACCCGCCACGTCGCTTCGATGCTCACCGAGTCCGGGATCCGCGCGTCGGCCGAAGGGGTCACTCGCACCTGATACGAGGCCGATTGGAACTGGATCTCGCCCAGATCTTGCTGCCCGCCGGTCGGTCGAAACAGCGAGTCGTAAACGCGCTGCGGGATGTAGACGCGGTCCCCAGCCAACTCGCCTTCCGGAGTGACGGGGATCATCACCTCGAAGTTCGTGTCGAGTGGCGAAGCGGCTAGCGGACCGGCCGCCGCACCCGGCGGCGAGCCGCTGGAGGGATCGGCGGCGAGGGCGACCGTCGCTGCGCTCACGACGCCGCCAAGGGCGATGACCCACCAGAGGCCGCCGAGCCGCGAGGAGTCGCGGCCGAGCGAGGCGGTCGGCTGAAGCTCGACTGGGGCGGCGGTGCGACTGCCCGACGACGGCGGTTGCCCCCGTTTGGCCTGCCCCGGTTTGCCCGCACCCGGTTTGCCAGAATCTCTCGAGCCTCCGTTCGAATACCGTCCACTCCGCTGGACTGAGACGCTCGAGCTGTCCCGGGCCTGGCGGACGCTCCACACGCTGGCCAGCAGCCCCGCGGCGGTCATCGGCAACAACACGAAGCCGACCAGCGGAGCCGTCCAGACCGGCACCAGCGGAGCCGCGATCGCCACGCCGATGAACGGGGCGACGACGATCCACGGGGCGAGCCGGAACAACCACCAGCTGAGCCCGAGCAGGAGCAGCGCGACCGCTCCACCCATCCCCCAGGCGAAGCTGGACTGGACCAGCCACAGCGTTTCCCCGGGAGCGAAGGGAGTCACGACCGCCCCGGCATGATCCTCCATCCAGCTCGGTGGCAATCCTTCGGCCGACGCGGCTACGGCGAGGGTGTCCGGAGCCGTCCACAATCGCCAACTGCGGCGGAGAACGACGGCGGACGTCTCGATCGAAGGGGCGCGGAACTTCCGTACCAGATGGCTCACCGGCGGCGGTCGCCAGAAGTCGATGTGGACCCACCCACCCCCCTCGGGCGATGCGACGCGAACTTCCCCTGGCCGCTGCACCGCTTCCTTCGCCAGCGGCCGTCCGTTGACCTCCGTCACCCGCATTTCGGGATCGAAGCGGACCGAGAGCGGGTGCGGGCCGTCGAGCCGATAGGAGGCGCGGAACCGATCGCCCCCCCCGAGCCCGGCAAGCACTTCGACCCGTTCGTCCCAGACCACCGACGGGGCCGGTGCCGCAGGGGCAACGCGGAGCACGATCGAGGCTTCGTTGCTCGCATCGTAGCGGAGCAACCAACCCTCGCCGGTTCGCCCCTGCGAGCCCGAGACGGCAGCCGAACCGCCGAGCGAACCGCGGCCGCTCAATTCGGAGGAAACTTCCGGCGCAACCTGCCCAGCCAAGCGGGCCTGCGGAGCACTCTCGTCGGGAGCAGCCACCGCCACCGGCGAACTCACCCGGGGGACGCGGAGCACCGGCCCCTCGGTGCGCAGCAGACTCAGCCGCGGACCGATCGAGACCGTCGCCCGTTGCGACGACGTCTGTGCGGCCTGGGTCAGCGGGACCGTCGGCAGCGGAATGAGAATCGGGCTGCTCCCCGCCGCACGGTCTTCCGCGGCGATACCCTGTTCGCGGTCCCTGCGGTTCGGACCGCTGCGGTTGGGAGCTGCTTCCGCTTGGGGGAACGGATAGCGGCGGCTTCCGATCAGGACCCATTCATCGCCCGCATTTCCCGGCGGCGTCAGCTCCCAGATCTCGCCTTCGCCCGGTGCCCCGGCCACCCGCTCGGCTCGGAACGGCTCCTGCGAAGGCATTTGGCCCGAGGGGGAATCGGCGGGCGACCACTGCATCGGCGGACGGTTACCAGCGGCGCCAAGCCGCACCCGAAGCTGGGGCAGGCGGCCGGCGGGCAGGCGGCAGGTGACCCGCAGCTGTTCCACGAGTTCTCCGTCCTCGAGCTGCAAATCGAGGTGCAGATCGGCGCTGAAGACGGGCGGCGGTTGACGCACCTGCAGCTCGGGAGTCAGCCCCTCATCGGTGTCAAAGAGCAGCGTTTTGCCGCTGACCGGCCCGATCATCTCGGCGAACGCCGAAGACAGCTGATCGCTTTTGATCCGTCGCCCCCGCAGCGCCGTGCCCGAGACCCAGTCGAAGTCGGCCGGCGGCACGACCGCGGCGACACAGCGGACGACCGAGCCGCGGAGTCGAGTGAACCACGTGGCTGGGACGGTATGGAATTGTCCCTGACGCTGCGCCACGTGACGGCCGGTGATTTGCACCCGCAGCACGCCGTCGACCACGTCCCCCGATTCGGGCCAGACCGTCAGCGCACCGCTCTCGCCCGCTTCGCTCGGCAACTCGATGATCCGTCCCGAGGAGCGGAGCAGCACCGAATCGACCTGCCAGCCCGATTGAAAGACGAATCGCAGCGGCTGCGGGCCCTCGCCAGCGACCTCGATCGCCGCTTCCCAGCGGGCTCGCAACTCGTTCGGGAACGCCGCCAACCGCAGCGCGGCGTTCGTCTTGGGCCAGTGTTCGGTGGCAGCCAGTCGGACTGCGGGTAGGGTGCTGCCGGGAGGTCCGGTGATGCGGAACGATTGCTCGGGGAGCGGCGTCGGCTCACCCGCCGGCTCACCCCTCTGTTCACCCGCCGGTGCGCCGTCAGCGGCTTCGCCGGCTGCACCTTCGGCAGCTCCGGCGGAAAGCGGTGCGATCTCGTCGACCGACCACCCGGCCTGATCGAGGATCTCGACCAGCCGCAGGGGGGAACCGACGCGGAGCAGTGCCTCGGTCTGGGACACCGCCAAACGGGGCTGGCGATCGGGAAAACCGATCTGCGGCAACCGGACCGTCCCGTGCTGGTTGTCCGGCGCGTCCCAGAGGGGAGCGAACCCGGAAATCTCGAATCGGATGGGAAGCATCGGCAACGAAGCCGAGGCCGGAGGCGGAATGACCTGCAGTCGTACGCGGCGACCGTCGCTCGAGACCGGTTCTTCCCCCTCCGCCACGCCTTCCGCCGCCGAGGTGTCGGCGGTCTCCTTCCAACGCGCCTCCTCTCCGTTGATGCGGACCGAAGTGATCCGTCCCCCGTCGAAAATCGTCAACTGGGGAAGGGTTTGGCCTCGCGGCAGGTCGACCACCAGTCGGGCCGACCAGTCGAGACCTTCGGGAGAGGCTGCATAGTCGAAACCCAACTGCCGCACCGACAATCGCTGGGGAGCTTCGCCCGCCCCGTCGGGATGGACGACCAGCCGGAGACGCGTCAGCCCACCCGCTTCGATCCCATACCAGGTGAGCTCCGTTTCCCCGGTCACTCCCCGCGCCTCCTGCGGGGGACTCGGGTAGGCGGTCAGCACCCCGTCGAGCGACTCCAGTTGCGTTCCGGCGGGCATGCCGACAACGAACCGCGTGCGGCCGCAGGCGGGAATCCGGAGGTCGAAATGGTAGCTCCCGTCGGGGCCGAGCACCCCGCGGCGGCTCCACCCGAAGCGCAATCGCGAATCTTGGTAAACCACCGCTCGGACGCCGCCGTCGGCGGCAGTCAAGAGCCGGGCGGACTGGGCCGGCGGACCAGCGGTGGCCGAATCCCCTTCGAGCGCCAGGTTCATCGGTCCCAGCGAAAGTTGACCCGGAGCGTCGTCGCGGTAGGTCAGGTCCAGCATCGACGCATCGGGATCGCTGACCAGCGCGTCGGAGACAAAGCGGGCGACATAAACCGCGCTCGAAAGCTGCGGCCGCTCCTCGCCCGGTTGCCCCGGCGTCGCTTCGCGGAGCAGCGCCGCTTCGAGATCGTCGAGGGCGACCGGCCAAAAGTTGCTTGGCACCAGCCGCGGTGCGTGCGACTCGTAAAAGAAGATGCGGCGGAAATGGGGTAGCCAGCTGTCGAGGCTCGCCCCGCCCTCCCTAGCTGGCCGATTCGCAGCAGCCGGGCCACGCGCAGCAGCCGGGCCACTCGCAGCCGGGCCACTCGCGGCCGGGCTTGCGGGGGCGCTGCCGGTCGGGCTGCTCAAGCTTCCGCTACTCAAGCTCCCGCTACTCAAGCTCCCGTTGCCGGCCGCTCCCCGGCTGGCTCCTCCACCGCTCGGGGACCCGCCGCTTGGGGACCCGCCGCTTGGGGACCCGCCGCTCGCTGCCGCTCCGCTGGTCGCCGAGCCGCTGGTGGGTCCGCTTGGAGTGGACGCGGGGGACGCGACCTCTGCCGCGGGCGATCCCGGGCGGCGCTGGAGGGAATCCTGGCTGTGTGCGAGGGGCGGGACGAGCCCCAGCACGGCGATCAGAACGCCGAAAAAGCCGCTGCCTCGCGTCACGATCGTGCCCCTGCGGCGCTTCCCGAAATCGTCTCCTGCAAGCGGGTCGAGGTCGGATCGCCCGAGGTCGTCGCCCGCCGACCGGTGAGGTTCTGGGTGGAGGGATCGCGGATCACCGGAACGCCTCCCAATACGGTCGCTCGCGGCCGACGCGTGATGATCGCGTGCACGCCGAGCATCACGGCGACCAATCCCAGGGAGAGGATCAGCAACTGGCCGGCAATGATGGCCAGGGCGGGAGTCAGCAGCGCCAAACCACCGACGCCGAGGGCGGCGACGATCAACGCAAAGGGATGCCGCAGGCGAGGGACGTACAGTAAGAGGCACGACACCGCCAGGGTCAGCGTGGCGACCAGGCCCCACAGGAGCGGACGCCCCGCCTCGAAGAACCGCAGCGAACCGGGATCGGAGGTGACCAGCAGATAACGATTGCCCACCTGCAGTTCAGGGCGTTCGGGAGCTCCCATCCACCGCAGCAAATCGGCGTACGACCGCGTGGCGACGCGGTGGACGAACAGCTTGGCATATCGCCAGTGCATCATCTCGGTCGTCCCGGGGGCCGTCCAAATCAGGTGCCGGTCGGTGGCGAGGACCACGTCCCAGTAGATGTTTCCACTGCTGACCGGCAGCTCCCAAGCCGGTGTGATCGCTCCGCCAAAGAGGCCGCCGCTGTGGCCTCGCCAGAGACGCAAGTCGACCAGATGCGATTCGGCCGGATCGAGGGCTACCGAGATTCCTTGCCGCGTCTCGACGAAATCGAGCGTCTCTTGGCCATCGATGTAGACGCGAACCATCGTTTCGGAGGACTGCGGATCGTCCGCGTCGACCGGTGCGAAAGCGATGTGGAAGGAGTCTCCTGCCCCGGCGATCTGGGCCAGCAAGCGATCGTAGCGGCGGGTGCGGTTGATCTCGCTGTGCAGCACCGCGCGGGTCACGACCTGCCGCCGATGGATCTCGGGCGGATGGCTGCGGACGGCGACCGTCAGCTGCTGACCTCCCTCCTCCTCGCCAGCCGCCACGGCCGGCTGTTCCTCGACCCGCAGTTCGTACCCGGCCGATTCGAGCGTCCGGATTTCGAGGGGACCATTGAGCGTCCCTCCGACCAACGCCGGCCGCGGGGGCGTGAACGTCCACTCGCGGAACCGGCCCTCGAACGCGTCCGGCAGCGGCGCGGCGCCGACTGGGGAGCCGTCCGCGAGCGGGACGGGATCCGGGGCGGACGGCTCGGGCAATGGCACGATCGCGGTCAGCCGCACGCGGCGGGGCAGGTTGTCGAGATCGTCCGAGTAGAGGATCACTCGGCCCTGGGCGTCCTCGCGGAGCAACCCGGGCCGCCCATCGACCGTCGCGTCCCACTGTTCGAGGGCGGTCGATTTGGCGGCGCTCGGTTTGGGGGCGCTCGGTTTGGGGGCGGTCGGGCCAGTTGCCGAACCGGGATCGGAGCCAGGGCTTCGCTCGCTCCCGCCCCCTGCCGAAGTTTGCCCGCCTGCCGAAGTCTGCCCGCCTGCCGAAGTTTGCCCACCCCCGGGATCGTCGCGAGCGACCGAGCCGTCGTCACCCTCGGAACTCGCCTCCGCATCCTCCTGCGGCTTGGAAGAGGAAGCGGTTTGCCGCTGCAGATTCAGCCGAGGCAGCGAGATGGGCAAGCGCCCGCGGAGGCTGCCGCGGGGCGTGACGAGCCAATCGGCGGTGATCCGCAGAGAGTGGTCGATGACGGCCAGCTCGATCGCGGCGTCGATCGTCGCTTCGGTGCGGTCCTCGCTTAAAAAGCCTTCATAATCGGGGGCGGGGCCGACCGGCTTGACCTGGAACATCTGCATCCGGTCGCCATTGGTTTCGCTCGCCGGATCGGTCGGCAGCGGGCTGAGTCCCTGGCTGCTCTGCAAGTCGGTGATCAAGGCCAATCCATCTTCGGCACCGATCCGCAGCGTCCCGGCCTCGAAGATGACGGTCCGATCGTCGGCCGCGCCGAGCGTCGGCAAGCTGAAGCGGACCGCATCGTCCTCCGGATCGAGCGGACGGGCGGCGAGCCAGCGGACGCCGATCGACGAGCCTCCACTGCCGGCGAGTTCGCCCAATTCCAGCTCGAGTCCGTCGCCTTGTTCGCTCAGCGGCGCGTCGAGGCTGCGACCGGTCTCGGCGTCGGTCACGGCGGTCGTCTGCCACCCCGGGGCGTCGACCACCAGCGGCAAGCCTTCGATCACTGTCCCGGTGGCCCGGATGATGGCCTCCATCGTGATCGCGGTTTCTCCGACCCGGATCAAGTACTCGGGTTTGACTCGCAGCAATTGTTGCTTGGCCGCCAACCAGAGCGGCAATTCGAAAGGCACCCGGTCGAACTGGAAACGGTAGACGCGAAAGTCGACCGGATCGGTCGTCCCGGTCCGCCAGGCCGAGCGGACCGGCGGCTGCTGCAACCACCGCAAGCGGAAATTGCGGTCGGTGCGGACTTCGATCTCGCCCGACTGGCGGGCGGCGCCGACGACCACCGGGCACCGCAGCAGGAGCGGATCGTCGCTGTCGTAGAGCCGTCCGGGGAGCCGGAACTCGAGCGTGAATTTGACCCGCGAAAGCTGCTGCGCTTCGTCTGGCACGACCTGCACGCGGCGGTCGCGAATGTCGCGGGAGGTGACTTGGACCGTGGCGCTATTGGGCAGCGGCTCGAGCAATTCCGCGCCTTCGGGAAGCGTCACTTCAAAAGGCCCGATGTTGCCCCGCCGGTTGTGGACGTCGAGCTCGACCGAGAGGGCCGGTGAGGCTTGCGGATCGTCCCAGGTCACCCGCACTCGGCTGTCGACTTCCAGCACCTGGTCGCTCGGCCGCCGTCCGTCGCGGACTCGCCAGGAGAGGGTGAAGTTGCCGCCCCCCGACTCGACCTCGACGGTCGTCCGTCCTGCTTCCCCTGGCTGGACCGTGACCACTTCGTCGCCGCGGCCGACGACCAGCGCCGAGAGATCGACGCCGCGGATCGACATCGCGACGGTCGTGGGCGCCGCGGGCAGATGGAATTCGATCGCCGGGCCGGCGTCGGCGATCACCCGCGTCACCACCCGCATGCGGACTTCGACGTTCCGCGGCTGATCGGCCTGGACCCACAGCAAATGCCCTCCCTGCTGCGGGTCGAGGTCCATCTGGTACATCTCAACGCCCGCCACGTCGGCCGGGCCAAGGCGGTGAAAGCCCTCCATCTGCAGCGGGATTGAGATCCACTGGCCGGGCGTCGGCGAGACTTTGAGTTTGACCGTGACCGACAGCTCGGCACGATCCTCGCCAGCGGTCCCCTCGATTGCGATCGATTCAAAGGTGTAGGGCTTCGAGGGCTGGACCCAACCCGATTCGACTTTCCGCCACCGCTCGAAATCCTCAAACCCCACGCCCGGAATCATCAACCGATTGCCGTTTTCGTCGAGCAGGTAGAACGCGTCGGGATGGATCCCGCCACCGATCACTTCGGGCAGCTCTGCCGGGGGCGCAGGAGGCTGGGCCGCGGCCGGGGGAGCGGCTGCGAGGACCAGGAGCAGCGCGGCGCCCCCGAGCAACGCGACGGCAGGCACCGCGACGGCAGGCAACGCGACGGCAGGCACCGCGACGGGCCCATGCTTCCGCACCTTCAGCGACCATCCCAGCCATCGCTGTCGGGGCGAGGGGAAACGCGAGCATCGGCGAACTTGTGCGTGGGGCACTGTCAGTTTCGCTTTTCCGTCGAAAATACCGGCAGACTCCGCCGTGCGTGCAGGACTGGCTTGCGCGCAGGGCTGGTCCGAAGGGGGCGAGAGGCGGTTAGGATGAGGCCCGCTCTATTCTAAGCAGACTGCCCAAGCGGTAATAGCAACCAGCTCCGCAGAGAGTACGCAGGAACGGTCGAAATGGCTCGCTGCGACTGCCCCGGGCGTTATCTTCGGAATAACCGGACCGCGTTTTCCGTGGTCAGCTCCGCGAGACTCTCGGGCGACACCCCTCGCGCTTCGGCGATGCAGCGGGCGGTGTGGACCACCCGAGCCGGTTCGTTGGGGCGTTTGCCACGCAGCGGTTCGGGGCTGAGGTAGGGCGAGTCGGTCTCGATCAGCAGCCGATCGGCCGGGACGCGCGAGGCGACGTGCCGCAGTTCGGCCGATTTTTTGAAGGTCACCATCCCCGCGAAGCTCAGGTGCAGCCCCATCGCCAGGAACGCTTCGGCCAGCTCCCAGTCGCCGGTGAACGAATGCATGATCCCCCGCAGCGGACCGCCGGCTGCCCGCGGGGTGAGCACTTGGAGAATCTCCTCGCCGCTGTCCCGCATGTGGACGATGAACGGTTTGTCGAGCTGGGCGGCCAGCTCGAGGTGCTGTTCAAAAAACTCCCGCTGGAGGTCCATCGGGGCGTCCTGCCAGTAGCCGTCGAGCCCCGTCTCGCCGATCGCCACCACTTCCGGTCGCTCGGCCAGCGCGGCAATCGCTTCCATGGCGGCGGGCTCGACCGAGCTGACGTAGTTGGGCTGGATGCCGACGGCCGCGCACAGCAAATCGGGGTGAGCCGCCGCCAGTTCGCAGCACTTCTGGCTCGACGGGACGGTACAGCCGACGACGCAGATCCCCACCAGCCCCGCCCCGCGGGCCCGTTCGAGCACCCCCTCGCGATCCTCGTCGAACGGCTCGCTGTCCAAGTGGGCGTGGGTGTCAAACAATTTCACGTCGCATCCAACTCGTGTGGGGAATCCCGCTCGTTCAGGCAGCGGAAAAATAGAACCGGGTCAGGTGGTAGAAGACCGGGGCGGCGAAGCAGACGTTGTCGATCCGGTCGAGCAATCCGGCGTGGCCCTGGACGAGCGTGCCGGTGTCGTTGACCCCGCGGTCCCGCTTGATCGCGCTCAGCGTCATCCCTCCGGCGAACGCCATTACGGCCACGACCATCGACATCATCCCGGCCTCCCACCAGGCGAACGGCGTCGCCCAGGAGAGGGCCGCTCCGCAGAGGCCGGTCGTGATCATCGAACCGACGACCCCCTCCCAAGTGCGGCTGGCGTTGATCTCGATCGCGATCACGTTCTTCCCCGCCACGCGGCTCCAGGCCTGCTGCAGGACGTCGGCGATCTGGGCGATCAGGATCAGAAAGAACAGCACGCTGACGTTGCTCCCGGTCCACTCCCCGCCGTCGCTCAGCCGCAGATCGAGGTCGAGCAGGGCCGGGGCGTAGCTGAGCGAATAGACGCAGACGAGCAGCCCGGCTTGGATCTTTGCACTCCGCTCCAAAAAGCGTTTGAAGTCGCCAGCGATCGCGATCCGGGCCGGGATGAAGAGGCTGGCATAGACCGGAATCATGATGCTGTAGAAGCCGTAGAAGTCGATTTCGCGGCCCCGTGTGAGCCACTCCGGAGCGTTTTCGCCGAGTCCGATCAGGATGTACTGCAGCGGCGTGAAGACGAAAAACACCCAGAACAGCGTGCGGTGATCACCGCGCCGCGTGGGCGTCATCGTGATGAACTCGCGGAGCGCCCAGAACGAGATCAGCCCGAACAGGACGACGACCCCGACGCGGTGCAGCAGGAAACCGAACACCAGGATCGCGAACATCATCCACCACACCCGCAGGCGATGGTTGAACCGCCGCAGCATCGCCGGTTCGATCGCCAGCCGCTCGCGGCGCTCGAGGATGATCCCGACCAGCGTGGCGATCCCGAGCACGCCGAAGACGACTGCCAGCAGGATGTAGGTGCGGAGCGTCAGCCAGACGGCTCCGTCATCGCCAGACGCCGCGTCCACCGCTTGCGCCCAGAGCGTCCAGCTTGCACCGCTCACCCCTCATCTCCTTTGAGCGCCCGAACGGCGCTTCGCGCGCGGTTCAGAAAGTCGGCTTTCGGCTCGCCCGCTTCGAGAAAGATCGGCGGCCCGATCGTGATGCAGGTCAGCAGTGGGACGGGCAGGATCTCGCCCCGCGGCAGGACGCGGTTGACGTTGTCGATGTACACCGGGACCAGTTCCAAATCGGGCCGCTTCTTGCCCAGGTAGTAGAGTCCGCTCTTGAACTGCCCCATCTCTTCGCCGCTCGTCCGCCCTCCCTCGGGAAATACGATCAGCGAATAAACGTCTCCCATCTCGCGGATCATCAAGTCGATCGGGCTCTGGTGGACCTTGATCTCCTTGCGGTCGATCAGCATCGCGTTGAAGGCTTTGGCCAACCGCGGCTTGACCCAGCCGCCGGACCAGTAGTCCTTGGCGGCCACCGGTCGGGTGATTGCCCGCAGGTGCCGCGGCAGCGCCGACCACAACACGACCGCGTCGAGATGGCTGGTGTGGTTGGCGAAGTAGACCCGCTGGCAGGTGTCCGGTTGGCAATCGACCCATCGCACCGTATACCCGCTCAACAGCCGCGCCAGCAGCACGATTGCGTGACCGGTCAGTTTCATGCGGGCGCAGCAGGGGGCGAAGCGGTGAACGAAGCGAACAGCAAACCAGGCCCCCGGAGTTTAAGCCCGCAAGCGAAGAGCGGGTAGCCGGGAGGGTAGGGAGCAGGCTCCCGGTGCTCGAACTCAGAACTCAGTACTCGTACTCGTACTCAGCGAAGCAGTACTCGTACTCAGCGAAGCGGTACTCGAATCCGGCGTTTTCCCAGAGCAGGGGCCCGGATTCGAGTGCGAGTACGAGTACGAGTACCGCTGACGCTGAGTACGAGTGAGCAAGAGCGGCACGGTTCTCCCTGCAACCTGCTCCCTCAAACCTCGCCTCCCCTAGAACCGGACGCCGCTGGTGAATTTCAGCCCGACCAGCCCCATCGTTTGCTCGGCGTCGTTGCTTCCGGTGGCTCCCATGCCGGTGCCGATGCCGATGATGTCGAAGCCGAGGCTATCGGAGTTCGCCGCATTGCCAGCGTTGAACCAGGCTTGGCCGACCAGTCCCCCTTCGACGAACAGATCGTAGCAGCCCATCCGCCGTGTCCAGTTGGCACCGACTTCGAGTTCCACCACCGGCATCACGCCATCGTTGATGATTTCGTTGGAGAATTCGCCCAGCGGTCCGGCGGGATTCAGGTTGGCCGCTCTCTGCCGCCGTTCCCCGAACAGCAGCGATCCGCGGCCGAGCCCGTAGATCGCCAGCTGGGTCTGGCCGATCTGGCGGTAAGCCTGCAGCGACGTGGTGGGGCCAGCTCCGTTGAACGTGTTGCGAGCCTGGAACGAAGCGGAATCCAGAACCGTGCCGGTGGCCGTGTCGCTCACGGCAATCGTCGCATCGTACCGCTGCCCCAGGTGGGCATAGCGAATCCCGGCCGAAAATAGCAGCGAGGTACGGCCGAGCTCGGTGTCCCAAATTCCTTCCAGATCGATCACGTCCAAGTCGAGCCGGTGGGTGGCTCCAGCGGACAGCGTTTCACCGACTCCCGGTGCTCCGGCGAACGAGCCCCCGGCACCGAGCAGCGACGGGGTTTGAAGCAGGATATCGGTCGTGGGATCGTCGGTCGAATCGCTCACCCGAGTCCCCGAACCGAGCGTCCACCAGCGGACGCGAGCTCCCAGCCCTTTGTCACCCGAGTAGCCGACCGAGACCAGCGGAGCGAAGTCGGCATCGTGGTCGAAGTCGATCTGCTCGCCCTCGGCCACCGCCCCGAGAGCGGGTTCTTCGACGACTTGGAACGCCGGGTTGTTGGTCCACTGGGGCGTCAGCACGTAGAACCCGATGTCGCCAAACCAACCCGCCTGCGACGGGGGGGCATATTCAAAGCACTCGGCGTCATCGACTAGCGGAGGCAGCACCGTGTCGGAAGGACTCGCGGCGTATCCAGCCACTCGTGGGAGCGGCTCCTCGGCGACGGCCTGCAAGGAAAATCCAACGGTCGCGGGAGCGAACAAGAGCGTCAGCAGGGCAAAGCGTTTCAAGGGGGGGATCTCCGTACTCCGTGGGTCGCACCGGCAGCAGCCATCCGTGGCGGCATGCATGAACCCCGTCTGGACTCCAGGAAGGCTCGCCTGCTGGGTCTCATCCGGGGTCTTCAGGGAATCGGTTCCCCGCCGCCGACCGACCGCCTCCAATTGTCGGCACCGCGACAACCGGCTCGACCGTCGTCCGTTCACTAGGTTGTACAGACCGTGCAGTCTGTACAGAGGCCCCCCTCAATGACGTTGAGGGACCAGCAGCGGGACCAGCACGTCGCGCTGCTGGGCGAGGTCGCCGAGCGTGTACCGGTCGAGCGCGGCAAAGAATTCCTGCTGGGCTTCGCTGAGGATCGATTTCAAGTGGCAGACCGGCTCGATCGGACAGTGCGAGTCGGCCGTATGGCACTCGGCCAGGGCGGTCGACGGCTCGAGCGTGCGGATCAGCTGGCCGAGCTTGAGCCCTGCGGCATTTGGTCCCAGAACCAACCCTCCGCCTCGCCCCCGGCGGCTGCTAATCCAGCCGAGTTGCGTCAGCCGCTGGGCGACTTTGGCTAAGTGATTCACCGAGATCCCGTAGGCTTCGGCGACCTGTCGGACCGAGGCCGCTTCGGGGGCCAAGGCCTGCAGGTAGATCAACAGCCGCAGCGAGTAATCGGTATGGGTGGTCAGGTGCATCGAACTCTCCGCTTGACACTTCAGAATAGGTATTTAACATACCGAATAAAACGGGTATCTCAAATACCGCTTTGCTTTCTCGAGGCCACGATGCTGACTCCCGAAACGATCGCGACCGTCAAAGCCACCGCCCCCGTCTTGGCCCAGCGGGGCGAGGAACTGACCCGCCACTTCTACCGCCGGATGTTCGCGGGCAACCCCGAGGTGGGGGAATTTTTCAACCCCGCCAACCAGGTCAAAGGAACGCAGCAAAAAGCGCTGGCCGGGGCGATTTGCGCGTTTGCCGCCAACGTCGACAACCTGACGGTCCTCGGGCCGGCGGTGGAGTTGATCGCGCAGAAGCATGTCTCGCTGGGCATCAAGTCCGAGCACTACCCGATCGTCGGCGAACACTTGTTGGCTTCGATTCGCGAGGTGCTCGGGGAGGCCGCGACCGACGAGGTGATCGACGCTTGGGCCGAGGCGTATGGTTTTTTGGCGGGCGTGCTGATCGGCCGCGAAGGGGAACTGTACGAGAGTCATCGGGAGCAGCACGGCTGGGAGGGCTTTAAGGATTTTGTGGTCGATCGCAAAGTGGTCGAGAGCGACTGCATCGCTTCGTTCTACCTCAAACCGGCCGACGGCAGTCCGCTCGCACCGCACCGCCCGGGGCAGTACCTGACGATCCGCGTGCCCGGCCAAGAGGCGTACACCACGATGCGAAACTACAGTCTCTCGGCGCGACCCGGCGTGGGCTACTACCGGATCAGCGTCAAACGCGAAGGGCCGCTCACGCCGGAAGGTCAGCCCGGCCACGTCTCAAACTACCTGCACGACCACGTGCAGGAGGGGGGAATCGTGGAAGTGGGACCGCCCTGTGGCGAGTTCTTTTTGGATGTCAAAGCGGCCGCCGAAGAGTCTCGCCCGCTGGTGTTCCTTTCCGGCGGGGTGGGGATTACGCCCGTGCTGTCGATGTTGCACGAGGCGGTCGAGGCAAAGCTCGAGCGGGATATCTACTTCATCCATGGGGCGGTCAACGGTCGGCTGCATGCGTTCGGCGACGAAGCCCGAGCGTTGGCGGCCCAGCACGACCGGGTGCAGACCCATTTCTGTTACAGCCAGCCGCGCGAGCCTGACGTGGCGGAAAACCGCTGCGACAGCCAAGGTTTCATCAACGTGGACTTGCTGAACGAAATTCTGCCGTCGCTCGATTGCGAGTACTATCTGTGCGGGCCCAAGCCGTTCATGGCGGGACTCTACAATGCACTTCGCCACGCCGACGTGCCTGAGAGTCAGCTGAACTTCGAATTCTTCGGCCCGCTGCAGGACATGACCTCCGAATCGGCGGCTTGTCCGGTTTGAGTCCCCCCACCTTTACCCTCCCCCGGGAGGGTCGGGCTCTCAGGCCCGGGGAGGGGCAGCGAAACCTCAGTGCGACGTACGCTCCTTCGGCTTCATCTCCCGCGCCCTCCCCGCTCGTTCCTCGCGACCCTCCCGGGGGGAGGGTGATGGCGGCATTGGGTCAGGACGCGTCGGTTTGCTCGCCGGATGCAATCACTCTTTGGAGCTCGATGAGGACCGCTTCGGGATCCAATTCGCGTTGCTCACAGGCGTAGGCGAGCGACTTTCCACCGCAGCAATAGTCGATCCCGAGTCGCTCGAATAGCGACAGCGACTCGGGGTGCTCGATGCACCAGTCGATGATGTTGGAGTGGAGGTCGAGGTCGTTCATGCGCGGCGGCTAAGACGAAACGCAATCTTTGAAAGGGAGCAGTCACGATGGAGTTACCGGTCCGCTACAGCGATGTGCTCGACGCATTGCCGCGAGTCCATGCTTTGCTCCCGCAGACGCCTCTTTATCGCTGGCCCGGTCTCGGTTCGCTGCTCGGCTTTCCATTCTATCTGAAACACGAAAACCACCAACCGACGGGCGCGTTCAAGATTCGCGGCGGAGTGAACCTCGTCGGCACGCTCGGCGCGCGGGAGCGGGAAGCGGGGATTCTCGCCGTCTCTACCGGAAACCATGGGCAATCGCTTGCTTACGCCGCGGGGCGTGCAGGAGTCGCCTGCACGATCGTCGTCCCTCGAGGCAACAACCCTGACAAGAACTCCGCCATTCGTGCCCTCGGCGCGGAGCTGATCGAAGCGGGAGACGATTTTGACGAGGCGCGGGAATGCGTCGAGGAGATCGTTCGCCAGCGGGGCGGCCGCTACGTGCATTCGGCCAACGAGCCCCTGCTGGTCGCCGGCGTCGGCACGATGGCCTGGGAGATTTTCCAAACCCTCCCCGCACCCGACGTGATTCTCGTTCCGATCGGACTCGGCAGTGGAGTCTGTGGCACCTGTATCGTCGCCAAGCATCTCCGCCCCCAAACGCAAATCATCGGCGTCCAGGCCGCCGGGGCCGATGCCGTCGCCGCCTCCTGGCAGGCAAAAAAAATCGTCACTCGCCCCCGCGTCGACACCTGCGCCGAAGGAATCGCCACTCGCGTTCCCGCAGAGATGACCCTCGAGATCATGTGGAAGCTGATGGACGACGTGATCCTGGTCGACGACCAAGAAATGCGGCATGCGGTGTATGAGATTCTGCAGCGAACCCACAACCTGCCCGAAGCCGCCGGGGCCGCGGCCCTTGCGGCGGCTTATCAGCAACGCACGCGGTTCCAGAACCAAACCGTCGTGGGGATTCTCTCCGGCGGGAATCTCGACATGCCCACCCTGCACGCAATCCTCCACGAACGGCAGGGCTCACGCTAGTTGTTATCAGCCGCAACGCGTTAGTCCGGATTATTCATCAGCCGCCGGGCGCTAACTGGACAGCGCCACTTTCTTACGCTGAATTGCCATAAAGTCAGCAGTGCCCAGCAGTTGGCTACCAAGTCGTTTAACGGCAAGCCGAAGG
>NZ_WRPR01000146.1 GCF_010367455.1 Candidatus Laterigemmans baculatus | reverse complement strand
CGTTATGGCAATCACCGACGCCACATGTTCCCCGGCTGCTGAACCGCACTCGAATCACCCACCGCACTCATGAATACGGTGTTGCGCCTCGCCGGTTTCGTCGCCCCTAACGGATTCAACGGGTGCGCGTGAGGGTCGATCGAATTGGGGAGCCGTCGGGTCGAAAGCGTTTATGATGCTCTTCGCTCATGCGACACCGTCGTTGATGGGGACTCTCGGGGTGACATTCCGGCTCGGTCCGCGGGGCTCAGTTCCGAAGCGAGATACGCGGGTTCCGGCTTTGATAATTGACGCCTCGCAGATCGCCAATGCAAACGCGCTCGCGCTGGGCCGGTCGGCTACAATGGATGCCGTGGCGCGACCGCTGCGGCTCTGGCTTGCTGGGCACCGCTACGGAGCCATAACAACGCGTCGAACCCGAGCGGCGGATGACGCGTTTCCTGAAGACTATCCACTCGGCCGCCGCCGGGTTAACGCAAACGTT
>NZ_WRPR01000145.1 GCF_010367455.1 Candidatus Laterigemmans baculatus | reverse complement strand
ACGCAGGCGGCCGGTTTGCGATCGATGCCAACACTGGCGTCGTGACCCTCGCCGCAGGACTCGACTACGAAACGAGCACCAGCCATAGCGTCACTGTCCGAGCGACCAGCACCGACGGCTCCTCGACCACCCAAAGCTTCACGATCAACGTCAACGACGTCGACGAGTTCGACGCTACGCCAGTAGTCGACACCAACGCGGCAGCGAACGAGATCGACGAAGACGCAGTGATCGGTTCGGCGGTCGGCATCACGGCTTCATCGGACGACGCCGACGGCACCGACTCGGTCAGCTACTCGCTCGACGACGACGCAGGCGGCCGGTTTGCGATCG
>NZ_WRPR01000144.1 GCF_010367455.1 Candidatus Laterigemmans baculatus | reverse complement strand
ACGCAGGCGGCCGGTTTGCGATCGATGCCAACACTGGCGTCGTGACCCTCGCCGCAGGACTCGACTACGAAACGAGCACCAGCCATAGCGTCACCATTCGAGCGACCAGCACCGACGGCAGTTCGACCACCCAGAACTTCACGATCAATGTCAACGACGTCGATGAGTTCGATGCTACGCCGGTGATCGACTCCAACGCGGCGGCGAACGAGATCGACGAAGACGCAGTGATCGGTTCCGCAGTCGGCATCACGGCCAGCTCGGACGACGCCGACGGTACCGACTCGGTCAGCTACTCGCTCGACGACGACGCAGGGGGCCGGTTCGCGATTGACGCCAACACCGGCGTCGTGACCCTCGCCGCGGGACTCGACTACGAAACGAGCACCAGCCATAGCGTCACCGTTCGAGCGACCAGCACCGACGGCTCGTCGACGACCCAAAACTTCACGATCAACGTCAACGACGTCGATGAGTTCGACGCTACGCCGGTGGTCGATGCCAACGCGGCTGCGAACGAGATCGACGAAGACGCGGTGATCGGCTCGACGGTCGGCATCACGGCCAGCTCGAACGACGCCGACGGTACCGACTCGGTCAGCTACTCGCTCGACGACGACGCAGGGGGCCGGTTTGCGATCGATGCGAACACTGGCGTCGTGACGCTCGCCGCGGGACTCGACTACGAATCCAACACCAGCCACACGGTCACCGTCCGCGCAACCAGCACCGACGGCTCTTCGACCACCCAAAATTTCACCATCAACGTCAACGACATCGATGAGTTCGATGCTACGCCGGTGATCGACACCAACGCGGCGGCGAACGAGATCGACGAAGACGCGGTGATCGGTTCCGCGGTCGGCATCACGGCTTCATCGGACGACGCCGACGGTACCGACTCAGTCAGCTACTCGCTCGATGACGATGCGGGGGGCCGGTTCGCGATCGATGCGAACACTGGCGTCGTGACCCTCGCCGCAGGACTCGACTACGAAACGAGCACCAGCCATAGCGTCACCGTCCGCGCAACCAGCACCGACGGCTCGTCGACCACCCAGAACTTCACCATCAACGTCAACGATGTCGATGAGTTCGATGCTACGCCGGTGGTCGATGCCAACGCGGCAGCGAACGAGATCGACGAAGACGCGGTGATCGGTTCGGCTGTCGGCATCACGGCCAGCTCGGACGACGCCGACGGCACCGATTCGGTCAGCTACTCGCTCGACGACGACGCAGGCGGCCGGTTTGCGATCGATGCCAACACTGGCGTCGTGACCCTCGCCGCGGGGCTCGACTACGAAACGAGCACCAGCCACAGCGTCACCGTTCGCGCGACCAGCACCGACGGCAGTTCGACGACCCAGAACTTCACGATCAACGTCAACGACGTCGATGAGTTCGATGCCACGCCGGTGGTCGACACCAACGCCGCGGCGAACGAGATCGACGAAGACGCGGTGATCGGTTCGGCGGTCGGCATCACGGCCAGCTCGGACGACGCCGACGGCACCGACTCGGTCAGCTACTCGCTCGACGACGACGCGGGGGGCCGGTTCGCAATCGATGCGAACACTGGTGTCGTGACCCTCGCTGCGGGACTCGACTACGAAACGAGCACCAGCCACACGGTCACTGTCCGAGCGACCAGCACCGACGGCTCTTCGACCACCCAAAATTTCACGATCAACGTCAACGACATCGATGAGTTCGATGCCACGCCGGTGGTCGACACCAACGCGGCAGCGAACGAGATCGACGAAGACGCAGTGATCGGTTCCGCGGTCGGCATCACGGCTTCATCGGACGACGCCGACGGTACCGACTCGGTCAGCTACTCGCTCGACGACGACGCGGGGGGCCGGTTTGCGATCGATGCCAACACTGGCGTCGTGACGCTCGCCGCAGGACTCGACTACGAAACGAGCACCAGCCACAGCGTCACCGTCCGCGCAACCAGCACCGACGGCTCGTCGACCACCCAAAGCTTCACCATCAACGTCAACGATGTCGATGAGTTCGACGCTACGCCGGTGGTCGATGCCAACGCGGCAGCGAACGAGATCGACGAAGACGCGGTGATCGGTTCGGCTGTCGGCATCACGGCCAGCTCGGACGACGCCGACGGCACCGACTCGGTCAGCTACTCGCTCGACGACGACGCAGGGGGCCGGTTTGCAATCGATGCCAATACCGGAGTCGTAACTCTCGCTGCGGGACTCGACTACGAAGCCAACACCAGCCATAGCGTCACCGTTCGAGCGACCAGCACCGACGGCTCTTCGACCACGCAAAGCTTCACCATCAACGTCAACGATGTCGATGAGTTCGACGCCACGCCAGTAGTCGACGCCAACGCCGCAGCGAACGAGATCGACGAAGACGCGGTGATCGGCTCGACGGTCGGCATCACGGCTTCATCGGACGACGCCGACGGTACCGACTCGGTCAGCTACTCGCTCGACGACGACGCGGGGGGCCGGTTTGCGATCGATGCCAATACCGGTGTCGTGACCCTCGCTGCGGGACTCGACTACGAAACGAGCACCAGCCACAGCGTCACCGTTCGAGCGACCAGCACCGACGGCTCCTCGACCACCCAAAGCTTCACCATCAACGTCAACGACATCGATGAATTCGACGCTACGCCGGTGATCGATGCCAACGCGGCAGCGAACGAGATCGACGAAGACGCAATGATCGGCTCGGCGGTCGGCATCACGGCCAGCTCGGACGACGCCGACGGCACCGACTCGGTCAGCTACTCGCTCGACGACGACGCAGGCGGCCGGTTTGCGATCGATGCCAACACTGGCGTCGTGACCCTCGCCGCAGGACTCGACTACGAAACGAGCACCAGCCATAGCGTCACTGTCCGAGCGACCAGCACCGACGGCTCCTCGACCACCCAAAGCTTCACGATCAACGTCAACGACGTCGACGAGTTCGACGCTACGCCAGTAGTCGACACCAACGCGGCAGCGAACGAGATCGACGAAGACGCAGTGATCGGTTCGGCGGTCGGCATCACGGCTTCATCGGACGACGCCGACGGCACCGACTCGGTCAGCTACTCGCTCGACGACGACGCAGGCGGCCGGTTTGCGATCGATGCCAACACTGGCGTCGTGACCCTCGCCGCAGGACTCGACTACGAAACGAGCACCAGCCATAGCGTCACTGTCCGAGCGACCAGCACCGACGGCTCCTCGACCACCCAAAGCTTCACGATCAACGTCAACGACGTCGACGAGTTCGACGCTACGCCAGTAGTCGACACCAACGCGGCAGCGAACGAGATCGACGAAGACGCAGTGATCGGTTCGGCGGTCGGCATCACGGCTTCATCGGACGACGCCGACGGCACCGACTCGGTCAGCTACTCGCTCGACGACGACGCAGGCGGCCGGTTTGCGATCGACGCGAACACCGGCGTCGTCACCCTCGCTGCGGGACTCGACTACGAAACGAGCACCAGCCATAGCGTCACCGTTCGAGCAACCAGCACCGACGGCAGTTCGACCACCCAAAGCTTCACGATCAACGTCAACGACGTCGACGAGTTCGACGCTACGCCAGTAGTCGACACCAACGCGGCAGCGAATGAGATCGACGAAGACGCGGTGATCGGCTCCGCAGTCGGCATCACGGCCAGCTCGGACGACGCCGACGGTACCGACTCGGTCAGCTACTCGCTCGACGACGACGCAGGGGGCCGGTTTGCAATCGATGCGAACACCGGAGTCGTAACTCTCGCCGCAGGACTCGACTACGAAACGAGCACCAGCCACAGCGTCACCGTTCGAGCGACCAGCACCGACGGCTCTTCGACCACCCAAAGCTTCACCATCAACGTCAACGATGTCGATGAGTTCGACGCTACGCCGGTGGTCGATGCCAACGCGGCAGCGAACGAGATCGACGAAGACGCAGTGATCGGTTCCGCGGTCGGCATCACGGCTTCATCGGACGACGCCGACGGCACCGACTCGGTCAGCTACTCGCTCGACGACGACGCAGGCGGCCGGTTTGCGATCG
>NZ_WRPR01000018.1 GCF_010367455.1 Candidatus Laterigemmans baculatus | reverse complement strand
TCGGCTTGCCGTTAAACGACTTGGTAGCCAACTGCTGGGCACTGCTGACTTTATGGCAATTCAGCGTGAGAAAGTGGCGCTGTCCAGCTAGGCTGGCGAGAGCCTCAACTACCGATACTCCGAAGGTGCGTTGTCATGGATGAGTCGCGCGGCGACGAGGATGAGGAGGAATTTTCGCTCGACGATCTCGGAGCCGCGTACGCTCGCGCGATGGCCGAATCGGGGATCGTTCCCGAGCCGCCTCCAGACGCCGAGGCGAGCGGTGGGGAACCGGAGTCCGAAACCGTTGCCGGGGACGATGCAGGCGAGGCCGTGCCAGCCGTCCCCGGGGCAGAGCCGGAGGAAGACGATTTAGCGATCTCGCCCGCGGCGATCGTCGAAGCGGCGCTGTTTATCGGCCACCCCGAGAATCGGCCCCTGACCGCAGCGCAAATCGCCGCGACAATGCGGGGGGTCTCCGCCGATGAGGTCGAGCAGATCGTCGACGAGCTGAATGCGGGCTATCAGCAGAACGGACACGCCTTCTGGATCGATCGCCGCGACGGCGGGCTTTGGATGGGAGTCCACGAGTCGCTTCGTTCGGTGCGAAACGCATTCTACGGAAATATCCGGGAGACGAGGCTGACTCAGGGGGCGATCGACGTGTTGGCGCTGGTCGCTTATCAACCCGGAGCGACGGCGGCCAAGATCGCCGACCAGCGGGGGAAGGACTGCGGACCGGTTCTGAACCAGCTCGTTCGCCGCGAGCTGCTGGAGATGCGCCGCGAGCCGCAGGAGCAGGGGAAGCCGATCCCCACGTTCTACCCCACCACACGGCTGCTCAATCTGCTCGGGCTGAGGAGCCTCGAAGATTTACCGCAAGTCGACGAGACCGACGTGGCACCGCGGGGTTGAGCGCCGAAGCTTTTTTCGCGGTCACACCATCAGCCGCAACGCGCTAGCGTCCGGTTTTCACCGCGTTTTCGAGAACCGGGGGCTAGCGCCCGGCGGCTGATGGATGAAAGATGAAGCGCGTTGCGATTAACGAATCCCCCACCACCCAGGATGGACCCCATGCTCAATACCGACGAAGCGCTTCAGCGGGTACTGCGATTGATGGCGATTCCCGGCAAGAGCTGCGAGGAGCAGCAGATTGCCGATGCAGTTGTCGCCGAGCTCCGCGCCGCCGGGTTGCCGAGCGAGCAGATCACCAGCGACGACGCCCATACCCGCACTCGCAAGCCGGGGGCGGTGGGGAATTTGATCGCTCGCCTTCCCGGCACTGGCGACGGCCCGACCACGCTCCTCTCGGCCCACCTCGACACGGTGCCGATCTGCGTTGGCTGTGAGCCGGTGGTCGACGGCGATTTCGTGCGTTCGGCGAACTCGGCGACGGGGCTCGGAGCGGACAACCGCGCCGGTGTGGCTGCGGTGCTGACCGCCGCGGTCGAGTTGTTGCGAAGTGGCCGGCCGCACCCGCCGTTGGTGCTGTGCTGGTTCGTGCAGGAAGAGATCGGCTTGCAAGGCTCGCGGAACATGGATCCCGCGGTGCTCGGGCCCATCGACGTCGCAATCAATTTCGACGGCGGCACGGTCGAGAAGCTGACGATCGGTGCGACCGGCGGCGAGCGGATGACGATCGAAGTCCGTGGTCGGGCCGCCCATGCGGGTGTCGCTCCGGAGAATGGAGTCAGCGCGATCACGATCGCCTCGCTCGCCATCGCGGAACTTGAGCGCGAGGGTTGGCTCGGGCGGATCGATCGCAGTGAAGGCCGCGGCACTTCGAACGTGGGAATCATCCAAGGTGGCGATGCAACGAACGTCGTCACGCCGGCGGTCCACTTGAGAGCCGAAGCGCGCAGCCACGACTCGGCGATGCGGGAGCGGATCGTGGCAAGATTTCGCGAAGCCTTCACGACTGCTGCTGCCGCCGTCTCGTCGGCCGAAGGTCACACCGGCAGCATCGAGTTCAGCTCGACTGTCGATTACGACTCGTTCCGTTTGTCCGAAGACTCGCCGTCGGTCGTCGTCGCTCGCGACGCGGTCACTGCGGTCGGTCGCACGCCCTATGCCGAAGTCGCTGGGGGTGGCCTGGACGCCAACTGGTTGTACCGCCATGGGATCGAAGCCGTTACGTTGGGATGTGGCCAGCGGAATGTGCATACGACCGACGAGCAGTTGTGCATCGCCGACTACCTCGACGCTTGCCGAATCGCCCTCCGCGTTGCTGCGGGGGAGAATAATTGAGGACTGGGAACCACGAAGGACACGAAGGTCACGAAGGAAGAGTGGAGAGTTGAACCGCGGATATTGCAGATAGCGCGGATTGTTGGTGCTCGCTCTTCCCCCTTTCATCCGCGTTCTCCGTGCTATGCGAGTTCTTTCTTTTTTTGTGCGATTCCGTGTCCTTCCGTGGCCACCATTCGTCTGCTTCGTGGGATCATTCTTTTTGAAACGAGTTTTTTTGCGGGACGGCAGCGGGCATGCGCGATGATGATGAGCTCTGCCTGTGCTTTCATGTCACGCGGCGGAAGATCCGCAATTACATCCGCATTCACCGGCCGCGGGTCGCAAGCCAGCTCAGCGAGTGTGGCGGGGCGGGGACCGGCTGTGGCTGGTGCCGCAAGATGCTCCGCAGGATGCTCGAGGAAGGTGGGGCCGAGGACGAGCGCCAGCCGGATGCGGCGATCGAGAGCTGGCCGGATGCAGAAACGTACGCGGCGGGGCGTCAGCGGCATCTGCAAGAGCGCCGCACCGGTTCGTGACTCGGTAAGCGCGTGGCGGCTGATGCCCCATCCCGACTTCGCCCCCGGGACCCGTGGCCAAAAGCGCGGCGAAACGTTAGGTTATGTGGCTGGAATTGATTCACCCAGTGCCTCCCAACGCCCGCAGCATCTATGGCCCGTCGCGTCGTCAGTCGAAAGGATCTCCGCGCCCAAGCGGAGGCCGCCGAAGCCCAGGAACAGGCCGAACCGAAGAAAAAGGCGGTCAAGAAAAAGACGACCGTTAAGCGGAAGACGAAAACCAAGGCCGCGGCCGATGTGCGGATGAAGCTCTACTGGGGCGTCTTTAGCCAGAACCTCAAACGCGTGGCGGTCTTCGAATTCGACCAGAAGGACGAAGCCGACAAGCGGGCCGAGGAACTGAGCAAGGGGGGCAAGAGCCCGCACTTCGTCCAGAAGGTCAAGGAAGAAGTCGTCGCCGAGTAAATCACCCCCCGGCGACTGGTTCAGGTCCCGCGGACGGCGCCGTACCACCGCAGATGGGCTCGGTCGCAGTAGCGAAAGCCTTGGCTCTCGCACCATTGCCGAACCCAGTCTTGCTGAGCGTCGAGCGCTTCGGGCGTGGCGGCTTGGGGCATGATCCAGACTTTCTCAGGGGGCGCGCCGAGTTCGTCGATCGCGGCCAGCACCTCCTCGGTCTCCTGCTGGCGGTCGATCACGAATTTGATCTGGTAGTCGCCCGCGCGGCTGATCAGCGACTCGATCACCTGCGGCTGCCAGCGGCGGCGATGGTGGGCTTCGATCCACCGCTCGCCGATCCGCGGATCGCGATCGGCGAACCGCTCGAGCGACGGCGCACTGCCGCTCGTCTTGGGGCTGATCGAGAGCAGATCGCAGTGGACGGGGCGATCGACGGTCGCGGCGGTTTCGATCGTCAGGTGCAGCCCAGCGTGGCGGATCGCTTGGCACAGCTCCACGACGGAGATCGGCAGCAGCGGTTCGCCGCCGGTGAGCACGACGTGCGCCGGGCCCGCCGCGGTCGCCCACTCGACGAGCTCGTCCCGCGATACCCACTGGCCATCGGGCTCCCAGGAGGCGTACGGTGTGTCGCAAAACCAACAGCGGAGGTTGCAGCCGCTGAGCCGAATGAAGCTGCTCTCGGTTCCGGTTAACGATCCTTCGCCCTGTCGACTGACAAACCGCTCACTGACCCGCAGCTGTCCCCGCCTATCGCGCAGGTCGATTGCTTGCGACAATCCCGCATCAGCCCCAGGAGTATTCACGGTGCCCAACGACCTCGACTTCAAAACCATCTTAGAAACTTTCGAAAACCCGGTGCCGGGCCGCGATTACACGATCGAGCACCACGCGCCGGAGTTCACCTCGGTCTGCCCGAAGACGGGCCAGCCCGATTACGGAACGCTCGTCTTTCGCTACGTGCCCGACCAGAAATGCGTCGAGCTGAAGAGCTTGAAGATGTATCTGCAAGCCTTTCGCAACGAAGGGATTTTCTACGAGCAGGTGACCAACCGAATCATGGATGACTTCGTCGCAGTCGTCCAGCCACGATCGGCGACCCTCGAAAGCCGCTGGACGCCGCGGGGCGGAATGCACAGCGTGATCACGGTCGCGTACCCCTAACCCGGCCCGTCCCCCGGGGCGGCAGGCTCCCGTCGCGACGTTGGATGCGTCGCGGTTCCTCACCTTTCCTCCAACCGCTTGGACCTCCGAGACATGAATTCTGCTCCATCCGTTTTGCTCTCTGGCTTTGCCGACGAATCGGCCAATGACAAGCGCGCCGAGCTGCAGTTCGCTGCGTTCGCCGCACTCGGCCTTCGCTACTACTCGATCCGCTTCATCGACGTCGGCAACGGCATTAAGAACGTGATGGCGCTCGAGGAGGGCGAGGTCGAGACGGTCAAAAAGTTGCAGTCCGATTACGGGCTCGAGGTCAGCTCGATCGGCTCGCCAATCGGCAAAGTCAAACTGCTCGACGTCGACGACGGCACGCAGAACCGTTACGTGCCGTTCGACGAATACTTGAAGAAGGATGTGGTCACCGCGTGCGACCGGGCCGAAGCCCTGGGAGCCAAGCTGATCCGCGGGTTCTCCTTCTACCACCCCCGCGACACCTCGCCCGAGGAGCACCTCGATCAGGTCGCCGATCAACTCGGCCAGATTGCCGAAGCGTGCGATGCGCGGCGACTGACGTTCGGCCTCGAGGTCGAAGCGAACCTGGTCGGCCAGTCCGGCAATTTGCTCGCCGAAATCGCTCGCCGCGTGAATCACCCGGCGATGCTGACGATCTTCGACGCGGCGAACATCGTCGTCCAAGGCTTTACGGCCGACGAGGTGTTTGGCGAATACCTGGCGATGAAACCCAGCCTCGGTTGGTTGCACATCAAGGACTACCACGACCCGTCGCCGAGCGGCCGGATCGGTCATGTCGACGAAGCATCGCTCGAACATTTTGTTCCCGCCGATGTCGGCGACTCGGGGCACGAGGCGATCCTCCGCGACTTCAAGTCGCTGATCCCGGAAATCGAACAGCGGATGTCGGCTCGCGGCGTTCCAGGGGTCTTCTTCGACCTCGAGCCGCACGTCAAAGGGGGCGGGCAGTTCGGCGGCTTCAGCGGTCCCGACGGGTTCGGCGTGGCGCTACGTGGTTTGTGCCGGACGCTCGACTATGTGGGGATCGGATACGATCTCCGCAACATGGACGACATCCGCGCGTCGCGGTGAGCCAGCGGCTGCCGTTAGACGCCATTTCATCAGCCGCCGGGCGCTAGCCCCCGGTTTCCGAAACTGCCGAGAAACCGGACGCTAGCGCGTGGCGGCTGATAGTGCGACGATCGAAGACGGTCCACGGGGCGCGACCAGCTAGCCCACGATTCTGCGATTTGGAGAGAGCTCGGCCGTGAATTTTCTCTCGCACGCGTTGCCGCATTTGGACCGACCTTACGTGGCCGCTGGAACGGCGGTCCCGGATTGGCTGTCGGTCGTCGATCGGCGCGTGCGAGCCCGCTCGGTGCTGGCGCGTCCGCTGCTCGAGGATCCCGATCCCGCGGTGCGCTGCATTGCCGAAGGGGTGATCCGCCACCACGAGGACGACCGCTGGTTCCACGCCAGCCAAGCGTTCGCCGAATTGAACCTGACGTTTGCCCTCGAGCTTCGTGGTCTGCTCGCCGGCGACGAGGGATTCCGCCCCAGTTTCTTGGGGCACATCTTGGTCGAGATCCTGCTCGACGCGGACTTGATCGCCGAGGATCGCAGCCGGGCCGATGCCTACTACGCGGCGCTCTCGGAGCTCTCTCCGGAACTCGTGCAAGCGACCGTCAATCGCTTGGCGGCGAGGCCGACCGATCGCCTGGCCGAGCTGCTGCCGCGATTCATCGCCGAGCGCTTCTTGTATGACTACGCCAGCAACGACAGACTCTTGATGCGGTTGAACCAAGTCATGCGGAGAGTGCGGTTGCCGATGTTGCCCGAGACGCTGTTGCCCTGGCTCGATTCGGCTCGGGAACGCGTGGCGAGCCGCCGTGGAGAGCTGTTGCAGCCTCCGACCGATCGAGCAGGCCTCCCCAGACCGTTCTGAATCCGCAACTGTCCTCTAGCCGCAACTGTCCCCTAGCCGCAACCGTCCTGAAGCCGCACAGGCGATTTTGCCTGTTCTCCCCTATCCTGGAAGCGAGACACCATGAAGTACGGAATGAATCTGCTGCTGTGGTCCGGAGAGCTGAACGAGTCGCTGATGCCGGTGCTCGAGCGTCTCAAGGCGATCGGGTTCGACGGGGTGGAGCTGCCGATCTTCAACCTCGACCTCGACTATGCCGACTGGGGGCGGCGGTTGGATGATCTCGGGCTGGAGCGGACCGCGGTGACGGTCCGCAACGCAGCGGACAACCCGATCTCTCCCGACGCGGCGGTGCGGGCCAAGGGGGTGGAGCTGAACCAGCGGACGCTCGATTGCTGTGCCGCCGTCGGCGCCCAAACCCTGTGCGGCCCGTTCCACTCGGCGATCGGCGAATTCACCGGGTCGGGGCGGACCGACGACGAATGGGCGTGGGGCGTCGAAAGCATGCGACAGACGGCCGAGCATGCCGGTCAGGTGGGAGTCCAGTTGGCAGTCGAGTGCCTCAATCGGTTCGAAACCTATTTCCTCAACACCCACGCCGACTCGACCCGCTTCGTCCGCGAGGTGGACCATCCGGCCTGCGGGATGATGTACGACACGTTCCACGCGAACATCGAAGAGAAGAACATTCCCGAGGCGATTCGCGCCGGCGGTGACAAGCTGGTGCACATCCACATCAGCGAGAACGATCGCAGCACGCCGGGCGAGGGGAACATCCGCTGGGATAAAAACTTCGATACGATCGCCGGGATTGGCTACGACGGCTGGCTGGTGATCGAAGCCTTCGGAATGGCCCTCCCGGAACTGGCAGCCGCCACGCGAATCTGGCGGCGGATGTTCGACAACGAGATCGATCTGGCCAAGAACGGCCTCGGTTTCATGCGTCGCCAAATCGAGATGCGCCGCCGCAACGGCTGAGCTCCACGGTCTCCGCCGGAAGCAGCCTGGCCGAAACGAGAGTCCACAAAAAAAGCCGGCCACCCAGGTTTTCACCCGAGTGGCCGGCAATATGAATCCTCCGGTCGTAGGCGGCAAAAACGGAGCCGCTGGGAGAAAAGCGTGGACCGGGCGTGCTACTGCACTAGCCACTGAGATGGTCCAGGCCTACCCGAAAAATGATCCCTCTGCCTACGGACGACCAAAGGATGTGGGCCGCGTGAAGCGTCCCACGTCTTCAAGTTTAGGCCCGCTCTCGCGGACAGCAAGGTAGTTCGGCTGCCTGCGGGGCAACGATCGAGGTTTTCTCCAAAAAAGTGGCGAAGAGTCCTCGCGTGCGACACCCGCGGTGGCCGCTTTCCTTGCTCTAAAACCCGCAATTGCTCCCGCTTCACAACACCTTTCCGCGCCATTCGACCGACCCGCTGGTTTCCCGTTTCTCGCCCCCCGCTGCCCCTCCTGCGATGGATTTAAACCGACTTTCCGAGACACTTTGCGAGGACGCGGTTCGCCGAGCGGCCGCGCTGCGAATTTCTGCTTCAAGCGTTGGTGGCGGGCAGCTGCTCGACTTCGGAATCGACGCTCCCGGAGGGCTGGCTGCCGGATGCCTCCTGGCTCGGATCTGTCTGGGGGGGCTGGCTGAGGTTCAGATCGTGCCCGAGCGGGCAGCGGACTTCGGTTCCTCGGCCGCCGTCTCGGTCGCGACCGACCACCCCTGGCTCGCTTGCCTCGGAGGCCAGTACGCGGGCTGGCCGGTCCAGGTGGGCGACTTCTTTGCCATGGGGAGCGGGCCGATGCGGATGGCCCGCGGGTGCGAGGAAGTGCTCGAAGAGTTGGGGCTGGTCGAGTCGGGGGGAAAGGCGTCGACAGCAAAAGTGGTGGGGGTCTTGGAGACCGAGAAACGGCCGACGGCCGAGGTCGTGCAGTATGTTGCCGAACAGTGTGGAGTGGCGAGCGATGCGGTCGTGCTGGCGGTTGCTCCGGTGACCTCCCTCTCTGGCGTCGTGCAGGTCGTCGCCCGCAGCCTCGAGACGGCGATGCATAAGCTGCATGCCCTCGGCGTGGACCCGCGGATCGTGCAGAGCGGTTTCGGAGTCGCACCCTTGCCTCCGCCAGCGGTCGACATGGTCGGTGGGATCGGTCGCACCAACGATGCGATTCTGTACGGTGGCCGCGTCACGTTATGGGTGGATGCGGATCAGGCGGAGATCGATCGGGTTGGGCCGAGCGTGCCGAGTGGAGCGAGCAGCGACCACGGTCGGCCGTTCGCCGAGATTTTTAAGTCCTACGACTACGATTTCTACAAGGTCGACCCCCAGCTGTTCAGTCCCGCTGTGGTGACCTTCGCCAACCTGCGGACCGGGATCAGCCGGACGTTTGGAGAGTGGGACAGCTCAGTGCTCCACTGCTCGTTCGCTCCAGCGGTTGCCGGCGCCGCCCCGAGCGGTGGAGAGTCGTCGCTGTGAGCGGCGGTCGTCGCTTGTTGGTGCTCGGCCCCGGCGAAGGCTGGCACGCCGACCGGCTTCGCAGCGCCGCCGCCCGGCGCGGCGACTCGCTCGAATTTGCTGCCTACGAGTCACTTGCCGCCGCGCTCGATCCTTCGTGTGGGCATCGGGCGAGTTGTGAGCGGGGATGGCTCGGCGATTTCGATGTGGTCCTGACGCGAACGATGCCGCCGGGGACGCTCGAGCAGATCACATTGCGGCTGAGCGTCCTGCACGCGGCGGTCGAGGAAGGCCTGCCGGTGGTCAATGAGCCGCGGGCGTTGGAGATGGCGATCGACAAATACCGCACGCTCGCCCGAGTTGCGGCGCTCGGATATCCCGTTCCCGAGACTCGCGTCGTGCAGTCGCGGCGCGAAGCGATGGAAGCGTTCTCGGCGCTTGACCGGGACGTGATCGTCAAACCGCTCTTCGGCGGCGAAGGTCGCGGCGTGATGCGGGTCCATGACCGCGAGCTAGCCTGGGTCACCTTCTCGACCCTCGAGAACCTCGGAGCGGTCCTCTACGTCCAGCGGTTCGTCCCGCCGGGTGGCGTCGACACGCGTCTGCTTGTGATCGGCGAGCAGGTCTTTGCCGTGCGGCGGACCGCCGCCGAAGGATGGAAAACCAACGTCGCGGCCGGCGCTCGGTGTGAGAAGATCGAAGTCGAAGAGTGGCATCGGCAGCTCGCCCAGCGGATCGCCGGCGACATGAGTCTGCGGATCGCTGCGGTCGATATGATCGACAGTGCGGACGGAGAGCCAAAAATCCTCGAGGTCAACGCGGTGCCAGGATGGAAAGGAGCCGAAGCGGCACTCGGCATCGATGTGGCAGAGAAGATACTGGAGGCCACGGAAGGACACGAAAAAGCACGGAAAGTTGGGGTATGTGGCTTGTTCAATAGTGAGCATCGAGTTCATTGACAGAGAATTGCAACGTTGCCGCGCGGCTGAGTCGCACGGCGCGACTGATCCCATCGGCGCTGGCGATCGCCGAGCCGGAGGGAAGGGCGCGCCCGGGGCAAGCCCGCTCGTATCGGGCGATCACTTTCGCCGAGCTCGACGACCAGACCGAGCGGATCGCCTGCGGACTGCTGCGGTGGGGAGTCGAGCCGGGGATGCGGCTCGTGTTGGCAGTTCCGTTCGGGACCGACTTCATTCGGCTGACCTTTGGCCTGCTCAAGGCGGGGATCGTGCCGGTGCTGGTCGATCCGGGGATGGGCCGCAAGAACTTGGTCCGCTGTCTCGAAGCGGCGGCTCCCGATGGCTTCGTCGCGATTCCAACCGCGCATGCGATCCGCATGGTGCTGCGGAGCAAATTCCCCCACGCCCGCTGGAATGTGACCTTCGGCCGCCGATGGTTTTGGGGCGGCGCGACGGTGGAGCAGATTTTGCAGCGCGGCGAGAACCCCGACCCACTGCCGTCGCGCAGCTCGGAGGACGATGCCGCGGTGATTTTTACGACCGGCAGCACCGGGCCGCCCAAAGGGGTGCGGTACACCCATGGCATCTTTAATCATCAGATCGACCTGATCCGCGATCGTTATCAGATTCGGCCCGGCAGCCGCGACTTGGCTTGCTTTCCGCTGTTCGGGCTGTTCGACGCCGTCATGGGCGTGACATCCATCATTCCCGATATGGATCCCACGCGCCCAGCGGATGTGAATCCCGAGCGGATTCTCGAAGCGGTCGAGCAGTGGGAGATCGATCAAGCGTTCGGATCGCCCGCCTTGTGGAACACCGTCACGCGGTGGTGCACGCGGACCGGCAATCGTCTGCCTACGCTTCGCCGAGTCCTCTCGGCCGGAGCCCCCGTGCCGCCGAGCGTGCTCTCGGCGCTGCGCGAGTGCATCCATCCGGAGGCGAATATCTATACGCCCTACGGTGCCACCGAGTCGCTGCCGATCGCCTCGATCGAATCGCGGGAAGTGCTCGACGAGACGGCGGAGGTCAGCCGCGAGGGTGGCGGGACTTGCGTGGGTACGCGTTTTCCATCGATCGAGTGGAAAGTGATCGCGATCGATGATGGCCCGCTCGCCACTCTCGACGAAGTGCGAGAAGTGCCAAGGGGAGAGATCGGGGAGTTGATGGTGACCGGACCGGTGGTGACCCGCCAGTACGTGACGCGGACCGAGCAGAACGCGCTGCACAAGGTCCGCGACGGCGACCGGATCTGGCATCGCATGGGTGACGTCGGCTATCTCGACGACCGCGACCGGTTTTGGTTTTGCGGGCGGAAAGCGCATCGCGTGCAGACCGCCGCAGGGACGCTCTACACGGTCCCCTGCGAGGCGATCTTCAACGACCATCCGGCTGTGCATCGTTCGGCACTGGTCGGCATTGGGCCGGCGCGAAATCAACAGCCCGTGCTGATCGTCGAACCCCTTCCCGAAGCGCGACCGACCACGCCGGAGGCGACCGAGCGGCTGCTCGCCGCGCTGCGAGAGCTCGCCGCAAGGCATCCTCACACGCAGTCGATCAGCGACATTCGCATCCATCCCTCCAAGCTGCCGGTCGACATCCGCCACAACAGCAAGATCTTTCGCGAGCAATTAGCCGAATGGGCGGTGGAGGGTTGAGAGGCGAGAGGCGAGAAGCGAGAGGCGAGAAGCGAGAGGCGAGCATCCTTTCTCTCGTACTCGTACTCAGCGAAGCGGTACTCGTACTCAGCGAAGCGGTACTCGTACTCAGCGAAGCGGTACTCGTACTTTCAGGGTAGGAGGCGAGTACGAGTACGAGTACGAGTACGAGTACGAGTACGAGTACGAATGGATTCTTCTCTGCTACCTGCTACCTGCTACCTGCTACCTGCTACCTGCTACCTGCTACCTGCTACCTGCTACCTGCTACCTGCTACCTGCTACCTGCTACCTGCTACTTCGACTTCCAACACTCCTCGCGCTCCGCTGGGGAGGCGGCCGGTGACATTCACTTCGGTCAACGGATAGCGGCCGGGGACCCAGCGTTGGTTGCTCTTGGTGGAAAAGATCCGCTGGGGCAAGACCAGCTCTTCGCCCGCTTTGAGTGGGCTGTCTTGGTACAGGAAGTACTGGCTGTTCAGGTCGAGCGTGAGGTTCGGAATGTCGAAGTCGGCTTTGTTGCGGACGACGATCACGTCGGTCAGCAATGCCCCTTCGCCCGAGGCGACCGGGATCGGCCGCTTGGTCACTTCGACTTCGACCGGCAGCGATTTGTCGGTCGCCGGGCCGTGCAGGATGGCGTAGCCGGTCAGCGCGATCAGCGGCAGGATGCAGGCGAGCAGCAGGGCGAGCGTCAGGCCGCGGCCGCTCAGCTTGGGTTCAGGTCGCTGCACGATTCCCTCCGCTACGGCACAACACGCGTCGCCCCTCCACCAGCAGGTCCCCGGCTGCGAATTTGCGAATCGCTTCGGGCAGCGCGCGGCATTCTTGCTCGAATACGCGAGCGGCCAACGTTTCAGGGGTGTCGTCGTCTTCGACCGGGCAGGTCCGCTGGAGGATGATCGGACCGCTGTCGTACTCGTTGTCGACGAAGTGAACCGTGCAGCCGCTGACTTTCACCCCGTAATCGAGGGCTGCCGCGTGGACTCGCCGGCCATACATCCCCGCACCACAGAAGCAGGGGATCAGCGACGGATGGATGTTGATGACGCGCTCTGTGAAATCATCCGGGATCTGCACGTGCTTTAAGAATCCGCCCATCACCACCAGGGCGACTCCCGCGGCTCGGCACGGCTCGAACATCGCCCGGCAATACTCCTCGGGCTGGCCCGCATACCGCTTCTGCTCGACGACCAGCGTCTCGATGCCCGCCTCACGGGCGAACGTCAAACCTCCGGCTGCCGGGTTGCTGCTGATCACCAACCGGAGTTCGATCGGCAACTGCCCGGCGCGCTGCAGCGCAATCAGATTCCGAAGCGTCGTGCCGCCGCCGGAAATGAAGACGGCCGTAGGGAGCATGGGGCGTTGGGAGTGGGGGTGAGGGAGGTTTTTTCGGTCCCTTCTCCCTCAAATGCTTCGCGAGAGGCTCTATCAGAAAACTACGCGGTTCCGATTTTTTGAGCCGAAGGCGCTAGCCTCGGGCCTCGCAGCCCCTGGGGGTTCCACAGCAGAACCCGCGGCTAGCGCCGTCGGCTCAGGATTTTCTGACAGATGTTCTCGCGAAGGATTCGGGGGAGAGGGGACAAATTGTTTACGGTCGTGTCGGCGTGCAGACGACTCGGATGTAGAGCTGAACGTCGTCGTCGCCGAGCGAGGCGGTCAGCGGCTCGGTCTCGGCAATCGGTTCGTACTCGAGCAAATCGGCCAGCGTCTCGTTCACGATCCGCTCGCGGTGCTCTTCCACCGCCGCACGCACTTCCTCCGAGTCGCCAACGACGGCGACTTCGATTCGGTCGGTGAATTCGCAGCCGAGCTCCTTCCGCCGATTTTGAATCGTGCGGATCAAATCCTTCGCGATTCCTTCGCGGCGGAGTTCCTCGGTGACCTCGGTGGAGAGAACGACGACCGAGTCGCGGCCTTGTGCGGCAGCCCAACCCGGGCGGGCCGAGAGACGGACTTCGACGTCCTCGCCGTCGAGTTCGAACACTTCGCCATCCACATCGAGCTCGATTTTGCTGTCTCGCTGCAGTTCGACCAGCAGACGCCCACCGTCGGCCGCTGCGAGCGCTTTTTTGACTGCCGGCATGTGGCGACCGACGCGGGGACCGAGCCGCTTGAAGTTGGGAACGACGTCGTACTGGACGTACTCCCGGCCATCGGTCGTGTAGTCGACCGCTTTGACGTTCAATTCTTCGCGGACCAGGTTGTCGTGGCGGCGCAACCACTCGGTGTGCGTATCGTCGGCGAGCACCACTTCGACGCGGGCGAGCGGCTGACGGACTTTCAGTTTGGCACTGGCTCGCGCGGCTCGTCCGAGCGAGGCGATCTCCCGCAGCACGTGCATCGCGGTCGAAAGATCCGCATCGAGGTTCGCGGTCGAAGGCTCGGGATAGTCGCAGAGGTGGACCGAATCGGGCACGGAGCTGGCGGTCGCTTCCGCATCGGCACCGCGGAACGGCGCCGTCAGGTTCTGCCACAGCGTCTCGGCCAGGAACGGAACGAACGGGGCGATCAGCTTGCTCGTCTCGAGCAGCACCTCGTAGAGGGTCCAGTAGGCATCGAGCTTGTCGGGATCATTGCGGTCGCTGGCCCAGAACCGATCGCGGCTGCGGCGGACGAACCAGTTGCTCAGCCCGTCGACCAATTCGGTGATCGCGGCACAAGCCGCATAATTGTCGTAGGCGTCCATCCGCTCGACGACCGTGCCCACCGTCCGCGCCAGTTCCGAGAGGATCCAGCGATCGATCTCGCTTCGCTCGGAAGCGGGCCGATAGGTCGCGGCGGATGCGAGCCGCTCCGGCTTCAGGTCGCCCGGGTCGCCGATGCCCGCGGTGCAGTCGAAACGATCGATCTCGGCGTAGATCGTAAAGAAGCTGAAGACGTTCCAAAGCCGCAGCAGAAACTCGGGGATCGAGTCGCGGATGGCCTGCTCGCGGTAGCGGATCTGCGTCCAAGGGGGCTGGCCGGCGAAGAAGAACCACCGCAGCGCATCGGCTCCGTACTTGTCGAAGATCTCCCGAGGCTCGCGGTAGTTCCGCTTGCTCTTGGACATCTTCGTGTTGTCCTCGCCGAGCATCAGCCCGAGCACGATGCAGTTGCGGAATGGGTGCGGATAGGAGATCGCCCCCGCTTCGGCATTCTGAGACGGCTGCGTGGCTTCCTGGAGAGCCGTTTCGGGGTCGGCCGTGCGGCCGGCGGCTTCGCCGAACAGCATCGTGCTGATCGCCAACTGGCTGTAGAACCAGCCGCGGGTCTGGTCGAGCGCTTCGCTGATGAAGTCGGCCGGGAACTGCGACTCGAAATGTTCCGCGTTCTGGTGCGGCCATCCCCACTGGGCAAAGGGCATCGACCCGGAGTCGTACCAGCAGTCGATAACTTCCGGGACCCGCCGCATGCGGGCCCCGTCGGCGAAGGGCGAGTCGTACTCGACGGCGTCGATGTACGGTTTGTGAACGCACAGATCGTCGGCGAGTTCGGGATTCGCCGCTTTGGCCTGCTCCCAAACTTCAGTCCCGCGAAGGCCCGGTTTAGCGAGCAGTTCCGCGTAGGAAGCGATCGCTTCGAACCGGCCGGTGGCCTGGCATTCCCAGACCGGCAGCGGGGTTCCCCAGTAGCGTTCGCGCGAAAGCGCCCAGTCGACGTTCGATTCGAGGAAGTTGCCGAACCGTCCGTCGCGAATGTGGGCCGGCAGCCAATTGATCTGGCTGTTGTTCTCCAGCATCGCCTGTTTGAAGGCGGTGGTGCGAATGAACCAACTTTCCCGCGGGTATTGGATCAGCGGATCCTCGTCGGCTCGCCAGCAGAACGGGTATTCGTGCAGGTACTGTTCTTGGTGGTAGAGCAGCCCGGTTTCCTTGAGGCTCCGGATCAGCGGCTTGTCGGCATCTTTGACCCACATCCCGGCGACCGCAGGGGCCTCGTCGGTGAACTTTCCGTCGGGACCCACGGCATGGAACAGGCTGGGCTGCTCGCCCTCGACGAACCGAGCTCGCTCGCGGTCGAAGACTTCGTAGTCAACTTCACCGAACGCGGGGGCTTGGTGGACCAGCCCCGTACCGCTGTCGGTGGTTACGAAATCGGCCGCGACGACTCGCCAGTAATGGTGCAGCGTCTCGCCATCGAGCGTCCGCCCGCTCGGGTCCTCGAGCCGCGTGCGGAAGTCGTCAAAGGGAGGCTGGTAGCGGAGCCCAACGAGCTCGCTGCCGCGGCAGGTTTCGAGCGGTTGGAGATCGCGCCGGGTCTTGGCCGCAAGCGACTCGACTAGTGCCGACGCGACGTAGAACTGGTCTCCGGTTTCCGCGTCGCGGCAGAGGCTGTATTCCAGCTCGGGATGGACCGCGGCGAACATGTTGCTCGGCAGAGTCCAGGGCGTGGTGGTCCAGACCAGCAAGCTGCGATCGGGCTGGTCGACCAGCGGCAACCGCACGTAGACGCTCGGGTCGGCCACTTCGCGGTAGCCCTGTCCGACTTCGCCCGCCGAGAGCGCCGTGCCTCCCTGGGCCCACCACCACACGATCTTGTGGCCGCGATAGAGCAGTCCTCGATCGAAGAGGTTTTTGAGACTCCACCACACGCTCTCGATGTAGCTTTTGTGGTAGGTCACGTAGGCCTCTTCGAGATTGACCCAGAAGCCGATCCGGCGGGTCAACTGCTCCCACTCGCGCATGTATCGCCAGACGCTCTGCTGGCAGCGCTGGATGAAAGGCTCGACGCCGTAAGCTTCGATCTCCTCCTTGCTGTGGATCCCGAGTTCCTTGCCGACCTCGACTTCGACCGGCAGTCCGTGGGTGTCCCAGCCCGCTTTCCGCTCGCAGCGGTAGCCGCGCATCGTGCGGTACCGCGGAAAGAGGTCCTTGATGGCCCGCGTCAGGCAGTGCCCTGGGTGGGGCAAGCCGTTGGCCGTGGGGGGACCCTCGAAAAAGACGAACGGAGGCGCATCGGCCCGCTGGTCGAGCGAGCGTTGGTAGACGTTGGCCTGGTCCCAGAAACGGAGGACCGCTTCCTCCTGCTCCGGGAAGTTGACGTTGGTCGAGACGGCTTTGAACATCGCGGCTAATCCTTCAGGTCGTCGTCGATGTCGTCGTCCAGGTCGTCCGCCAAGCTGTCGAGATCATCGAGCTCTTCCTCTTCTTCGTCATCCTTATCGGGACCGAGCCCGAATTCGGCGCTGATCTCATCCTCGATTTCGATTTCGTATTCGTCTTCCAGCTCTTCTTCAAAATCGTCGTCGAACTCGTCGTCAAAATCGTCCTCGTCGATCTCGTCGAACTCATCCAGATCGTCGTCGTCCTCGTCCGCGCCGGCCGGCGGATCGCCATCGCCCAATTCGCTGTCATCGTCGAACCCCGAAAGCTCTGACGAGAGCGTGCGATTGGCATCCGGATCGATCCAGCCGCCGCAAGCACCGCGGCGAGGGTCGTCGATCTCGGGGACGGGCGAGGTCCCGACCGAAGGGGAGTCGCCATGGGGCTCGGGAACGTTCCGATCCGCGGGATCGGCAACGGCACTGGAGCGATTGGCAGCGGCAGACAGGACGGCGGACATAAGAATCGTGACCGGCGGGCAGGTGGAATGCGGTACTTGAGACAAAGGGAATGAAATTCTGAGGGTGCGGTGGCAGGAGAGGGTCCGCGGAAGCTGGGGCAGTTTGCGAAAGAGATCTAGAGTTTCGCGACGTCCCCCGGTTTGTCAACGCAACGGCCGGTCGCCGGCCGAATTCTGTAGGGAGAGCGGCCGAGCGGGATTGTCGCGAGGGAGCTCTCTGGGTTACTTAGGTAAGATTCGCGGCTACCGGCCGGACGGATTATTGACACGGTGAACGGAGAATCGGTGATGGATCGCCGCGATTTCTTAAGCCTCTGCACGCTGGCCACCGCTTCAGTCGCCAGTGGCTGCGCAGGACGCCAGTACGGGCATCTGCTCTCGAGTCAGGATGTCGACATGGTCGGCAGCCATCAGGCGGGGGCGGCGGTCTGGAACCCGTTGGTCGACGAGGCCGTCGCCAAACTGCTCGGTCGCTGCGACACGGCAGCCGTGCAACCGGTGGGATTCACGCCTCACAACCCCGGCTCCCCATCGCCCGCTCTCGAAGGGCCCAGCGGCGGCCACGGCGAATTGCCACCTCCCGCGGGAGCGGTGGGGCCTGCGGCCGTCTGTTTCATCGGGCTCGAGAACAAGAGTGCCGAAGAAATGATCGACTTTAAGGAACAATTGTACGAGCGAATCGACTCCCAAGTGAATGGGGCGGCAAACTTTCGCATGATCAGCCGCCGGATGGTCGACGCCGCACTGCTCGAGACGCGGCTCCGTCCCGACTCGCTGTTCGTGCCGGCCAACCAGGCTCTGTTCTCCGCGGCCCTCGGTCGCCAGGGGAGCACGGTCGACTTCCTGCTCTACGGAAAAATCACCAGCGGCACGACCGAGCGGAACGACAGCACCCAGCGCGATTACTTGCTGACGCTCGAAATGGTCAACGTCCACACCGGCGACTACGTCAAGGAATCGGCCACGATCCGCAAAGGCTATCACAAGAGCCGCGCCGGTAAGTGGTGGAACTACGGCCCCTTCCAACAAGCGGATGGGTAGGAAGGTTTCTCTCCCTCCTACTCAGCGAAGCGGTACTCGTACTCCTACTCAGCGAAGCGGTACTCGTACTCGTACTCAGCGAAGCGGTACTCGTACTCGGTCCCCCAGCGCTGGCAGCGAGTACGAGCACGAGTACGAGTACGAGTACGAAGTGGATTGATCCGCCCCTGCAACCGCAACCTGCAACCTTCTATGCCTCGGTTCCCTCGCAATGCTGCTTGCCTTGCGGCTTGCTTGCTCGTGCTCCTCTCGGCTGGATGCCGCAGCGGATGGGCGACGCTCGAGCAGGGCCGCGGTGCGTACTACGCAGGGGATTTTCAGTCCGCGCGGACGGCGCTGACGGCGACGATCGAGCAGGACCGGAAGCTGGCCGATGTGGCTCGACTGGAGTTGGCGGTCGTCGAACTGGCCGCTGGCAATCCCCACGCCTCCGATGCACTCCTCCGCGAGTGCCGCGACGCGTTCGACCAGCGCGATCCTCCCGAGGTGGTCCCGAGCGCCGGGAGTTTGATCAGCGACGAGCGGGATATGCCGTACGATGCGGCGAGCTACGAAGACGTGATGATCCGTTCGCTGCTGAGCATCTCCAGCTTGATGAGCGACTCGGGGGACGCCGAGAGTTACGCGATGCAGGCCCAGATGCGGCAGCTGCAGTTGGCCCAGGCGGCTGAGGAACGCGGCTTGGAGAACGTGGGCGAGGTCTACCAGCCGCTGGCTTTAGCTCCCTATATCCGGGGCATGATTCGCGAGGCGACGCATCACGATTACGACGATGCGACGCGGGCTTATCAGTTGGTGGCCCAGTGGGAACCGGCGTTCGCCCCGGCCCAGTCCGATCTGCTCCGCGCCAGCCAGGGGACGCACAGTCAGCCCGGACATGGGGTGCTGTATGTCTTCGCTCTGGTCGGCCGCGGACCGCAGCGGGTCGCCGACGTGGCCGAAGCGACCGGACCGGCGCTGCTGATCGCCGACCGGCTGGTGGCGGCGACGACCCAGTACGCGATTCCTCCGACGCTCGCTCCGGTCCCAATTCCCCGCGTCGTGGTCCCCGGTTCTGCGGTGGCCGCGGTGGGAATTCAGATCCCCGGAGCCCCGCCGCTTCGGACCGCCCCGCTGACCGATGTGGGCTCTCTGGCGGTGCGGCAGATCGAGGCCGAAATGCCTTGGACGGTGGCTCGCGGCGTCGTCCGCCGGGTGGTCAAAAAGGCCATCGTGGCGACGACGGTCGATTCGGTCGGCGGCGACAACGCCGCGCTGCAGCTCGGCGGTTCGCTGCTCGGCTCGGTCTGGGAAGCGACGGAGAAGCCCGATCTGCGTTGCTGGAGCCTGTTGCCGCGGGAGATCCAGGTCCTGCGGGTCGAGCTGCCTGCGGGAAAACACCGCTTCTCAGCTGCCGCCCTCGGGGATTCGGGACTCCGCTCAGCCGTCCGCGATCCGGGAGCGGAGGCCGAGGTGGTCATTCGCGACGGGGCGAACTCTTACGTCCTGGTCGCCGCCCCCGAAGACCGCGTGACCGCGGTCGTTCTTCGCTAGCCATAGTCGCCTTTCGCTCCGCCAGAGTCGCCTTTCGCTCCGCGAAAGAAGCGGGTTCTGCGCCACTTTCGCGGAGCGGAAGGCGACTTTGCTTGCGCTACTTTCGCGGAGCGAAAGGCGACTCTGGCGACTCTAGGGCCTACATGAAATGCGCGGTTTACGCTACTTTTGCTAGCAACCAACGCCCCGCGCAGCTTAGATGGAGAGGCCGCTGGGAATATTCACTCGCGCAGGAAGCGTCACGTGCACTACGTTTACCTGGACTTCAACAGCACTTCGCCGCTCGCCCCTTCGGTCCACGAGGCGATGGAGCCGTTTTGGGCGGAGCATTTCATGCTGCCTGGCCAAAACCATGCGGGCTGCCAAGGGGTCGCCGAGGCGCTCGAGCGGGCCCGCGAGGGAGTGGCCGAACTGGTGGGCTGCGAGGCCTTTGAGATCGTCTTCACCAGTGGCGGGACCGAGGCGAACAACCTCGCCGTGCTGGGGGTGACCAACCGCTCGGCGAGCGGCCATGTGATCGTCTCGGCCCTGGAGCACGAGTCGGTCTGCAACGCGGTCGGCTCGCTGGAGCGTCGCGGCTGGCGGGTCGACGTCGCCCGAGCTGGATCCGATGGCGTCGTCGAAGCGACCGAGATCGAGCGGCTGCTCCGCGACGACACGCGGCTGGTCTGCTTGCAGGCGGCCAATCCGATCCTGGGAACGATCCAGCCGGTGCGGGAGGTCGCAGACATCTGCCACGCCCGCCAGATTCCGATCCACTGCGATGCGGTGCAGTTGTTTGGCAAGCTGCCGGTCGACGTCGGGCTGCTCCGCGCCGACACGGTCTCGGTCAGCGGCCACAAGTTCTATGGGCCCAAAGGAGCCGGAGCGCTCTTCGTCCGTCGCGGCTTTTCGCTTTCGCCGGTGATGTACGGCGAGATCCGCGAAATGGGGCTGCGGCCGGGATCGGAGAACGTCACCGGTTGGATTGGGCTCGGAGCCGCCTCGCGCTTGGCGGGCCGCTGCGCCGCCGAGGCCGCCGAGCGGATGAGCGAGTTGCGGGCTCGGTTCGTCCAGCGGCTCTGTGAGCAGATCTCGCCGCAGCCGACGATCCTTTGTGAAGCGGCCGAGCGGTTGCCGAACACCGCCACGATCGAGCTTCCCGGCGACGCCGCGCGGATCGCCCGCGTCGCTCGGCATCTGGTCCTGGCCACGCCTCGGACCGCCAAACCGGCCGACGAAATGACTCGCTGCCTCCAAGCGATCGGGCTCAGCCCCCAGCGGATCGGACGCTGCTTCCGGATCAGCCTCGGGTGGACCACCAGCCAAGAGCAAATCGACCGAGCCGCCGACCTCCTCGCCGAAGCCTGGGACACCTGCAGGGCGTAGGAAGGTTTCAGGTTTCAGGTTTCAGGTTTGAGTACTCAGTACTCAGAAGTACTCAGAGTTTGAATGGTTTCTCGGAGCCGGAGAGGGGCACGTAGCGGTAGGGCGTCTGCAGGATCAGGGCGCACATCGCGGTCGTGTAGAGCCGCCCGCCGACGCTGCCGTAGCGGTCGACGAAGTGCCACGATCCCGCCTCGTGACCCTCGGTCGCTTGGGTGGCCAGCAGATGATCGCGGAGGGTGCGTGCAAAATCCATGCGGCCAAAATGCTGGCTGTGGTGCAAGGCGAGCATCGCGTAGTAGTCGTAGTAGACGTCGGTCGGCGAAGGGCCCTTGAAGGCGATCCAGTCGAGCCCTTCGGTCATCTCCGTCTCGCCCGGCTGGTGGCCGAAGTAGAGCATCAGGACCAGGCCGATCGCGGTTGTCGAGAGTCTCGGTTCGGGCGTCTTGTAGCCGTACCGGTTGCGTTCGGGATTGGCCAGCGAGAGAACGTACTGCTTGGCTCGCGGGATCACATCGGTCGGGCTCGAGATCTCCCGCTGCTCGGCCGTTTTGAGCGCCATGATCTGCCAAGCGGTGAGGGTGATGTCGCCCGGCCCGCCCGGCTGATAACCCCAGCCCCCTTGGCGGTTCTGGGCCCACGCGGAGTACATCGTGGCACCCTCGAGCAGGTCTCGCAGGTCTTCGTCGCCGGTCAGCGCAAAGGCCTCGGCGAGTGCGAAGCTGGCGATGCCGTGCCCGTACATCGAGCCTTGGGTGGATCGCAGGTCGACGCCGTAGTCGCTCGGGAGCTGTTGACCGCGGAGAAAGTAGATCCCGCGGCGGACCGTCTCGGAATATTCGCCGGATTGGTGGGTGTGGCCGGCACCGAGAAAAGCGAGCAGCGCGAGACCCGTGGCAGCCGTTCGCGGCGTCGGGGCGTCATCGGGATTCTTGAGCGGATTCTTGCACTCGCCTTGGCAAGGCCCGTGGGGATCGTCCAAGCGGAAGGACCACCCGCCGTCGTTGTGCTGATGGGCGGCCAGCCAGCGGAGCGCGTCGTCGACCGCGGCTTCGCTTTCGAACGTCGCCGCTCCGGAGGCGACTGCCGCCGAGCGGCCTGCACCGCTACGGTCCCCCAAACGGCCACCGGCGAGGTTGACCATCAAGGACGAAGCGTCGGAGCCGCCCGAGAGGGCTCGCAGTGGCGAATCGGGGACCACCGGGTTGGGTTTGGCCGTGGGCGAGTCGACTTGCAGGGTCATCTGGTCCGGAGAGATCGCCACTTGGATCGGTTCCGCCGCGGCGGTTGCCTCATCCGCTTGCTCGAGCTCGTTCGCTTCGGACTCGAGTCGCATCAGCGGCGCGTCGCTCTCGTCGGACGTCCAGCCCAGCCGCAGCGCTTCGCCACGACCATCGCCCCCGCCGCCGACGGTCAGCATCGCCAGCAGTAGCACGACCGCCATGTGCAGGATCAGGCTGACCAGCCAAGCCGGGACGCGATCGTCGCGGAGCCAGCCCGCAGCGCGTGGCTGAGTTTCGCCCGCCGATTCCTCGCGCTCGAGCGCTGGGGCGTGAGCCGCAAGAGAAGGCGGATCGCTCGCAGGAGGAACCGCGCTTGGAGGCGTTGGCGCGGAGTCCGCAGCTGCAACGGCTGGAGGGGCTGCAACGGCTGGAGGAGGCGGAAGGTTTCCATCCGACTTCCAGCGCCGCGAGCCCGCTTCGGCGGGCAATGCGGATCGAGGCGATGGTTCGGATGGTGCGGGCATGGAGCTGCGTCGAAAAGAACACGGGTGTCCTTTCGACTATAGCTCAAGCAATCCACGGCGAGCGCGGCGGAGCCCGGAAAGCGGCGGCGGGACGGCGCTTCCTTTCTTGCTCGTACTCAGCGAAGCGGTACTCGTACTCGAAACGGCGTGATCCTGGGTCGAACCCGAGAGGGAAGCGAGTACCGCTGCGCTGAGTACGAGTACGAGTACGAGTACGAGTACGAGTACGAGTACGAGTAGGCGGGAGGCTTTTATAGCGGGAAATCGTCTTCCGCTGCCGCGTCGGCGTAGAGCGGCATGTGGCGGTAGTAGACTTCGAGGATCATGGTGGCGAACGAAGTCGAACACAGTCGGCCCCCTTCGAGCGGTCCGCGGTGGCTCTTGCTCTCGGGCCAGTGCCAGCTGCCCTGGGCGTGTCCTTCCTGAACTTGCGATTCAACCAACCAGTCGCGGAGTTCGTTGTTGTAGGATTCCCATTCGGGACCGCCGTGGTGCCGCAGGACCTGGGCGGCGTAGTAGTTGTAGTAGATGTCTTTTTCGTCGATCCCGCGGCGGGCCAGCTTCTCGACCCCCGCTTGGATCGCCGGGTGAGTCTTATCGACGCCCAGATACATCCGGCAGAGCAAGCCGATCGGCGTGCAGGAGAGGGGCCCGCTGACGGTGCTCTCATTGCTCGGCCTGACGACGTAGTGGTAATCGGCTCCGTCGGAGGCAGCTACCGAGTCGAGGAACAGATTCACTCCGGCGATCGTCCGTGGCGGGACGACGAGGTGCCCGAGGTGGCCGCTCTTCAGGGCCATCACTTGCCAACCGGTCACCGAGGTGTCGCCGGGGGTCCGCGGCGAATACCGCCATCCGCCCCCGCGGTCTTGAGCCCAAGCGATGAAGTTCAGTGACTGCTGGGCCGGGGCGAGCAGCATCGGGTCCTGAGTCATCGCGTAGGCTTCGCAGAGCGCGATCGAGGCGAGCCCATGGGCGTACATCGATCCACCCGATTCGGTGAAGTCGAGGCACAGCAGCCCTTCCTTCTGGACCCGCTTGCCGTTGGAGATCAGGAACATCAGCGCCGCGCGGACGTTGTTCTTATGAACGCCCTGCATGTGCGTCTGGCCGGCGCCCAGGAATGGCAGCACGCCGAGCGCGGTCGCACCGTTGAAGGCTCGTGCGTAGTTCGGTTTGCAGACGCCGTTGCAGCCGCCAATTCCCCGGCAGACGACGGCGTGATTGAACGTCCAAGCGCCATTAGGCAACTGGTGCACGGCGAGCCATTTGAGTGCCTTGGCCACGGCCGCTTCGCTCGCCTCGGTCCCGCCGTACCGCTTCATCAGCTTTTGCTTCATGTCCCCGGTGCGGCTCGTCAGGTCCTGCGACATTTCGGCCGAGATCGATTGCAGGAGCTGATCGGCCGGGGCGACCGAGCTGACGATGCTCGCCATTTCCGCCGGCGCGGCGATCATCGCCATGGGCTGCTCGATCTGCATCGGCTCGACCGATTCCATCGTCGCCGGGGGGGGGACCATTTCCTCCAATTCCGTCGGCTCGGTGACCTCGAGCGACCCCGGATCGACTTCGGTGAGCGTGAACTGCTCCATCTCCGGTTCGGGGGTCGTGACGTTGGCGACCGTCAAAATGTTCTGCACCGTCTTGGCGTCGGTGATCGTCATCAGCGCCAGCACCAAGATCAGCAGCATGTGCACGAGCATGCTGATGAACCAAGCGGGAACGGCCTGGAAGAGCAAGAAGTGGCGGTTGCGAGGACTCGTCTCTTCGGATGCGGCCGCCGTGGGCGGGGCCGCACCCTCGGCAAACTCCGCGGACGTGGCGGCGGTCGCAGCTGAATTGTCGTCAACCATCGCCATCGAGTGGTCAGGCTCCGAGAGAAGGGGCACTTGAGCCGCTTGCAAGGGCAGGGGAGCAACACGCACGGGCGGCTTTGGGACCGAGTATAAACCAACCGGTCGCTCTCCGTACTATCGATCATCTTCGAAATGCAAACGCACTGAAGCGGTTCGGGTACTCAAACCACGGAGTTTCGAGCCGGGCGCGGAGCGATTGCGCGGGTTAGGGTGTTGGTGCGGCCTGGATGTCTTGCAGCGTCGCGAGAAAGTGCCGCACGGCAGTCCGCACCCGATCGGTCAGCCGCACCGATTTGCTTCCCTCGGCTGGACCGACCCAACCCTCGCTCAGCTCGATCCGCAACGCCGCGGCGGCCAGGTCGGCCGGCGGCCCTTCGATCTCGATCGTGACGTATTCGGGGTTTCGCACACCCACATCGTCGACTCCCACCGGCTGCTCCGTCGTCCAGTCGTAGTGGCGTTCGTCGAGCAGCGCGTGGCGAAAGTGCCCGAGTCCCGGCGTCCCGCTCAAGTCGGTGACCGTCCCATCTTCCGGAAGGGGCGGGTCGTCTTCCAGCAGCGGACTGTCGGGCGGAAGAACCATCCGCATCGTCTCGCCGCTCTGCAGCGCAACGATTGTCTCGGGACCCCAGAACGCGCGAGTCTTTTCGAGCCGCGTCCGCCGCAGATAAACGCTGGCCGCAGCCATCACCACGGCAAAAACCAAGACGCCGATCACCAGCCAAATGCCGAGCGGCGTCAGGGCCCGCGGCCGCGGCGGCCAAGTGGACTCGGGAGCTGGCCCCGCTGCGGGAGCTGGCCCCGCTGCGGGAGCTGCCTCCGCTGCGGGGGCTGGCCCAGATGGGGGGTCTGGCCCAGATGGGGGTTGGGGAGCCTGCGGGGGCTCGGATTCAGCCATCGCGGTGCGTCGGTTTCTTGGAGGGACGAGTTCTGGGAACGAACGGGCGCCGCTGAACGGGCGCTACTGAGCGGGCGCTACTGATAAGGGGGAGTGGGGGGGAGCGAGGCGAGGTTCTTTGGTACTTTAACGCGGCAGCGACGCTCCAATGCGCGTCGCGTTGCCACCGCCCTGCTTTCTCCCCGACCGCCACCATGGTAACGAAACCCACCGCCACCGCGACTCTCGATCGACTTTGTGTGGAACTGGAGGCCGCCTCCTACCCCATCCTGATCGGCTCCGACTGGCTGCCGAGCGTCGCCGAGGAAATCCGCGCGGTCGGTGCGGACGCGAGCCATGTGATGCTGGTTTGTGACGCAGCGATCCGCGAAACCCTCTTGCCGCCGATCGCCCAGTCGCTTCACGCGGCAGGATTGCGGGTGGATCAGTGCGAAGTGCCGTCGGGCGAACCGAGCAAGTCGGTCGAGCAGCTCTCGCGGTTGTGGCAGTGGATGTTGGAATGCCGAGCCGATCGGCGAAGCGTCGTGATCGCGGTCGGGGGTGGGGTGGTCGGAGACCTCGCCGGGTTTGCAGCGGCCAGCTACCAACGCGGCATCCGGTTGGTCCAGATCCCGACGACTCTGCTGGCGCAGGTCGACAGCAGCGTCGGGGGAAAGACCGGGATCAACCTGCCGGCGGCCAAGAACATGGTGGGCGCCTTTTGGCAGCCGATGCTGGTGGCGATCGACACCCGCACGCTCGAGACGCTTCCGTCGCGCGAGTACACGAGCGGGTTAGCCGAAGTCATCAAGTACGGCGTCATCGACCGTCCCGATTTCTTCGCCTGGCTCGAGGCCAACGCCGGTGGTTTGGTGGCTCGCGACGCGGGAGTGTTGCGAGAGACGATCCGCCAGTGCTGCCAGGCAAAAGCCGATGTGGTCGCCGACGACCAACGGGAAACCAGCGGGCGACGGGCGATTCTCAACTACGGCCACACCTTCGCCCATGCCATCGAAGCTACGGCTGGTTACGGCAAATGGCTGCATGGCGAAGCGGTGGCGATCGGGATGCAGATGGCCATGACGCTCGCGGTCCAGCGGGGCATGGTTCCGGCCGAAACGCTCGAGCGGCAGCAGCGTTTGCTCGAGGCGGTCGGGCTGCCGATCCGCTGGAGCGAAGCCGACCCGGCAGCCCTCTTTGCCGCCATGCAGAGCGACAAAAAGAACGAGCACGGACGGCTCAAGCTGATCCTCCCCACGCGAATCGGAGAAGTCCGCTTCTTGGAGGGAGTCGGCGAGCAGGAAATCGAAGCAGCAATCGAGGCGTGCCGCTGAATCCGCGGGGGCATCCGTCTCTAGAGCAGAAATTTTCGCGCAGCAATATACCTGTACTCTCCCCCCGGGAGGGTCGAGCGTCAGCGAGGGGAGGGAGAGCAATCCCTCACGATAGCCCCAAGTGAAACTCACCGTTGCGGAAACCCTCCCCGCTCGTTCCTCGCGACCCTCCCGGGGGGAGGGTGCCTAGCGATTACGGCTGAACCTTCGCCCGTTCGTGGTCGAGCAGCCACCGTTTCATGGTGACGCCTCCGGGGCCGCCGTAGTGATGGAGCCGACCGCTGCTGGCGACGACTCGGTGGCAGGGGATGATCCACATCACGCGATTGGTCGCCATCGCTTGGCCGACCGCCCGAGCCGCCGCAGGACGCCCGGCCCGTTCGGCGAGCGCTCCGTAGCTGAGGGTTTGGCCAGCTGGGATCGCTCGGCAGGCTCGGTAGACTTCGCGGTAAAAAGGTGTCCAGCCGACCGGATCGATCTCGACCGTGTTGAGGGCGTCGAACTGGCCGGCGAAGTACGCGTTCAGGACCGTATCGAAGTGAGCGACCCGCTCCTCGAGCCTTTTTTCCGCTTGGGGATCGATTCCCCCCATTGCGACTTGCTGAGGGGCGTTCCATTCGATGCGAAACAGTCCTTGGGCTGTCCACTGCGACCAGAAGGAGCCGAGTGGCGTGGTATGGTAGCCCGCCGCGAGGATCGCGGCGGAGTCCGCCGGTGGTTTCGCTGTCTTCGGCATAAGCTGCTCACAGTGAAGGAGTTAGGAACGGAAGTGCGGGTCGGCCTGTGAACCCGCCGCGCGGCTCTCGGTCGTTCTGGGCGGGAGCGGCCCCGGTTGTCAATCCGTGGAAGGGGCGGTGAACGGACCGTATACTGGCGTAAAGAGTCCGACCCAGTGACTGCAAGAACTCGAATCAGCGGAGGGGATGCATGAGCGGTTACGGCACGTTCAGCGACGATTTTTACCTCAACATGAACCTCAGCACCGAGTTGGATCTGCCTCAAAACCGCGACACCGTGCTGCACTTTTTCGAGCAGATTCAGAAACGGTATCCGCGGATGGCCCACTTCTACGCCCGCGAGCGGATGGAGTATGTGCTGGAAGAGGACAAGGAGGAAGGCAATTACCGCTGGGCCTCGGTTGAGCAGAAGCGGATCAACAGCGGTCAGGTCAATCCGACCGATTTCGACGAGGCGGCCGACCAACACCGCCTGATCCTCGATCTGCTCCCCTACACGCTCTCGATCAGCAAGCTCGATTGCGAGTCGCTGAGCGTCATGTTCGGGTTTGATTATACCTATCGCGGCAACCACAACGAGTTGCTCAGCGAAGCCTTGGGAGTCATGCCCGGTTTCGACAAGTTGGCCGAAGCGGCCGGGCATCCCGTGCTCAGCTACGAGCCGTCGATCCAGTTCGCCCTCGACGAGGACTGCAAGACTCAGTGCCGGGTGAGTTTCGAAACCCGCACCAACGCCTACCACGTCCGCTCGGGCGATTACCCAGAGGACCAGTTGAGCGTCTATCTGACGGTTCGCCGCTACGAGAGCCTCGGCCCCGGGGAGTCGTATGTCAGCGAGTTCGATCGGCTGGCCGGACTCTGCCGCGATATGGTCGATGGCTACCTGATCGAAAACATTCTCCGTCCGCTGCAGCAGACGATCTCGCTCAAGTAGTTCGCCATTGACCCGGGGGGTGGCCTCGGCGTAGTTACAGCCGCATGACGCAGGTATGTCGGGCCATTCCCTTTGATCGGGCGATTCCCCGGGCTGCCCTTGCTCGGTTCGCCAGTGCCCGAGCTGCCAGTGCCCGTGGGGTGTGGATGTTCGCCATCGCGATCGCGACGGCGACCTGGAGTGGCTGTGCGCAGTGGAAGTCGGAACCGCCGCCGGAGCTCGCCCGCGGGGGGCTACCGCCGGCTCAGGTTGCAGATGAAGTGGCGATCCTCGAAGTCGCCTTCGTCCGGCTTCCCGAAGCGTCGCCGGCGCTTCCCGAGACGCCTGGTGCCGCGTCGTTCGTCGACCGCCTCGACGAAACGGTCGTGCCCGGCGAGATGCGGGAGCGGCTGGCGACGAATGGAATCCGCGTCGGTCGGCTGTTGACGATCGAGCCCGGGCAGATGGGCGAAGCTGCGCCTGCCGACGAGGCGACGCGGTTGATGGAGGAGGCGAACGTCGTCTCCGATTTTGAACAGCGTCGCCGTCGGATCAGCTGTCGCGACGGCCAGCCCTACACGTTGGCCGTGCGCCGCCCCAGCGGAGAGCGCGTCTCCACGCTGATTCGAACTTCCGAAGGCGTAGTGGGGAAGTCGCTGAGCGATCCGCAGTTTATGCTGATCCTGCGGACCCGCATGCTCGACGACGGTCGGCTCGCCGTGCGGTTGACTCCGGAGGTCCAGCACGGCGAAGTGCGACAAAACTATGTCTCGAGCGATCTTGCGATCCGGATGGAGTTTCAGCGCGACCAGTGGACGTTGCATGAGCTGATGTGCGAGGTTCCGCTCAGCGAAGGTCAGGCGATCGTCTTGATGCCGCAGAAGGAGGCGTTCGGGTTGGGCAAACAGATGTTCGTCGGCGAACGGGCGGACCTGTCCCAGGAGCGGATCGCCGTGGTCTTGCGACTGCAGCGTCGACCGCAGCACGGCCTCGGCTCGTAAATCCAAGTCAGAGCAGATGGCAAAACGGCTTTTGGTGACCGGCTACGGGGGCTTTTTGGGCTCCGAGATCACGCGCCAGTTGACGGCCCGCGGCGACTCGGTCGTGGGCTTCGGTCGCCGCGAGTACCCGCATCTGAAGGGGCTCGATGTGCGCCCGGTCGTGGGCGATATCTGTGACTACGACGCAGTGCTGCGGGCGAGCGACGGGGTCGACGCGGTGATCCATACGGCCGCCTTGGCGGGCGTGTGGGGGCCCTGGAGCGAGTACTTTGCGATCAACTTTGGTGGCACGCAGAACGTGATCCGGGCCTGCCAGCAAGCGGGCGTCCCAGTGCTGGTCTACTGCAGCAGCCCGAGCGTGACCTTTGACGGTTCGGACCAGTCGGGGATCGACGAGTCGGTGCCGTACCCTGAGCGGTGGCTGTGTCACTACCCCCACACGAAAGCTCTCGGCGAGCGGGCCGTGTTGGCCGCACACGATCCGCCGCGATTGGTTACGGCAGCCCTGCGTCCGCATCTGATCTGGGGAGCGGACGATCCCCATTTATTCCCGCGGCTGATCGCTCGGGCGCGAAGCGGTCGATTGTGGATCGTCGGCGAGGGGACGAATCGCATCGACACGGTCCACGTCCGCAACGCGGCGGCTGCCCATCTCGCCGCGGCTGATCGCTTGGCCGAGGAAGTGTCCGCAGCCGACGGCTCCGCTGCGATGAGTGCCTCGGAGCGAGGTATCTCCCCGCGGGTGGGGAGTGGATCTCTGGCTGGAGGCCGGGCCTACTTCATCACAAGCGATGAACCGGTGAACTGCTGGGACTGGATCGGCGAAATACTACGGATCGCCGATGCACCGGTGCCGACGCGGCGGATGAGTTTTGCGGCCGCTTGGCGGATCGGGCAGGTGCTCGAGACGGTTTATCGAATCAGTGGCCGCCGCAGCGAGCCGCCGATGACGCGGTTCGTCGCAGCACAGCTGGCTCGCGATCATTTCTTCGACATCACGGCGGCCAAAGAGCGGCTCGGCTACCGACCGGTCGTGAGCAATCAGGCGGGGCTCGAGGAGCTTCGCCGCCAGTGGTGAATGCTGCTTGCCAGAATACGGTTGTGGGCTTAGCTTGCTTGCAACTGCTGTTGCTCCCCTTTTGGCCTTCAAACGGATCTGATCAGAGTGCCCGCTACCGACCGCGCACGCTCGCTTCCCGACGACCAGCGGATTGTGATCACGGGAGTCGGTCTGACCGCTCCCAACGGCAACGACTGGGATAGTTTTCGCCAAGCCTTGCTCGAAGGCCGCAGCGGCGTTCAGCCCTACGAGATCCGCTACTTCGGATCGACGTTGGCGGGAATCTGCGATTTCGACACCCGCCGCTACCAGGCTCGCAAGGACATTCGCCGGGGGACCCGCGCGGGCAGCGTCGGTGTCTACGCGGCCAATGAGGCGATTCGCCATTCGGGAGTCGACTGGGAGAACGTCGATCGAGCGCGGGTCGGGATCTACGTCGGCGTCACCGAGCACGGCAACGTGGAGACCGAGAACGAGATCCACGAAATCAAGGGCTACGACTACAACACCGACTACTGGTCGCACCACCATAACCCGCGGACCGTCGCCAATAATCCGGCCGGCGAGATCGCACTTAACATGGGGATCACCGGCCCGCATTACACGATCGGGGCCGCTTGTGCCGCGGGCAACGCCGGGGTGATTCAGGGGGCCCAGATGCTTCGCCTCGGCGAATGCGATCTGGCGCTCGCCGGAGGTACCAGCGAAAGCATCCACACGTTCGGGATTTTCGCCAGTTTCCACAGCCAAGGGGCGCTGGCGACCCACAGCGATCCGGCGCGAGCGTCGCGACCCTTTGATGTCGACCGCAACGGGATCGTCGTCGCCGAAGGAGGTTGCGTGTACGTGCTCGAACGACTCAGCGATGCGCGGGCTCGCGGGGCGGAGATTTACGCCGAGTTAATCGGCTACGCGATGAACACCGATGCGACCGATTTCGTGTTGCCCAACCCCAAGCGGCAAGCGGAGTGCGTACAGTTGGCGCTTGGCCGAGCGGGGCTCGAGCCCGAGCAGATCGATATTGTCAGCACCCATGCGACCGGCACTTCTAGCGGCGACGCCCAGGAATGCACGGCTCTTCGCGAAGTCTTCGGCGACTGCAAAACGGTCCACTTCAATAACACGAAGAGCTACATCGGGCATGCGATGGGAGCCGCCGGAGCGCTCGAGCTGGCCGGCAACCTCTCGGCGTTTCGCGATCGCGTCTGCCATCCGACGATCAACGTCGATGCCCTCGATCCCGAGTGCGCTCTCCCGGGGCTGGTCCTCAACGAGCCGAAGGAGCTCAGCCGCGTCGACTACATCCTCAACAACTCGTTCGGGATGCTCGGAATCAACTCGGTCGTGATCGTCGGCCGCCCCAGCTGAGGGGGCCGGTTGCCGGCCGCTTAGACCTCCTCACCCCAACCCTCTCCCCCAAAGAGAATCGCGAAAGGGTTTGGGGGTGAAGGTCGAGCGATTGCCGCAATTCCCTTCGGGGGAGGGGGGGCTAAAAACTGCACGACCTCCGAGTGGGAACGGGTAAAATTCGCGCAACGCGTGTTTGGGTTTTGCAAACTTCCGGAACTTCGCGTGGGCCTTGGGCCATCGAACCTGAGGAAGCCGAAGGTGGCCGGTTAAAGGACAGCCGGACTTCGGTTACAACGTGGCGATGATTGACGCATCCACCCCCGGGCTAGCCGCTTCTCCGTGCGAATCCCGGCGATCCCCTTGTTTGTAGACGCTAAGGAACTCGGCCGATGAGCCCTGCCGAAATTCGTGAAGAGATTCTGGATATCCTCGCTGACATTGCTCCCGACGAGGACTTGGGAGAGCTCAAGGACGAGGTCCCGTTCCGCGAGCAGCTGGAACTCGACAGCATGGACTTCTTGGATATCGTGATGGAATTGCGGAAGCGGCACCGCGTGCAGATTCCGGAAGAGGACTACCACCATCTGGCCAGCATGCAGTCGACGGTGACGTACCTGGAACCAAAGATGAAAGACATTGTCCGCAGCTGACGTGTACGACACGATCATCATTGGCGCGGGGATGAGCGGTTTGGCCGCCGGCATCCGGTTGGCCCACTTCGATCGCCGCGTCTGCATCCTGGAACGCCATTACACGATCGGCGGTCTCAATTCGTTTTACCGCATGGGGGGCCGGGACTACGATGTCGGGCTCCATGCGGTGACCAATTTCAGCGAGAAAGGAGCTCGCCACGGCCCGCTGGCAAAGCTGCTCCGGCAACTCCGGCTCCGCTGGGACGATTTCAAGCTCGCCCCGCAGCTCGGCTCCTCGATCCGCTTCAGCGACGCGGAGTTGAACTTCGGCAACGACATTGCGCTGCTCGAAGCAGAGATCCGCAAGCAGTTTCCCGGCCAGATCGACAACTTCCGACGGCTGGTCGCGAGCCTGCTGGATTACGACGATCTCGACGGCGACGATCCGCGGTTTACCCGGTCCTCACGCGAAGTCCTCGCCGAGACGATCAGCGATCCGCTGCTCCGCGAGATGCTGCTCTGCCCGTTGATGTGGTATGGCAACGCGCGCGAGCGGGACATGGATTTCGGCCAGTTCTGCATCATGTTCCGGGCGTGTTACCTGGAAGGCTTTGGGCGGCCGCTCAAGGGCGTTCGGTTGATCCTCAAGCACTTGGTGCGGAAGTTCCGTGGACTCGGCGGCGAGCTAAAGCTGCGGAGCGGAGTCTCGCGGATCCACGTCGAGAATGGGCGGGCCGTGGGCGTCGTGCTCGACGATGGCACCGAATTGCAGGCGCGGCGGATCCTCTCGTCGGCCGGAGCCATCGAAACGATGCGGCTGTGCGACGACATTACCGAAGTCGATGCGGCCCGGGCTGGCCAGTTGTCGTTCATCGAGTCGGTTTCGATCCTCGATTGCCAGCCGCGAGAGCTCGGTTTCGACCGCACGATCGTGTTCTACAACGACAGCCCCGAGTTCCACTGGGAGCGTCCCGAGAATGCGCTCTGCGATACCCGGACCGGCGTGATTTGCTCGCCCAACAATTACGCGTACGCCCCCGAGGAAGGGGAGCTGCCCGACGGCGTGATCCGGATTACGACGCTGGCCAATCATGATCGATGGTGCGAGCTGAATGAGCCGCAGTACCGAGCAGCGAAGCTCGCCCAGTACGATCGCGCCGTCGAAGCGTCGGTGCGGTTCATGCCCGACTTCCGCAGCCGCGTGATCGACACCGACGTCTTCACGCCCAAGACGATTCGTCGCTTCACTTGGCACGATAACGGTGCCGTTTACGGAGCGCCGGACAAGCAGCTCGACGGCTCAACGCATCTCGAGAACGTCTTTCTTTGCGGCACCGATCAAGGCTTCGTTGGTATCGTCGGTGCGATCGTCTCGGGGATCAGCATGGCCAACCGTTACTGTCTCCAAGATCCGTAATTCAGCTGGCGTCGTCGTCGTCATCATCGTCGAGGGCGATCGCCAGCGGAATGGCGATCGCGGCGGCGATTACCAAGCCCAGGAACCAGGGGTTGGTCAGCCACGCTCGGGCATTCTGACCGCGTGCGATCATTGCCGGCTGAGAGACTTCGATCGACTGGACGGCTTTCTCGGGCGCGTCGGTCGCAGGAAAGACGTCAACCATCGCTACCGCTTCGGTCGTAGCCAACTGGTAGCGGCCCGGCTTGAGCGGACCGAAGGTGAAACGGCCCTGCTCGTCCGCGATCACCCGTCCCACCGGCTTGCCGTTGACGCCCAGCACGACGGTCGCTCCGGAGGCCGGCTTGCCCTCGACCGTTTTGGCCTCGCCCCGCATCTGGCGGTCGGCCGAGAGACGTACCGGGACGGCCTCCATCTCCATCAGGCCCGCCGGCGGAGCGTCGTTGGAAGCTTGGGGAGCAGTCGTCGTCCGCCCCGGATCACTAGCCAGTAAGCGGCTCGGCGCACCCCAGAGGGGCGTGGCAGCGGCTAAGGCGATGCACAGACTCTTGCGGAACAGAATCAACATCTCAGTCATCCAATTGACAGGTTCGAGTGGATCGATCGCAGCGTGTCGTTCCGCGGACCATAAGCGATATCGCCAAAGCGACGCCAGAGCGATTCAAGGCAAGAAATTTCTCCCCCGTATTCGTACTCGTACTCGTCCTAAAGCAAGCGTACCCCGGTTGCGCATCTTGCGATCGGCGCATAAAAAAACTCGAAATCACCAGCGGTTTGCCGTGTCAAGTTTGCAACGGCCCGGCAACCCGCCTCGCATTGGATTTGGAGATTTCGAGTGAAGCGAATTAAAGCAAAACTGATCGAGCGACGCAAACGGCGGATCCAAAGACGGCTTGCCGATTCGGGCTCGGCTGACCGCGGATCGCCGATGATCGCTGGCGGCAATGTTCGCTATGAATTGGCGAAAAAGGCTGGCGGCACTGCCGTTGGGGGAATGGCAGCTGTCCATGCCTTCGTGCAGAAAGTAGGCCTTCCTGAGGCGATCGACCGCCACTTGAAGATCTTCCGCAGGCATGCTCCGTACCACGAATCGGACCACGTACTGAACTTGGCGTACAACGCCCTCTGCGGCGCGGCGGCTATTCAGGACATCGAGATGCGCCGCAACGATGAGCACTTCCTGAACTCCATTGGTGCCGAGCGAATCCCTGACCCGACGACGTCCGGCGACTTCTGTCGCCGGTTCGAAGAGGCCCATATCGATCAGCTGTTTCAGGCGATTGATGAAGTCCGGGTGCAGGTCTGGAAGCAGCAGGACAGCGAGTTCTTCGACGAAGCGGTCGTTGACATGGACGGCACAATCGTCGGCACTTCCGGAGAATGCAAAGCGGGCATGGACCTCAGCTACAAGAACATCTGGGGCTACCATCCGCTGGTCGTCACGCTGGCCAACACCGGAGAGGTCCTGCGGCTGATCAATCGCGGCGGCAACAGTCACAGCGCCCGTGGAGCGTCGGTACAGGCGAATCAGGCGATAGAGCTTTGTCGCAGCGCAGGTTTTCGGCGGGTCAAGTTGCGCGGCGACACGGCGTTCACGCAATCCGCGGCGCTGGACGGCTGGGACGAAGAGGGGGTGAGCTTCGTTTTCGGAATCGCCGCGCATCCGAATCTCGTGGGCATTGCCGAAGATGCGGCAGAGACAGACTGGCAGCCGCTCTCTCGAAAACCAAAGCGCGACCCTGCGAAGACTCGTCGAACTCGTCCGGAGAACGCCAAGCTTAAGGTGGTTCACGAGCGCGGATACCAGAACCGTCGCCTCAATTCAGAATCCTTCATCGAGGTGCCCTACCAGCCCCAGAAGTGCAAAAAGACCTTCCGCTTGGTGGTGATCCGCAAGAAAGTCGACGTTACCAAGCAGGGACGACTCTTCGAAGAGTACAAGTACTTCTTCTACCTGAGCAACCTGTCTCGCGAGAGCCATACGTCAGCCGACATCATCGGTGAAAGCAACCAGCGCTGTGACCAAGAGAACGTTATCTCTCAGTTGGGTCAGTGCCGCGCCCTCCATGCTCCGGTCGACAATCTGACTTCGAACTGGGCCTACATGGTCATGACGTCTTTGAGCTGGACGCTCAAGGCATGGATCGGCTTGAGCATCCCGGTCGACGGCCGCTGGAAGGAGAAGCACCGGGAGGAACGAAAGCGGGTCATTCGCATGGAACACCGCACGTTCGTCGATCACTTCATTCGGATCCCAGCTCAGGTGGTTCGTGGAGCCCGACGGCTAACCGTCCGGCTACTCTCGCTCACCGAGGACCTGCACGTCTTCAATCGCTGGCTTCGTTACGCACTGGAATGACGTCCCAGCGATGGAGAAGCCGAGGCACGTAAGGCTCGGTACCGCATTCACGCCAAACCGCCCCGAGGGCACCCAGCAGTCCGATGTCCCACGCCTCCCTCCGGCCCACCGCACCACCCGTCGGGTGTGCGGTGGCCGCTGCGCCGGCCGAAATCGGCCGCGCCGCAACCGGCGAAAGCTTATTTTAGGACTCGTACTCAGCGAAGCGGTACTCGTACTCAGCGAAGCGGTACTCGTACTCGGGCCGTTAGCGTTGGAAGCGAGTACGAGTACGGAAAGCGCCGGGATAAACCGGTTTGAAGTTGAGAATGCAAGAGTCTCACAGTGAAATCCTAGCCAGATGCGCTGGCCCCGAGTCGTACGCTGACGCTGGTAACAGCGTGGGTGTAGCCACGGCAGGGGTACGCCTAGGCCCGGAGATTGAGTCCCGAAATGTACATCGTCCGGTGAGCCGACCTGCTCGTACACAGGGAAGGCAACACCCGGCCGCTCGTCATGGCAAGAGCGTTCGCGGTCACGGCGGGATCTATGGCCCGGGCATGGGCGGAAACTTCAAACGCGAGAACCGGGAGACCCTGTTACGCCTGTCGGAGGAAGTCGCCGACAGCGGTCCGAAAACCTCTCTGAGGGTACGCCGGGCATGAACGCGGACAGGGAGTCAGATGGTCGCGTAGTACCGGCGACGCCGGCGAACAACGGTGGAACTGAACCACCCGCGGAGTCGGTCGAGGGAAGGCGACCAGCAAGGAGGAACACCGAACAGCCCAGCCTCGTCCGGACGCCGAAGCCGGAAAGACGAAGGTCACATGGACTGGCCGGTGTGCGTGAGGCGGCCCGCAAGGACCGCTCGCTCAAGTTCACGACGCTGCTGCACCACATCAACCCGGAGCTGCTGACTTCAAGCTTCTATGACTTGAAGCGGCATGCAGCCCCGGGCGTCGACGGGGTGACGTGGCACGAATACGAGCAAGACCTGGAGAATCGGATCGCCGACCTCCACGGTCGCATTCACCGCGGAGCCTTCCGAGCGAAGCCCTCCAAGCGGGTGCACATCGAGAAAACCGACGGACGCAAACGGCCTCTGGGGATTCCCTCCCTGGAGGACAAGATCGTCCAGCACGCGCTGCGTGCGGTCCTTCAGTGCATCTACGAAGCGGACTTCCTCGGTTTCAGCTACGGCTTCCGGCCCGGACGCAGTCCGCATCAAGCGCTTGATGCGCTCTACGTCGGGATCACCGAAAAGCGAGTGAACTGGATACTGGACGCCGACATCGAAGGGTTCTTTGACAACATCGACCGTGACTGGTTGGTGCAGTTCATCGAACATCGAGTCGCAGACAAGCGGATCGTTCGACTGATCCTCAAATGGCTGAACGCCGGGATTATCGAAGGAACCGACTGGAGTGACAACGGCAAAGGGACTCCCCAAGGAGCGGTGCTCTCACCGCTGCTCGCCAACATCTTCCTCCATTACGTGTTCGATCTGTGGATCGACCAGTGGCGCAAACGCCACGCAACTGGGGACTGCATCGTCGTTCGCTACGCGGATGACTTTGTGATCGGCTTCGAGCACCAGTCGGATGCCCAAGCGTGTCTGGACGCCCTCCACGGGCGGCTCGGCAAGTTCGGTCTCCGGCTGCACCCGCAGAAAACTCGGCTGATTGAGTTCGGTCGGCGGGCCTCGGACCGCCATCGTCGCGAAGGCACAGGCAAATGCGAAACGTTTGACTTTCTCGGGTTCACGCACGTCTGTGCGCGGACCCGTCGGGGAGACCGTTTCGTGCTCCGCCGCCTGACGATGGCTAGCCGCATGCGTGGTACGCTCGCACGGATTGGAGAGGAACTCCGCCGCCGCCGACATCACTCGATCGGGGCAACGGGGCGCTGGCTCGCCAGCGTCGTCCGAGGATGGCAGGCGTACCACGGGGTCCCCCTGAACTTCGCTCGCTTGACCCAGTTTCGCGAGGCCCTGTTCCATCTCTGGCTGGGCCAGCTGCGCCGGCGTAGCCAGCGTGGCAGTCGCACCTGGACGCACGAGCGCATGGGGCGGTTGATGCGCAAGCACCTGCCGCCACCGAAAATCACTCACCCATGGCCCTCTATCCGGCATCACGCCAGACTCAGAGCAAGAGCCGTATGAGTAAATCGCTCACGTACGGATCTGTGCGGGGGGCCACCGGAAACGGTGGTCCCTACCGTGATAGTACGAGTACGAGTACGAGAAGATTCTTCCCTATACTCTTAAACCTGAAACCTGAAACCTAACTCCTATCGCTCCCCGATCAAATAACTCATCAGCCCCACCAGCGTCTTTCCGTCTTGGATCGTACCGTCGCGGAGCCAGTTGCGGATTTCATCCCAGGTAGCCAGCTGGTTCTCGATCTGCTCGGTGACTTCTCGGTCGGGTTCGCCGGCGACTAACCCGCGTGCGAGAAACAGATACATCGCTTCGTCGCAGATTCCTGGCGAGGCATAGAACTTCCTTACGAGTTGAAGATCCGCCGCCCGGTAACCGGTTTCCTCGATCAACTCGCGGGCCGCGGTCTCTTGCGGCGAATCACCCCGCTCGATCGTGCCGGCCGGAAGTTCCAGCAAGGTTTCGCCGATGGAGACGCGGTGGTTGCGAATCATTACCACGCGATCGTCCGAGGTGATCGGCAGCAAGACGACCGCTCCCGGATGGCGGATGATGTCGCGGCTATGCACGCGCCCATCGTTTCCCGTGCGGCGGACGCGCTCGATCGAGTAACGGTCGGCGTGAAAGACGATCTCCGGGGAGTGCGGCATGCTTCGCGTCGGCTGGAGGAAAAGTTGCAGGAGTGCCGGTTACGATTGCGATTCGATCAACCTCAGGCAACCGCTAATCGCTCGCCGGTCTCGTGGTTCGCCGCGGCCTCAACGAGTTCAAAGACGGAATTGATTTTGTCGCAGTAGACCTCGCGGTACCCCGCGTTGAGGATCTTCTGGCGGACGCGGCTAGCCGACTCCGACAGCTTCGCATTCTCACTGAAGTCGGGATGAGCGTCACATAGTTCGACAATCATCATCGTCGGTCTCCAGCGGCGCACGTCGAAGCCGCTGAAAACATTTTCTTCAAAACCTTCGACATCTACGACTAAAATGTCGAAGCCGACGTCAACACAGCTCGTTTCCAGGATCGAGTCGAGGGTTCGGATCTCGGTTGTTTGCCGCTGGAAATCCTTGTGCAGGCGGGGCTTAGCCCACTCAATGCGGCCGTACTCGTCGAACGTTTCCTCGCACATCGTGCTCAAAGAGCCGACCTGCATGAGCGTTGCTTCGGCGTTCTTCTCGCCCGCGGCTACGTTCAAGACTGTGACGTTGTTGAGGATGTGGCGGAATCGGCACCACCGCGAAAACTGCCGAGAGGGTTCGATATAGATCCCCCGCCACCCACTGTCGGCGAGCCACGAAGTATTGGAGAATCGCTCGCCGTCATAAGCCCCGACCTCGACAAACGTTCCCGGCCGGTCTGGGCAGATGCGCTCGTCAACCAACTGCTGCAGGCCCGGGATCTGGCACGTTCTCGTCGGCCTCCGGTACCCGAGTGACACGGCGGCTTTCTTCTTGACGGCACAGGCTAACGAACTCGCCGCGCGCCAAACCGGCTTCACGTTCTGACTGAAAAACGACATGGGAATCCTTTCACGGTAGGCTGTGTGGCACGGGGGCCTATGTAGCAGGGGGCGCGACTAAGCGGCGGCTCGCATCAGATCCTTGCGCAGGAAGAGCATATCCCCATGGCGCCTCGGGGTCGACACCGCAACAAACCCCTGGGCGGTGAGGAAGGCGTTCAGCTCCTCGAACAGGACTCCTCCTTCGTAGTAGGGGACCGTTGAAACCTCGCAGACGACCGCCTTGACCCGAGACAGTGTTTTGAGGCCGCCTTGAAGGACGAGGAGTTCGGCACCCTGGACGTCGACGACCAAAACGTCGCACTGATCGGCGAACTCGGTGGTTGCAAGGAACGAGTCGAGCGTGACTGATTTCGATCGTTGGGTTGCGCCTGTCTCTTTGACGTCAGGCCAGCGAGCGGCCAGTTGTTGGCTTGGTGGAAAAATCGAATTCGACATTCCGTTGTTGCTGTAAGTCCGAAGCTCGACCTCTTGGTCGTCTTCGTTCGTCAGCATTGCACAGCGTGCGCTGTGCGTGGCTGGCCCCTCGTGCTGTGCGAGCAACTTCCTCAGCTCCTCGTAAACCGTGGCCGATCCCTCCACCCAGAGGATCTTGCGGAATCCGTGCTGCTCATAGTGGTGCCGTTCCTGAGCCAGATGAGCACCGATGTGGACGATCGACGTGAGGCTGGTCGATGCCGGCGCGACGCGGCTTAGCAGCTCGATCGGATCAGCCTTGCGTCGCAGGTACTTGAGAATAGGCTGCAGCATCATGGTTTCTCGCAGAAGGGGCTAAATCCGAAGCCACCGCTCGGGAATGATATCACTGTCGTCGATCGTCGGATCGTTAAACCACTTTCGAGGGGCAATCTTCAATCCCTTGCCCGCGTCGGCCAACCAGGCGCCCCACCAACTGAAGGAAGAATTGGCGATGATGTGGTGATCCGCGTGGGTCATCAACCACAGGTCGCGAAGGCCGGCATTCGCCAGCTTTTGATGGTTTGATCCCTCGCCGACGAAGACCAGCGGTTTGGAGGAGCGGAGATTCTTTCGAGCCCACGGAATGTCATCCGAAAAAACGAACACCTCGCCCCGGCTGGGAACGCGATCGATCGCCTCCTCGTAATACTCGAGGCTGCACGACCAGAAGCGTTCGCTGGCGTTTTTGTTTGTAACGTAATCGCCGCGGCGGACATGCAGGGCAGTGCTCTCGGTGGATGCCATGCGCTGCTTGAGTTCGAGCGACCCCGCATCCGAAAATTCCGGCGGAGTCAGCTCGCTCCGAATCGTCTCGGCGTGATCGGAAAAATACTTTTCCGAAAAGAAATACCCGTCGAGGCGAACGGGAGCCTCCAGCGACCGAATGCAAGGGTCGAAGGCTTTGCTCGATTCCCGGTACACCGTCGCCGCGGGGTCGGTTTGTCGAAAGGCGCGGCCCAGAATTCGCTGCCAGCCGCGGTTGCTGGGTCTGCGATGGGCATGGATTGGGAAAGCGCTGAGCTCGAAACTCCGGTGGCGCTTACGGTCATAGAAGCTTAGGTCCAGCTCCAGAGGGCAACCGCATCGGAGCGAGACGGCTCGACCGGCCGCGTACTGTAGCATCTGGTTTCCCAGCCCGCCGACAATCTTGACAACGCAACTTGCAACACCGGCGGCCCGGTCCGTGGGGAGTGCGTGGATCATGTGGAGGCTACGCTGCTTTACGGATGCCGTAGGGCGTGAAAGTGGAGCGTTCGCGGAGGGTCGCTTCGCGGATGGCAAGATTATCTTGCAGATCCTTCTCGTTCATGTAGCCACGGTCGTGGTCGATGTGCAGGCAGATGGCTTTGAAGCGGATCTGCTTGCCTTTGATTCCCGCATTGTTGAGGCGAAGTCCCAGTTCCCGATCGAGACCGCCGTACCGCATTCGTTCGTCGAATCCATTGACGGCTTCGAGATCCGATTTCCAGCCCGACGCGTTGCACCCATTCCACGTGGGATGGGTCGTCGTTAGCCGGTTCAGGATACCAGCGAGGGTCTTGTATGGAGTCAGCCGGAGGGCTTTCCGCGATCGGGGCAGACCGTGGCTTCGCAGCCACTTCAGTTGAAAAGCCTCGCCCGAACCAACGGTACTCTCGGTAATGATCTCGGCGAACGACGGCGGGAGGTTGTTGTAGGTGCCGGAGAGAAAGCGTCTGGGCTCAGCTTCATTGTGGTGCACGGAGACGAAGTCGGGCCGCGGAATGCAATCGCCATCGGTGAAAATTAAGTAATCGCCGGTGGCGGATTCGATCGCTCGATTGAGGATCTCGCACTTACGAAAGCCGCGATCCTCATGCCAGACGTGGATGAGGGGCAGATCCGACTCCGCTCGGAACTCATCGATCACCGTCGCTGTATCTGCCCCCGACCCATCATCGGCGACGACCAGTTCAAAGTCCCGCCGTGTCTGGAGGTCGAACGCCTTGAGCGTCAGACGCAATGCATCGGGGGAGTTGTACGTCGTGATGATTACGCTGATGTGACGTGGTTTGATTGGTGCTGGCATTGATTTGTTGAGGAGGCGTATGCTGCGGCATGCAGTCGATTGCCGCGAGTGCGATACGTCTACACCTGCTCGAAGCAGAGAGGACGGCGCGAGGCTACAAAGCTGGAGTAACATGCTCGCGTGTGCAGTAGCAAGAGCGTTCAGCCGGCGGCGCGGATGGTCGGGCTGCAGGCATGTTCGGTTTGCGGCGAGTCCAGGGCGGATCGGAACTGTCGGCCCGCTGTCCGCTCAACCGCCTGGGCGACAGCGGCGTCGGGAAAAGCTCGTGGAATAGTCGCGTTGCGCTGGCCAATCAGGGCTTGTTTGCTCGACACGAGCTGTTTCAAGCGGTGCAGCAGGGTGGGGCTGCAGTAGTGGGCCAGGGCCTGCAAATCGAGGCATTCCGGCGGGGCTTGGTGCATCGCCGCGTGCCGTTTGGCGTATCGGCTGGTAGGGTTTTTGTCGAGCCGGTAGTTGCCAAACCCCATGTCGGACTTGAGGTATTTCAAGTGCCAGTAAAGGAATCCGCAAAACCGTCGCCTCGCACCTCCGCTTCTGAATCGTTCAAACCGCCGATCCTTGGAGAAGTAAGTGTTGGGGGTCACGCGGAAGAACCCGATGTCGCCGCTGCCGGAGATCGGATCCCGTTTGAGGACGGCGAGGCTTCCGTCGGGGCGGTGGAAGAGGTTGAGCCCCGAGAAGCAAAGCATCTCTTTCGGATCGGTCTCACCCGATCTCAGGGAGTCGGTCGCTCGCCGGGTCGTCTCGCGGATCGCGAGGTGGTCGTCGTCGAGCTTTGTCGCAAAGCGGTATCGCGTCGAGGCGAGGGCGAAGTTGTAGTAGTTGACGAGGCTGTGGGGCGAGTGCGGGTCGGTGCGGATGTGCCCCGAACTGCCCGGTGGAAAGACTTCGTCGGCGTAGTGGATGACGCGAAGTTTCTGGGGGCCGAACTCCTCTTGGAGCCGCGTGAGGATCTGTGGCGTTTCGTCGGTGCAGTTGTTGTGCACGGCAACGATTTCATCGAAGAACTCGATGTGGCTGCGAATCGTCAGCTCGAGGAACTCGGCTCCGTTGCGGATCCGCATGAACGCGCTGATGCCAGGCTCTCGCTGGTCCACCCGCAGATGGCTGCGGTCGAACCGGTAGCCTGAAACGGTTTCCGGTGCTTTGCGTTGAAGCGACTGGCGGTTCATAGGCCGGCCTGAAATGCTGCGGCTGCTGCTGAATTGTGAGCTGGGTTACCCATTACCCGCGTTGCCGGTTCGCGTGCAAGATCGGCTTGGGCAATAAGGATTCACGGCCGGTAGTCACCCTCCCCGCTCGTTCCTCGCGACCCTCCCGGGGGGAGGGTGTCTTCTGGGGCTGACAGAGCCTCGGCGGATGTCTTGACGCTGAGGCGGTCCCTTGCCTACCGTTCCGCCACCATGATCCGAACCTGGTTCTCTATCGGAGCGGCATTTTCTTGGCTGCTGATGAGCGTCGTCCGCGGCGGCGAGCCGGCGGTCGAGCCCGGCTACGTGTTGCTCCGCGACTTGGCGGTCCTTCGGGGGACCGTGGAAGAGGAACCGGGGCGGGTGATCGTGCGCTTCCAAGGCTCCGAAGTCCGCCTGTCACGCGAGAAGGTCGCTTGCTGGGCCGAGTCGCTCGACGGGCTGTACCAGTACCAGCTCGACCGGCGACGTGTGTTCACGGTCGAATCGCACCTGGAGACCGCGCGGTGGTGTCTGCGGCACGGGCTGTGCGAACGAGCGGCAGCGGAGATTCAGGCCGCCAAACGGATCCGCCCCGACGCCGTCGCAATCTTGCGAGCCGAGGCGGAGTTGCAGTTGACGATCGAGCAACAGGCTGCTGCCCGCGGTGCGGGAGCGCCGAGTGCCGCCGGGGCACCGGAGTCGCTCGCCACTGGGACAGAGGGGAAAGAGCCGCCGCAAGCCGCTGTGCCGAAAGCCGCTGTGCCGCAAGCTGAAGGTGGCTCGCACTCCCTCGACGGGCTGGGGCCCGAGGAGCTGCGGGAGTTCAATCTCCGCATCCAGCCGCTGCTGGCCAATCGCTGCAGCGCGACCGCTTGCCATGGCGGCGGAGCGGCGACCGGTTGGGTGCTGAGCGATGAGCGGGTGGTGGGTCGCCGCCCGAGGGCGGCAATGACGCGGGAAAATCTCGCCGCGGTCCTTCCCTGGATCAACCGCGAGCATCCCGCTGCCAGTCCGCTGTTGGTGCGGGCACTCAAGCCGCATGGAGGCGCCGAGGAACCCCCCTTGGGCCCCCGCGACCAAGAAGCGATCGAGAATCTGCGGCGGTGGATCGAGTCGCTGCCGCGAGATGAAGAGTCTGCGGACCGCAGCCTCTCTCCCTTGGCTTCAGGGCAGACGCAGGATGCTTCGCCCGGGGCTCCCGGCGGAAGCACGGTCGGAATGATGGGGTCCCAGCCGGGGCAGCCGGTGCGACTGCCCGATGTGGCTGATCCGTTTGACCCCCAACTGTTCAACCGTCGCTTCCATCCCGAAGCCCGCTGAGGTCTTACCAGATACGGACGCGGTTCTCCGGGGCGATATACATTTCATCCCCCGGCTGAATGTTGAACGCGTCGTAGAAGACGTCCATGTTGCTCACGATGCCGTTAACCCGATAGCGGCTCGGCGAATGGGGGTCGGTGAGCAGACGCTTCCGCAGTTCCGGTTCGCGGTACTTGCGGCGCCAGATCTGGGACCAGCCGAGCAAGAACCGCTGGTCGCCGCTGAGCCCTTCGATCACCGGGGCCGGCTTGCCCTCGAGCGACATTTGGTACGCCCGATGGGCGACGCTCAGGCCCCCGAGGTCGCCGATGTTTTCGCCCAGCGTCAGTTCGCCATTGACGTGCATGTCTTCAAACGGCTTGTACTGGCTGTACTGCTCGACCAATTTCTGGGCCCGAGCTTCAAACTCTTGGCGATCCTCTTGCGTCCACCAATTGCGAAGATTTCCGTGCCCGTCGTACTGGCTCCCTTTGTCATCGAAGCCGTGGCTGATTTCGTGTCCGATGACCGCCCCGATCGCCCCGTAATTCACTGCGTCATCGGCTGCGAGATTGAAGAACGGTGGTTGGAGGATCGCTGCAGGGAAGACGATTTCATTCATCAACGGGTTGTAGTAGGCGTTGATCGTCTGCGGCGTCATGAGCCACTCGTTGCGGTCGATCGGTCCGCCGAGCTTGTCGATTTCCCGCTGGTATTCGAAGTTCGCCGAGCGGAGTAGATTTCCCGCCAGATCGTCGGCCTTGATTTCCAGCTTGGAATAATCTTTCCACTGGTCCGGATAACCAATCTTGGTGTTGAACATCGAGAGTTTTTCGAGCGCCTGCTTCTTGGTGCCCGGCCCCATCCACTCGAGTTGCTCGATTCGTTCGGCAAAGGCCTTTTTGAGATTCTCGACCAACTCCTCCATGCGAGCTTTTGCTTTGGGAGAGAAGTGTTCGTCGACATAGAGTTTGCCGACGACCTCGCCCAGCGTGCTGCCAGTGCCTTCGACCGCTCGCTTCCAGAGCGGTTTTTGTTCGACGATTCCGCTCAGCGCCGTGTCGTGGAATTCGAAGTGCCGCCGTTCGAGCGATTCGGTCAGGGCGGGAGCGTACGCGTCGATGACGCGAAAGCGAAGGTAGTCCTTCCAGGTTTCCAGCGGGACGTCCGTGAGCAGCTCATTGACGCGGCTGATGAAGGTCGGCTGGCGGACGATGAAATGCGACTGGTCGGCGATTCCCGCCTGGTCGGCAAAATCTTTCCAGGGGAGCGCCGCGAGGGTCTCGCGGATTTCTTGGGAGGATTGCTTGTTGTAGGTTTTCACCGGATCCCGGTTTTGAACGTTCGTCCACTGGGCTTCGGCCAACTGGGTCTCCAGGCCGACGACCTCCGCCGCAGCCGCTTGTGGATCCTCGACGTCGATCGCTGCCAGCAGATCGCTCGCGTAGTCACCGAGCTGCGTGCGGAGCGCCTGGTATCGCTCCTCATCCTCGAGGTAGTAGTCGCGGTCCGGGAGGGTGATTCCGCTCTGATAGACGTAGACGGCGTACTGATCGCTGCTGCGGGCGTCGGGAGAGACGTAGGTCACAAAAGGACCGCCGACGCCGCTTCGCAGTAGCTTCGCCAGCACCGCCCCGAGATCCTCCCGCGAATCGATCTGGTCGATCGTCTGCAGCAGCGGCTGAATGGGGGCGGTTCCCGCGGCGTTGCGGGCTTCGTAGTCGGTGTAGGAGCGATAGAAATCTCCGACCTTCTGGGTGTTGCTGCCTGGAGCCGCCTCGGTCTCGGCGGCCGCTTCGATCAAGCTCCGGACCTGCTCTTCCGTGCGGTCGCTGAGGACCGTGAACGTGCCGTAGTCGGATCGGTCGCCGGGGATCTCGGTTTTACGGAGCCAGCCGTCGTTGACGTGCTGGTAGAAATCGTCACCCGGAGCGACCTGCTCGCTGAAATACTCCTGCTCGATCCCGGAGAGGGCGGATCCGGGAGCGTCGGGAGTCGGTTGTTCCGCAGCAGCCGGCTGCGGAGCGACGTGACCGAACGCCGTCGCGGAGAGGAGCAGTGCGCAGAAGGAGATCCGTCGCAGCGTACGAGGCATGACCAGCACCTTGGGGGGGAACGAGTGAATCGACCGGGCAGTCTGTAATGGGTACCGCTTTGGGCTAGCGGCGGCAACGACCCCGAGCGGGCACTCTCGGGAGGGAGAGGGAAATTTTTTCCGAAAATTTCTTCCCTTCGGGCGAGCGAAACCGGGACTGTGGGGAGAACGCTTCGAGAGAATTGTGCGTAATTCCTTTGGTATCAGCTGTTCCGCGCCAGCCTAGCTGGGGCGGGTCGGCGCGGTTGCCACAAAGTTACCGCTTGTTCGTATTCAAACACGCTAAAGGTTAACCCCGGTTTGAATCGAAACTAAGTGCGGGAGAATCACCGCAGTCCCCGTGCCCGATGGGTTTTCGAACGCATCGAGACATTCACACAGGGCTGCGGTTGTTTTCCCACAGGGGGGAATCTGGGCAGCGGCAGCCGCGGCACGTGAGTGCGGGCTGTCTCCGCTGGACGCACGACTGGCATGCCTTCCGGAATCGAGGGGCTCTTCGCAGCGAAGGGCTCCGCACCGGGAGAGCCATCGAGCGGCCGCGTCTCTAGCCTCGAATTCGCCCCGAACCGCTGGCGCAAGTGCGCTGGTACCGCCACCGCAAGTGCGGCGGCATTGGCCCGGTTCGTCGGATCGCGATCTCACCGAGCGGAACTTTGGTTTCGCTCGGAGGCGTCAAAGTCTTCCGAGCCACTATTACCCGAAACCGCGAGGATCCCACCCCGGACTGTGTCGCAGGACGCAACCGGAACGGCCCCAGACCCAGCCGTTTACTTTGCCAATTCTTCGTGTCGCCCCACCGACCGAAGACGACCGTTCAGGCCGGTTGTTGGCAGCGGACGAGTAAACAACGAGTGGGCCGATGTGTTGACGGTTACCGACGCACCGTCAACCAAGGGAAAAGTCAACGAGGCGTTATGGAGAACCTGATATGAAGGTCTTCACGACTGGACAGGTCGCTAAGATCTGTAAAGTCGCTCCACGAACCGTGTCAAAATGGTTCGATTCGGGGCGACTCAAGGGATATCGTATTCCGGGCTCGCAGGATCGTCGCATCCCCCGCGAGTACCTGATTAAGTTCCTCAAGGAACACGGCATGCCCTTGGGGGATCTGGAAGACGAGGCGATGGCCAAAGTGCTGATCGTCGCGCAAGACCAAGTTTTGATCGAGAACCTGAAGCGAGAGCTGCCCCCGGAGAAAGCGTTCAAAGTGGCCGTGGCCGCGAGCGGTTTCGAAGCGGGAATTCAAGCCGAGAGTTTTAATCCCGACTGCATCATCGTCGATTTTTCGATCGGCAAGGTCGAGGCAGTGCAAATCTGCCAGAACCTCCGCAAGAACATCGATTTTGCTGAAATCATCCTGATCGCCTTGCTGCCCGATGACGGCCAGCCGATGAGCTTCGACCGCTCGGCGATCAACGAAACCTTCAAGAAGCCGTTCGATGCCCACTTGCTGGCCGAACGCCTTCGGACCTTGATCGGCGTCAAGAAAGAACTGGTCTGAGCCTTCAGCCCGGTTCCCCCTCGTTGACCCCGGAGAGGATCCTCGATCTCCGCATCGGAAGAAGAAAGCGTCGCACGCTCCCGCCGTGCGACGCTTTTTTCGTTTCTGCGGCAAACGCCTATAATTTTGAGTCGACGCTAGCTGGACAGCGCCACTTTGGATTGGTTCGGAGCGGGACGGCTCGCAGAAAAATCGTTTAACGGCAAGCCGAAGGCGACTGCTTTTTAAAA